>CALKWZ010000016.1 GCA_938003985.1 uncultured Verrucomicrobiota bacterium | reverse complement strand
TCGAACCGAGACTTGGCCTTGGAACTTTCGTGCACTTCACCCTAGACACCGCCAGAACGTAAAAACTTTCGCGCGGTTTTACGTCGCACGTAAAAAGTTTGCGGCAGCTACGGCAGCCACCGCGCGTCGAGCCGGCAGAGGCCGAGGTCGCCGACGGCGTTGCGGACGGCGAAGGGCAGCCAATCCTCGCGGCGGTGGTACTGGACCTGGTGGTCCCACGAGTGGACGGCGAGCGAGAGGAAGTAGTTGCCGTGCATGAGGCGCAGCGGCGCGAACTGGAGCTTCACGGTGCCGGCCCCTTCGACGAAGGGGATCGCGACGCCCGCGAGCTGGGTGTTGGAGCCGTAGACGTACATGCCGTTGGCGGTCTTGATGGAAAACCCGAACACGGGCTTTTCGATGCGCCGGCGGGCTTCGTAGGGAATTTCGACGGTCAGGGTTTCGCCGGAAGCGAAGGTGGCCGCGTCGCGGCCGGCGGCGTCGAGCAGGCGGACGGCGCCCAGCTCGATCTCGCGCGTGCCGAATTCCTGGGTGAAGACGCCGCCGCCCTCGCCCATGTAGGAGCGGACGTACTTGAGGATGACGTCGCCGGGATCGCCGCGCTCGACCAGCCGGCCGCGGTGGATCAGGAACGCCTCGTGGCAGAATTCCTCGACGGTCTGCAGGGCGTGGGAGACGAACAGGATGGTCTTGCCGCGCTTCTGGAAGTCGCGGATGCGGTCGAGGCACTTGAGCTGGAAGGCGATGTCGCCGACGGCGAGGACTTCGTCGATCAGCAGGATGTCGGGATCGACCTCGACGGCGACGGCGAACCCGAGGCGGACGTACATGCCGCTGGAGTAGTGCTTGACGGGCATGTCGATGAAATCGCGCAGCTCGGCGAAATCGACGATGCGGTCGAATTTCTTCCGGACGGTTTCGCGGGGAATGCCCAGCAGCGCGGCGTTGAGGAACACGTTCTCGCGCCCGCTGAGCTCGGAATGGAAGCCGGCGCCGAGTTCGAGCAGCGAGGAGATGCGGCCGTGGGTGCGCACGTGGCCCTCGGTGGGCGCGATCGTGCCGGCGGTCAGGCCCAGCAGCGAACTCTTGCCGGAGCCGTTGGGGCCGATGACGCCGATGGTGCGCCCGGCGGGAATTTCGAAGTTGGCGCCGCGCAGGCACCAGAAGGGCTCGTTTTTGCCGCGGAAACCGCCGGTGACGGCGTTGAACAGCGTGGGCAGGCCCGTGCCGCGCTTGACGTAGCATTTCCCGAGGTTGACGGCTTCGATGGCGTTGCTCATGTCACAGCAGGTCCGCGAAATTCTTCTGGAGGCGGCGGAAGACGGCCGCGCCGACCAGCAGGGTCAGGGGCGCGAGGGCGAACCCGACCCAGGCGGCGGGCGGAAACCCGGCGGCGGAACCGGGCAGCAGCGCGGCGCGGTAGCCGTTGAGGATGGTCGCCAGCGGATTGGCGTAGAGCAGATCCACGGCCCACGGCCAGCTCGCGGCGAGGTTGCGCGCGAATTCCATGTTGTACATGACCGGGCTCAGGAAGAACCACGCGCTGAGGCCGACGCCCACGAGATGCTGGGTGTCGCGGAAATTCACGTTGAGCGCGCCGACCAGCAGGGCCAGGCCGAGGTTGAAAACGGTCTGCCAGACCACCCAGAAGGCGAACAGCGGCCAATGCGACGAGAAGCCCGAACCGCCCTGCCAGAGCAGGATGGCCAGGATCGGAAACTGGACGAGAAGCGACAGCAGATAGCCGATGCCGTTGGCGGCCACCTGGCTCAGCGGCAGGATTTCGCGCGGGAAGGCCACTTTCTTGACGAGGTTGGCGCTGCCGGTCACGCAGGTCAGGCCGCCTTGCACGCATTGGGTGGTGTACTGCCAGGCGAACACGCCGATGAGGATGTCGGCCATCGGCACGCCGCGAGCCAGCAGGCGCAGGAAGAAAACGTAGATGGCCGACATGAACAAGGGCGTCAGCACGGTCCAGAGGAAGCCGAGCACGGAACCCTTGTAGCGCTGCTTCAGCTCGCGGACCACGAGGTTCCACAGCAGCTCGCGGCGCGCGACGACGGTCCGGATGGCATTCATCGGGCCCATCCTAGCGTCACGGGCGCTTCTTTTCCAGCGTTTCGAGCACGAGCGACAGGGCGCCCTTCCCCGCTTCGGCGGCGGGCCTCACGTCGATCTCGCGCAGCCGCCAGGGCGGCTCGGCGGCGGCGGCGGCGGACAGGAAGGTCGCGGCTTCGGCATAGGCGACGGACGGCAGCTCGACGGCGGCCTCGCGCCGCTGCCAGCCGCCGGCGACGGGCACCGGCGAGCGCGGCGAAATCTTCGCCGCGCCGGTGCCGAGCGCGCTCTCCGCCAGTTCCGCCAGATCGGCGGGTTGCGCGATTTGCCGCCGGTCCCAGTCCGCGCGCAGGGCGTCTTCGGCGGCCCAGCGGCCGGCGAAGGTCCGGATCTTGGCCAGATCCGCTTCCTTGCGCGCGAGCAGCTCCCGCTGGCGCGGCGCGGAAAGCGCCGTGTGCAGCGTGGCGGCCGCGGCCAGCGCGGCCAGCGCCACGGCCAGTCCTTTCCAAACGCGTTCATCCGCCATGGCGCACCATGCCTTTCAGGATGAACTGCGGGCGGCCGTCGGGCGCGGTGCCGGCCGCTTCCGACTGGACGCTCCAGCCGCCCGCTTCCAGGCGATCCGCGAACGTTTCGACGACGGCCTGGTTCGGCGCGGCGCCCCGGAGGGAGATGGCCGCGGGCGAAAGGCCCAGTTGGGAGATCTCGACGCCGAGGGCGGCGGCTTCCTCGATCACGCGCGCGAGCTGGGCTTCCATGCCGGCGGGATCGCGCGCGATGCGGAAGGGCTTGGTTTCCTCGTCGCGGCGGGAAATCGCGCGTTCGACCATGAGGGTTTCCTGGCCGCGGGGCACGGCTTCGCCGGCGACGGACCGCGCGAGCGCCGCCAGTTCCCGCTGGGCGGCCGCGAGCCGGCCGCGGCGCGCGACGGCCTCGCCGAGATTGAGCGCCAGCACGAGCGCGGCGGCGGCGGCCACGCCGAGGTAGGCCCGCCGCCGGTCCCGGGATTCGGCGCGGACCACGGCCGGATGGGCGTCGGGGCCCGCGCGGAAATTGACGCCGGAGCCGTCCGCCGCGCGGCGGGCCAGCGCCCGCGCCAGGAACGAAGCGGGCTGGCGATGGGTTTCGTGGCGGCAGGCGATTTCCGCCGGCAGGGCGCGGCGCAAATCCGCCAGCCGCGGCTCGTCTTCGGCGCCGGGCCCGGTCCACCAGAGATCGAGCTCCGTCGCGGACGTTTCGGCGAGATGGGCGGCCAGGATCTGGCGCGCGCGGCCGGCCCAGAGCGCGGCGAAAGCATGCGGATCGGCCACGGGCGAGGCGCGCAGCACGTGGGCGGCCATGAACTCGGCGCCGCGGCCGCGCGCGACGACGACGTGGTCGGCGCCCAGCCAGACCAGCGCGCGGACGCCGTCGGCGCGCGCCGGGGGCGCTTCGGCGACGTGCTGGCTCCACAAGGCGAGCGCTTCGGCGTCGCAATGGGTGGGGTCGGCGCCGGCGGCGCGGCAGGTTTCGAGGAACGCCTCGAGATCGCTGCGGCGCAGGGCCGCGGCCAAGGCCGCGGTGCCGCCGTTTTCCACGCGGGGCGCGCCGTAGAAGCAGGCGGCGCTTTCCACCGGGAACGGCAGCTCCACGTCGAACAGCGCCGGCCAGATCTTGGCGGCCTTGCGGACGGACGCGAACGGCGCGCGCAGGCGCCGCACGGCGGTCAGGGCCGCCGGCGCGGCGACGGCCAGCGCCGCGGCGCCTTGGGCGGTTTCGGCGGTCGCGGCCTGCACGGCGCGGAGCGCTTCGTCGGAATCGGCGGCGGCGGCCAGCGCGACCTGCGGCGCGCCGCGGCGACCGCACCGGGCCAGCACGAGCCGGCCGGCGGAAACGTCCAGGCCGTAGGCCGTCTTGCATCCACGCGCCACGGCTCAGCCCTCCCCTTCCAGCCACTGGAGAATGCGGACGTCGCCGGTGCGCGGATCGCGTTCGACCCAGGCCAGGACGGTCCGGTGCTGGCCCTCCGCGGCGGCGCGGGCGCGCACGCGGAAACAGGAACTGGAAACGCCGACGCTGCCTTCCAGCAGGGCGGCCACTTCCGGATAGGCCGTGAACATCGTCGCGAGGGATTCGAAGGGCTGCACCTGGCGCAGCGCGAGGATCTGCCGCACGGCGTCCTCCTGGCGCAGGCCGCTCACGCCCATGAGGACGTCGCGGCCGGCGGTATTGACGTTGACGGGGATCGGGTCCGCCAGCGGGCCCGGCACGAGGACGGTCGCGGCGGAAAGATCGCCGCCGGTGGGATCGTCGGGATCGGTCCGGGGCCGCGGCCGGAACAGCTCGGCGGTGAATCCGTGCACGCGCAGCAGCTCGGTCGGGGCCCACAGCGCGCGGTTGGGCGGCGCCTGGGGCGCGGCGCCGGTCCGGTAGAAATCGGCCTCGTAGGTGCCCGCTTCGTCGGCATCGACGTAGTCCTGCAAGGCATCGACGCGGACGGCGGCGTCGAAATCGCCGCAGAACATCATGAGGTCGAGGAGGATTTCGCGGGCGTCGCGGGCGGTGCGGTTGGACGCGGCCAGGTTGTTCCAGTTGACGAAACGGCCGGCGTCTTCGACGACGGCCCAGGTGGAAACGCCGTCGGCGCGGTTGGTTTCGCGGGGCCGGGCCCAGTCTTCGCCGAGATGGTCCACGGCGAGGTCTTCGTCCGCGGCCAGCACCCAGAGGGCTTCGCGCGCGGCCTCGGCGGCGGCGACCCGCAGCCGTTCGCGCAGCAGTTCCGCGCGTTCCGTGCGGGCCAGGGCCGCGGCCCGGGCCTGCAGGTAGAGGGCCAGCCCGCCGCCGAGCGCGATCGCCGCGAGCGCGAGGATCAGCGCCATGCCCGACCGGGCGGCGGAACGGCGGATCATCAGCCCTCCTTCGCGGGCGCCGGCGCGGCGGCGCCGGCGGCGGCCGCCGCGGCCTTGCGGAGCCGGATCTTCTCCCGCTCCAGGCGCAGTTCTTCTTCCCGCTCGCGGTATTTCCGTTCGCGGTTGCGGGCGGAGACTTCGCGGCGGCGCTGTTTTTCGGCGCGGGCCCAGGCGTAGAGCATCAGGGAAACCATGCCGCAGGCAATGAAGGCGAGGATGAGTTTGTTGTAGGGCGCCCGCTGGGCCTTGAGGCGGAACATCGACATGCCGTAGACGAACAGCGCCATGAGCGGGAACATGCCGGAGGCGACGGCCAGGACGTGCCGGATCTTGGCGCGCATCTTCATCCGGCTGCGGGGCCGGCTGGTGTCCACTTTGAAACGGTCGGTCTGAACCGGGGCGATGCTCATGGGGCTACTTTCCGTATCCGCGCGGATGGGCCCGATGCCAGTTCCACGCATGTTCGACGATCGTCCGCAGGTCGGGATACCGCGGATTCCAGCCGAGGACGGCCTTGGCCTTCTCCGCACCGGCCACGAGGCAGGCGGGATCGCCGGGCCGCCGGGGCGACAGGGCGACGGGGATCGGGTGGCCCGTGACTTCCCGGCAGGTCGCGACGACCTGCTGGACGGAAAATCCGGTGCCGGTGCCGAGGTTGAAGGGGCCGGCGACGTCCTTTTCGAGGGCCAGGATGTGGGCGCGGGCGAGATCGGCGATGTGGACGTAGTCGCGGATGCAGGTGCCGTCGGGCGTGGGATAGTCGGCGCCGAAAACGGGCACGGCCGGAGCCTGGCCGAGGGCCACTTTCAGGACGTTGGGAACGAGGTGCGTTTCGGGCTCGTGGTCCTCGCCGTATTTCTCGGTGGCGCCGCAGGCGTTGAAATAGCGCAGGAAGACGGGCTGGAGGCCGCGGCGCTCCTGCTCCCAGCGCAGGGCGGTTTCGAACATCAGCTTCGATTCGCCGTAGGGGTTGGTCGGGCGCTGGGGCAGCGCCTCGGTCATGGGCATGGTCTCGGGCTGGCCGTAGGTGGCGCAGGTGGAGGAAAAGATGATCTTCGGGACGCCGGCGCGGAGCATGGCGTCGAGCAGGTTCAGGCCGCCGCCGACGTTGTTCTCGAAATACAGGTGGGGATTCTGCATGGACTCGCCGACGAGGGCGTAGGCGGCGAAATGCACCACGGCGTCGGGCCGGACCGCGGCCAGGAGTTCCCGGATGGCCAACGGCTCGCGCAAATCGCCGACGACGAGGCGCGCGCGGGGATCGACGGCTTCGCGGTGGCCGCGTTCGAGGTTGTCGAACACGACGACCTCGTGGCCGTCGTCGCAAAGCAACTCGGTCGTGACGCTGCCGATGTATCCGGAACCGCCTGTCAGCACTATTTTCATCCGAACGGTCGTTCTACCAGACCCCCCGCCCCCGGGCAATCCCTTTTGCGGAACCGATGCGCCGCGCGCCGGGTTTCCTTGCATCCGCGGGCGCGAGCCGCTAGGATGCCGCCCAATTCAGCCCCCGCGTCTCCGGACGCCAGTTTGGAAAGGTCGAGCCATGTCCCGCAACGTGTATATTTCCGCGACGGATGCCAGCAGCGGCAAATCCGCCATCGCGCTGGGCGTGATGGAAATGATGGTCAAGAAGGTCGGCCACGTCGGCTTTTTCCGGCCGATCATCGCGGGCGACCGGCGCGGGGCGGAGCCGGACAACGATCTCGCCCTCATCACCAGCCATTTCCGGCTCGACCTGCCCTACGAGCAGGCGTTCGCCTACACCAGCCGCGAGGCGGCCGAACTGATCCGCGCCGGCAAAACCTCCGCCCTGCTCGACGGCATCCTGGCGAAATACAACGCCGTGGCGGCCCGGTTCGATTTCGTCGTCTGCGAAGGTTCCGACTTCGAAGGCGACACGTCCGCCTTCGAGTTCAACATCAACGCCGAGATCGCGCGCAACATCGACGCGCCGGTGCTGCTGGTGGTGGACGGCCACAAGATCGGCAAGCACGGCCAGATGGCCAACCTCGATTTCGCGGTGCAGAGCTTCCAGGAGGGCGACTGCAAGGTGCTGGCGGCCATCCTGAACCGCTTCCCGGCCGACCGCATCGACGAGCTGCCGGCGTTCCTGCGGACGGCGCGCTATCCGGACCTGCCCGTGTTCGCGATTCCGGAGGATCCGCTGCTGGCCGCGCCGATGATGTCCGAGGTCGCCCAGGCCCTCGGCGCCGAGACGTTCTACCGCCCCGACCTGCTCGACTCCCTCCAGGCCACGTCCTACAGCGTGGCGGATTCCTCGCCGGAAATCTTCCTGTCGCAACTGCGCGACGGCGCGCTGCTGTTCATCTCGGGCGACCGCTTCGGCAACCTGCTGGGCGTGATGCTCAAGCTCAACTCCGCGAAGCCGGTCAACATCGCCGGCATCGTGCTGACGAACGGGTTCAAGCCCTCGGGCGCGGTCGGCGCGCTGCTCAAGGAGGTCAAGAACATGGTGCCGGTCCTGTCCGTGCCGGCCACGACCTTCGAGGCGGTCACGGCGGTGGCCCGGCTGCATTCGCGCATCTATCCCGGGGCGACCCGCAAGATCACCTCCGCGCTGGCGCTGTTCGAGTCGCACGTGGACACGCACAAGCTCGTCGACCTCCTCAAGACGGCCAAGACGGGCGTGGTCACGCCCAAGATGTTCGAATTCGGCCTCATCCAGCGCGCGCAGTCGCCCCGCCAGCGCATCGTGCTGCCCGAGGGCGAGGAAGACCGCATCCTGTACGCGGCGGAACAGGTGCTGCTGCGCGGCATCGCCGACGTCGTGCTGCTCGGCAACGAGCAGAAGATCCGCAACAAGATCTCGCACCTCGGCCTCAACCTGCCCGGGGTCGACATCGTCCAGCCGGTCCAGTCGCCGCATTTCCGCGATTTCGTGGCGACCTACTTCGAGCTGCGCAAGGACAAGGGCATGACGCCGGACATGGCGGAAACGATCCTGGCCGACGCGTCCTACTTCGGCACGATGATGGTCTACAAGGGGCTGGCCGACGGCATGGTCTCCGGCTCCGTCAACACCACGGCCCACACCGTGCGCCCGGCCCTCCAGTTCATCCGCACCAAGCCGGGCTTCTCGATCGTGTCGTCCGTGTTCCTGATGTGCCTGAAGGACCGCGTGCTGGTCTACGGCGATTGCGCGATCAACCCCAACCCCACGGCCCAGCAGCTCGCCGAAATCGCCGTCACCTCCGCGCGCACGGCGCAGACGTTCGGGGTCGAGCCGCGCGTGGCGATGCTGTCCTACTCCACCGGCGCCTCCGGCGGCGGCGCGGACGTCGAGCGCGTGCGCGAAGCCACCGAGCTCGCGCGGCGGATGGCGCCCGAGCTGCCGATCGAAGGGCCGATCCAGTACGACGCCGCGGTCGACGCGGGCGTCGCTCGCACCAAGATGCCCGACTCCAAGGTGGCCGGCCACGCGACGGTGTTCATTTTCCCCGATCTCAACACGGGCAACAACACCTACAAGGCCGTGCAGCGCTCCGCCGGCGCCGTGGCCATCGGCCCGGTCATCCAGGGCCTGCGCAAGCCCGTCAACGACCTTTCGCGCGGCTGCACGGTCGTGGACATCGTCAACACCGTGGCCATCACCGCCATCCAGGCCCAGGCGGAGAAATGATTCCGCTGGCGATCAGCACGCGCTGGAACGCCGGGCGCCACGCGTCCGGCGAAGCCATGCTCGAGGAAGTCCTCGCGCTGGGGCTCGACCGCGCGGAACTGGGCTACGACCTGCGCGCCGAACTCATTCCCGGCGTCAAGGCCCTGGTGGCGGCCAAGGCCATCCGCATCGACAGCGTCCACAATTTCTGTCCGGTGCCCATCGGCGCCCCCCGCCCCCATCCCGAGCTCTACACTCCCGCGTCGGTGGACCGCCGCGAACGCGAATACGCCGTCACGCACATTTCCCGCACCCTGCGCTTCGCCGCCGAAGTGGGCGCCCGGGTCGCCGTCTGCCACTCCGGCAACGTGGACATGCCGAAGCATTCCTTCGACCTCGTGCGCATGGCCGCGCGCGGCGAGCAGTTCACCGAGGCCTACGAGAACCTCAAGCTCAAGGCCCAGATCGCCCGCGACAAGAAAGCGCCCAAGCAGATCGACTACCTGGCCGAGAGCCTCGAAAAGCTCGCGCCCGTCGTCAAGGAAACCGGCGTGCAGCTCGCGCTCGAAAACCTGCCCACCTGGGAGGCCATCCCCACCGAGCTGGAAGCCGAAAAGCTCATGAAGCGCTTCCACGCCGCCGGCATCCGCCTGTGGTGGGACATCGGCCATGCGCAGATCCGCGAAAACCTCGGCTTCATCAACGCCGCGCGCTGGCTGCGGCGGCTGGCCCCCTACATTGCCGGCATGCACGTCCACGACGTCGTGCCCCCCGGCCAGGACCACGTCATGCCCCCGGCCGGGAAAGTCGATTTTCCGGCCTTGGCGGAAATCGCCCGAATGGATATGGTGCGCGTGTTGGAACCGGCGCCGGACACGGCGACCGACCAGATCGTCCGCGCGATCGAGTATCTGCGCGCGACGTGGACTTTGACTGAATCCAAGACCCCGAGCGGAGAAAAGAAATGAAGAAAGCGTTGATTACCGGCATCACGGGCCAGGACGGCTCCTATCTGGCCGAATTGCTCCTGTCCAAAGGCTACCAGGTCACCGGCATGGTGCGCCGCGCCAGCACCGAGACCTTCGATCGCATCGCCCACTTCAAGGATCGGATCGCCCTGCGCCAGGCCGACTTGCTCGACCAGTTCTCGCTGGTGAAGCTGCTCGACGAGGTCCAGCCCGACGAAATCTACAATCTCGCGGCCATGTCCTTCGTGCCCACCTCGTGGAGCCAGCCGGTCCTCACGGGCGAATTCACCGCCCTGGGCGTCACCAAGGTCCTCGAAGCCATGCGCATGGTCTGCCCCAAGGCCCATTTCTACCAGGCCTCGTCCTCCGAGATGTTCGGCAAAGTCATCGAAACCCCCCAGACCGAAAAAACCCCGTTCTATCCGCGCAGCCCCTACGGCGTGGCGAAAGCCTACGGCCACTTCATCACGGTCAACTACCGCGAATCCTACAACCTCTTCGCCTGCTCGGGCATTCTGTTCAACCACGAGTCCCCGCGGCGCGGCAAGGAGTTCGTCACCCGCAAGATCACCGACGCCGTCGCCCGCATCAAGCTCGGCACCCAGAAGGAACTGCGCATGGGCAACCTGGACGCCAAGCGCGACTGGGGCTTCGCCGGCGACTACGTCCGCGCGATGTGGATGATGCTCCAGCAGGACCAGGCCGACGACTACGTCGTCGCCACCGGCGAGACCCATTCCGTCCGCAAGTTCCTGGAAATCGCCTTCGCGCACGTCGGCCTCAACTACGAGGACTACGTCGTCATCGATCCGGAATTCATCCGCCCGGCGGAAGTGGAACTCCTGCTCGGCAATCCCGCCAAGGCCCAGGCCCAGCTCGGCTGGAAGCCGGCCGTCAGCTTCGAGCAGCTCGTCACCATGATGGTCGATGCCGACCTGGACCGGCAGATGGGGAAAACGGTAACCGCCTAAGTATTCAGAAGTCAGGAGTCAGGAGTCGGAACATGAGGAATGATCGGCCGGTGGAATTTCTGCCGCCATTCCGGATTCCGGATTCTGGATTCTGAATTCTTCCGCGAAAATGAAAGTCCTCGTCACCGGTTGCAATGGATTCGCGGGACGGCACGTCATGGACGCCCTGCGCGCGGCCGGCCACGAAGCCGTCGGCAGCGACGTCGGCAGCCCGGCCGGGGGCACCACCCATTATCTGCCGCTGGACGTCCGCGATCCCGATTCGATCGCGTCCGTCCTGGCCGAGGTGAAGCCCGACGCCGTCCTGCATCTGGGCGGCATCGCCTTCGTGCCCTTGGCCTGGACCCAGCCGCAGCGCGTGTTCCAGGTCAACACCATCGGCACGCTCAACGTCCTCGACGCCGTCCGGCAGCAGCGGTCCGCCGCGCGCGTGCTGGTCGTGACGTCGGCCGAAGTGTACGGCTCCCACCCGGCCCCGGCGCCGCTGGCCGAGGACGCCCCCTACCGGCCCGACAACATCTACGGCGTCGCCAAAGCCGCCGCGGACCACGCCGCCTTGCTGTACGCCGCGCACCACCGGCTCGACGTCATGGTCGCCCGCCCGTCCAACCACGTCGGGCCCGGCCAGTCGAAGGAATTCGTCTCGTCGGCCTTCGCCGGCCAGTTGGCCGCCATCGCCGCGGGCGCGCCGCCGCGCATGCGCGTCGGCAATCTCGAGCAACGGCGCGACTTCACCGACGTGCGCGACGTCGCCCGCGCCTACGTCCGGTTGCTGGAGCAGGGCCAACGCGGATTGGCCTACAACATCGCGTCCGGCCGCCTGATCCCCGTGCGCGACCTGCTCGACGGCCTGTGCGCCGTCGCCCAGGTGCGTCCGCAGATCGAGGTCGACCCCGCCCTGTTCCGACCCAACGAGGACCGGCCTTCCTACGACGTGGCGCGCATCCGCGCCCACGTCGGCTGGCAACCGGAAATTCCCCTCCGCCAGACCCTCGAGGCCATCTACGCCGACGTCGTCGCCCAGCGCCGCGCCGGAGCCTGATCCATGGCCGGCCGCTTCCGCTGGGCCCCGCTGCTGCGATTGCTGCTCGGCTTGGCGCTGATCGCGGGACTGGTGCGTTCCATCGGACCGGAAGCCATCCGTCTGGCCGGAGTGCCCGTCCGCGCCCATCCCGCGGGGATCGCCGCCGCCCTGGCGCTGACTTTCGCTGCGCTCTGCGCGGGCGTCGTCCGCTGGCACGTCCTGTTGCGCCGGATGGGACTGCCCACGCCGTTTTCGCGGACCTTCCGGGGATATTTCATCGGCCAGTTCTTCAATGCCTTTCTGTTCGGCGCCTGCGGCGGGGATCTCGCCCGCGCCGTTTTCGCCGCGCACGACCACGCCGAGCGGCGCGCCGAAGCCGTGACTTCCGTGTTCCTCGACCGCGCCATCGGCCTCGTCGTCACGCTGCTGATCGGCTGCGCGCTGCTGGTGCCCCGGTTGCGTTTTTTCGCCGGACATCCGGAAGCGCGCCCGGCGCTGCTCTGGACGGGCGTTTTCCTGCTGGCCACCCTCGCGTGTCTCGCGCTGTTTTTCATCCGCGCGGACGTGGCGCGGTGGCCGGGACTGCGCCGTTTGGCGGCGCACGGCCGCATCGGCCCCCTCTTGCGCCGCGTTTTCGAGGCCCTGGCCTTTTTCCGGCAGCATGCCCGGCATCTGCTGGCGCCGACGCTGCTCTCCATCGCCAACCTGCTCCTGCTGGCCGCGGCCACGGCCGCCTTGGCCCGCGCCTTGGAAATGCCGCTGGCCTTCGCCGATTTGCTCGTCGTCTTTCCGATCATCACCGTCCTGGCCGCCGTGCCGCTCACGCCCGGCAGCCTCGGCGTGCGCGAAACCCTGTACGTCCAATTGCTGCATCCCTTCGGCATCCTGCCGGGACCGGCCTTGATGCTGTCGTTGCTGGGCTATTTGGCCGCGACGGTCTGGTCGCTGTTCGGGGGCCTGTTGTTCCTGCGGGGCAGCCGCGGGCCCACGGCCAAGTAAAGCGTTTTACTTTTTTCCTTGCCATCCCCGATTTCTCCCGTTACCGTGCGCGGGCGAACCACGTGTTGTGGTCGAAAGGAGCGCATATGCCGGAGTTCGCTACCCTGCTGATGGCCGTCGCCGTGGGCATGCTCGCCTGGGATTGTCTCGAAGTCGGCAAGAACGACGCCGCCAACCTCATCAACGGCGTGTTTGGGGCGCGCGTCATGTCGCACCGCTCCGCGGTCTGGCTCGCGGGCGCCGCCGTGCTCGCCGGCGCGCTGTTCTCCTCCCCCGTCATGGAAACGGCCCGCAAGGGCATTTTCGAACCGGGCCAGCTCCAGCTCCATCAGGCCATGATCGTCTACGTTTCGGCCTATATCGTGGACACGGCGCTGCTGCACGCCTACTCGGCCTACGGCATGCCCGTCAGCACCACGGCCTCGCTCATCTTCGAACTCGTCGGCGCCGCGCTCGGCGTCTCGCTCTCCCTCGGCCTCGTCCACTGGGGCAAGGTCGGCACGGTCCTCAACGCCATCGGGGTGTCCATCCTGCTCACCGGCATCGCCGGTTTCCTCGTGCAGCGCGTCTTCCGCGCCGCCATCCAGGACGAACACACCGACCATCTGCGCGTGCTCCTGCATGGGCCGTGGATCGCCGGCCTGATGCTCACCTGGCTGTCGTGGTTCATGGTCCTCAAAGGCATGAAGGCCGTGCCGTGCATCGCGGCGTTCCGCGAGCACTTCGTCGAGCGCCTCGGCATGGGCGGTTTCCTGCTCGTCGCGTGGGGCGCCGCGACCTTGCTCATCCACGTGCTCGCCACGATCTTCCAGGAGCGCCTCACGAAGCGCCTGTTCGGCATCCTGGCGATCCTCGGCATGCTGTGCCTGGCGTTCGCCTTCGGCCAAAACGACCTCGCCAACGGCGCCTCGCCGGGCCTGTCCGCCTTCTGGCTCTGGAAGCACGCCGACGTCGGCACCGCGGAAGCCACGAAAATGTCCCTGCCCATCTGGCTGCTGGCCGTCTGCGGGTTGCTGCTCGTGCTGGGCATGACGACGAAAAGCGCCCAGCGCGTCACGCGCGCGGCGGTCAACACCGGCAGCCAGTTCGACCACATCGCCCTCTACGCGCCGGGCTGGTGCAAGGCGATCGCGCGGGCGCTCCTGCGCCTGCGGCCCGCCGGCCCCGATCTGGCCCCGCCCCCGCAGCGCACGGAAACCGGCAAGCGCGTGCACTTCGACCCCCTGCGCGCGGCCGTCATCATGTCCGTCAGCGCCAGCGTCATCGCCTTCGCCTCCAGCAACGGCCTGCCCGTCTCCACCACCTACGTCACCTTCGCCGCCGTCGTCGCCACCGGCATGGGCGACCGCACGATGGCCCGCGGCGACGCCGACCTCAAGATCGGCCGCGCCATCTGGGTGGTGTTCAGTTGGTTCTTCGGCGGCCTGCTCGCGCTGGTCGCCGCCGCCGCGGTCGCCTGGGGCCTGCTGAAAGCGGGCACCGCCGGCCTCGTCTTGGGCCTCGCGGCCAACCTCGCGCTGCGCGCCTACGTCAAGATCCGCGCCGACCGCCACGAACGGCAGTACCATCCCAAGCTGCCGCCGGCCGAAGCCGCCGAAACTCCCGCTTGATGCGGCCGCGGCGGGTTTGCTTAACTCCCGGCCCGAAGGAATCCCCGCCATGGCCCAGGAACGAACCCAGGAAGGTTGCCGCGTCTTTTCGATCGCCTCGTCCGACGGCGCCGTCCGCGCGGAGATCGTCCCCGAACTCGGCGGCATCGTCGCGTCGCTGCGCCTCGGCGTGCTCGCGGAAGCCCTCTTTCGCTACCCGTGGTTCTGGGATCGCGCGACGGAAGAGCTCCGCGGCGGCCTGCCGCCGCTGTTTCCCGTTTGCGGGCGGCTGCTGCAGGACGGCGTCCGCGGCCAATACCGCGTCGGCGACCGGCCCTACGTCCTGCCCATCCACGGCTTCGCCATGCGCCATCCGTGGGAGGTGGTCGACGCCGCGCGCCCCGACGCCTTGCGGCTGCGGCTGACGGACAACGCCGCGACGCGGGCGAGCTATCCCTTCGCCTTCGAACTGGACTTGCTCTATTCCGTTTCCGCCGCCGGCCTCTCCGGCCGGCTCGCCGTGCGCAACGCGGGCGGCGCTCCGATGCCGTACTACGCCGGCTTCCATCCCTACTTCCTGACGCCGGCGCCGGGCGCCGGCAAAGAGCAGACGCTCTTCGCCGCCCAGCCGGTCAACCGCCACCTCTACAACGCCACCAAGACCGACCTCGTCGCCGACACCCGCCCGCCGGCGTTTCCGATGTCCATCGCCGACGTCGACGTCAACGAACTGCTGCTCGAACTCGGCGACGACCGCGACACCACCTTGCGCTTTCCCGACGGCGTCGCGCTGCGGCAATCCGCTTCGCCGGCGTTCCGCTTCCGCCAGTTCTACACCCTGCCCGACCAGCCGTTTTTCTGCGACGAACCGTGGCAGGCGCCGCCCGGCTCCCTGAACCGTCCCGGCGCCGCCCGCGTCCTCGCGCCGGGAGAAACCGAAATCGGCGAAGTCCTCGTCTCCGCGGCGCGCGCCTGAGCGGCCCGCATCGTTCCTTGTCTTCCCCGCCCGTTGCGCTATCCTGCCGGAGTGCAGTCGAATCCTAGCCATCTGAAGGCGGACGTCCTGATCGTCGGCGCCGGACCGGCGGGGCTGGCGTGCGCCATCCGGCTGGCGCGCGAAGCGAAGGAAGCCCGCCGCATCGTCGTGCTGGAAAAGTCCGCGCACGCCGGCGGCCATCTGCTGTCCGGCGCGGTGATGCGCACCGACGCGCTGCGCCGCCTGCTCACGCCGTCGGAATTCGCCTTCCTGCGCCTCGGTCCCCTCGTGGCCCGCGATTCGTTCCACGCGCTGACGCCGCGCTCGTCCTTCCGCCTGCCCTTCGTGCCGCCCAAGATGCGCATGCAGGGCCTGCCTCTCGTTTCCGTCTCCGCCCTCGGGCACGCGCTGGCCCAGATCGCCGGCGATCTCGGGGTGGACATCCTGACCGGCCAGACCGCCGACGCCCTGGTCTGGGAGGGCGACCGCGTCGCCGGCGTCGCCACCCACGACGAGACTCTGCTGGCGCCGACGACCGTCCTGGCCGAAGGTCCCGCCGGGCTGCTGACCCGCGAGCTGTACGCGCGGCATCCCGAGCTGCGCGGAAAGAATCTCCAGACGCACGGACTCGGCCTCAAGGAAGTCGTCGAGATCCCGCCGAATCCGGCCGCCGTCGGCACGGTGCTCCACACGTTCGGCTATCCGCTCGGTTCCGACATCTACGGCGGAGGGTTCCTCTACCACGTCGACGCCACCCACGTGGCCCTGGGCCTCGCGCTCGCGCTCGACTACCGCGCGCCCGAAGTCCATCCGCACGAATGGTTCCGCCGCTGGAAACGGCATCCGCTCGTGCAGCGGCACGTCGCCGGCGGGCGGGCCGTCGAATACGGCGCGCGGCTGGTGCCCGAAGGCGGCTGGCATGCGCTGCCGAACTTCAACGCCCCCGGCGCGTTCGTCGTCGGCGACTCCGCCGGGCTCGTCGACGTCATGGAACTCAAGGGGCTGCATCTGGCGATCGAGTCCGGCATGGCCGCCGCCGACGCCATCCTGCGCGGCGGGCCGCTCCGGCCGGAAGAGATTCCCTCCCTCGCGGGCCTGCGCCGCACGCCCAACTACCGCGCGGCGTTCCGCGCCGGCCTGCCCGTCGGCATGGCCGCCGCCGGCCTCGCATGGCTGACCCGCGGACTCCTGCCCGCCGGACGCCTCGCGCAACGCGATGAGCGCACCTGCCTGGACCCCATCGGGCCCGCCGCGCCGACCGCCGCCGCGGCCGACCAGGGACCGCTCGATTTCGGGCTCGATTCCGATCTGTATCTCGCGCATCTGCGCACGCGCGTCGCGTCCGAACACATCGAAATCCGCGATCCGGAGAAATGCCGCGCGTGCTTCCGGCTCCACGCCGCCCCCTGCACCCGGTTCTGCCCCGCCAACGTCTATGCGGCCGGCGCCGGCGAATCCATCGCCATCCGCGCGGAAAACTGCGTGCAATGCCGCTGCTGCACCCTCAAGTGCCCGTTCGACAACATCGACTGGCGGACGCCGCGGCACGGCGTCGGGCCGGACTACCGCCTGTCCTGAGCGGCTACTTCAACAGCCTGGAGACGACGTCGCACACCAGCGGCGGTTGCCCCGCCGCCGGCAGGAATTCGTCGAACGCCGCTTCCGCAGCCGACGACGCGCCGGCGCCCAGCGGGCCATCCACCCAGGCGAACGGCACCGGATCGGAGGTGTGTCCCCGCTTCGCGATCGGGGTGCGGTGGTCGGTGCAGACGATCAGCCGGTACGGTTCGCCGTCCGCTTCCAGCGCGGCCCAGACGGGCGCGACGACCTGGCGGTCGAAATTTTCGATCGCGCGGACTTTTTCCTCCGCCATGCCCTTGTGGCCGCACTCGTCCGGGGCTTCCACGTGCACGTAGACGAAGTCCGACCGCCGCAGGCAGTCGATCGCCGCCTGCGCCTTGCCGGCGTAGTTGGTGTCGATCCAGCCGGTGGCGCCGGCAACGGGAATGACTTCCAGTCCGCACAGTTCCGCCAGCCCGCGCACGAGATCCACGGCGGTGATCACGCCGCCCCGCAACCCGTAGCGGTCCGGATAGCGCTCCAGCGCCATCGCCTTGCCGAAGCCCCACGGCCAGATCTGGGTGGCCGGGCGCTTGCCTTTCGCGAGGCGCTCGCGGTTCACGGGATGTTCCGCGAAGACGTGCCGCGAGAGATCCATCAGCGCCAGGAATTCCTCCGCGCGCGGGCCCTTCGGCAGGAATCCGGCGACCGGCTTGCCGGAAATTTCGTGCGGCGGGGTCAGGACCAGTTCGAGCGGCCCGTTGCGCCAGATCAGCAGATGGCGATAGCTCACGCCGCCGTGGAACCGCAGGCCGTCGCGCGCCACGGCCGCGTTCAGCGCGGCGACCAGCTGGTGCGCTTCCTCGTTGGAAATGTCGCCGGCGGAATAATCCAGCATCTGGCCGTCCGCGAGGGTCACCAGGTTGGTGCGGTAGGCGACGTCCGCCGCTTCCAGCGGGATGCGCGCGCCCGCGGCTTCGATCGCCGCGCGGCCGGTGTAGTTTTCCTTCGCGTTGTAGCCCAGCAGGCCCATGTTCGCCACGTCGCTGCCCGGCGCCAGCCCGGCCGGCACGGTGTGCACGAGCTGGACCTGCCCCAGCGCCGCGACGCGCCGGATGGCCGGAATCCGCGCCACCTGCAGCGGGGTCTTCCCGCCCAGCACCGCCACCGGTTCGTCGCCCATGCCGTCGCCCACCAAAACCGCGATTTTCCTTTTTGCGCTCATTTGGCTGGTCAACCTACCCGACGCCCGGACGGAAATCAATCCGCCGCGGGAAATTCCGTTCGCGGCGCCGCCCGCAAGGGAATCTCGCCTTGCGGCGGGCCGGCGCGCCGCCTATGCTGTCGGCCATCGATGAATGCGCTCCGCCATCCGTTTTGCCGCCTTGCGGCGCTGGCCGCGCTCGCGCTGGCGGGCGCGGGTTCCGCCGGTGCGGAACCCGCCCGGCTGACCGTCGGCCAAGGCCAGGCCTGGGTGCGCGAATTCTTCCCGCCCTCCGGCGAAAAGGAAATCGAACGCATCGTCTGGACGAATCCCCCCGCGCAAATCGACCTCGACACGCTCCAGGTCTGGAACGTCCGCCGGCCGTGGCCGATCCGCGAGTGGCGCTGGCTCGACGCCGCGGCGGCCGAACCCGTCGCCGCGGACGACGCCCCCGTGGTCTGGCGTCCCCGGCCCGAACCGCCGCCACCGCCCGCGCGCAACCGGCTCGAAATCCAACTGGCCCAGCCCCTCTCCCACGTCATGGGCCATTCCCTGACTTATCGCCTGCCGGATTTCGACTGGTCCGCCTTCTACCGCGTCGTCGTCCGCGGTATTGGCCCCACCTCGATCGAAGCCGTCCAGGTCGATCTCATGGGCTACCTGCGCATCCGCAACGGCACGGCGGCAACCTTCCCCGGCGCGCGCATTTCGGTCGTCGGCACGGATACGGCCCTGCAGCCGCCGCCCAAGCCGTTCGGCCTGCTCGCCCTGAACCCCGAAACCGCGCTGACCGATCTCTGGTTGCGGCCCGCGGAAGCCGCCCCGCTCGTGCCGGCCGTCTATCCTTTGCAAACCGAGGCCGACATTCTCCCCGCCGGCACCGCTGAAATCCAATTCGCCCACGTGGTGCGCAAGCCCGCCCAGATCGCGCACGTCTGCGATTCGGACGAAATTCCCGCGCCGACCCGGCAGGGCGGCCTGCCGTTGCGACGCGTGCTGCTCGTGCCCAACGCCGCGACCATGGGGTTGGGCTTTCCGCTCCCCCCCGGCGAAGCGCACGTATTCCTCGGCGCGGCGCGCGGCGCGCCGTTCCAAACGGGCCGGGCCCTCCACACGCCGTTCCCCGGCACCTTCCGGCTCGATCTGGGGCCCGTCGAAACCGTCCGCGCCAGCCGCCAGCTTCTGGAAGACAAGCCGCTGCCCGAAGGCGCCCGCCAGGCGGAGTATTCCATCGTTCTCGTCAACGACCTGGCCTCGCCCGTCCGGATCCAGGTGATCGAGAAGCCGGCGACGCCCATGCAATGGAGCCTCGTCCGCTCCTCGCTGCCCTGCACGGAAACGACCCGCTCCCTGCAATTCGAGCTGACCCTGCCCCCGCAGTCCACCAAGACCATCACCTATCGCCTGCGCCTCGTGGCGCGCAAACAGACCTGAAGCCACCGGAGACCCCCATGCCCCCCGTCATCGATACCGCCATCCGCAACCTCGGCCCGTGCCTGCACGATTCGCCGCTGGCGCTCAACACGCAGCGCGGCGACCGCATCGGCAATTTCATCTCCGACAAGACCCGCGTTCGCCACCAGGTCGAGATCGCCCCCGGCGAACCGGTCGATGCCGACACCTTTTTCGAAAAAGCCGGTCCGCGCCAAAAGATCTTCTTCGATCCCAGGAAAACCCGCGCGGCCATCGTCACGTGCGGCGGCCTGTGCCCCGGCCTCAACAACGTCATCCGCTCCGCCTTCCTGGAACTGCACCACAACTACGGCGTGCGCGAGGTCCTCGGCATCCGCCACGGCTACCAGGGACTCACCTTCCAGGCCGAGCCTCCGCTCGTCCTGACCCCCGAACTCGTCGACCACGTCCACCGCGACGGCGGCACCCTCCTCTCCTCTTCCCGCGGCCAGCAGGAAATCGGCGACATGGTCGATTTCCTCGTCCAGCGGAAGATCGACGTTCTCCTGAGCGTCGGCGGCGACGGCACCCAGAAGGGCTCCCATGCCCTCGTCGAGGAAATCGCCCGCCGCCAGTTGCCGATCGCCGTCGTGGGCGTGCCCAAGACCATCGACAACGACATCCAGTACGTCCGCCAGACGTTCGGCTATTTCAGCGCCATCGAATCGGCGCGCGCCATCCTCGACGGCGCGCACTGCGAATCGAAGGGCGCGCCCAACGGCATCGGTCTCGTCAAGTTGATGGGCCGCGATTCCGGCTTCATCGCCGCGGGCGCCGCCGTGGCCTCGCAGGAAGTCAATTTCGTGCTGGTTCCCGAAGTGCCGCTGCGCCTGGACGGACCCAAAGGCTTCCTGGCCGCGCTGCACCGGCGCATGGTCGAGCGCCACCACGCCGTCGTCGTCGTCGCGGAGGGCGCCGGGCAGGATCTCCTCGAACAAGAGGACGGCCGAGACAAATCCGGCAACCGCAAGAAAGCCGACGTGGGCATCTTCCTGCGCGACCGCATCGCGGCCTACTTCAAGGAAAAGGGCACCGAGGTCAACCTCAAGTACATCGATCCGTCCTACGTCATCCGTTCCGTGCCCGCCAACTCGCAGGACGCGCGCCTGTGCGACGCCTACGCCCGGCACGCGGTCCATGCGGCCATGGCCGGCAAGACCGACCTCATCGTCGGCGATTGGAACGGCGTCTACGTCCACGTGCCCATCCCCCTGGCCGTGGCCAGCCGCAAGAAAATCGACGTCGAAAGCGACCTGTGGCATGCCGTGATCTCCGCCACCGGCCAGCCCCAGACCTGGGACTGAAGATTCCGACCTTACTTTTTTGCGAAAAGGGCTTGATTTGGAAGTAAAACGATTTACCCTCTCCGGAATCGATCGTCGAAAAGCGAAGTTTTGCTCGCCAGCGCGAGGATCGAGGTGATAGCGTCATTCTAGTTTGGCCTAAATCAGGAACATTATGCTGTCTTTCATCGTTACGGCTCTGTTTTCGGGCGCGGTCTACCTGCTGCTGACGGCGGGTTCGGGCCCCGTCCTGCGGCTCTGGTCCTCTCAGGAACTCCTTGTCGCCGTGGTGGTCGCGGTCGCGGTGGGCTTCGTCGCCCGGCAATACTTTGCCAGCGCGCGCCGGCGCGCCGCTTCCAACCCCCTGCGCTGGCTGCAGGCCGTGGCCTACGTCGTCGGCCCGTTTTTCGCGGAGATGGCCAAGGCCAACCTCGACGTCGCCTACCGCGTCATCACCGGTCGCATCCGCCCCGGCATCGTCCGCGTCAAGACCGGCATGCAAACCGACATGGGCACGCTGCTGATGGCCAATTCCATCACCCTCACCCCCGGCACCCTCACGGTGAACGTCGATGAGGAGTCCAACGATCTGTTCATCCACATGATCAACGTCCCCGCCGGCACGGAAGCGCGCGAAACCATCGAGGTCCGCGAACTCTTCGCGCTGTTCGATTGCCCGCGCTGGGTCAGGAGGATCGCCGAATGACACGCTGGATCTTCACCGCCCTGGTCCTGGTGGCCCTGATGCTGCTGGCCATGGTCCGGCTCTTCAAGGGCCCGACCGCCGCCGACCGCGTCGTGGCGCTGGACGCCATCAACACCCTCGTCGTCGCCGCGATGATCGTGCTGGCCGTCGTCTTCCGCCAGTTCATCTTCGTGGACGTGGCCATCATCTACGCCCTGCTGGCGTTCGTCGGCACGCTCTACATCGCCAAATACCTCGGAGGCGAACTGTGATCCTCGACATCCTCATCTGGGTCGCGCTGGCCGTCGGCCTCGCGTTCAACGCCCTGGGCGTCGTCGGCATCCTGCGCTTCCCCGACGTCTACACCCGCCTGCACGCCGACACCAAGTGCACGACCTTCGGGTCCATCTTCACCTCGCTGGCCATCGTGCTCTACGCCGCCGGCGAATACCGGCAGGCGCCCGAGGGGCAATACCTGACCTTGGCGCTGCACACCGTGCTGGCCGTGGTCGTGCTCGCCTTCACCAACGCGACCAGCGCCCACGCCATCGCCCGCGCCGCCCACAAGCGCGGCCACAAACCCGCGCAGGCCGTCTGCGACCGACTGGAGGAATCCGCCCCATGACGCCTTTCCTGCTCCTGCAAGCGCTGGTCCTGCTCGGCCTGATCGTCACGGCCGTGCTGATCATCTCCTTCAAGGACCTGCTCGCCGCCGCCCTCGCGTTCGCGGCCTTCAGCCTCCTGCTCTCCCTCGAGTTCTATCTGCTCCAGGCCCCCGACGTCGCCATCGCCGAAGCCGGCATCGGCGCGGGCCTGACCACCGCCATCTTCATCATCGCCATCCGCGGCACCCAGCGCCACGAGGAGAAAAACTGATGCGCAACGTCTTGTTCAGCGCCATTCTGCTGCTGTTCTTCGGCGGGCTCCTGTACCTCGCCGCCGATCTGCCTTTCGGCGACCCGCTCCGGACGGACATGGACGACTACTTCATCCGCAATGCCCAGGCGCAGACCGGGGCCAACAACGTCGTCACCTCCATCGTCTTCGATTTCCGCGGGTTCGACACCCTCGGCGAGGCCACCGTCCTGTTCACCGCCGTCCTCGGCGTGGGCATGATGTTCCGCAAGCTGAAGGAGGGCGAAGAATATGAAAATGACTAAGATCGTGCGGACCACCGCCGACCTGTTCTTCCCGTTCTGCCTCGTGTTCGGGCTCTACGTCGTCGTCCACGGCCACCTGACCCCCGGCGGCGGCTTCCAGGGCGGCGCCGTCATGGCCACCGGCACGGCGCTGCTGCTCGTCGCCCGCGCCTACGACGACGTGACCGGCCGCATCCGCAAGGGCGCCATGAAGGTCTGCGAAGCCGCCGGCCTGCTGATCTTCCTTTGCGCCGGTTTCAGCGGCCTGTTCGCCGGCCGGCCGTTCATGGCCAACTGGCTCGCGCCCGACGGCGCGCTGTTCCGGACGTCCATCGCCCACGGCCCCAACGCCGGGGACCTCAACACCGCCGGCCTGCTGCCGCTGCTGAACGTCGGCGTCGGCATCGAAGTGCTCGGCGGCCTGACCGTCATCCTGCTGTACATGCTCTCCGGCATCAAGGAGGAGAAGAAGAAATGACCTCGCGCCTCCTGCTCGCGCTGCCCTACTTCACCGTGGTCGTCCTGATCGTCCTCGGCTTGGCCGTCATGCTGTCCAAGCGCAACGTCGTGAAGATCCTGATGGGCCTGTCCCTGATGGAGTCGGCGGTGAACCTCTTCCTCGTCGCCACCGGCTACCGCCACGACAGCGTCGCGCCGATCTTCACCAACGTCCCCGCGGGGCCGATGGCCTTGCCCACCGTGCAGGCCCTCACGCTCACCTCGATCGTCATCGGCGTGGCCACCTCGGCCATGATGCTGTCGTTCGCCATGGTGATCTACAAGAAGTACGGCACCACCGACATCCAGAAAATCAAGAAGCTCAAAGGTTGATGATGGACACCTTCGTCATGCGGCATTTGCCGGCGCTGTTGATCGCCGTTCCCCTGTTCGCGGCCTTTCTGATGCCGATCGTCGGCGGCGCGGGCCGCGTCGTCCGCAACGCCTGGGTCGTGCTCGGCGCCCTGGCCACCTCCGCCGTCGGCCTCGCGCTGGCGTGGAAGGTGCTGGCCACCGGCACGGTCCTCTACGTCTTCGGCGCCGCCGCGCCCCACGTGCCCTTGCCCATGGACTCGGGCGGCATCCCCATCCGCATCGTCTTCCAGATCGACGCCCTGAGCGCGCTCATGGTCGTCATCGCCTCGCTGTCTTCCCTCGGCATCACGATCTATTCGCTCGCCGCCGAGTCGCGCCAGTCCGGCCTCGAGACCTTCTATGCGATGCTCTTCCTGCTGATCGCGGGCGTTCTCGGCATGGTCTCCACGGGCGACCTGTTCAACTTCTTCGTGTTCCTCGAAATCAGCTCCCTCGCCGGCGCGGCCCTCGTCGCCTACCGGGTGGACAACGGCGTCGCCGTCGAAGCCGGCCTCAAGTACGCGCTGCTCAGCACGCTGGGCGCGCTGGCCGTGCTCACCGCCATCGGCATCCTGATCGGCCAGTACAACGCCCTCAACCTCGCCACGCTGGCCTCCCGCCTGCAGTTCACGACGCTCGACAAGCTCGCGCTCGTCCTGCTGGCCGTGCCGCTGGCGATGAAGTGCGGCGCCGTCCCGATGCATTTCTGGACGCCGGACTCCTACACCACCGCGCCCTCCTCCGTCACCGCCTTCCTCGTGGTTTCCAGCCAGGCCAGCCTCTACGGCCTCTTCCGCATCCTCTTCACCCTCTACGGCCCGCTCCTGAGCTGGGCCACCTTCGGCTGGTTCCTGATCGTCCTCGGGGTGCTGTCGATGTTCGTCGGCGTCACCATGGCCATCCCCCAGAAGGACGTGAAGCGCCTGATGGCCTACCACGCCGTCTCGCAGACCGGCTACATGCTCCTCGGCGTCGGCGTCGGCCTCGCCGTCCTCGGCAACCCCGACGCGCTCGCCAAATACGGCCGGACCGCCATGGCCGGCGGCCTGTTCCACATCATCAACCACGCGATGTACAAGGGCCTGCTGTTCCTCACCGCCGGCGCCGTCTTCTACCGCGCCGGCACCCGCAACCTCAACAAGCTCGGCGGCCTCGGCCACGACATGCCTTGGACGATGGTCTGCTTCATGATCGGCGCGCTCGCCATCGCCGGCGTCCCGCCCTTCAACGGCTTCGCCTCGAAACTGCTCATCTACGAATCCGTCTTCCGCTTCTCCCCGTTCCTTTCGATCATCGCCATGATCGTCAGCATTCTGACGCTGGCTTCGTTCGTGAAGGTCTTCCACTCGATGTTCCTCGGCCCGCGCCGCGCGGAATTCGCCGCGGTCCGCGAAGTGCCCGCCCCCATGCTCGCCGGCATGGCGCTGCTCGCCGTCTTCGTCGTCGCCGCGGGCCTCGCGCCCCAGCCGTTCGTCGACCGCCTGATCCAGCCCGCCGTCGAAGCCCTCGTCGATCGCGCCGGCTATATCGCCGCCATTCTCGGAGGAATCTGACATGGACCTCTTCCAAACCCTGCAAACCGGTTCGGGCGCCTGGAACCCGCTGCTCTGGCTGGTGGCGCTCGGCGTCGCCCTCGGCGTCGCCCTCGCCATCCGCTCCCGCGGGCGCAAGGATTTCCGCGAGGGCGTCGGCCGCAAGCCCTTCATCTCCGGCAACGAGGAGCCCGAAAACGGCGGCGGCCACGTGCCCGCCTCCAACCTCTACTGGGGCTTCCTCGAATCCCTCAAGAGCTACTACGCCCGCATCGTCCCCCTCCACACCGGCATTCCCACCGACTACGTCGCCTGGCTCCTCGGCGTCATGGCCCTCATGCTCGTCGTCGTCCTGGTCTTCTAAGGGCAAAGCGATTCCTCGATTGGATATTGGATCTTGATGATTGGACATTGGATATTGAGATTTAAATAAAATGAAGCTCTCCCAAACCCTCGGCAAATCCCTCTGGGCCTTCCTGTTCAACTCGGGGTCCTGCAACGGGTGCGAAATCGAAACCGTCGCCTGCGTGACGCCCCGCTACGACCTCGAACGCTTCGGCATCAAGGTCGTCGGCTCCCCGCGGCACGCCGACGTCCTGCTGATCAGCGGCCCCGTCACCCGCAAGATGGCCCCCCGCCTCCGCCGCGTCTACGAGCAGATGCCCGAACCCAAGATCGTCGTGTGCATCGGCACCTGCGGCACCACCGGCGGCGCGTTCTACGATTCCTACACCCTCGTCGGCCCCGTCGACCAGGTCGTCCCCGTGGACATGTACGTCCCCGGCTGCCCCCCCCGCCCCGAAGCCATCATCGACGGCGTCGTCAAGGTCCTCGCCCGTCTCGAAGCCAAGGAGAACGCCGCGTCATGAACCTCCTCACCCCCCAGCAGATCGCCGAAGTCCTCCAGACCGCCGCCGGCGCCGGCTTCGTTTCCGCCCGCTGCGCCGAATGGGCCGAAGGCGTCAAGGGCCGCAAGAGCAAGCAGGTCTGGCTCAAGATCGCCCGCGAATCCCTGATCCCCACCCTGAAGCGCCTCGTCGAAATCCAGTATCCCCACGTCTCCGTCATCGCCTTCTGCGATACCGGGGCGCAGGTCGATCTGATGTACCACTTCCACGTCTACTGGGGCATCCCGCACGAGGAAGTCCTCGTCACGCTCACCGTCTCCCTCGACAAGACCGACCTCAAGGTCCCCACCATCACCGGCATCATCCCCGGCGCCCTCACCAGCGAGCGCGAAAAGCAGGAAATGCTCGGCATCGAAGTCGTCGACATCCCCGACGGCCGCCGCCTTTTCCTGCCCGAGGACTTCCCGGCGGGCGTCTACCCCTGGCGCAAGGACGAAACCGGCATCCCGCCCGACATGGTCAAGGACCTCTGGGCCACCGGCCGCGAAAATCTCCGGTTCAACGACAATCCCCCGCCCCCGGATCCTGCTCCGGTCAATCCTGCCAATCCTGTTAATCCTGTCTAAAAAGGATTTGGATTTATGAAGACCATCGAAGTCAAAAAGCCCTCCGGCTACGCCACCCAGATCGGCCCCGCGCACCCCGCGCTCAAGGAACCGGTCATGTTCTCCCTCGACATCGAGGGCGAACGGATCCGCAAAGCCGATTTCGTCCCCGGCATGGCCCATCGCGGCGTCGAATGGATGGGCATGCGCCGGAATTGCATCCAGACCATGTATCTCGCCGAGCGCATCTGCGGCATCTGCGGCATCACCCACTCCATTTCCTTTTCCCGCGCCGTCGAGCAGATCGCGCAGATCCAGGTCCCCAACCGCGCCCATTACATCCGCTCCATCGTGGGCGAACTCGAGCGCATCCATTCCCACCTCCTCTGGGCCGGCGTCGCCGCCCATGAACTCGGCTTCGATTCCGCCTTCTATCTCGCCTGGCGCGTCCGCGAAAACGTCATGGACCTGCTGGAATACCTGACCGGCAACCGGGTCCACTACGCCATCATCCAGATCGGCGGCGTCCGCCGCGACATCGTCCCCGACCAGTTCCCCCGCATCGAGGAATCGATGAAGTTCTTCGAAGGCGCCTACGCCAAGCTGGCCGCCGTCTTCCTCGACGACACCACCGTCCAGATGCGCTGCCGCGACTGCGGCGTGCTCACGACCGACGAGGCCCGCGAACTCTGCCCCGTCGGCCCCACCGCCCGCGCCTCCGGCATCAAGAAGGACGTCCGCGTCGACCACCCCTATGCCGCCTACGGCGACGTCGAAATCGAATACCAAACCCCCGATCTCCTTACGGGCGAAGTCCGCGGCGACGTCTACGACCGCATCGTCACCCGCCTCCTCGAGGTCAAGCAGTCCATCGGCATCGTCCGCCAGCTTCTGGCCATGCTGCCCGACGGCCCCTTGCTCGCGATTCCCAAGCCCGCCGTCCTGCTCGCCAAGCTCAAAGGCGTCGCCGGCGAGGCCGTCGGCCGCCACGAAGCCCCCCGCGGCGAAGTCATGCACTACGTCCGCCTTGAAGCCGGCAAGGATGAGCCCGCCGCCTGGAAGGTCAAGGCCTCGTCCTACTCCAACTACATGGCTTGGATCCCCATGATGGAAGGCGAACAGATCGCCGACATTCCCA
Source organism: uncultured Verrucomicrobiota bacterium (assembly GCA_938003985.1). Classification (GTDB taxonomy): domain Bacteria; phylum Verrucomicrobiota; class Kiritimatiellia; order CAIQIC01; family Lenti-01; genus Lenti-01. The sequence continues at coordinate 163,047 of CALKWZ010000016.1, read as the reverse complement.
TCATCGCGGCCTCCATCGACCCCTGCATCTCCTGCACCGACCGCGTCGCCCTCGTCCGGCCGGATGTGCGCCAGATCGTGACCAAGGAAGAACTGCACCGCCTGTCGGTGGAAAAGACCCGCCGCATCCAGGCCGGCCTTGCGAAATAGGTAATCCATGAACGCCACCTCCCTCCTGTTGACCGTCGCCGGCACCCTCGGCATGGCCGTCTTCGGCCTCTTCGCCGGACTGTGGTTCACCGGCCTCGACCGCGTCCTGGCCGCCCGCATGCAGGCGCGCATCGGCCCCCCCGTCCGCCAGCCGTTCATCGATCTGGCCAAGTTGCTGGTCAAGCAGAACGTCGTGCCCGCCAACGCCATCCCCTGGCTCTTCAACGGCGCGCCGCTGCTGGCCCTGGCTTCCGCCATCACCATTTTGCTCTACATCCCCATGGCCGCCCTGCCCGGCCTGCCCGTGCTGGACCTCCACGGCGACCTCGTCCTGATCATGTACCTCCTCCTCGTTCCCGGCCTCGCCATGGTCGCCGGCGGCCTTTCCTCCGGCTCGCCCTACGCCACCATCGGCGCCCAGCGCGAGATGGTCACCATGATCGCCTACGAGCTGCCGCTGGCCTCCACCGTCATCGCCTTCGCGTGGAAGCTCGCGCAGACGGACGTCGACCACCCCTTCTCGCTCGCCACCCTCGCCGCCACTCCCCTCTGGACGCTCGTCGGCCCCATCGGTTTCATGGGCCTTCTCCTCCTCCTCGCCACGATGATCCTCGTCGTCCCCGGCGAACTCGGCCGCATCCCCTTCGACGCCCCCGAGGCCGAAACCGAAATCGCCGGCGGCTTGCTCGTCGAATATTCCGGCCGCAATTTCGCCCTCTTCTCCCTCTCCCTCGCCGTCAAGACCATCGTCGTGACGTCCCTCATCGTCGCCCTGTTCTTCCCGTGGAACCTGACCGACTTCGTCGCGATTTCGTGCTGTCCCTATTTGGCCACCGCCGCCAATGCCGCGTTCTTCCTCTTCAAGCTGTTCGTCGTGCTGTTCTTCTCCGTCACCCTCGTCCGGATTTCCGTCGCCCGTTTCCGGATCACGCAGGTCGTCGACGTCTATTGGAAGGTCCTGGGCGCCCTCTCGCTCATCGGCTTGGCGCTCGTCATGGTCGATGCCCAGATCCGCTAAAGGAGACCCAGACATGTCCTTCCCGATGGTCCCCGAACTGCTCGGCAGCCTCTTCAAGAAGCCGAACACCAACCCCTTCCCCGCCGCCCAGCTGCCCCCTACCGTCACCGGCCTCCTCGAAAAGGTCGGCAAGGGCGAAGCCTCCCTGAATCCCCCCGTCCCCGTGCCCGAGAAGCTGCGCGGCAAGATGACCTATAACCGGGAGACCTGCATCGGCTGCAAGCTCTGCCTCAAGGTCTGCCCCGCGCACGCCATCGACTTCATCGAAGGCACCAAGAAGATCCGGATCTTCGTTTCCCAGTGCATCCAGTGCGGCCAGTGCACCGAAATCTGCCCCAAGCAGTGCCTCGCCCTCTCCGGCGAGTTCCTCAACGCCTCCCACGACCGCTACGCCGACGAACTCGTCGTCGATTGACGGCTTCCCCGTGGATTCCCGCCGCGGCTTTCGCCACTTGGTTTGCCGACGGTCCGCGTACGGTGCGCGATGCGTCCTCATCGCGGGATTGGGATGGGGTCTGGCGACCCGCGCGGTTGCGGAAACCTGGACGGGCGCGGCGGAAGTCGAATTCGACGCCACCTCGACCCTGCACGATTTCACCGGCACGGCGCCCGTGGAACCCTTCGAGGTTTCGCTCGTTCAAGACGGCTCGTTTGCCTCCCTCGGCGGTACGGCTTCGGTCGTCGTCGCCAAAATGGACACGCGCCACGCCAAGCGGGACGCCAATCTGCGCACGATGTTTGCGGCCGAGCGCTATCCCCTGGCGATTGGCGCGCTGCCCTCCACCCGAATCGACATGGCCGCCCCGCCGGCCAGCCTTCCGCTCCACCTGACCATCCGCGGGCGCACCCGGGCTGTTCCCGCCGCCTTATCCAATTGGCAACTGGCCGACGGCCATTGCCGTTTCAATCTGGCCATCACCCTCTCCTTGCGGGAGTTCGGCTTGGAACCGCCGGTTCTGCTGGGATTCATCCGGGTCGGCGACGCCGTCGCCGTGCGGGCGCGGGTGGCGCTGGATGGCCCTGTTGAGGCTGGCCAGCCCCGGCCCTGAACCGGCCTACCAGTTCAACACGACGTTCGTCCGGTACTGCCCGCACACGACCAGCAGGCCGGCGGGCTTGATCCCCGGCACGTCGATCTGCAGCAATTTCGTGCCGGATTTCGCCGGCACGTCCATCGTCCGGCTGATCAGCGCCAGACGGTTGGCGTCCCGCACCGTCGTCGAAATGGATTGCGGCTGATCCGTCACGTTCGACAACGTGAAGGAAACCCGGTACGAGTCGTCCGGCAGCGCTTCGGTGTCGAGATCCTTGACCTCGACCAGCATCGGCCCCACGCTTTGGGGTTCGGCCGCCGCCGCCGCGGCCGCCTGCTCCGCCAGCGCCTTCTGCGCGATCTTGTCCCGCGCGTACTTCCAGCCCACGATGGGATCGTAGTTGTACTTCTGCCGCACTTCTTCCTTCAGCGCCGGAAAGCCCACTTTGGTCACGCCGCCGTCGTGCCGGAACGTAAGGCCGTCCGGCTCTTCCAGAATGATTTCCACGTTGCGGAATATCTGGCCGTAGGCCGTCACCAGATCGCCGGCGTCCGGCTCCGGGTCCGGCGCCGGCGTGGCCCGCCGGTATTTCTCCCGCACGTCGGGCGCCAGCGACGAGAAACTCACCGTGGCCAGACCCGTGTCGTGGGCGATCAGGATGGAATCTTCCGCGATCTTTTTCAGGACGACGTTCCGGTAGATTTCACCGGCCAGCGTTTCGAGATCGTCGGGCCCCGCCGGATCTTCCTTCTCCCGCGCCAGCCGGCTCGGCGGAACCGGCACAAGCGACAGCGCCTTGTAATGTCCCCGCAATTCGGCCGCCACGTCGCCATAGGGCACCAGCTCGTTCCCGCCGGCATGCCGGATGGCATAGCCGGCGCGATCGTAGCTCAGCACCGTCACGTTGCTGTAGACCTGCCCGGACAACAGTTTCATCTCTTCGGCCGAGGCCGTCCATGCCGCCATGCCCAGCCCTGCGCCTAGAATCAGTCTGCCGATCTTCATTCCCGTTCCCTCTCGCGGACACAACCGCCGCGCCGGCCTCCCGCGGGCGGAATGCGGCGGTCAAAATCCAAATATCGCCGAACCAATATCAAAAACGAAAGGCCCGCGCCACGAAATATGCGCACGAATCGACGGATTCAGCCCCGTGCCGCGTGGACCAGTCCCAGCAAGACGGCGCAGGCCGTGTCCGTCCGCAAGGATCGCGGCCCCCAGGAAACGGCCTCGAAGCCGTGCGCGGCGAGCAATTCCAGCTCGTACGGCGTCCAGCCCCCTTCCGGACCCACCGCCAGCAGCACGCGCGCTTCGCGCGGCAACGCCGCCAGTTTCGCCGACGGGAACGAACCTTCGCCCGGATGCGCCACCAGCCGCGCCGCGTAGGGCCCGAACCCATCCAGCTTGTCCTCTACCAGCTTCTTGAACTGCTTGTGCACGCTCACCTGCGGCAGGCGCGTGTCGCGGGCCTGCTGCAGGCCTTCGATCAGCCCTTCCCGGACATGCTTCGGTTCCAGCACGTGCGTGTCGAAGTAGTTGCGCTCCGTTTTCCACGCGTTGGAAACCAGGATCCGCCCCACGCCCAGCGCCGCCAGCACCGGCCACAGCCGGTTCATCACCTTGGGCCGCGGCATCGCCAGCAGCAAATCCACGCGCGGAACGGGAGGAATTCCGCCGGCCAGCGCGCATTGCAGGCGAAGCTGCTTCGCATCCTCCAGGATCGTGGCCGTGCCCAAGGCGCCATCGGCCACGCCTACGCGGATTTCTTCACCCTCCCCGGCTTGCAACACCTCGCGCACGTGTCGCGCGCGCTTGCCCGCCAAAACGGCCGTTCCGTCGGCTTGGATCTCGTCCGGCTCCAGCAGAATCAGATTCATCCGGATTCCGGCCCAACTGCTCGCGCGATTCGCCGTTCGGCGGCTACGCCATCTGCACGTCGTGTTTGGCTTCGAACGCGGCGATTTCCGCCTCGTGCGCCAGCGTCAGGCCGATCGCATCCAAGCCGCTCAGGAGCTTTTCCTTCACGTCGGGCGTGATGTCGAAGGTGAAGACCCGCTCCTCGGCGCCGTGCACCGTCACCGTCTGCGCGGCGAGATCCACCGTGGCTTCGAGCTTGCGGCCCTTGGCCGCCGCGAAGATCCAGTTCACTTCGTCCGTGGACAGCTCGATCGCCAGCAGCCCGTTGCCGTAGCTGTTGTTCTTGAAGATGTCCGCGAAGCCCGGGATGAGTTTCTGCGCGTCGCCGCGCCGCGGGGCGATCACGGCCTTGAAGCCGTACTGCTGCACCGCCCAGACCGCGTGCTCGCGGCTCGAGCCGCAACCGAAGTTGTTGCCCGTCACCAGCACCGAGGCGCCGGCGCGCAGCGGGTCGTTCAATTCGAACGCCGGATCGTCGGATCCGTCCTTCAGGTAGCGCCAGTCGAAGAACAGCGCCGGGCCGAAGCCCGTCCGCTCGATGGACTTCAGGAACTGCTTCGGGATGATCTGGTCGGTATCGACGTTGGCGCGCTCCAGCGTCGCCACGACGCCCCGGAATTTCTTGAAAGCTTCCATTTTACTTCCCTCCTTCGAGGAATTTGCGCACGTCCACGAAATGCCCCGCGACGGCCGCCGCGGCCGCCATGACCGGGCTCACCAGATGCGTGCGCCCGCCCTGGCCCTGCCGGCCCTCGAAATTGCGGTTCGAGGTCGACGCCGACCGCTGGCCCGGCTTGAGCCGGTCCGGATTCATCGCCAGGCACATGCTGCAACCCGGATTCCGCCATTCGGCGCCGGCCGCCGTAAAGATCTTGTCCAGCCCTTCGGCCTCGGCCTGCGCCTTGACGCGCGCCGAACCCGGCACGACCAGCGTCTGCACCTTCGGGGCCACCTTGCGGCCCTTCAGCACGCCCGCGGCTTCGCGCAGGTCCTCGATGCGCCCGTTCGTGCAGCTGCCGATGAACACCACGTCCACGGGGATCGAGGTCATCGGCGTGCCCGGCTTCAGGTCCATGTAGGCCAGCGCCTTCTCCACGTCGTTCGGCTGCACCGTCGGCACGTCGTGCGGGCCCGGCACCACCCCGTCGATGTCCACGATCATGCCCGGGCTCGTGCCCCAGCTGATCTGCGGCACGAGCTTGGAGACGTCGATCGCGATCTCGCGGTCGAATTTCGCGCCGTCGTCGCTCTTCAGCGTCTTCCAGAAAGCGATGGATTTGTCCAGCGCGGCCCCGCGCGGCGCGTGCGGCCGGTCGCCCGTGGCGATGTATTCGAAGGTCGTCTCGTCGGGGGCGATCATGCCCGCGCGCGCGCCGGCCTCGATGGACATGTTGCAGATCGTCATGCGGCCCGCCATGTCGAGCGCCCGAATGGCGTCGCCGGCGTACTCCAGCACGCTGCCCGTGCCGCCCGCCGTGCCGATCTCGCGGATCAGGCGCAGGATGAAGTCCTTCGCCGTGACCCATTTCCCCGGCCGGCCGGAGAAGGTCGCCCGCATCGAGCGGCTCCGGCGCTGCCAGAGCGTCTGCGTGGCCAGCACGTGCTCGACTTCGCTCGTGCCGATGCCGAACGCCAGGGCGCCGAACGCGCCGTGCGTCGCCGTGTGCGAATCGCCGCACACGATCGTCATGCCCGGCAAAGTCAGCCCCAGCTCGGGCGCCATGATGTGCACCACGCCCGTCGAGGGGTCGCCGATCCCGTGCAGGACCAGTCCGAATTCCTTGCAGTTGCGCTCCAGCGCGTCGATCTGGGCCTTGGCGATCCGGTCCATGATGTTCTGCGGATCCACCGTCGGCACGTTGTGGTCGATGGTCGCCACGTTCAGCTTCGGCCGGCGCACCCGGCGCCCCGCCAGCCGCAGCCCGTCGAACGCCTGCGGGCTCGTCACTTCATGGACGAGCTGGCGATCCACGTACAGCAGCGCCGAACCGTTCGCTTCTTCGCGGACCACGTGCCGCGACCAGACTTTGTCATATAGGGTTGTGCTCATAAGACCCCGGACTATACGGTCCGCCCCCGTCCGGCGCAAGCCTGCGCAACGCCGAATCCGGTTGACGTCCGCCCCCCGTTTCCCTAGGGTGGCGAGCGATTTTACCGCCCGGACCCCCGTCCCGGCGGCCCGCCTCTCCGGCGGGAAAACACATGTAAGGCAGGTGAGTTCCCCCCCATGACAGAAGTGAAGATCAGGAAAGGCGAGTCCGTCGAGAAGGCCCTGCGCCGCCTGAAGAAGAAACTGGACCGCGAAGGCATCATGCGCGACATCCGCGCCAAGCGGCATTTCGAAAAGCCGAGCGAGAAGCGGCGCCGCAAGGCCGCCCGCGCCCGCATCAACGCCCGCCGCGCCACGCGCGAAGCGGCGCTGTAAGCCCCGGTCCCCGAGACCCCCCGAGCCGGACGTGGAAACGCCGGCTCTTTTGTTTGCCCCGATTCCATGCTATAAAGCCCCATCATGAAAATCCTCGTCATCAACGCCGGCAGTTCCTCGATCAAGTACCAGCTCATGGACCTCGAAGACGTCCACCATTGCGTCCTCCTCGCCTCCGGTCTCGTCGAAAAGATCGGCGAGCCCAAGGGCCGGATCATCCACAATAAGTTCGCCGCCGGCCAGGAACGGAAGTTCGTCGAGGAAGAACACCTCGCCACCCACCACGAAGGCATGTCCCGCGTCGTCGCGCTGCTGACCGATCCCGAAAAGGGCGTCCTCCGCGACGCCGCCGAAGTCCAGGGCGTCGGCCATCGCGTCCTGAGCTGCGGCGAGGTCTACAGCGCCACCGTCCGCGTCGATGCCAAGGTCAAGGCCACCATCCGCGACTTCTTCCCCCTCGGGCCCCTGCACAACCCGCCCAACCTCATGGGCATCGAAGTCGCCGAGGAATTCTTCCCGCAGGCCCCGCAGGTCGCCGTTTTCGACACCGCCTTCCACCAGACCATGCCGCCCAAGGCCTTTCTCTACGCCGTGCCCTACGAGTGGTACGTCAAGTACCGCCTGCGCAAGTACGGCTTCCACGGCACGTCCCACAAGTTCATCGCCCAGGAAACCGCCGAATTCCTCGGCAAGCCCTTGGCCCAAACCAATCTCATCAGCATCCACCTCGGCAACGGGTGCTCCATGGCCGCCATCCGCAACGGCAAGTGCGTCGACACCACCATGGGCGTCACCCCCCTCGAAGGCCTCATGATGGGCACTCGTTCCGGCGACATCGATCCCGCCGCGCTCGAATACGTCATGGACCAGACCGGCATGGACGTCCACCAGATGGTCAACGCCCTGAACAAGAAGTCGGGCCTCAAGGGCGTCTGCGGCGTCAACGACATGCGCGAAGTCGTCGAAGCCGCCGCCGCCGGCAACGCCCAGGCCGAAACCGCGCTGGACATGTTCTGCTACCGCATCCAGAAATACGTCGGCGCCTACATGGCCGTCGTGCCCCGCCTCGACGCCGTCGTCTTCACCGCCGGCATCGGCCAGAACTCCGCCCCCGTGCGCGAACGCATCTGCACCGGGCTCGAACACCTCGGCCTCAAAATCGATCTCGCCAAGAACGCCGTCCACACCGACGCGCCCCGCGCCATCGAACAGGCCGGCGCCCCCTTGCGGATCCTCGTGCTGCCCACCAACGAAGAACTCCAGATCGCCCTCGAGACCAAGCAGATCATCGACGGCCGGTAAAGACCTACGCCGCGCCGAACGCCTCGCGCAACCGCTTGCGCAGGGTCGTGTTGCGGCGGCCGGCCTCGGCGTTGCGCACCGCCAGCCCCACCGCCTTCTCCGTGCCGACGATCACGACCAGCTTCTTGCCGCGCGTCAGCCCCGTGTAGAGCAAATTGCGCTGCAGCATGACGTAGTGCTGCGTGTGCATCGGCAGCACCACGCAGGGATATTCGCTGCCTTGGCTTTTGTGCACCGTCACCGCGTAGGCCGGCGTCAATTCGTCCAGTTCCTGGAAATCGTAGGCCACCTTGCGGTCGTCGTAGCGCACCACGATCTCCTGCTCGTCCAAGTCCACTTTCGCGACGATGCCCACGTCGCCGTTGAAGACGTCCTTGTCGTAGTCGTTCTCCGTCTGCATCACGCGGTCGCCTTCGCGGAATTTCCATCCGAAGCGCTCGACGTCGATCCCGCGCGGATTGAGCGCGGCCTGCATCGCCGCGTTCAAATTGCGCGCGCCCAGCTCGCCTTTCTGCATCGGCGTCAGGATCTGGACGTCGTTCATCGGGTCGAACCGGAACCGGCGCGGGATGGCCTCGCACACCAGCTTGCGGATCAGTTCCACGCCGCGCTCGGGCGTCTCCGCCTTCACGAAGAAGAAATCCCCGCCGCCGGCCATGCCTTCGTCCTTGCCCGGCAGTTCGGGCATCTGGCCGGAATTGACGCGGTGGGCGTTGCGGACGATGCGGCTGCCCGCGTCCTGGCGGAAGATCTCCGTCAGGCGGTAGACCGGCAGCGTGCCGGATTCGATGACGTCGCGCAGGACGCAGCCGGGCCCCACGGACGGCAGCTGGTCGACGTCGCCCACCAGCACCAGCAGCCCGTGCCGCGGCACCGCGCGGAAGAGATGCACCGCCAGCTGGATATCGATCATGCTGGTTTCGTCCACGATCAGCGCGTCGGTTTCAAGCGGGTTGCGCACGTCGTGGCGGAACTTGCCCGTGCCGGGCTCGAACGCCAGCATCCGGTGGATGGTTTTGGCCTCGCGGCCCGACAGTTCCGCCAGGCGCTTGGCCGCGCGGCCGGTCGGCGCGCACAGCATCAGCCGCAGCTTCTTCGCCGCCAGCACCTTCACCAGCGAGCGCACCAGCGTCGTCTTGCCCACCCCCGGCCCGCCCGTGATCACCAGCACCTTGTGGCGGAACGCCCCGAAAAAGGCCTGTTTCTGCCCTTCGGCCAGCTCCATGCCGAGCTGCTGCTGCACCCAGTCCACGGCGGCCGGCAGATCGATCTTCGGACACGGATGCGGCCCCTGGGCGATCTCCGCCAGGCGCCCCGCGACCTCGCGTTCGTCGCGATCCAGCACGGCCAGATAGACCCACGGCTCGTTGTCCTCGCCGCTGCCGACGGTCAGCGCGCCGTTCTCGATTTCGATCCGCAGCGCCTCTTCCAGCGTCCCGAGCGGAATGCCCAGCATCTCCGCGGACTTGGCCAGCAGGTCGTCGCGCGGATAGGCGCAGTGCCCTTGGTTCGAGAGCTCCAGCAGGACGTAGGTCAGCCCCGCGCGGGCCCGCAGTACGGATTCCTTCTCGATCCCGAGCTTTTCCGCGATCTGGTCGGCGATCTTGAACCCGATGCCGTGGATGTCGCGCGCGAGGCAGTACGGGTCCAGCCGCACCTTCGCGATGGCCTGGTCGCCGTAGGCCTTGTAGATGCGGAACGCCCGGCCCGTGCTCACGCCGTTCGCGAAGAGAAAACTCATGATCTCGCGGATGGTCTTCTGCGCCTTCCACGATTCCTTGATCTGCTGGCGGCGCAGTTTTCCGATGCCGTCCACCCGCTCCAGCTCGGCCGAGCGGTTCTCGATGACGTCCAGCACCGCCATGCCGAATGCATCCACCAGCTTCTTGGCGTAGACCGGCCCGATGCCTTTGATCAGGCCGGAACCGAGGAATTTCTCGATGCCTTCGAGGGAATCCGGCACGACGGCTTCGAGGTGCTCGGCCAGGAACTGCCGGCCGTGCTTGCGGTCGATGTTCCACTTGCCGCGGGCTTTGATCCACTCCCCCACGGCGATCCGCGGCACCTTGCCCACCAAGGCGATAGTTTCGCGGAACCCCCGCGCCTTCACCTTCAGGACGCAAAAGCCCGTTTCCTCGCTGTGGAACGTGATCAGGTCGACGAGCCCTTCGAGGGCCTCGTCCTTCGTCGGGTCCGGAACCGGCGTCCGGTGTGCGCCCTGTTCCCCGCTCCCGCGCATGGCGCTCCGGAACCTAGCCGACCTTGATTTTGGCGAAGCCGCGCTTGCCGCTGCGGATCACGACGCCGTCCTTGGGCTCGAGTTCCAGGCGGACGTCGGCGACCTTTTCTTCGTCCAGCTTCACGGCGCCGGCCTGCACCAGGCGGCGCGCCTCGCTCGTGCTCGGCGCCAGCCCGGCCTTGACCATCAGGTTCAGGATGCCGATCTTTTCCGCGGGCACGACCACCTCGGGGATGTCCGTCGGCAGCTGGTTCTGCGAAAACACGCGCGCGAATTCCGCGCTGGCTTCGGCCCCGGCGGCCTCTCCGTGGAACTTCGCCACGACGCGCCGGCCGAGCTCGTCCTTCACGTCGCGCGGATGCCGCGCGCCCGAGGCCACCGCCGCCTTCAACGCGGCGATCTCCTCGTCCGGCAGGCACAGCACGAGCGAGAAATAGCGCCACATCAGGTCGTCGCTGACGCTCATCGTCTTGCCGAAGACGTCCTTCGGGGTGTCGTTGACGGCAATGTAGTTGCCGAGGCTCTTGCTCATCTTGTTGACGCCGTCGAGGCCTTCCAGCAGCGGCATCGTCATCACGATCTGCGGCTCCTGGCCGTGGGCCTTCTGGATTTCGCGCCCGAGCAGCAGGTTGAAGAGCTGGTCGGTGCCGCCGATTTCGACGTCCGCCCGCACCATCACGGAATCGTACGCCTGCACCAGCGGGTACAGGAATTCCACCAGCGAAATCGGCTGGCTGGCCGCGTAGCGCTTGGAAAAGTCGTCGCGCGCCAGCAGCTGCGCCACGGTCACGTGCGCGCTCAGGCGGATCACCTTGTCGAAGGTCATCGCCCCGAACCATTCGGAGTTGAAGTGCACTTCGGTGCGCGCCGGGTCCAGGATCTTGAACATCTGGTCCTGGTAGCTCTTCGCGTTCTCCAGCACTTTTTCCTTCGACAGCTGCGGGCGCGTCGCGGACTTGCCGGACGGATCGCCGATCATGCCGGTGAAGTCGCCGATGATGAAGACCACCGTGTGGCCGCAGTCCTGGAACTCGCGGAGCTTGTTCAGCGCCACGCAATGGCCTAGGTGCAGATCCGGCGCCGACGGATCCGCACCCATCTTGATGCGCAAGGGCTTCTTTTCCGCGATGGACTTCGCCAAACGGTTTTTCAGTTCGTCCGCGCTGTGGAGGTCCACCCGGCGCGCGGTGATCTTCGCGAATTGCTGTTCGAGCGTCATCATCGGCCTACTCGACTTCCACGTTCCAGCCGTGCGCGTCGGGCTGCTCGCCGTACTGGATGCCCTGCACGGCGTTGTAGAGCTTCTGCAGCACGGGGCCGCAGCCGGTCTCCGGGCCGGTCTTGTAGACCCGGCCCGCCCGCTCGATCTGGCACACCGGCGTCACCACCACGGCGGTGCCGCACGCGGCCACTTCGGCGAAGTTCGTCACTTCGTCGAACGCCACGGGCCGCACTTCCACGGGGATGCCGTTGTCCTTCGCCAGCTGCTGCAGCGTCAGGTTCGTGATGCTGGGCAGGATGGAGGGGGACTTCGTCGTCACGTACGTGCCGTCCTTGGTGATCGCCAGGAAGTTGCTCGTCGCGAACTCGTCGATCCACTTGTGCTCCTTGGCGTCGAGATAGAGCTCCACGGGGTAGCCCATCTTCTTCGCGAGCTGGTGGGGATAGAGTCCGGCGACGTAGTTGCCGCCGATCTTGACGTGGCCGGTGCCCTGGGGCGCCGCGCGGTCGTAGTCGTCGAACACGACGGCTTTCACCGCCTGCAGGCCGCCTTTGTAGTAGGCGCCCACGGGCGTCACCAGCACCAGGAACGTGTATTCGTCCGCCGGGGCCACGCCGATCTGCGCGCCGCTGCCGAACAGCAGCGGCCGCACGTACATCGAGCCGCCCGTGCCGTAGGGCGGCAGGTATTCGAGATTCGCCTTCACCACGCGCTTGCACGCGTCCACGAACAGGTCCGTGGGCACTTCGGCCATGCAGGTCCGCCGCGCCGTGGTTTGCATCCGCTTCGCGTTTTCCTCGGGCCGGAACAGGCTCGCCTTGCCGTCCTTGCGCCGGAAGGCCTTCAGCCCTTCGAAGGCCGCCTGGCCGTAGTGCAGCGCCGTCGCCGCGATGTGGATGGGCATGTACGGCGACGTCACCAGTTCGCCGGCGTCCCATTTTCCGTCTTTCCACACGTAGCGCACGTGGCAGTTGGTGTCCATGTACGCGAATCCCAGGCTCTTCCAGTCGATGTTCTTCATTTCCGTTTCCTCTCAAAATCCTCTCAGGCTCCGCGCCGTCGCGGGGCTCGCCAGCAAATCCTGCGCCACGCGGCGCGCGATCGCCTCGATCTCGTCGTCCGACAGCAATCCCGCCGCGCACGCTTCCGCTTGCGCCGGGGCCGCCACGCCGCTGGGCTTGACCTTGGCCGGCACGCCCATGGCCGCCGCCTGGCACATCGTCACCGCCGCCACGCCCACGATGTCCTCCGCGCTGCAGCCGCGCGACAGGTCGTTCAGGGGCTTGGCCAACCCCTGCAAAATCGGGCCCAGCGCGATCGCGCCCGCCAGCCGTTCCACCAGCTTCACCGAGATGTTGCCGGCCTGCAGGTCGGGAAAAACCAAGATGTTGGCCGCGCCCTTCAGCGGGCTGTCCGGCGCCTTCTGCTGCGCCACGTGCGGCACGATCGCCGCGTCCGTCTGCAGTTCGCCGTCCACGACCATTTCAGGGTCGAACTTCGCGGCCAGACCCTTCGCGATCTGGGTGGCCTTGGCCACCTTGTCCACCAGCTCGTGCTTGGCGCTGCCGCGCGTCGAAAAGCTCAGCAGCGCGACCCGCGGCGGCGTGCCGATCAGGGCCCGGTGCGTCTGGGCCGTGGACATCGCGATTTCCGCCAGCTGTTCCGCCGTCGGATTCGGGTTCACGCCGCAATCCGCGAACAGCAAGGTGCTCTCGCCGGCGATCGTCGGCGTTTTCAGCCGCAGCAAAAAGCAGCTGCTGGCGGTCTTGATGCCCGGCGCCGTGCCCACGCAATGGAACGCCGCCCGCAGCATGTCCGGCGTCGAGGCGATGCTGCCGGCCACCATGCCCGAGGCGTAGCCCGTCTCGATCATGATGGCGCCGACGTACAGCCGGTTTTTCATGGCCGCGCGCGCCTGCTCTTCGGTCAAGCCTTTGGAGGCCCGCTTGCGGTAATAGGCCGCCACCAGCTCTTCGAAGCAGGGCGGAGCGGTCGGATCAATGATCTCAAAGCCGGACGGAATCACGCCCGCGGCCGCGCAGGCCTGCTGGGCCTCGGCCGGCGTGGCCAGCACGGACACGCGCGCGAAGCCACGGCGCGCGATTTCCGCCGCCGCCTTCATCACGCGCGGGTCCTGGCCTTCGGGCAACACGACGCTTCCGCCGTACCCCTTGGCACGCTGGATCAACAATTCCATAAGCGCGCCATGCTAGACCTCCCCCCTTTTCCCGTCCAGCAAAACCCGCCAATCCCCCCGTCCCGCCAGCGGGTTACTTCAATTCTTCCAGCAGCTCCAGCAAGGCCTTCCGGCTGGTCTCGACACCGTATTTTTCGATGCAGCGTTCCCGCGCCCGCGTGCCCAGGGCGCGCGCGGCCTCCGGATCGGCGAAAATTCCCGCCAGCACCTGAGCCGCGGCATCCGACGAGTTCGGGGCGACCAGATGCCCGCAACCTTCGAGCACCTCGGGCAGATCGGAAACGGCGCTGGCCACGACGGGTTTGCCCATCGCCATGGCCTCGAAGACTTTGCACGGCATTTGGCTGCGCGCCAACGCAGTCTCCCCGAGCGGCACGATCAGTGCGTCGCCCAGCCCCAGATAGAGCGGCATTTCGCGGTGGATCCTCCGCGTGGCCTCCGCATCCGTCGCCGGACACAAGATGAATTTCCCGTACGCGGGATGCCGCATGAGTTGCCGCACGCCATCGTTCAGCGGCCCGAGAATCAGGAGCGCGACGTCCGCGCGGCCCAACTGCGCCAGCGCTTCGGCGAAGGTTTCGAGTCCCTTGTGCGCCCGGGCCACGCCGCCGAATACGACCAGCTTTTTCCCTTCGATCCCGAGTTCGCGCTTCAACGCGGCCACCGCCGCCGGGTCTTGAGGCTTGAAACGCTCGACGTCCACGCCCACGTGGAAAACGCGGCAGCCGAACTTGTCCTGCAAAAAACGCGTCGTGCCCAGCCGCACGTCGCATTCCGGCAAGCGGCGCTCGACCCAGGGCGCGTAGAGATCGTTGCAGGGATGCATCCAATCGCGGCCCCAATGCCGGAGGCGCTCGCCGAAGCTCCACGCGGCGGAGGTCGCGCCGTCCCATTCGTCGAGATAAGCCACCACCCGGCAGCCGCGCTCGCGTTTGGCCCGCAGCGCTGCCGGCAAGGTGGAACCGAACGCCTTCATCGAAATCACGACGTCGCCCCGGATCGCGCGGGCCAGCTTGCGGACTTCCCGGAAATATTCCGGAAACCGATAGATTTTCGGGCAATCGACGGCGCGATAGGCGAACTCTTCGGCGTACATCGCATTGGCCCCGCCCCACAGGCGCGGGCCGACGATTTCCACCTCGTGTTCGCGGCAGACGTACTTCGCGAAGCGCGCCGCGATACCCACGATGGGCCAGCCCAGATCCGGCACGAGGAAGGTAACCTTCACGGGCGCGGCTCCCGCAGGGCCTGCGCCAGCGCGCGACCGCCCGCGAAGGCGCGGTCGGACCACACGTATTCCCACGCGCCGAACAGGCCGGTCGTTTCGATGCCGCGGCCGCGCAGCCAGTCGCGCACGTGCCGCACCGCCGGACCGCGCGCCAGATCGGACACCACGTAGGACAGCGGATAGGCGCGGATTTCCGCCGCGAGAATCGCGGAGGCCGGGAACTTCAGCAGCCGGCCCAGATCGGCCAGCGCCTTTTCCAGCAACGCGGACTCGTCCGGCCGCGCCGCTTGCGGCAGGAAAATCTCGGCCTGGATGGCGGTGCGGCCGTTTCGTTCGCCCGAGAGCGAAAACGGGAACGACACGCGCGACACGTCGATCTCCGGATCGTAGACGTAGAACCAGTTCGCGGGGCTCAGGTTTTCGCGGCCCACGACGACGTTCACGCAGATCTGGCGCAGGGCGCGCAGTTTCGCCGCCGCCGCGCGCACGTCGGCCGGGGCATCGGGAATCATGCCGACCAATTCCGGCAGCGGAATCGTCGAAACGAGCGAATCGAAGCTTTCTTCCCCGCCGTCCGCGAATGCCACGATCCGTTTTTGCGCGTCCACCCGCACCGCGCGCTTGTTCAGGCGCAGATCCACGCCTTCGGCCAGCGGCGCCAGCATCGCGAAGAATCCGCCGCGGCAAGGATAGCGGAAGGTGCGGAACACCGCCTGTTTCTCTTCCGCGGGCCCTTGGGCGCCGGCGACGATGTTGGCCACCTGCGACGGCAGGAGGCGCCCGCCCAGCCAATCGGTCGCCAGTTCGGCCATCGGCACGTGCCAGTACTTCGCCGTGTAGAGGCGGTAGAAGTTTTCCAGAAGGTAGTCGCCGTACTGGAATCGGCACCATTCCTCGTAGTTCTTTGGTTCCCGACCGCGGTATTTTTCCTGCGCCGCCAGGAAATCCGCCAAGGCCGCCTCGCGGTCGGCTTTCGGCAGGTCGAAGAGGTGGTTCTGCACGGGGTAGGCGAACCAGCGGCCCGCCTTGTGGTTCAGTACCGTGCTTTTCGCCATTTCGTGCAGCGGCGTCGCCGCGCCCACGAGCTTCAGCCAGGCCTCGTCCTGCGAATGGCAGATGTGCGCGCCGCGGTCGAACCACGCGCCGCCGAATTCGTGCGACCGCGCATGCCCGCCGGGCTCGCCGTCGGCCTCGAACACGCGGCACCCCGGCCAATGCCGGGCAAAGCCCAACCCCGCCAGGCCCGCCCCGAGCACGATGACGTTCGGCGCGCTCATCGGTTCGGATCCCCGCAAAGCGCATCGATGCCTTGTGCCCACGGAATTTTCGCACGCCAACCGAGCAATTCTGCGGCCGCGGCAACGTCGGCGTATTGCTCCTGCGGTTCGCCCGGCCGCATGGGCCGCGCACCGAAGCGGAACAAGTCTTGGGAATTCGTCTGGACGGCGATGCGCTCCAGAACGTCGCGCAGCCGCACCGGTTCGCCTCGGCCCAGGTTGCAGATGGCAAACGCCGGCTTCAGGTCCGGCAAGCCCAACGCCGCGGCTGCGATGCCGTCCGCCACGTCGTCCACGTGGACGAAATCGCGGAATTGGAGCCCTTCCGAAAATTCGCCGGTCGTCCGTTCCCGCGCGCAGCGCAAGGCATAGGGAATCGCCATGTTGCCCCCCTGCCCCGGACCATAGACGACGAAAGGCCGCAACCAAACGGCCTTGCGGCCCGCGCCGCGCGCCCAAGCTTCCAGCGCCTGGCCCGCCGCGTGCTTGGCCTGACCGTAGGCGGAAAGCTCCGCGCCCGGTGCCAGATCCTCGCGCAAGCGCCCTTCAAGCTCGCCGTATTCCTCGGCGCTGCCCAGCCCCACCACGCCCGTCAATCCTTTCTGTCCCAGCAACCGCGCGAACGTCCGCAGGGACTCCTGCTGCGCGGCCACATTGGACCGGTCCAGGCTCCAGGCCAGATGAATCAGAATCCAATTGCCCTTGAACACCGGCATTTCGCGGTCCAGATCCATCTGGCGATATTCGACGCCTGCCGGCCAACCGCCCGGATCGGGCACACGATCCAGCGCTACGATCGCCGCCTTCTGGGCCAAGCGCGCCACCGTCCGCCGACCGATGAAGCCGGCTGCCCCCGTGACGACGATGGTTGGCCGCGCATTCATCCGGTGATTCCACGCCGCGGAAAATCCTCACCCGGCCCAGGGAGCCTGGCCCGATTCGTAGATTTTCTCGAGGTTCTCGCGGTCGCGCAGGGTATCCATGCACCCCCAGAAGCCTTCGTGGCGGAACGCAAACAGCTGGCCGTCCGCCGCGAGCTTCGTCAGCGGCTGGGATTCCAGGCTCAGGTTTTCGTCCGCCGGCAGGCGCGCGATGAAATCCTTCTGGAAGAAGAAAAACCCGCCGTTGATGTAGTCGTTGTGGAGTTTTTCCTTCTCGCGGAAGGCGACGACCTGACCGTCCGGCCCCAATTCCATCATGCCGAAACGGGACGGCGGATGGACGGCCGTCATGGTGCCGATCTTGCCGTGGGCGCGGTGGAAAGCCAGTTCCGCGTTCAAATCGACGTCGCTCAGGCCGTCGCCGTAGGTCAGGCCGAACAGCGGCGCATCGACGTATTTCGCCGCGCGCTGGATGCGCTGGGCGGTCAGGCTGTGTTCGCCGGTTTCGGCCAGGACGATGTCCCAATCGCCCGCCGGACCGGTTTCGTACTCGACCTTGCCGCCCGCATGCAGGCGCACGGACGACGTGCGCTCGCGCACGTTGAGGAAATATTCCTTGATGATTTCGCCCTTGTAGCCAAGGCACACGATGAATTTCCGGAAACCGAACCGGCTGTAGTACTGCATCAGGTGCAGCAGGATCGGCTTGCCGCCGATGGTGACCATCGGTTTCGGAATCTCGCGGGTTTCCTCCATGAGGCGCGTGCCGCGGCCGCCGGCCAGGATCATGATCGGGATGTCTTGGTTCTGCATGTTCGGCTCCCTTCAGGTCGCGGCTTCGTAGGCCGCGATTTCGGCGTCCAGGAAATTCCGCGCGGCGGCGGCATCCGGCGCCTCCAGCATCGTCCGATAACCCGCGGCGGTGCGGCGCACGGTCGTTTCGAAATCCCACTTCGGCCGCCAGCCGAGGCGCGCGGCAGCCTTGTCGATGGCCAGTTGCAGCAGATGCGCCTCGTGGGGATTGGCGGGATTGGGCGCGGCTTCCCAGCCGACGCCGGCGCCCCAGGCTTGGTAAAACAGATCGGCCAGATCTCCCACGGTGCGGGCGCTGGCGGGATCGGGCCCGAAGTTCCAGCCTTCGGCGACGGCGCCCCCCTGCTCCAAGAGGGCCTGGCCCAGCCGCAGATAGCCGCCCAGCGGCTCCAGCACGTGCTGCCACGGCCGTACGGCGCGCGGATTGCGCACGAAAAGCTTTCGGCCCGCGCGGATCGCCCGCACGGCGTCGGGCACGATGCGGTCCGCGGCCCAGTCGCCGGGACCGATCACGTTGCCGGCGCGCGCGGTGGCCAGCTGGATCTTGCCGCCCGGCGCGAAAAACGCGGCCCGGTAGGACGCCGCCACCAGTTCCTCGCAGCCTTTCGAAGCGCTGTAGGGATCGTGGCCGCCCATCGGATCGCCCTCGCGGTAGGCATAATCCTCTTCGCGGTTCTCGTAGCACTTGTCGCTGGTCACCACGACCACCGCGCAGGGCCGGTCGGCGCGGCGCACGGCATCGAGCACGTGGGCCGCGCCGCGCACGTTGACGTCGAACGTCTCGACGGGATCCGCATAGGATCGGCGCACCAGCGCTTGCGCGGCCAGATGGAACACGACCTGCGGCGCGAATTCGCGCGCCAGCGCCGCCATCCGCTCCGCATCGCGGATGTCCGCCGTCTCGTGCCGGTACAGTTGCGCCAGCTTGGCGCGCACGAAGGGGCCGTCGGAGCTTTCGGGCTCGAGGCCGACGCCCAGGACGTCCGCCCCGAGCCGGCGCAGCCAGAACGCCAGCCACGAGCCTTTGAAGCCCGTGTCGCCCGTCAGCCAGATCCGCTTGCCGCGGTAGATTTCGCCATACCTCATCGCCCGAGCCTCCGCTTCACGATCCCGGGAATCTGTTGCGCCAGGCGCCCCCAGCGCAAAGCCGGCGCCCAGACCGGCGCCGTGCCCGGCAGGTTCGTCCGGCGGACGTCTTCCAGCAGCGACGACCGGTCCAGCCATTCCTGCTGGACGAAAAACGAGTAGTGCAGCACGACCAGGCTCTGGTCCACGACGCAAGCCTGCCGGTTGGCCTCGAACCAGGCGCACCAGTCGGGTTCGTCGCGCGGCGGCAACGCCCCGCCCATCCGCTGCACGTGGGCGTAGTCGTAACAGATGCACCCGATGCTGAAATATTTGCAAAACTCATGCCAGCGGGAGCGGCCGCTTGCCGCCAGACGCCGCCGCTGTTCATCGTTGGCGGCGTCGACGTCGAGAAATTGCCGCGTGGCCCATTCGGCGATGTACGGGCTCTGCCACGTGGGGCCCTTCGGCTCGGCCGAGGGCGGCGCGCCGAACCGTTGCGTGAATTCGCCGAGTTTTTCCGGATAAAACTCCGTCAACAACCGATGCAGGCCGTAGGCGTTGTTGGGGATGAGCGGCGTGATCAGCGCCAGATCGCCGCGGGCGGAAAACTGCTCGTAGGTTTCCAGCATGCGCTCGGCCCAGCCGCGCGGCACAAACACGTCTTCGTCCACCTTCACGTAGACCGAATCCGGGTAGCGACGGATGCACTCGTTCTGGACGGCGCAGATCCCCCCGGGCCGCGTGCCATCGCCTTCCGCCGCATCCCATTGCACCTGCGGCCGGGCCTCCATGTAGGTCTCCACGTACCGCCGCAACCGGTCCGGCACGCCGTTGAGGAGCAGCACCACGCGGTCGAACTTCGCGAAAGCATCGGCGCGCTCCAGCATGTCCAGGCACAACCGCAGGCAATCCAGCCGGTCGTGGGTCAGGATCATGAGGATTTTACGTCGGGAACTCATGGGGATATGGCCTGTTTTGAGCATCATAGACGAAACCGGCTCCCTTGCAAGTCTGCCGGGCAAAAACGGTTTTCCCTTCTTGCCGGATGCTGGGCAGCTTCGCTACTCTGGGCGGGCAAGCATGAGAGCCACCGTCCGCCATTTCCGCCGTTCGACCGCGCTGGGGGCCTTGCTTGGGCTGCTGGTCGCTGGCACGGCGCAAGCCCAAACCCCGGGCACGGCGGCGACGGCGCCGATGGGGGCGACCGTGGTGGGCGACGGCGCCGCGCGGCGGGTGGTCTTCCGGACTTGGGCGCCGAACGCCGCCAAGGTCGCGGTCAGCGGAGATTTCAACGGCTGGAAAGAAGAGCCCATGCAGAAGGAGGCCAGCCGCCCCGGCCACTGGGCGCTCGAAAGCCGGAGGGCCCGGCCCGGCGATGCCTATCGCTTCGTCATCGATGGGCTGCAACGGCGCGACCCGCGCGCGCGCGCCGTCAGCCAAGAACAGAACAAGGGCACCATTCTCGACCCGCGCGAATTCCGCTGGGGCACGGCCGCCGGCTGGAAAATGCCGCCGAAGGAAGATCTCGTGATGTACGAGATGCATCTGGGCACGTTCACCGCCGGCATCCCGGGAACCGGCTCGCCCTTCGAGCGGGCGACGAAACGCCTGCCCTACCTGAAAGCGCTGGGCATCAACTGCATCCAGCTCATGCCGGTCAACGAATTCACCGGCGAACGCTCCTGGGGCTACAATCCCGGCGATTTGTTCGCGGTGGAGTCCACCTACGGCGGTGCCGACGGCTTCAAGAGCTTCATCCGCACCTGCCACACCAACGGCATCGCCGTCCTGCTGGACGTGGTGCACAACCATTACGGTCCGAGCGACATCGCCGCCTGGCAATACGACCAGCATCTGCCGGCGGACAACGGCGGCATCTACTTCTACGTCGACGAAGAACGCCGCAGCACCGAATGGGGCCCGCGCCCCGATTTCGGCAAACCCGAGGTGCGCGCGTTCATCGCGGATTCCATCCGGACGTTCCTGGAAGAATACCGGGTGGACGGCTTCCGCTGGGATTCGGTCCACAACATCCGCTATTACGCGAACGGCGCGCGCAGCAATCCCGACGGCGACCGCGCGCTGGCCGAGATCAACGACTGGATGCGCAAGAACCGCCCCGACGCGCTGCGCATCGCCGAAGACCATGCGTTCGACGGCGGCGGCGTGGGTTTCGACGCCCAGTGGAATTCCGCCTTCCAAGCCACCTTGTCCGGCATGGTCCGCGGCGGCGATTCGCAGCGGAACATGGAACTGTTCGCGGCCGAACTGGAACGGCTGGACGGTTTCAACTGGGTCAATTTCGCCGAATGCCACGATTCCGCCGGCGACCTGAACCGGCATCACCGGTTGCCCGCCTACATCGATCCGGCGGCGCCGGACAGCCCGCGGGCGCGCGCGCTGGCCTTGCTGGCCGGCGGCATCGTGATGACCGTGCCGGGCCATCCCATGCTGCTCCAAGGTTTCGAAATGCACGACGTGGATGATTTCAGCGATACCACGCCGGTGCCTTGGGCGCGCGCGCAAAACACCCACGCCGGCATTGTCCGGGCCCATGCCGATTTGATCCGCCTGCGGCGGGATTTGAAGGGGCTCACGCCGGGCTTGAAAGGCGCGCAGTTGGACGTGCTGCACTGCGACGACTCCGCCAAAGTCGTCGCCTATGCCCGGCTGGCGGCCGGCGCCCCGCGCGACCGCGCCACGGTCGTGGTGGCCAACTTCTCCGGCGCGCCGCTCAAGCAATACGGCGTGCGTTTCCCCGCCTCGGGCGCGTGGTATTGCCACTACAATTCCGGGCTGGGGGTCTATGCCAAGGATTTCGACAACGTCGGCCCCAAACCGGACATGGGCTTCGTCCTGCCCCCGGGCCAGACCACTCTGCCGCTGGACCTGAGCCGATATTCGCTGCAAATCTATTCCAAGACGGCCCCGCCCAACGTCGTTTCGATGACCAAAGCGGCCCCCGCCAAGGAACTTCCCGGGGCCGCCCAGGCGGCTGAAGCCGCACCGGCCAAGCCCGTCGAGGACTACCTCGAAGAAGTGCTGGAGCCCTTCCCCTACGTCCTGGTGCCGTTGCCGATCGAGTGGAAACCATAGGTCCGGTCCGGACCCGCGCGAAACGCCTTCGTCAACCGATTTTCCCGTTGTTAAAGCGCTTCATCCGCGGTAGGATCGGAGCATGAACACCCGCTTGCTTTTCCCCGCCTTGGCGCTCGTTGGAATCTTGGCCGGAAACGCAACGGCGCAATCCTCCCGCAGCGGGGTCGGGGCCATCCCCTATGCGGACGCCAACGGCACGGGCGTCACGTTCCGCACCTGGGCCCCCAACGCGACGACCCTTGTCATCAAGGGCGGGTTCAACGGCTGGGGCTCCACCGCGCTGGCCAAGGACATGCCCGGCGGCAGTTGGAACGGCTATTGGTCCGTCGACGTCCCCCGCGCGAAAGCCGGCGACCAATACAAGTTCGTCGTCAACGGCACCTACAAGAAAGATCCGCGCGGCAAGCGCGTCGTCAATTCCGCCGGCAACTCCATCGTCTACGATCCCGCCGCCTTCAACTGGGGCGACTCGACCAATTTCAGCCGTCCCTGGCGAAACGACCTGGTCATTTACCAGATGCACGTGGGCGTCTACAATGCCGAGAGCTGGCTGCCTTCCACCTTCGACCAGTGCATCGAGAAAATCCCCTACATCAAGGCGCTGGGCGTGTCCGCCGTGAAGCTCATGCCGGTCAACGAGTTTCCCGGCGACCGTTCGTGGGGCTACAATCCTTCCGATCCCTACGCCATCGAATCCTCCTTCGGCGGTCCCGATGGCCTCAAGCGCTTCGTCAAGGCGTGCCATGAAAACGGTCTGGCCGTCCTGATCGACGTCGTCCACAACCATTACGGTCCCTCCGACCTCGAAATGTGGCAATACGACGGCTGGTCCACCGGCGGCTACGGCGGCATCTATTTCTACAACGACTGGAAGGCCAACACCGATTGGGGTTCCACCCGGCCGGACTACGGTCGCCAGGAAGTCCGCGACTACGTCAAAGGCCAGATCCGCATGTTCCTCGAAGAATACAAGGTCGACGGCTTCCGGTGGGACTCCGTCTTCAACATCCGGCACGCCAGCAGCACCTGGAACCAGGACGGCAGCGACATGCTGTGGGACGTCAACACCATGGTGCGCGACGAATTCAACAACGCCTACCGCATCGCCGAAGACCACGCCTTCGACACCGACGTGCGGTTCGAGTCGCAATGGGACCACGGGTTCCTGAGCGACGTCCGCTGGCTGGCCACCGCCGCCAGCGATTCCGACCGCGACATGAACGTGCTGGCCTGGCATCTCGCCAACGGCGGCGATTACCGGGTCGTCTACGCCGAAAGCCACGACAGCTGCGGCGATCTGAACAACAAGCACCGCCTGCCCTACGACGTCGATTCGGGCGCCCCCGACGGCTACTGGGCCAAAAAGCGCTCCTTGCTGGCGCACACCATCGCCCTGGTTTCCCCCGGCATCCCGATGATTTTCGCCGGCTCCGAAATGCACGAGTGGTACACCTTCTCCAACAACCAGGCCCTGCGCTGGTCCCTGACCAACCAGAACGCCGGCATCGTGCGCGCTTTCTCCGACCTGATCCATTTGCGCCGCAACCTGACGGGCATTTCCGCGGGGCTCAAGCAGCACGGCAACGTCGACGTGCACCACGTCGACAACGCCGCCAAGGTCGTCGGCGTCGTCCGCTGGGACCAGGGCGGCGGCGTCGACGATCTCGTGATCGCGATCAATTGCTCCGCGACCGCCCGCACGGGATACTCCATGGCCTTCCCCTCCTCCGGCACGTGGCATTGCCTCTACAATTCCGACTCGACCGCCTACGACCCCCTGTTCGGCGGCATCGGTCCGGCCGTCGGCGGCACCGTGACCGCCGGCGCCACGGCCAGCCTCGACCTGGGCGCCTACTCGATCCAGATCTATTCCAAGTCGCGCCCGCCGGAGAGCGCGGCGGTCGCGTTCGATCCGCCCGCGCCCGAGGGGTGCGGCGCGGTCGTGACGATCGCCTACGAGGCCCACGACGGCCCGTTGCAAAATCCCACCAACGTTTGGGCCTACGTCGGCCGCAACGGTTGGCTCAATGCCTCGAACCATCCCATGGCGCTGTCCGCGGGCGTCTGGACCCTCGCCTACGAAATCCCCCAGGACACCTACGAACTGAACGTGTCGTTCACCGACGGCGGCACGCGTTGGGACAACAACGGCGGCGCCGATTGGCGCTTGGCCGTCGCTGGCTGCGGCGATCTGCCCGCGGCCGTCGCCTTGAGCCCGGCGGCGCCCCAGGGCTGCATCCCCGTCAAATTCTCCTATGAAATCAATGCCGGCCCCCTGACGAACGGCGCCACGCCCATCACCCTCTTCATCGGCCGCAACGGGTGGCAACATGCCCAGCACGTCGCCCTGACGAACGAAACCGGCGATCTCTGGAGCGGCTGGTTCGCCATTCCCGACGACACCTGGGAACTCAACTACGTCTTCCACAACGCCGCCGACGTCTGGGACAACAACGGCCAAAAAGATTGGAGCGCCATCGTCGGCGCCTGCGTGAATGCCGACCAACCGCACGTCGCCATCGTCCAGCCCGCCGCCGCCACCAACGTGGCCAACGCCGTCAACCAGCTCGCGCTGCTGGGCACGGCCAATCTCTTGACCGGCCACCTGCGCTGGACCAACCAGCTCAACGGCGCCTCCGGCGCGATCGCCTACGCCACCAACTGGAGCATCGCCGCGGTGCCGCTGGCCGCCGGCGTCAACGTCGTGCGCGTGTCGGGCACGAATTCCGCGGTCAATCCCAACGACGGCGCGGCCGATGCGCCGACCGACGCCGTCTATCTGGCCGGCCAGAGCTGGTTCGACGGCCAAAACGGCGGCACGCAATTCAAGCCGTGGAGCATCAGCGGCGGGGCCACCGCATCGCTGGCCGTTTCGAACGCCTATTGCGGTTTCGCGTCCGATTCCGCGGCTTGGGCCCTGCAGGCCAGCGGCGGCGGCTTCATCGAAGCCATCCGCCCGTTCGCCGCCGCCCTCCATCCCGGCGATCAGGTTTCGTTCGTGTTTGAAAACGGCGGCATCGATGGCCCGGGCGATTGCTCCGTGGGTCTCGCGCTCCACAACCGCTTCGGCCAACGGCTGGCGGAATTCTACTTCCACGGCGGCACCACCAACTACGTGTACAACGACACGGCCGTGCACGACACCGGCATCCCGTGGGGCGCTTCCGCCAAAACCGGGACGTTCGAAATGGTTTCCGCCCTCGATTACCGCCTGACGATCAACGGCCAGTCCTTCGAAAGCACCTTTGCCGACGCCTCCGACTACGGCGTCGCCTACATCCGCTTCTGGAACTACAACGCCGGCACCGGAGACGATCGCAAGTTCTTCATCGGCCCGCTTTCCGTCGCCGGCGCGCCGCTGCCGGTTTTCAACTATTCCGCCGAAACGGCCGTCACCCGGGCGGCCTCCACCAACCCCACCTGCCGGACGGAAGCGGTCGTCCTGACCGCCGGCGGCCTCGTGGCCACGATTTCGAGCTTGGACGGCATCGCCGGCAACGTGTGGCAGGCCGACACCCTGACCAACGGCGGGTGGAACTGGTCGCGGCTTCCGGCCGAGGAATACGAACTCGTCCATTCCAACAGCACCGTCGTCCTTCTGCCGATCATGACCAACCATCTCAAGCTGATTTCCGTCGGCGCTCCCGGCGGAGGCGACTGACCGCCCCGGCGCATCCGGCAGCCAGGCCCGGCCCAGTCAAAATCGCTATCGACAAGACAACCGCCGCTGGGGTAGAAACGGAACCGATTCTGGCTGCGGGAGTAATTCAGCGGTAGAATGTCAGCTTCCCAAGCTGAACGTCGCGGGTTCGATCCCCGTCTCCCGCTCCATCCTTTTTGCATGAGCCATCCCCTGCGGATTTCCGCCATCATGTTGTTCTGGACCGGACTGGCGCTTCTCACCGGCGGCGCACAGGGCGCCACGATCCGACAAGACTTCGCCGATGGCCGGATTGTCTGCGTCATCTCCTCGTCCGGCGAAGTTCCCGAAATCGTCTCCGCCGTTCTGCCGATCGCCATGAAAGCCGCCTTGGAGCGGATCGGCCCGCCGCCGGATCCCGCGCAATTGTCCATCCGTCTGTTGGATCCCCCGCCCTTCTACAAGCGCGCCAAAGCGTTGTTCCAAGCCGAAGCGTTCGCCACCCAGACGGGCGATGAAATCGCGCTGCATCCCGGGAAAGATCCGCTGAAACTCGCCTTCCGCCTCGGGCACGAAGTGACCCATTGGTTGGCATACAAGCGCCATCCCGCGCGTCCGCCCCTGTGGCTGGACGAAGGGCTGGCCCAGATGGTCGCTTCCGAGGCCGCGGAAACCTGCGCGCGCACCCGCCAGCAAGACCTCGAGCGGCCCCGGCCGCCCAAACTCGAGGGCCATTTGCTCGCCTTGGACGAACTGGTCGGCATGCGGTCCTATCCGCCTTCCGCCGCCCGCTCCGCGGCGTTCTACTGGCAAGCCGAAGCACTGGTCCGGGCCCTCCATGCGCGGCTCGGCACCGCTGAATTCGCGGTCTATCTCGGCCTGTTGAGCGCGCCCGGCGCCCCCGATTGGCAGGCGCCCTTGCGCGAACGCTGGTACTTTTCCGATTGGGACGTGAATTGGCTGGCGGAGCAAATCCGCCCTCAAACCGAAACCCGCGGCGGAGATCCGCATTGACGACGATGCATTCCACCCGAAACGATGCGCCCGAGCGGGCCTGGCTGGTCGCGGCCGTCTTGGGCGATCAGCCCAAGGCCGCCGTCGAAGACTCCCTGCGGGAGTTGCGCGCCTTGGCCGACACGGCCCGGGCCGAAACCGCCGGCGAAACCGTGTGCCGGCTGCGTGCCATTCAGCCGGCCACCTATATCGGCCGCGGCAAAGCCCAGCAGATCGCCGAGGAAGCCCGGAATGCCGGCGCGGGCCTCGTGATTTTCGACGACGACCTTTCCCCGGCCCAGGGGCGGGCCTTGGAGGACATCCTGGGCGTCCGCGTCGTGGACCGGACCCAGCTGATCCTCGACATCTTTGCCCAGCGCGCCCTGACGCTCGAAGGCCGCCTGCAGATCGAACTGGCCCAACTCCACTACCTGATCCCCCGGCTGCGCGGCCTGTGGACGCATCTGGAACGCCAAAAAGGCGGCATCGGCCTCAAGGGTCCCGGGGAAAAGCAGCTGGAATTGGACCGCCGGCGCATCGAGCAGCGCATCGGCCGCATCCGCGAACAGTTGCAACTGGTTCGCCAGCGCCGCGCGGAATTGCGGCGGGGGCGCCGGCGGCACGGCTGGGCCCTGTTGACCCTCGTCGGCTACACCAACGCGGGCAAATCCACCCTGCTCAACCGTCTGACGGATGCCGGCGTCCTGGCCGACGACCAGTTGTTCGCGACGCTCGACCCGACGACCCGCCAGCTGCGGCTGCCCAATCACCAGCAATGCCTGTTGACCGACACCGTCGGCTTCATCCGCAAGCTGCCCCACCACCTCGTGGAAGCCTTCAAGGCCACGCTGGAAGAAGTCAACGAGGCGGATCTGCTCCTGCACGTGATCGATGCCTCCCAGCCGCGCGCGGACGAACAAATCGACGCCGTGGAAGCCGTCCTGAAAGAACTCGGCGCCCAGGACAAGCCCGTTTTGGCCGTTTTCAACAAGACCGACCTGGAGCGGGGACACAACCAATCCATTCGGCTGGCCGACCGGTTCCGCCATTCGGTCGCGATCTCCGCCACCACCGGCGACGGCACCGCGACCCTGTGCCAAACCATCGCGGACCTCCTGCGCGAGCGCGTGCGGCACCTGCGCCTGAAAATCCCTGCGGCCGAAGGCCGCTGGCTCGCCGCGCTCCACGCCAACGGCAAGGTCCACGCGCAGAAGGTCAGCGGGAAATACATGCGGATCGAGGCCACCGTTTCCGCCTCGTTCGCCGCCACGCTCGATCCCAAGTGGATCGAGGGGTAAGGGCCGCGGCCCCGCCCCTCCGCGGGGCCGCGTAGCGATCTCCGGCGACCGGACTACAAGGTCAGCGCATAGCCGGACAAGACGGTCCCGCCCGTCAGGTAGTTCGCGCCGGTACCGGTGCCGTTGTACTCGAAGACCTTGAAGTAGTACGTGGTGCTGGGCTGGAGGATCTGCAGCAGGAAGGTGCCCCCCGTGCCGTCATAGCAGATCTTGCTCCCGTTGCCTTGGTCCGTGGCCTGCGAGAAGTTTGCACTCACGCCGGAAGGACCCACGCCGTCGGTCGGCGTCCAATCGGGCACGGCACCTTCCCGGACCACGACGATGCGGCGCGCGCCGTTGCCGACGGTCCAGGCCGCCCCGATCTGGGTGGCGGTGACGTTGGTGAAGGACAGGCCGGAGGCATTCACCGTCGGCTCGCTGGCCAGAGGCACGTCGGTCCACCCCATCCAGCGCGTCGGCAGGGTGTAGAAGTCGGTCGGCGTGTAGCTCCAGACCCAGGACTCGCCCAGCCCGCCGTTCTTGGACACGATGACGATCACGTCGTTGGGCTTGAAATAACCCCAAGGCACGAGGCCGTCGTTGCTGACGAACCGCCAGACGCCGTTGGTGGCGCAATAGATGGTACTGCCGGCCATGACGTCCTTGGTCGCGGTGTTCATCGTGTAGATTTCGTCGCTTTGGCCCTTGATGCCCTTCACGAAACCGCAATCCAGCAGTTTCATCTGGCTGGGATGGGCCGAGACGGGCAGGCGCAGCGCCACCACGTTGTACATCGGCAACGTCGGATTGCGGCGGCTGCCGCATTGGATGACGTGGCTGAAGCCGGCGGCATTGGTCGGCACCTGGGCAATGGCCGACCACACCATGCCCGGAACCGTGGCCGGACGATTGCTGGCGTCCAGACGATTGTAGTCCAAGGCATTGGTAGCGGCATAGACGTTCCAAGCCTCATGATCGGCCGGCGGCAGATTGATCGAGAACCCGCGGTTGAAGAAGTTCGAGCTTTGCACGTCGTGGGTGACGTCGGCGCCGCCGGCATTTCTCCAGATCCCGCCGCCATCCAGCCAGTACTGCGACACGGACGGCGCGTTGCTGCCGGACGAGAAGAACTCGACCACGGTCGATCCGTTGGCGGGACTCATGCTGGTCCCGCCCGGGAAGGTTTCGGTCCCGCCGAACACGCCGTAGAACGTGTTCGTGTAGGCAATTCCGTGGAGGGACACGAAGTTCTGTCCCGGCGACAGGATGATGTTGTGCAGCGCATAGACTTCTTCGCTGACCAGCGGCCGCTGCGGCACGACGACCGTTTCGTTGCTGACGGTCACTTCCCGCGTCTTGCGCCAGCGGTCCTTGTAGGAAGCGCGGTAGAAGCGGATCTGGCCGCGGCTACGCGCCTGGCCGCCGTCGTCCACGAACCAGTTGGTGCGCACGGTGCCCAGCAGACGCCAATCGTTGTTGATGTTTTCCTGGAAGGTGGCCGAATCCCAATAGATCAGGTCGTAGTCCTTGGAGACGTTGCTGTAGGTATTGCCAATGCCGGTGGCCTGGGCGTTGGTTTGGCCGGCGGCCAGCCAGGCCAGACCGGCCGCGCGTTCGACGTCCGTCCGCTGCAGCGTGGGCGAGTTCGGGAAGTACGCTTCGGCCTCGTCCTTCGGCAGCGACCAGCCGCGGGTCAGGGCGAACTTGATCGTGTTGTTGGTGGCCCAGCTGTAGATGCCCGCCGAGCCTTCGTTGCCGGCCTTGTCCACGCCGACGATCACCACGGCGTAGTCCTGGTCGAAGTCCAGATCGTACAGCCGGATCCGGTTGTTCGGCAGGTTGGTCAGGGCCAGATAGTTCGTGCCGGTCGCCGACGGATCGAGGATGGCGGAGTTCCAGCTCACGTTCGACCACGCCTGGTAGGCGTTGTTCGCGATGAAGTTCGTGAAGATGTAGGCGCCGCTGGTGCCGGGACCGCCGTCGCCGTCCGGCACGGCCATCGGGTCGAAGGTGGCGTAGTAGACCTTGTAGCTGCGCCACGGCGACAGGATGTCGCGGTCGGTCGCGACCTTCGTCGGATGGTTCGCGTGGCTCGGATCGTCCGGCCCGACCTGGAACGTGCTCCACTGCAGGTCGAACTGCGTGGTGGGATCGTCCACGGTTTCGGTGGAAGCCGTCAACGGCACGTTGGCGCCCACGTAGGTCGGCGGCGTCACGTCGTAGGCGATGTAGAACGGCTTCGCCTCGCCCGCCAGGCGGTCGAGCGACCGGTTGTTGTCCGCATCCACGGCGAACAGATACTGCGGATTGCTCAGGCCTTGGTTGGCGATGCCCGCCACGAACCGCATGGTCGGCAGGTTGGTGCCGATGTTCACGGACAGGCGAATGTCGTCCCAATAGGTCGTGTTGCCGCCCGCATCGATCAAGGAGACCTTCAGCACTTCGACCGTGCCGTCGCCGACCGCCACGGCCGGATCGATCGCGAACGAGTTCCAATTGGTTCCGTTCGCCGGGATCGCCACTTGGTTGGACGCGATCGGCGTGGTCAAGTTGTTGGTGGCATACGCCTCGATGCGGAGGATCGCGTCGCCGGTTTCGGAACGGCACCAGCCGCTGACCCCCACGACGGGCGCGGCCGCCGCCAGGTTGCGGAACTCGATGAGCTGGTAGGCGATGCCGCCGTTGACCTGCCGCAGGCTGTTGGTGCCTTCCTTCACGGCGCTGGGATCCAGCCGCAGCCACTGGATGTCGCAATTGCCGTCCAAGGTCCACCCTTCACCGATCATCTCGAATCCGCCGTTGGCCAAGGCGCCGTTGGTGGTCGCCACGGAATACGGCCGGCCGTAGGCGGCCCGGTTGGTGGGATTCATGCCGACGACGTTGTTCGTCGTCACGCGGTACTCGCCGATGCCGGCCACGCCCTTCTGTTTGTCGCTGAGGGACGCCTCGGCATCCTGGTCATGGGAGACGTCGTCGAAACTCACCAGGAATTCCGGCTGGTTCGTCCACATGGCGGTGTTGCGGTCCGGCGCCGTCTCCGGCACGAGGACGCCGTTGACGCGCACGGCGCCGACGGTGCTGGGCGGCGTGACGTCGTTGTCCACGACGTACATCGCCAGGTCGCCGGCCATCTGCAGGTCGTCTTCCGTCCGGTCGTCGTCGAAGTCCCAGACGCTGGCGCGGCCGAGATACTCGCCCAGCATCACGTTGGTGTAGCTCGGTTGCGGCAGGTCCGCGTGGAACGCGCCGTCGGCCTCCAGCGTGAGCCCGCCGTCGGAGAACGAGTTGGTGAAGATGAACGCCACGTTCGTGGAGAAGACGCCGCCGTCCGGCGCGTTCATCGAGTAGCGCGGCCGCTTGGCCACGTCGGCCGTGTTGGTGGCGCGGATGCCGCTGTCATCGTCCCAGGTGCTGCCGCGCAGCTTGAACGAACCCGTGGTGAATTCCGCGTCCGTCACTTCCGTGACGCCGTTGGTGCCGACCACGCCCTGCAGGAAGGTCAGGTTGTAGAGCGACCAGTAGGTCCCGATGGAGTTGGTGTTGCCGCCCAATCCGTAGATGCGGATCTGGGTGGTCTGGCCCGCCGGCACCGTGATGGGCCCGTTCGTCGGCCAGTTCTGGCTCCAGCCGTACCAGTTCGTCGTAAGCGGCGTATTGGTGCTGCCCGAGAAGAAGTACGGTCCCCAGGATTGGACAAACGCGCCGTTCAGGTATTTGCTGATCCGGAAGTGGGTGGGCCCGTTGGTCTTGTTGATCAGGCTCTGGAACGTGATGTTGGTGATCGCCATGTCGGTTTCCGGCGTCATTTCCACGTGCCAATACTTGGTGTTCGCCTGCCAGCCGCTCTGGCGCACCGCGTAGGTCCCGCCGGTCGGCGCCGTGGTGTAGCGCGGCGTGGTCACCGCGCCGTTGTCGGTTTCGCACATCAGCCGGCTGAATTCGACGCTGGCGTCGGCTCGGGTGGGCAGGAGCGAGTTGGTCGTGGTGAAGAGCCACTGGGCGAAGATGCCGGTGCGCGGCCGCATGGTGTCCAGCGTCAGTTTCGGCCGGATGACGTCGTCGTCCGTCACGCGCATGCGTCCGAGGCTGCCGAACATCCACAGGACGTCGTCGGCCCGGTCGGTGTCGGCATCCGGCACGTCGAGGGTCAGCGGAATGCCCGCGCCGGCCGCGGAATCCAGCACCAGATCGGTGACTTCGTCCCGGGTGAACGCCCCGACGTCCCACCACAGGGAGGAATTCGTCCCTCTGCCGCCGTCGATCAGATTGGCTTTGGCGGCGTTGAACGTGCCGTTGACGCCGCCCATCGTCATGACGGACTGGTCGCCCTGGAGGCCGCTGTCGGCATCGTACACGTTGCCCTGGATCCGGATGGAGTAGGAAGAAGCGGCGATCTGCCCGTCCGTCACCTCGTATTCTTCCGGACGGCCCACCAGCTGGATGTTGTCCATGCGGAACGCGCCGCTGGAGCCGCCGTAGCCGGGGCCCAGCACGAAGCGCACGTACACCTTGCCGGCGCCTTCCGGCACCACGCCCGACAGCGTGATGAACCGCGACCGCCACTCGGTGGCGTCGGTCATGGTCCAGCGCGGCCAGGCCGCGTTGGTCGCGAAGGTGCCGTCCACGCCCGTCAGCGACCACTGCACCTGGACGTTGGTGAAGCTGTTGACGCCGCCCAGTTCCGCCCAGGAGAGCGTGATGTCTTCGGCCGCCACGAGCGGCAGCTCGAACTGGACGTACGGGACGTTCTGCGTGCTGAAGCCCCAGTTGCCGATGGAG
This sequence comes from uncultured Verrucomicrobiota bacterium, assembly GCA_938003985.1. GTDB lineage: Bacteria > Verrucomicrobiota > Kiritimatiellia > CAIQIC01 > Lenti-01 > Lenti-01. The sequence goes on along the minus strand of CALKWZ010000016.1, from coordinate 130,492 downwards.
CCCATGTAGAGCGCGCCGCGGTTGATCTGGCCCCAGCCGTCGAAGACGTCGTTGACGCCCGTGCCGCTATCCGTCGGGCTGACCAATTCGGCCGCGTAGTTCGTGGTCCAGGTAATGGCCGCGTTGGTCAGCAGGCTGCCCCACCACGGGGTTCCGCACGCCGCGACGGACGCGTTGTTCGTGAAGCTCCACGCCGTGAAGACGACTTCGTTCTCGCCGACGGTGATCGGCAGGTCCGTGTACGGCTCCGCGTTGCCGACCTTCAGGACGGTGTTGGTGCCCGTCACCGGCGGAACGACGTCGTCGTCGCGCACGTGGAAGGTGATGTAGCCGCCCAAGCCGACGATGCGGTCGTAGGCGCCGGCCGTGGCCGTCAGGTTCGTGTAGCCCGTGGCCGCATCGCTTTCCCACACGCGGAAGTCCCACTGGTTGGTGTTGACGCGTTCCGGATAGAACCACGGCACTTCGGCGTCTTCCATGCGCTGCATGATGTAGCGGTCCGCGGCCGGCCCGATGCCGCAAACGTCCAGCCACTCGGTGGTGTTCGACAACCGGAACAAGGCCACCGGATCGTCGCCGCTGACGTTCAGCACGTCGTTGGAGCTGAACAGGAACGGCCGGCCCGCCGCCGTCATGGCGTCGACCAGCGCCTGCGCGACCGTGTTCTGGTTGGACACGCCGCCCCATTTGCCGCCGTTGAGGATGGCGACGGTCGCGCCGTGGTCCAGCCAGTAGGTCGTCGGCGACAACAGGCTCCAATTCGCCCAGTTCGTATACTTCCCGGCGCCCGTTTGGCTGGCCATGATGTATTGGCTCAAGTCGATGGCCGACCCGGTGCCGTTGTAGATTTCGACGAACTTGTCGTAATTGTTGCCTTCGCCGAATTCGCCGAAGAACAGGTCCTCGGCCCCGCCCTGCTCGGACAGCGAGATCGTGTTCGTGGTCTTGTCGCTGACGGAGGTAACCCACACGCGGGAGGTGTAGACGGCCAGCGCCACTTCCTGGGTCACCAGGCGGTCCTCGATGACGTTCGTGAACCACTGGCTGCCGGTGCCAGATTCCATGCGGTTCGAGATCACGATCTGGTTCGTCGGGTTGTACAGCAGGACGTTGGCGTCATCGAGGTCCAGCAGGTTGAACTCGGCTTCCTTGATGCGCGTGCGGTGGTACACCTTGAAGGAAACCGGATAGTTCGTGCCGGCCTGGGACAGCTGGCCGTCGGTGATCCAGTTGGTGCCGTTGTCCAGCGCGTAGTCGAACACCTTCGGATAGGTGAAGTTCAGCACTTCGTCCCATGTGCCGCCCACGCGGACTTCGTCGAAGTAGACGTGGTCGAGCGATATCCCGCCTTCCGCGGAAATGCCCGCCGCCAGCCGGATGCCGGTGATGGTGGCGACGTTGATGGACAGATTGCTGTAGACGGCGATCGGCGTCGCGTCGGCGTAGTTTTCCGGGATGTCGCCGCCGTTGCGGTGGAAGGCCCACATGCGGACCGTGTGGTTCGGCGCATCCCACTCGCCCACCATCATGTAGTCCGCGAAGTGGGTCGGGGTAATGGCGTAGGTTCCCGTCTCCTGATGCGCGGTGTCGGGCTCGTAGATGCCCGCCAGATTGCCCGCGCCCGCCGGCTTGCCGAAGAAGATTTCCTCGTTGGTGGCGTTGTTGCCGCTCATGAGCGAGACGCCGACGAACTTGTTGGCGCCGTCGGTATCGTCGGCGGTCTTGTAGTTCATCATGAACGCCACGAACGTGCGGGTCAGGCGCGGGGTCGCCAGCAGGCGCCGGACCTGGCCGGTCACCGGCACGTTGGAGTTGTAGATCCACTGCAGCTTGTTGGCGTACGGGGTCGGGTAGCCGATGGCGCCGCTCAGCAGGTTCGTGTCGTCGACGTTGAAGAAGCTGCGGTCGTTGCCCAGCCACGTCCCGTTCCAGCCCTGGCCGGTGGCCAGGCCGGCCTGGTTCGACAGCGTGACGTTGTTGGTATAGGCGAATTGGTCGACGATTTCGCCGCGCTCATAGGCCAGCGTCTGGACCGGATTGGTCGGCGTCGGCGAGACGTAGGCGGCGGAATAGGTCGTGCCAGCCCGCCCGAACAGGCGGAAGTAGTTGACCGAATTCGGCGGCACCACCAGCTCGATATGGTCGTCGGTGCTGCCCAGATAGGCCACCTTGGCGTTGCCGACCGTGTCGTTGACGGCCAACGTCGTGCCCTTGGCGATGCTGTTGGCGGTGATCGCGCCGTTGGTGGACCACAGCAAGGCGACGTTTCCGGCCCCGTTGCGATCCCAGTTCAGCACCACCATTTCGGCGCCGTCGGCGTCCGCGGTGAAGTTGGTCGGGGTCGGCACGTAGGCCGACACGCCGAACGCGTATTCGTTGCTGGACCGGGTCCAGTCGTTCGGCCGGTCCAGATCGTAGTCCGAACTGGCCACCTGGAACAGGAACTGGCCGTCGATCCAGTTCAGCAGGTCGCCCGGGACGGTGGCGGACAGCGCCGCCACGCCGTTGCTGATGCCCGAGCCATCCACGGCGGGCGCCATCGTCATCCAGCCGGACGCGATCTGGACGCCGTTGCTGACCAGCGACCACGCGTTGCTGGCGGAGTAGACGCCGCTGGGCACGTCCGCCACGAGGCCGGTCACGACCAGCCCGCCGGGCAGGAAGTCGTTCGTCGAGAAGAACACGCCGTCGACGTTGAAGCCGCTATGGACGGGGCCGGCCGCATCTTCGTCCGTCACGAGGACGTTCATCATCGCGTTCGTGGCCGTGCCCAGCGTCAGGAGCCGGATATTGTCGATGCAGATGCGCTTGTTGCTGCTGGCCCGGTTGGTGAAGGAGACCACCACGTTGCCGGAGTTGGTGAGGCCGGACACCATGTAGGAGAAGATCGTGGCCGTGTCCGGCGGCATGGCCGTGACCGTGCCGACGACCGCGCCGTTGACCAGCACGTCCACGTTGAAGGCGCCGGATTCCGCGAACGGACGCCTGTAGTCGAAGGAGATCTGCGAGCAACCGTTGGAGAGCGTCGGCGAACGCAGGCTGCCCAGCGGACCCACGGTGGGCGCCTTGCCGTTCAGCGCCTGGTCCCAGCGGGAACCCGTGAAGGCCCACGTGCCCAGATCCGCGTTGGTCGCGTTGCCGGCCAGATAGGACGAGCTGTTGCTGGCCACGTTGTTGAAGGTTTCCATCCGCTCCTGGACGCCGCCGCCGAGGGTGCGGTAGTAGACGTCGTCGGCCATCTGGATGCCGTTGGAGCTGACGGCCGTGACGCGGGCCGTATAGACGCCGAGGACGGCCGGATAGAACGGCGGCGGGGTGCCGACGAAGACGGTGCAGAGATTGCCTTCGTTCGTCACGGTGACCGTGGCCGAGAGCGGGACGTTTTCGACCGCCAGGGTGCCGTCGGGATAGATCAGGTCGAAGCTGGCGTTGTCGGGCCGCATGCCCGTGTACTGGTAGAGCACGAAGCGGGCGTTCAGCTCGCCGTGGGCGGAAGCATGGTCGGTCACCGTGTTGGTCATGGCGGCCGTGTCCATGACGGCGTATTCGATGACCTCCGGCGGCGAGGTTTCCGGATCGTAGCAGCTGCCCGTCAGCGGGATCATCGCGTCCGGATCGTTGATCGAATCGTTGTGGACGATCATCGTCCAGTTGAAATTGCCGCCGCCGGACGGAGTGAAGTACACCGTGACGTCGAGCGATCCGCCCGCCGGGATCGAGGTCTCGTCGACGTCCGCCTCGAACAAGGCATAGCCGGTACCGACGAACTCGATGTCGGAAACGTACAGCGCGACGTTGCCGCCGTTGGTGATGGTGACGGTCATGTTCGACGTCATGCCCACGCCGACCTGGCCGAAGTTCAGTTCGGACGGCGTCACGGCGATGGACGACGCAAGCAGGCGGAAGTAGTACTGGTTCGACGCCACCATGATGTCGCCGACGTATTCCGGATCGAGATCCGAGGCGACCAGGGCGAGCGAGTAGTTGCCGCCGGCGAGCGAGGCGCGCGGGACGGTGGCCGAAAGGGTCCACGGGCCATCCATGCCGCCGCCGTTCACGTTGGTGCCCACCGCCAGGTAGTCGGAGATCACGGTGCCGCCGGTCCGCAGCACGTAGCGGTTGCTGGCGGCGTAGAGGCCGCTGTCGAAGTCCTGGACGTTCCAGGAGAGCACCAGGCCCGATTCGGGCACGTCCGCGAGCAGGATGTCCGGCCCCGGGGATCCGGCCGTCGGCGTGTTCGTGCCGACGAGCACCGCGGCGATTTCCGGGCCCTCGACGTCGTCGTCGTCCACGGTGAAGTGCATCAGCCGGCCGAGGGCGCCGTCGATCGCGTGGGCGCCCAGGCCGCCGAAGGTGTCGATGGCATAGCCGTCCCATTGCAGTTCGTCGTAGACCGGCGCCGAGTTGGTCACCGCGGTCTGGCGGCGCAGGGTCATGTCGCCATAGAGATTGCCGCCGCTGGGGCTGGCGCCGACGGCGTCGGTCGGATTTTCCTCGCCGATGCCCTTCAGCAGGAAGACGGAATCGTCGCCGTTGAACGCGCAGATGTTGTCGTTGGTGTACTGCGCCAAGCCCTGCAAGGTCGCGTTCGCGCCCGAATGCACGATCACGAAGGTGCCGCCGGCCGGCAAGACGACGTTGGGCAGCTCTTCGTAGCTCTGCCATTCGGTCGTGTTGTTCATCTGCAGGCGGATGCCGTACTGGCTCAGGTTCACGCCGGCGCCGGTCCCGTTGAAGATTTCCAGCGCCTTGTTGTTGCTGCTGCCTTCGACGTATTCGGTGAACATCAGGTCGTTGGCGAGCGTCACGCCGTCGGCCAGATACAGGGTGTTGGTGTGGCCGATCAGGTTCGAGGCCATCAGCGTCACCTGCAGCTGGTAGTTGGTGGACGGCGTGGCCGGCCAATAGCCCGGATGGACCGCGTCGGAAAGCACGTAGGTCAGGCCATCGGTCGTTTGGTAGGAGTCGAACGTCTCGTTCGTCAGGATGACGGTCCCGTTGCTGGTGACGAGGTTGTAGGTCGGCCGCAGTCCGCCGGCCATGTAAATGCCGCGCACGTGGTAGACCTGGGCGGACACGCTGAAGACGCCGGACGTCACCATGGCGTCCGTCACCCACCGGTTGTCGCCGACCCAGTAGTTGCTGACCACCGGCACGTTCGTGGACACGGTCGGGATGCCGGTGCCGACGAGCTGGATCGGGTACGGGTTCACGCCCGAGTTGTTCGAGACCATCAGCCACGCGTTGGTGTACTCCACGGTGCCCGAGTTGGTCGGCCAGAAGGTCACGGCCAGGCTGTTGCTCTGGAGGTAGAACAGGATGTCGTCGAACCGGTTGGTGCTGATCGTGAAATAGCCCGCGTCGGGACCGGTCAGGACGAACGACGGATCGTTGGTCACGTACAGCGGGACGTTGTCGCCGCCGCTGTTGGCGATGTAGACCGTCAGGTTGCTGGAGAGCGTGGATTCCACGCTGCCGAAGTCCACGCGCGAAGGCCACGGAATCAGGCCGGGCTGGCCGATCAGTTCGGGCCAGATGCTCGACACGCGGATTTCATCCCAGATCGCGCCGCCGAGGACGCCGGAATCGCTGCCGCCCTTGAGTTCGATGCTCGTGAACTGCGAGATGGCCGACAGGCCCGACCACTCCGCGTCCCACGTGGACGGCTCGAGGTACGGAATGCCTTCGCCGCGGTAGAAGCACTTGGCGTAGGCGGTGTCCGCATCGAAGTCGAACTTGATCACCATCCAGTACCAGTTGTTGGTGTCGCTTTCCCAGCCGTTCATGTCGTAGGTGCTGGCCGCATTGCTGCCGGCGCTCGGGCGGCGGATGCTGAATCGGGTGCTTTCGCCGTACACCTTGCCGAATTCCAGTTCGGTGGTGTCGCCGTCCATCAGGCCGATGGTCATGTACTTGCCGGTGCCCGGATACTGGTAGGCCACGACGCAGCCCACGAAGATCTCGCCGCTGTTGGTCGTCGCGATGGTGCGCCGCGCGCGGTTGAATCCGGTCGAGCCGGCTTCCAGGACGGCGCGGTTGCCGACGACGGTCGGATAGTTCGACTGGGTGACGCGGAACGCCGGTTGGCCCGTCACGCCGTTGGTCTGCACCGTCCAGCCATGGCCAGCGCCGGCATCCAGCATGCTCCAGCCGGCGGTCCACTGGTGGCCGCCCGTCTTGTTGGAGAAGCTGCCCGCGTTCAGGTTGACGTTCGTGTAGGAGAAGGTCTCGGAGTAGACGTTCTCGGGGTACGGCATCGTGATCAACGGGCTGCCCGGGATGAGGCCGTCCGAGTAGAACGGATACGGCGAGGCTTGGCCGTCGCCCTGGATGCTGTAGATGCGGTAGTGGTTGGTGCTGTTCGGCGGCACCACGTGCTCGCGGAAACCGGACGCGACGCCTTTGTACACCACGGTGGCCGAACCGATAGTATCGCCTTGGCTGTAGTTGGTGCTCGGTCCCGGATATTGCAGCACCGGTGCCGCAGTCGAATGCAGGACCAGGATGGGATGGTTGTCCGAGTTGGCCACCACGACCGCGCGCGTCATTTCGCGGCCGTCGAGGGCCAAGGTCGTCCCCTCGCCCACGTTGCCGATGGGAGTGCGGAAGCCGACGGCCGGCGAACCCCAGGCGCCCGTACTTTCGCTGGTGTTGTTCGTGGCCAGGATCCAGTAGTAGTAGGGCCAGCCCGGAACGGCCGTCATGTCGTCGTAGGTCAACATGCCGGCGGTCACGGTGCCGATGCAATCGGCCGCGTTGGTGTCGTTGGCCAGGCAGCGCCAGATCGCGTAGCCGGTTTCGCCGACGACGTCGTTCCAGGTCACGACGACCTTGTTCGAGAGCAGGTTGATTTCGTCGCCTTCGGTGGCGGCCACGTTCGTCACGGTGCCCAGCAGGCGGAAGCCGGCGTCGGACGCGCTCCACGTGCCCTGCCCGTTCTGGTTCGACCCGGCGACCCAGTAGTAGTAGCGCTGGCCCGGAGCGGCCGTGACGTCGTTCCAGTTCGTCAGGCTCATGCCGTTCGTCCAGACCACGGCCGCGGCGTTGGTGTCGGCGGAGGTGGCGCGGTAGAGGTAGAACACCGTTTCGGTGGCCAAGTCGTCCCAGGCCACGGCCACGTGGTTGGTGCTGGTGCCGTCGGAAGCGGTCAAGCCGGTGCCCGCGTCCGGCGGATCGATCGTGGTGACCACGGCTTCGGTGTCCGAATTGGCGCTGATGCAGCCGCCGGAGCTTTCCGCGCGCACGCGGTAGTAGTAGGTCTCTTCCGGATCCAGCCCGCTCACGAGCTGGCTGGTGGCCGGACCCGCGACGTACAGGTCTTCATAGCCGTCCACGAAGCTCGAGCCGAGGAACGCGCCCACGACCTTGACGTCGTCGATGGCCCACAATTCCGACGTGGCGTTGTTGGTCGCGACGATCTTGAGGGCGATGGACGACGCGGTGTCCGGGATGGCGATGCGCGCGGTGGCGACGTTGTTGAGGTTGGAGCCGGCCTGCGGCGACGCGACGCTGACGGGCGTGCCCGCGGCGGTTTCCACGACGCCCGTGGCGCTGTACGGCCACCGGGCGTTGCCCGCGGCGGAACCGGTGATCTCCACGTCCGGCACGACGGAGAAGGCCGCGCCGTTGAGCGACACGTAGATGCTGACCTTGTCGCCGGTTTCCGCGCCGTTGGTGTTGTTGGTGGCGATGCTGGCCACGCGCACTTCGACCGTGCGGGAGGTGAAGCCTTCGATGGAGGCGGCGGCGAGCTGCAGCGTGCCGGCGCCGTTGCGGCGCTGCCACGAATAGCTGCCGGTCCGGATGCGGCCGGCCGTCGGATTGTCCGTCGTCGGGTTCTCGTTCGTCACGTAGCCGCTGCCCAGGGTGATGGACCAGTTGTCTTCCGCGGCGCCTTCGAAGCCCTGGCCGAGGAAGGCCATCTGCGCGCCGGCCGCGCCGCCGGCGGTGAAGTACGGGCTCGTGCTGACGTCCAGCCGGTAGCCGGTCGCGCCCGTGGAGGCGTCCCAGTTCGCCACGAAGCTGTCGGTATCGATCAGCGTGCCCTCGCGCACGACCGGCGGCGCCGGCGGCGACGTCGTGTCGTCGTCCGTCAGGGCGTCCGAATACCGGCCGTCGTAGTACGAATACAGCGCGTAGTAGTAGCGCGTGCAGCTGCTCAGGCCCGCGTGGATTTGCGGCGTCTCGTCGCCGACATAGGCCACCGTGCCGCCCGCGAAGGCCTCGCCCACCGCCGGCGGAACGCCCGAGGGCGTGCCGAAGACGCCCGTTTCGTTGTAGACGATGACCACGTCCTGGCCGGCGTCGTTCACTTCGAACTCCAGCTGCATCTCGGTCGGGCCGTTGGGCGCCACGCCGAAGTAGTCCGGCGGCTGCACGGACGGGACGAAGACCAGGTAGAGGTCGCCGTTGGCGACGTCGTTCGAGATGCTGAACGTGCCCGCGAAGAGTTCCGGCGCGAAACCGGAGGTGTCCACGATGAAGCGATCGGCGTCGAAGCCCGACACCCCGCCCCCGCCGGACGGACCGTCGACGATCATCCAGCTCTGGTTGACGCCGGGGACGAAGCCGGCGGCGGCGCCGGTGACCCAGACGATGAACTGGCCGGCGGCCGGCACGGCGACCGTGCCGTTGGCGTCCAGCAGGTCCCAATCGCTGCCGGCCGTGCCGACGGCGTTGGGCATGTCGATCTTGAGGGTGCCCGTGGCGTTGAGGGTCACGGGGCCGTCGGCGGTCAGCGTGCCGGCGGCGTTGGCGGCGTTGGCGGGATCCACGACGCCCCAGATGGAGAGCGCGCCCACCGTGCCCGCGCCGCGCAGGAGGCCGGCCGAATTGACCGTATGGGTCGAACCCGCCGACGTGCCGCTGACGACCAGGACGCCGGCATCGACCGCGGTGTTGCCCAGATAGGTGTTCACCGCCGACACCGTCATCGTGCCCGGGGCCGACTTGATGAACCCGCCGTTGGCGATGACGCTGTTGACCGTCACGAGATTGCTGACGGACAGGCTGCGGACGTCCGCGGCGAGATCGACGCCGCCGGACAGGTACAGCGGACCGCGGTAGGTGCCCAGCGCGCCCAGCGCCACGTTGCCCTCGATGGAAACCGGCTTGGAGACCGTGCGGTCGGTGGCGTTGCTGGAGGTCAGGATCGCGCCGTCCAGCAGCCGCAGGGTGCCGCCCGCGTCCGCCAGGTTTTCCACCAGGCGCAAGGGGCCCTGGGCCACGACGATGCTGCCGGCCAGCGTCGAACCGCGCAGGAACAGGCTGCCGGGCCCGCTCTTGTGCAGCGCGCCGTCGCCGGTCGTGCGCGTGCCGGTGAACTGGTTGGAGATCATCGTGAACGAATTGAAGTTCGTGACGTAGAGCGTGTTCGCGCCCGCGGCGATCGCGTTGTAGGTGTTGAAGCCGCCCGACGCGATGGAAATGCGCGCGTCGTTGCCCGCCGTGATCGTGCCGCGCCATTCGCCCACGCCGGACGAGATCTGCCGGACGGCGCCGCCGCCGTTCGTGCCGCCGCCGTACAGGGTCAGGTCCACGGGCCGCCAGAAGAAATTGCCGTTCAGTTCCAGCGTGGCGTTCGTGCCGACCTGGACCGCGCCGGTGCCCATGGCATTGGTGCTGGAGTTGAGCTGGACGCCGCCTTGGTCGACGAACAACCCGCCGGTGAACGCGTTGTTGGCGGCCAAGACGAGTTTGCCCGAGCCCGCCTTGCGCAGCGCGTGCGCGCCCGAAATCTGCGCCGCCGCCGTGAACACGGCCGCCGAGTCGTTCGACCAGGTCTGCGAGGCCTGCAACCCCACCAGGCAGGTCAGGGTATGCTCGCCCGCCGAATCCGCATAGACGCCGATGCCGTTCGCGCCCATGGAAATCTGCGTGCCGGCGAAGATCAGCGAGGTGTCGGCCTGGTCCGTGAAGCGCATGCCGCCGGCCGTCCGGATGCCGTTGAGCAGGATGACGTCGCCGGAAGCCAGCCCCGTGTAGAAGACGACGGTCTTGTCGATGGACGGGACGACGTCGCCTTCCCAGTTGGCCGGCGTGTCCCACTTCGCGTCGACGCCTTCGCCGTCCCAGATCGGAATGCCGCCGCCCGTCGTGAAGGTCAGATACAGGTCGTTGCCGGACACCGACACGCCGAACTGGCCGCCGTCCAGGCTCGGGAAGAAGCTCGACGGATCCACGCTGAACTTGCTCACGTGGAAGCCGGACACCGCCGAAACGCCGCTCATGATCTTCCAGGAGTAGTTCAGGGTGTTGTCGAAGCCGGCCGGATTGCCCTGGGGCCGGATGGTGAAGGTGCCGTTCGTCTGGACGGTCACGCCGCCGTAGGAGTTGAGCAGGTCCCAAGCGGTGCCCGGGGCGCCGTTGGCCGCGCTCATGTCCACCTTCATGGTGCCGCCGCCGATGAGCTGGATCGGCCCGGATTGCAGCGTGGCGGTCAAGCCGAGGTCGTTGCCCGGATCCACTATGCCGCCGACGGTCAGGTCGCCGACCGGGCCGTCGCCCATCAAGGTGCCGCCGGGATACGTCGTATGGGCCGAATACGGCGACGCGCCGCGGACGATGAGCGTGCCGTTGCTGACGGTGGTCGGGCCGGAGTACGTGTTGGTGCCGGCCATGATCATGGTGCCGAGGCCTTTCTTGTTGAAACCGCCGGTGCCGCTGATCACGCCGTTCCAGGTCGTGTTGCTGCCGTTGCCGCCGGCGGTCAAGTTCGCCGTACCCAGCCAGACCTGCCCGCCCAGGTTGGCCGGATCGGCGTTGCCGTCCTGCAGCGAGCCGATGGTTTGGCTGTAGTTGTTGAGGTTGAACACGCCGCCGGTCGAAACCAGGAACGGCGTGCTGGCGGACGTGGCCTCCGTCAGCGTCGCCCGCAGCATGCCGTTGCTGAGGTACGTGCAGCCGATCCAGGAACTGGCGGCCGACAGCGTGACCGTGTTGGCGTTGTCCTTGGTCAGATGGCGCAGGTTCGATCCCAGGCCGGTGTTGATGACGTAGATCGGGCCGACGCCGCCCAGATAGAGGTCCTGCTCGCCGTTGACGCCGTTGACGCCGCCGGCCAGCGTCAGCGTGCTGTTGGTGCTGGCGCCGATGCGCGCGTAGTCGGCCACCGTGATCGGCCCGGTCCAGCGGTTGCTGAAGGCCACGTTGTACAACGCGCCTTCGTTGGTCATGCCCATGCCGCTGAGCGTCAGCGGTTCGTTGGTGTAGATCGTCGCCGCGGTGGGCCGCAGTTCCAGCACACCGCTCGAGGTCACCACCGTGCGGCCAGAGATGCTGCCGAGCGAGGCCGGCCCCTGCACGCTCAGCGGGCCTTCCGCCACCGTCATGACGCCACGGAACGTGTTGATATCGCCCTTGGGGCCGAAGCCCACCAGATGGAACCGACCGGAACCGCTCTTGGTCACATTGCCGGTGCCGGTGATCTGGGTGTAGAACGTGAAGGCGTTGGTCGAGGTGCTCGTCCACGGCTGGTCCGTCAACAGCTGCAGCTCGTCGATCGCCAGCGTGTTCGTGCCCCGGACCGTCTGGCCGGCGCCGGCCTGCACCTCGATGCCCTGGTGCGACAGTTCCATCACCGTGGAATTGCCGTTGCCGTAGATGTAGACGCCGTTCGTCTGGCGATAGTCGAACCGCAGGCCCAGGATGGGATAATGGTTGCCCGCGTTGCCGTTGAAGTTGATGCGGCCGACGTTGTTGGCTTCGCCGATCGAGCGGCCCATCCGCTCGTAGAACACGGTCACTTCCACGTCCATCCGGGGCAGCTGGTCGCCGACCCAGTTCTCCGCCTTGAACCACAGCCCCTGGTTGGCGCCGCCGTCCCACACCGGCTGGCGGCCGACGTTGAACAGGTTCGTCCAGCGGGTGGCCACGCGGATTTCATCCCACTTGACCGTGCCCGGACCGGTGGTGCCGCCGGCCACGAGCCGCAGGCCGTAGAAGTTCGTCGAGATCGTGTCGCTCATGCGGAACGCCGCGTGCCAGTTGGACACGGCGGGTTCGTCGGTGGCCGACGGCATGATCACGTCGTTGGTCGTGTAGACCAGCAGATAGGCGGTCTTGGTGGCCTTGACGTACTTCAGGACGTAGGTGTAGTCCACGCCCGCCGAGATGCCCCGGGTGCTGTTGGAGGACGCGCCGCCATAGAGCATGCCCTGGATGCCGCCGTTGGTGCTGTTGGGCGTCAAGCCGGCGCGGAACAGCGCCGTGTTGCCACCGGAGCCGCCGAGGATTTCCAAGCCCGCGTACTGCGCGGTGCCCGGCGTCTGGACGTTCATGACCCAGCTCACGTACAGGTTGGTGTTGAGGTTCGGCGTCGTGAACCAGCGGGTATGCGCCGCCTGATCGCCGGTGCCCACGGCGGCCTGCGCATGGTTGCCGCCGGCCGGCGGATAGGCCAAGGCCGGTTGCAGGCTGTCCACGCCGGAAGAAACTTGCGCCGAAGACGCCTCCTCGGTCCAGCCCCCGCTCCAGCCCTGGCCGCGGCTAAAGCCGTCCAGGTTGTACCCGTTGGTCCGCGAGAACGGTTCCAGGATCAGGTCGGGCAGGAACGGCGGCGTGTAGGCTTCCCACGTGGTCACGCCCATCGAATAGACGGAGGCCGCGCCGGTGCCCGCCCAGGAGTAGACGGCGTAGTAGTTCGTCGTGTTCTGCGGCACCTGGTGGTCCAGGTTCGTCGCGCTGCCCTTGTAGATCACCTGGCCGCCGCCCAGGCTGTCGCCCAGATTGTATTCCACGCCGTTGAGCGGGCCGCTGGTGAGGTTGTTGCCGCTGCGGTGCAGCAGGACGACCGGCGAGGCGCTCTTGACCCAGTCGATCTTCACCATTTCATGCAGGTCCGCCTCGACGGTCAGGTTCGACGGCGCGCCGATGCCCGCCACCGCCCGCAGGTCGAACGTCCACGGCGACTTGCCGGCCACGTCGTTGGTGACGTAGACCCGGGCCGTGTTCGTGCCGGTGGTCGTCGGGCTGTAGGCGATGATGAAATACCCCACCTCGCCGCCATTGAGCGAAGCCGGCGGCTGGCTGGTCACCGAGAAGAACCCGCTCGCGTTGGAAACCGCGATCGGCGAGATGGCCACGGGCGCCAGGCCGCTGTTGGTGATCGAGAAGGTCTGCTGGTAGGTCGCGTTCACGGACTGCAGGCCGAAGTCGGTGCCGTCCGCCGGATCCGGCGTCGTATCGCCCATGGCGATTTCCGCGCCGTTGGTGCCGCGCACCGAAATGTCCGGGATCTGGAACATGATGGCCAGGTCGCCGTCGGCGTCGAGGCCCACCATGAAGGAACCGCCCTCCATGTTCGCGTTCGTGAAGCCCGCATGGGTCACGGAGAACTTGCGCGACGAATAGCCGGTCACCGGCAGGGCCGAGTCGACGAGCTTCCACGAGAAGGGCGCGTCGGGATCGAAGCCCGTGCCGTTGCCCGAGACTTCCACCCGGAAGGGATCCGATTCCGTGGCGTTCACCGTCACGCCGCCCGAAGCGACGATCACGTCCCAATCCGTGCCCGGCGTCGTGCCGGCCACGTCGACGATTTCGAACTCGTAGATGCCGCCGCCGGACATCACGACGTTCGAGGCCGTCAGGATGCCCGGGGACGAGCCCGGCGCCACGCGGCCGCCGATCAACAGATCGCCGACGGTGCCGGTGCCGGTCAGCCGGCCGCCGGATCCGACGACGTAGGCGGACGACGCCGCGGTGCCGCTCATGACCACGGTGCCTTCGTTGACCATGGTGATGCCGCTGTGCGTGCTGGTGCCGGTCAGGGTCACCTGGCCCGAGCCGTTCTTCTCGACCGAGCCGCTGCCGGACATGTTGCCGGCGTAGGTGCCGTCGGTATCCTGCCAGAACACGACCTGGCCGTTGTTGGGAATGTCGCCCTTGAGATTGTCCGTCGTGCCCTGCAGGGTGCCCATGTTCACGGCCAAGCCCACGCCGTCGGCGACGGCGCCGCTCAGGATCAGCAGGCCCGGGCCCGCCTTGGTCAGGTTGCCGTTGGACACGTCGCCCGCGAATTCCACCCATTTCGTCACGGGGTTGCTGACGGAGATCGTCCGCGTGGCGCCGCCCAGGTCGACGTCGCCGCCGAAGGTCAGCGAGCCGGTCCGGGTCGTCAGCTCGCCCAGCGCGACGTTGCCCTGCAGCACGACGGGCCGCGAGACGTCGTAGTCGGCGACGCTCGAGGACTTCATCACGGTATTGTTGCCGAAGACCAGCGGGGCGACCAGACCCATGGCGTTGGCGCTGCCGATCCGGATTTCGCCGGCCTGGAAGTGGAACCGGCCGGTCAGGCCGACGTTGTTGCCCGTCAGGATCAGGCGGTTCGGGCCGTCCTTCACGAAGGCGTATTCGCCGTCCGCGTTCCGGGTGCCGGACAGGGCCCCGCCCAGCCGCAGTTCGGTCGCCTCGGCCTGGACGCCCACGGCGAGCGTGTTGGTGTCGATGGCGATGGCGCCGCTGGCCACGGCCGAATTGCTGGCGGCCTGGATGCGCGCGTCGCCCGCGAGGGCGATGGCGCCCTTGTAGTCGACGTTGTTCTGGACGAAGCGCAGCGCGCCGCCGCCGGCCACGCCGGCCCCGGAAATCGTCAGCGGTTCGGCCGCGAAGTCCACGGCGTTGCCGCCGCCGTGCAGTTCCAGCGCCGCGCCGTCGGCCACCGTCGTGCCGCCGGCCGAGGTGCCGAGGGCGTTGGTGCCGCGGATCTGCAGCGCGCCTTCGTTGATCGCCAGGGCGCCCGTGAACGTGCTGTCGTTGCCCAGCAGGATGATCCGGCCTTCGCCGCGCTTCTCGATGGCGCCCGCGCCCGCCACGGTGCCCGCGATGGTGAAATCGCGCGTGGACGCATTGGTCCAGGTCTGGTCGGCCGCCACGATCACTTCGGACAGGATCGCATGGTCGCCCGCCGCGCCGGCGCCCACGCCGATGCCGCCGGAGAAGATGGACAGCGCCGAACCGCGGAGCGCGACGTCGTCCGTCGCGTCGTCCCGGAAGCGCAGGGCCTTGACGACCTGGTTGCCGTTCAGGTCGACGTTCGTGGTCGTCAGGCCGGCGGACTGGTAGAAGTACGCCGTCGCGTTCGTCTGCGGGAGCGTGTCGCCCACCCAGTTGGTCGGATTGTTCCAGTTGCTGCGGTCGGAAACCGCCTCGCCGTCCCAGATGGCTTCATAGGCCATCGTCGTGACGGGCCGGATATCCGAATTGCCGCTGGTGCAGCTGGCGGACGCGTAGGCCCGCACGCGGTAGTAGTAGGTCACTTCCGGCAGCAGGCCGGTCACCGTCTGGAAGGTCGCGCTCACGGTCCGGTTCGAGTAGCCGCCGATGAAGACGCCGCGCGGATCGAGCAGGTTCGTCACCGTCACGTCCACCACGCCCGCGCCGACGCCCGCCGAGGCGCTGAGCGTTTGCAGGCGCACCTTCACCTGGGTGCCGTTGTAGGCGCTCAGGTCGAACGGCTCCATCGCCGTCAGGGTCGTGTTGACCGGCGTCCGCGTGCCCACGTTGGTCCAGCTCGTGCCGTTGTTCGTGGAAATGGCCACGGTGATGCGGTTGCGGAAGTCGCCGTTGCCGCCGCCGCCGAAGATGCGGGCGCGGAACGACAAGGCCTCGCCGGTGCCGGCGTTGAAGTCGATCGCCGGAGTGATCAGGGCGGCGGTGTTGGTGCGCAGCGCGACGTAGCCGGCGGACTGCAGGACGTTCGATTCCACCCAGGTGCCGCCGGTCCCCTCGCCCAGCACGCCGTTGTGGTAGGCCGCCACGTTGGCGTCGTATCCGCCGAGGAAGGTCGCGTTCGTGCTGACGTCGAGCCGGTAGCTGCCGGCGCCGGCGACGGCCGTCCAATTGGCCTGGAAGGTCGTCGAGGCGACGTCGCTGGCCGCCAGCGTGGCGGGCAGGTCGGCCATGCATTCGGCCACGAACGTGACGACCGGCCCGTAGGCGATGCGTTCCGCGTTCTGGGCGTAGGCCCGCACGTAGTAGGTTTCGCCGCCGGTCGTCGGCGTGATCGTGCTGGCGTAGGTGCCCAGGCCCGCGCCCGCGCCGTCTTGCGAACGGCTGTCGAGGATGGTCGGATTGCCCGTCAGGTTCCAGACCACGCCGCGGTTGGTGATGGCCGAACCGCCGACGGCGGTCACGTCGCCGCCGCTCATGGCGGAGCCGAGGACGTTGTTGCTGACCGGCAGGGTATTCACGACCGGCGGCGTCTGGGTGCGCCGGCCTTGGGCGCCGGTGGCCTGGAAGTCGCTCTGGCTGCCGCTGGTGGAATTGGTGGCCCGCAGCCAGTACCAGTAGTTCGTGCTGGTGCCGGCATCGAAGTCGTCGAAGCTCGCGGTGTCGGGGCTGAGGTCGTCCAGCTTCGTCGCGGTGTTGGGATTGTTGACCGTGTTGCGCCACAAGGTGTAGCCCGTCTCGCCTTCGCTGTCCGTCCAGGTGATCTGGATCCGGTCGTCGAAGGTGTTGGAGCTGGCCGCCAAATTCGCCACGACGGCCAGTTTCCGGTAGCCGGGGTCGCTGTCGCCCCACAGGCCCATGCCGCCGCTGGTGCTGTTGGTGGTCCGCAGCCAGTACCAGTACTGCTGGCCGGGCACCGCCACTTCGTCGTCGAAGCTCTGGTCTTCCGCGCCGGCGCCGCCGACGCATTCCGCGTCGTTGCTGGAGGAAGTCGTGGCGCGCCAGATGGCATAGCCCGTCTCGCCGCCGTCCAGGTCCGTCCAGGTCACGGCCACCCGGTCGACGTGGGCGCCGTCCGTGGCCGACACGTCTTCCACGGTCGCCATGCCGCGCCAGCCGGCGTCGCCCAGGCTTTCCGCCCAGCCGAATTCGTTCGAGGCCACCACGAAGTACCAGTAGCCCTGGCCGGAAACGGCGGTCATGTCGTCGTAGTTCGTGACGCCCACGCCGACCGTGCCGATCGCCGTCGCCGTGTCGAACTCGTCGAGCGTGTCGTTGCGGAAGATCACGTAGTTCGAGGCCACGTTCACGACGTTCCACGAAACCCGCACGCGGTCGACGAGCGTGCCGTCCGTCGCCTGCACGTTGTCGGGCCCTTGCGGCGACAGGTCGCGCGTTTGGATGGGCTGGGTCGCGGAATTGCCGCTGACGCAGCTGCCGGCGCCTTCCGCCCGCACCCGGAAGTAGTACCAGGAATTCGTGGCGAGGTTCGTCACGATCTGGCTGGTGCCGGCCACGGCGAGGTTCGAATAGCCCGGCAGGAAGGACGGCGAGCCGGAGCCCTGCTCGATCTTCCAGTTGTCCAGATAGAACCGCTTGTTGCTGGCGACGGTGGCCGTGATGCGGACCCGGCACGCGGCCGTGCCGTTGGTGATCTGGTTGGTGTAGGTCAGCATGTCGTTGGTCAGCACGATGGTCGCGCCGGACTGGTAGTAGCTCACGCCGTCGGGCGAAACCGCCACGTAGATCGTGGGCGTATCGGTGCCGTAGCGGCGGGCGTCGAAGGTCAGCGTCGCCTGCCCGCCGTTGGCCGACAGATCCAGCGCCGGCGTGTTCAGGACGCCCGCGACCGAGCTGCTGCCCATCTTCGCTTCGCCTTGGTTTTCATAGACCGCCACGCCCGTCCAGCCCGTGGTCTGCATGTAGGAATCCAGCGTGCCGCTGCGGTCCGTCGAACCGTTCAGCACCGTGAAGCCGGCGAAGTTTTCGGAGATGACCTCGGCCACGCTGCTGCCTTCCAGGAAGTACTGGTTCGTGCTGACGTCGAGGCGGTAGCCCGTCGCGCCCGGCAGCGCGGCCCACTGCGCCGTGAAATCCAGGCCGTTGGTCGGATTGACGTAGAGCCCCGTGACCGCGCCGGAGAAGCACGGCGTCTGGAAGGTCTTCTGCGCGCCGTAGACCGTGCCCCCGGCGTTCGCCGCGTAGGCGCGCACGTAGTAGGTCTGGCCGGCGACCAGGCCGGAGATGTAGTTGGTGAACGCGCCCGGCCCGCCGTCCGCGTGGGTGGAAATGCTGTCGGCCGTCGTCGGGTTCTGGTTCGTGCTCCAGACCACGCCGCGGGCGGTCACTTCGGTGGTGCCTTCGTTGATGACGTTGCCGCCGCCGTTGGCGCCGCCAGAGGTGATGGACGTCGGATCGTCCGTGGTCACGATCGGCAGGTTGGGATCCAGCATGCGGCCCAGCGCGCCGTTGGACTGGTAGTCGCCCATGCTCGCACTGGTGGTGTTCGTGGCCGTCACCCAGTAGAAGTATTCCACGCCGCCGGTGCCGGTGGAGTCGTCGTAGCCCGTCGCGTTGGCCGCGGCCGTGCCCACGAACGTGGCCGTGGCGGAATCGTTGACCGTGTTGCGCCAGACGCCGTAGCCCGTCTCGCCCGTCACGTCCGTCCAGTCCACTTCGATCCGGTCGTTGTACAGGTCGTAGCTGGCGGTGAGGTTCGTCACCGTCGCCAGCTTGCGGAAGCCGGTATCCGCCGTGCTCCAGTCGCTCGTGCTGCTGCTCGAGCTGGCCGCCGCCATCACCCAGTACCAGTACCGCTGGCCCGGCGCGGCCGTCGTGTCGAGGTAGCCGCTGCTCTGCGTGCCCAGATCGGCCGCGCCCGTCGGGTCGGAATCGGTGTCGCGGAAGATCTTGTAGGACGTCGCGCCCGCCGCCGCCGTCCAGGTCACGCCCACGTTGTCCAGCGAGGTGCCGTCCGTCGCCGCCACGTCCGTCGGCGCCGACAGCCGCCGATAGCCGGAATCCACGCCGCTCTTGGCGCTCGAGCCGATCGCGTTGGAGGCCGACACCCAATAGTAGTAGATCTGGCCGGGGGTCGCCGTCGTGTCGTCGAACCACGTTTCGTTCGCCGGGGTCTGGCCGATCACAGTCGCGCCGCCGGGCAGGTTCAGGGTGTGGCGGAAGACCGTGAAGCCCGTTTCATCGTCCACGTTGCCCCACAGCAGCGCCACCCGGTCCAGGTAGGTGCCGTCGGAGGCGTCCAGGCTCGACGGCGGGAACGGCGAACCGGTCAGCGTCGTCACGGTGCCCGTCATGGAATTCTCGCTGGTGCAGCCCGAACCGGCGGTCGCCCGCACGCGGAAGTAGTACGTCGTCAACTCGACCAGACCCGTCACCGTGGTGTTCGTGCCCGCCACGTACAGGTTCTCGTAGCCGGGGACGTAGGCGCCCGCACCGGCGCTGGACTCCCAGCCCTGCACCACGAGCCGGTCCACGCCCGCGCCGATGGAGCCGTTGGCCCCCAGCGTTTGCCAGCGGATCCGCGTCTGGGCATGGCCCAGATCCGTCGTGTTCGTCAAGGTCGGCCGGGCGGCCATCGTGCTGCTGGGCGGGACCGACGTGCCCATCGAGATCCAGGTCGCGCCGTCGTTGGTCGAGATGGAGATCGTGATGGTGTTCTTGGCCACATCAACGCCGCCGAAGGTCCGCGCCCGGAAGTCTACCGTCAGGTTCGTGAAATTCACCGTCGAGAAGGCCGGCGACGTGATGACCGAAGTGGGCTGAATCAAGGCCACGTAGGTGGAACCCGAGAGGTTGTAGCCGGACCATTCGTTGGTGATCGCGCCCGGAGAGGTGGCCGCGTTGCTGGCCAGCAGCATGCGGGTGCTGCTCCCGCCGGCGGCGGTGAACATGGCGCTTTCGCTGACGTCGAGGTAGTAGCCGGTGGCGCCGTCGGCCGCGAGCCATTCCGCCACGAAGTCGGTGTAGTTCGTGTCGCTGGCGTAGACCAGCGTCGGGGCTTCCGGCGCCGGCGGCACGGCGTCGTCGCTGACCGCCGTCGACCACATCGAGCCGGCGGGCAGATACGACCAGGCCCGGTAGTAGTTGGTTTCGCACGGCGTCCGGCCGGTGTGGCTGTAGCTCGAACCGGTCCCGTTGTAGATCAGCGTGCCGCCCGCGAAGGCGTTGCCTACCGCCGGCGGATCGCCCGCCGGCGCCGTGAAGTCGCCGTAGCCCGTCGTGTTGAACACGATCACCACGTTGTTGCCGGCCGCGTTCGTCGCGAACGCCAGGTCGATCTGCGTGGGCCCCACCGCCGTCGCCGTCAGCGAGGCCGGCGGCTGCACCGTGCTGACCTTCGTCGTCACCGACCCCGTCGGCGAATTTCCGCTCTCGCAATACGGCGATTCCGCCCGGACGCGGAAGTAGTAGGTCACGTCTTCCGTCAGGCCCGTCACCGACACGCTCGTGCCGGAGGCGACCAGGCGGTCTTCGTAGCCGGCGACGTAGGAAGCGCCGGCGCCGGTGCCCGTGATCTTCACGTCGTCGATCGTCCACCGCTCGCCGGCGGCGTTGTTTAGCATCGTCACCCGGACGCGCAGATTGACGGAAGAAGGCAGGTTGGTGACCGTGATGGTGCTGAACCCGTCGCTGGCGGTGCGCGAGCCGCCGCCGGCGGGCTGGTAGCTCACGGGGGTCGCATCCCCGTCGTAGCTCGCGATCGCGTTGCTGGGAGCGGTATACGCCCAATAGGCGTTGCCGTTGCCCAGGACCCGGACGGTGGAATAGTAGTTCGTGCCGTTGTTCGGGCTGATTTCGACCGTCACGATGTCGCCCACGTCCGCGCCGTTGCCGGCGGAACCGACGGAGAACGAGGCCAGACGCAGGGTCAACTGCGGACTCGTCAAGCTCGTCGTGTCGATGGCGTCGAACGTCAGCGTCGCGGTGCCGTTGTTGATGCTGTAGGCCTGCGATCCGCTCGTGTAGTAAGGCGAACTGGCCGGGCCGTCCGAGGCGCCCGAATTGCCCGAGACCGTGGTGCCGCCGGTGGCCGAATAGGTCGCCGTCGGCGTGGCCGGGCTGGCTTCGAAATCCTGAACGCCGTTGGTCAGGATTCCGCTGGGCCCGCCGAAGTTCGAAACGCTGCTGACGTCGATCCGGTAGGTAGCCGCGCCGCCGAGGGCCGACCAATTCGCGGTGAAGTCGGTGTAGTTCGTCGGATTGGCCCAGACCGCGGCCGGCGCGTTGGTGAAGCAGGAGTTCGTCAGTCCGCGGTTCAAGCCATAGACCACGCCGGAATCGTTGCTGGCATAGGCGCGCACGTAGTAGCTCTCGCCGGCGACCAGGCCGGAGATGAAGTTGGTGAACGTTCCCGTCCCGCCCGCGGTGGCCGCGCTCTTGTTGTCGGCCGTCGTCGGGTTCAGGCTCGTGCCCCAGACCACGCCGCGTTCGGTCACGGCCGATCCGCCGCCGTCGGTCACGTTGCCGCCGCCCTTGGCGCTGGACTGGGTGATCTCGGTCGGATCGTCCGTCGTCACGGCCGGCAGGTCCGGATCGGTCCGACGGCCAAGCGCGCCGCTGGCCTGCAGATCGCTTTGGCTCGCGCTGGTGCTGTTGGTCGCGCGCACCCAGTAGTACAGCTCGACGCCCGGCGTGGCCGTGGTGTCGGAATAGCTCGTCGCGTTGGCCGCCGCCGTGCCGACGAAGACCACCGAGTTGGTATCGTCCGCCGTGTAGCGCCAGACGCCATAACCCGTTTCGCCCGCGCCATCGGTCCATTGGACTTCGATCCGGTCGTTGTAGAGGTCGTAGCTCGCCGTCACGCCCGCGATGGTCGCCAGCTTGCGGTAGCCTTGGTCGGAAGTGCCGGTCGCGCTTTCGCTGCTGCTGGAACTGGACAGCGCCGTCACCCAATACCAGTACTGCTGGCCGGGCGTCGCGGTCGTATCCACGAAGGGGCTCGTCTGGGCGCCCAGATCCTCCGCGTCCGCCGGATCCGAATCCGTGTCGCGGTAGACCTTGTAGGAGGTCGCCCCCGTCGCCGCATCCCAGGTGACCGTCACGTTGGCCGTCGACGTGCCGTCGGTCGCCGCCACGTTCGCCGGCGGCGACAGCGCCCGATAGCCGTCGTCCGACGTGCTGGCGGCGCTGGAGCCCGCCGCGTTGGTCGCCGTCACCCAGTAATAGTAGAGCGTGCCCGGCGACGCATCGGCATCGTCGTAGGTGACGTCGTCGGTCGCGTTGGTGTAGATCGCCGTGGCGCTGCCGAACACGTTGGCCGTGTGCCGCCAGACCACGTAGCCCGTTTCGGTGCCCACGTCGTTCCAGCTCAGGGCCACGTGCGCCGTGCTGGTGCCGTCCGACGCCGTCAGGCCCGTCGGCACGCTCGGCAGGGCGCTCGTCGTCAGCACGCTGCCCGTCGGAGAATTGCCGCTGACGCAGCTGGCGCCCGCGCCTTCCGCCCGCACCCGGAAGTAATAGGTCACGTTTTGCGTCAGGCCCGTCACCGAGGCTTCCGTCACCAGCCCGACCAGCCGGTTCGAGTAGCCGGCCACGTAGTTCGGAACCGCGGACCCGCCGGCCGACAGGCCTTGCAGCAACACGTCGTCGAGGCGCATGGCGACCGATCCGCTCTTCACCCAGCGCAAGGTCAGGCTGCTGCTGATCGCCTCGGCCGGCAGCCCTTGGTTGGTGATCATGTACCAGCCCGCCGCGGCCCCCGCCGCCGGCAGGTTGGACACCGTGATGGCGTTCCAGGCCGTGCCGCTGTTGGTGGACCATTCCAGCGCGAAGGTGGCGTTGGCGGTACCGCTTTCCTTCCGGTAGCCGAAATGCAGCAGCAGGCTGTCGTAGCCCGAAGCGTCGATGCCCGCGATGCCGAAGCCGTAGTTCGCCGCAACGGACGTGAAGTAGATGTTGGCCGCGGCGGAAGCCGAATTGCCGGCCGGATCGGTATAGCCGCTCGATGTGCTGGTCGCGCGCACGTCGCCGGTGTAGGCCACGCCGGCGTTGTACATGGTGTAGGCGTCGTTGTCGAAGCCGTCGTTGTTTTCGTGCGTGGAAAGCACCGTGGTGGCGGCCACCGTGCCCATGGTTTCGCGGAAAACGGTCGAGGTCGACGCGCTGCCGCCGGCGGTCCCGAACGTCGCGTTGGTGCTGACGTCGAGGTAGTAGTTGGTGGCGCCGGCCGAGGAAGACCAGTCGGCCAGGAACGACGTGGTGTTGGTTTCGCCGGCCCAGACCGACGCCGGGGCCGCGGGGGCCGCCGTCGTGTCGTTGTCCGTCAGGCCGGACGCCGAATAGCTCGTGCCGTTGTAGCTCCAGGCCTTGTAGTAGTACGTCGAGCACGCAGACAGGCCCGAATGGGTCTGCGGCGAGGCCGAGCCCGCGTAGACGACGAAGCCGCCCGCGAAGGCCTGGCCGACGGCCGGGATCGAGCCCGACGGGTCGGAGAACGAATCCGTCGTGTCGTACACGATCACCACCGGATCGTTGTTGGCGTTCCGGGTGAAGGTCAGGTCGATCGACGACGCGCTGGCGACCGTCGCGCTGAAGGCCGCCGGCGCATCCGGCGTGCGGGGCGCGAAGTTCACGAAGAGTTCGTTGCCGACGTTTGCGACGCTGAAGCTGCCGCCGTCCGTCGCCGAGAGGAAGTTGTTGGTGTCCACCGCGAACCGCCCGGCCGAGAAGTCGGAAACCGAGGTGCCGCCCATGATCTTCCAGCTATAGCTAGACGAGGAGCTGAAGCCCGTCGGCGTGCCGTGCATATATATGGTAAAGGTGCCGCTGGCGTTGGCCGCGATGGCGCCGGAGGAGGAAATCAAGTCCCAATCCGTTCCGGCCGTTCCGGATGCGGCGGAAATATCCATCCGCATCGCGCCGGTATCGTTCAGCGTCAGCGCGCCGCAGGCCAAGGTCGTCCGCGCCGCCGCGGAATTGCCCGGGTCCACCGTGCCCGTGACCGTCAGGGCGCCGACCGGGCCGTCGCCCATCAGGGTCGCGCCGGAGGATACCGTCACGGCCGAATTCGCCGTCGAACCGCTCACCAGCAGGGTCCCCGCGCTGACCGTCGTGTTGCCGCTGTAGGTATTGACGCCCGACAGGGTCAGAATGCCCGCGCCGTTCTTGGTCAGGGTGCCCGTGCCGGTGATCGCGCCGCCATAGGTGACGTCGTCCGAACGGTGCCAGACCAGCGTCGCGTTGTTCGCGATGTCGGCCGAGACCGAGCCGGTCGTGCCGTTGTTGCCGATCTGGACCGTGCCGGCGCTGTTGGTCATCTTGCCGCTGAACGTGTTGGCGCCGGTCAACAGCAGCGTGCCCGTGCCGGTCTTGCCGAAGGCGCCCGCGCCCGAAATCGCCGCCGGATAAGTCAGCGTGTAGCCGTCGGTCACGTCGATGAAGCCGTTGTTCGCGCCCAGCGTGGTCGAATAATATTGATTCATGGAGAACGTGGCCGTCGCCTGCAGCGTGCCGCCGTTGAGGGTGATCTTGTCCGCATAGGCGCCGGCCGGATCCGCGCCCAGGTTGCGGGACGCCGCAATGCTCACCGTGCCGCCCTGCACCGTCACCTTCTTGTCGTGCGTGTTCGTGTCCGCGAAGACGACGGTGCCGGCGCCGGTCTTCGTGATCTCGCCGCCGCCGCTGTCGCCGCTGACCGTGCCGCTGACCGTCAGCGTCTTCGTGCCGGCCACGTCGACGGTGAACCGGTCATCGTCGGTCTCGTTGATGGCCAAGGCGCCGCTGAGGGTCGCCGTTTCCGAAGCCGAGAGGTATTTGACGCCGCTGCTCTCCGTCCGGATCGTCACGTTGTTGGCCACCGTGACGGCGGCGCCCAGCTTCAGGGTCGCCGCGGCGCTGCCGGAATCCTGGCCGACGAAGATGCCGCCGGTGCCGGCCGCGTTCGCGTGGTTCAGCGTCAGCGTGCCGGCGTCGATATAGGTGCCGTTGTCGTAGGCGTTGTTGCCGCCCAGGATCAGTTCGCCGGCCTGGTTCTTCACGATCTGGTAGCTGCCGGCGCCGTCCGTGATGACGCCGTTGTAGGTCATCGCCTCGCCGGACGCCACGCCCCAGTACATCCAGTTCGACATCATGAGGCCGCGGTTCGCGTTGAGCGTGAAGGTGTCCAAACCCACCAGCGCCGCCCCCGCGCCGGAAATCCGCAGATGGCCCGGCGCGGCCGACCCCGGCGCCGTGCCCAGCGCGCCGTCTTCCGCGATCGACAGCGTGCCGCCCGCGATGTCCGTATACAAGGTATAGGTGCTGTTGGCGTTGTTCAGGGTGACCGTCCCCGAGCCCGACTTCTTCAGGTAGTTCGGGCTGAGGGTGTTCGTGCACTTCGGGTTCGTGCCGTCGGTGATCTTGCCGTAGATCGTCCGGGTGGCGTCGTCCGCGCCGAATTCGACGAAGCCCAGGTTCGTGATCGTCGTGTCCTGCTTCCAGTAGGCGTTTTGGCTCCCGCTGCCGTTCCAGTCGTCCGCATAATAGATGGAATAGCCGTCGATGCGGTCCGTGTCGCCCGGGGCGCCGATCATGGACCGATCGTATTTCGGCGTCTGCCCCACGACGTTGGCCGTGAATTCGCGGCTCGACAGGATGCGGAATTCCAGCGTGAGGGTGGTGTTCCACGGCCGGATGCCCGACCAGCTCGACGCCCCGCCGGAATCCGTCACGTAGAGGTCGCCGTAATTGTTGCCGCACTCGAGGTAGCCGCGGGTGTTGTTGGTCCGGTTCGCCCACGAGTTCGTGGCCGCCCCGTCGTTCAGGGATATGCCCAGGATGCCCCGCGGCGAATAGCCCCACAGGCTGATCTGGAACCGGTCGCCGGGTTGCAGTTCGCGGTTTTCGCCGCCGCCGTTGCCGGACGTCTTGAACGTCCGCCAAGCCGCCGTCTGCTTGTTGCCGGAGTTGGCCCACATGCCGACCTCGTTGGTGGAATTGTTGAAGGCGTTGCCGCCGTCCGCGAAGACGGACGCGTAGTAGTTGGTTTGCTGCACCAGGACCAGCTGGTCCGGCACGCAGGTGGCGGAAGCCGTCGTCTGGTTGCCGTTGAGCGGCGTGGGGCTCGTGTAGTAGTTCACGCCGGTGCCGGTGCCGTTGTATTCGAAGATCGTCACGTAGTAGGTCGTGTCCGCCGTCAGGCCGGAGAGCGTGAAGGTCGCGCCGCTGCCGTCGTAGCAGATCTTGTTGCCGCTGCCCTGGTCGGTCGCGCTGGCGAAGTTCGCGTTGACGCCGGAGGGCGCCGTGCCGTCCGTCGGCGTCCAGCTCGTCGCCGAACCCGCCCGCACGACCACGATCCGGCTCGCGCCGTTGCCGCTCGTCCAGTTGACCGTCATCTGCACGTCGGTCACGCCCGTGAAGGACAGGCTCGTCGCGTGGCTGGTCGGTTCCGCCGCCAGCGTGGCCCGGTTGCCGGTCGCCGCACTGGTCTGCCGGTAGTTGATGCCGAGATCGGCCCCGCTGTCCGCCACCGTTCCCTTGTAGGCGTACACCGCCACGTGGTAGGTCGTGCCGGCCGTCAGCCCCGTCACGTCCACCTGCGTGCCGCTGCTGCGATACACCACGTAGCTGCTGTTGCCCAGGTTGGCGCCGCTGCCGAAAGTCGTGCTGGCCGAATGCAGCGTGCCGTCCGTCGGATCGTCCGCCACCGCGCTGGACGCGCGCACCACGACGATCGCGCCGTCGCTGTCCGCGCCCGCCGTCCAGGTGATGCGCATGCCCGTGGCCGTCACGTTGGCGAAGGCCACGTCGCTGGCCTGGCCGGGTTCGGTGTAGAAGCTGCCCTGCGCGGAATACGCCGTGTTGACGGAGTTGATCGCATAGCCGCGGTAGTAGATCCGCGTGCCCTGGCCCAAGCCGGACGCGCTCACGTCGAAGACCTCCGGCATGGCCGGCTCGGTCGTGCTTTCCTGCACCTTGTTGTCGGCCGTCGTCGGGGTGCCGGCCACGTTCCAGACCACGCCGTAATCCGTCACGGTCGCGCCGTTGTTCGCGGCGAGCGTCGCGCCGAGCGTGGCCGCCGTCTGGCCGATGGCCGTCGCCGTCGGCGTCGTGATGGACGGCGCCGTGATGATGGTTTGCGCGTTGCCCGCGGCGGTGCCGGTCTCGTTGCCGGTCGTCGTCACGTCGCTCGGAGCCGCGACGTTGCAGGTGATGGTCCGGCCGGCCGTCGGCGCAGCCGCCACGTCGGCGATCACCAAATAGCGCCGCGCGGCGCTGAAGCCGCTCTGGCCCGCGATCGTGAAGCTGATCGGATCGCCCAGCGCCTGGGCCGCGCTCGACACCACGCTGTCGCCGCCGTTGTAGGTGCCGCTGTTGTCGGCGTCGTAGATCACTTCGAAGTTGCTCAGGTCGGACGACGTCGCCGTGCCGGCCGTGTCGAGGCTCAGACCCGTGAAGTCGATGCTGGCCCCGCCCGGATCGATGCGGAAGCCGAAGATCACGGCGTTCGCGGCGCCCGCCGCGATGTTCCCCGCGCCCGGCGTACCGGTGTTGTCGATCGTCACGCCCGGCAGCAGGGCAAAGACCTTCACCACCGGCCGGTGGGTCAGGTTCGTCGCCCGCGAATCGTAGGCCCGGGCCGGATACTGGTGGTCGCCCCACTCGCGCGTGTCGAAGAGCAGGCCTTCGGGGAACGAGGTGCCGTTGTAGGTCACGGCCTGGGCCACCGCTTCCAGCGCGGCGTCCGGCAACACGAAGTCGTAGGGCCGCGTGTCGGCCGGATTCGTGTTCTTGCTGCCCGACTTGGTCGTCGGCTGGTCGGCATCGCTGACGATCGTCCCGAGGATCGTCAGCACCGTTTCGGCCGTCCGGTTGGTCTGGTTCAAATCGCCCGCGATGGCCAAGTAGTTGCTCGACCCGAAGTTCGCCGTGGCGACGTAGTTGGTGATCGCCCGCGCCTGGTTTTCGCGCGTCGTCAGGTCGCCCGCCGTGTCGCCCGCCTTGAGGTGCACGCTGACGAGGTTCAGATCCTTCGGGCCCGGCAGGTCGATGCGCGCGTGCATGTGTTCGCGGTAGCCCGCGTAGACGTCGTCCCAGACGTTGGTTTCCAGGAACGGCCAGCGGCTGATGATGCCGTTGGGAATCGCGTACTGGCCGGTCACGCCGTCCACCACGTAGTAGTAGCCGGAACCGAAGTTCGAATCGACGAACGCCTGGTAGCTGGCGTTGGTGATCACCCACTCCTGGATCGCCACGATGTCCGGCTGCAACGTCCGCAGCAACCGCTGCCCGGCCTCGCCCCAGGCCGTCACGTCGCCCACCGTCACCGTCCCGTTCACGAGGTTGGCCGCCACGAGGGAGAAGCCGTCGTCGTCGCGGATGAACAAGGTGTGCACGTCCGGTCCGACCACCCGACAGCCGTCGGCCTGCGTCAGCGTCAAGCGAACCGACTCCGGGCCTTCCGCAATCGAATCGTTGTTGAGCGTGATTTGCAGGTTGGCCGTCGTCCCGCCGCCCGCCGTGAAGACGATGTTCGTCGTCGTGGCCGTGAAGTCCGTGCCGCCGGCCTGCGCCGTGCCGGCGATCGCCACCCGCACCGTCGCGTCCGCCGCCGAAGAGATCGTGATCGGTATATTGAACGCGGTCGTGTTCGTTTCGACCTGGATGGTTTGGGTGCCGCTGAAGGCCACCGTCTTCAGGCCGTCCGTGGCCGAAACCAGCTTCACGTCGTCGATGTAGAATTCATCGTAGCGGTTGTCGCCGGCCGCGGCTTCGTCGTAGCGGATGCGCACCCGCACGTTCGTGACGTTGTTCGGCAGGGCCAGGGCATACGGGTTCGAACCCGCCGTGTTGCCCGCGGTCGTCTGGGTGAATCCGTTGGCCAGGTTGGACGCGCCGTCCACCAATTGCGTGGAAACCGGCCAAGTGCCGCCATTGTCGTAGGACACTTCCAAATAGAGATCGTCGCCGGTATCCGCGCCCGAGCAGGCGTAGGCTACCACCACGGAAACGGCCGTGGCGCTCGGCGGCATCTTCACGTTGTCGAAGGTCACCGTCGGATCCACGTTGCCCGCGTTGGATCCGCTCAGCATCAAGCTGTAGCTGCCCGTCGCGTTGGTCGTCGCCCGCGGACCGTATTCCACCGCCGCGGTCGAAAGCGTCCACGACCAGTTGTCGCTCGCCGTGCCCTCGAAGCCCGTGAAACGCAGGGTTTGCGAAGGCGTCGCCGCCACGGTCGTCACCGTGGCCGTCGACGAGTTGACGCTCGGTCCGCAGGCGTTCTCCGCCCGCAGGCGGTAATAATAGGCCGTCGCCGCCGTCAACCCCGTCACGGACTGGCTCGTGCCCGCCCCCACCAGCCGGTTCGAATAGCCGGCAACGTAGTTGGGCGTGCCGCTGCCGCCGGCCACGCCGACGAAGAAATTGTCGAACTTCATGCTGGCGCCGCTATAGGTGCGGATTTCGTAGAACAGCGTGTTGGCCCCGTTCTGCGGCACGACCGTGTAGGTCATCTTGGTCCATTCCGAGGCCGCAGGATTGTAGGAACCAGGCTGGAGACTGTCGCCCGAAACCTGGCCGCCGGCCGTCCACGCCGCCCAGATGCGGGCGTTGCCCGTGCCCTTGTACCAGTAGCTGATCTCGTACTCGGTCACGCCGTCGCCGGTGATGTCGACGTTCTGCGTCAGGTCGCGCGTGGCGGTGGCCGTGATCGCCACGTGGTAGGTGCCCTCCTGGGGATCGGTCGAGACCACGGAATACTCGGTTTCGAACTTGTCCCAGTCCGTGCTGTCGCCGGTTTCGAAGCCGGCGTTGCTCATCAGGTTGACGGCCCCGCCGCCGAAGCTGGCGTTGGTGCTGACGTCGATGTAGTAGTTCGTGGCGCCGGAGACGGCCGACCAATTCGCGGTGAACGAGGTGTCATTGGTCGGGTTGGCATAGAGCCCCGTCGGCGCGGACAGCGTCGTGCAGGTGGCCTGGTTGCCCGTGGCGGGGCTGGTCTGGCGATAATTGATGCCCTGGTCTGCGCCGCTGTCGGCCACCGTGCCCTTGTAGGCGAAGACTTCGACGTAGTAGGTCGTGCCCTCCGAGAGCCCCGTCACGTCCACGGACGTGCCGGCGCCGCGATAGACCACGTAGCTGCCGCTGCCGAGATCGGCGCCGCTGCCGAACGCCGCGTCGGCGCTGTGCAGCGTGCCGTCGGTCGGATCGGTCACCGCGGAATTGCCGGCCCGCACCACCACGATCGCGCCGTCGGCGGCCGCCCCGGCCGTCCAGGAAATCGTCATCGTCGTGCCCGCCACGGCGGTGAACTGCACGCTGCTGGCCTGGCCCGGTTCCGTGTAGAAGCTGCCGTTCGGCGAATAGGCCGTCCCGGCCGAATTCACCGCGTAGCCGCGGTAGTAGTACTGGATGCCCTGGCTCAGGCCCGTCCGGGCATGCGAAAACGCGCTGACCGCCGTGCCGCCTTCCGCCAGCGCGTTGCCCGTCGGATCCGTCGCCGTGCCCCACACCGTGCCGCGGCTGGACAGCGCCTCCCCGCCGTTGGCCGTGACCGTCGCCCCCAGCGTCGCGCCGGTCTGCCCGATCGACGTCGCCGTCGGCGTCGTCAAGGTCGGCAGCGCCAGCGTGGAGGCCTGCGCCGTCACGCCCGCGGAATAGTAGTTGTTGTTGACCGAATAGAACTTGTAGTCGTACGTCGTGCCGGACGAGAGGCCCGTGTTGCTGTAGGCCTCCAGCGCGCCGTTGTACACCACCACGCCGTCGCCGATGCTGTTGCCGGCGACGTAGCCCGAACCCTGCGTGGGCTCCGTCCAGGATTGGGCGGACGTCTTGCGCACCACCATCACGTTGTGCGTCTGGGCGTTCCGGGTCCACGCCAGGTCGATCTCGCTCGTCACGTTCACCGCGTCGCGCGTCGCGGTCTGGCCGCTGGGGTTGTTGATCGCGCTGACCGTCACCGTGAAGGCGCTCCCGGCGCTCTCGCAGTTCGTCGTCGAGTTCCGGACGTAGATCGTCGCGTTGTACGCCGCCGCCGCCGCTCCGGCCGGAACCGTCACCGCGATCGGGCTGGCGCCCAGCGCCCCCCACGCCACGTCGGCGAAGCCCGCGGCTTCCGCCGTGGCGTCGAAATCGATCCGGTACTGGTTGGCGTTCCCGGTCGTGGCGCTGTACGTCAGGTTCGCGCTCGTCGTGCCGCGGTACACCGTCGGGCTGGCGCCCAGCGAAATCGTCGGCAGCGCGTAGACCGTCAGCACGCCGTTGGTGGTGATGGAAGAGGCCCCGCCGAAGGGATTGTAGACGACCACGTCGTAGGTCCCCGCGTCGGCCGCTTCGAGATTGCTGATCGTCAACGTGTCCGACGTCGCCCCCGAGATGTCGCCGCCGTTCGACAGCGGCTTCTGGCCGTAGTCGCCGCTCCAGGAGGAGTAGGCCGCCGCGTTGTCGTCGTACAAGGGGGCATTGGCGAATCCGCCCGCGCGGAGGTTGTTGAAGAACAGGTCGCCGCCCGACTGCCCGCTGGCTTCATAGTAGAAGGCGCGGAACCGGCTGATGGAGGACACGCTGTTGGCGTACGTGCCCGAGAAGGCGTAGGTCGAACCGCCCTTGACCTTGACCGCCATGGCGTAGGTGGTCGTCGTCACGTTCGTCAGGTAGATTTCCAGGCCGGCATCGGTCCAGCCGATGCCCGTATCCTGCTCGCCGCCGTTGCGGTTGATCGTGTAGTTGCTGTCGCCGCCCTGGAAATAGAACTCGAAGGCGGTCGTGCCGCTGCTGTTCTGCAGGCTGAACCCGACGACCGAGCCGCTGCCCACGCCGGCGTTGTCCATCTCGACGTAGAACACCTGGCCGGTGGCCACCGCGCCGAAATCGCGCTTGGCTTCGGTCGTGAAACCGTTGTTGGCCCACATGCCCCAGGCCTTGCTGCTGGTGTCGATGCTGGACTGGTTGTTGCCGATGAACACGCCGCCGTTGCTGGCATCGGTCGTGAGCGACCAGTTGGCGCTCCAGCCCGTGCCGCGCTTGCGCCAGGCGTAGCTGATGGGGGCGCTGCCCGACGCGGTCACCGTCAGGTTCACGCTCGATCCGGCGCAGCCCGCATAGGTCGCGTCCGGCTGCGTCGTGATCGTCGCCGGCGAACTGGCCGCCAACGTCGCCTCGTTGTCGGCCAGCGGACTGGTCTGCCGGTAGTTGATGCCCTGGTCCACGCCGCTGTCCGCCACCGTCCCCTTGTAGGCGAAGATTTCGACGTAGTAGGTCGTGGAGGCGGACAAGCCCGTGACGTCCACGGAGGATCCGCTGCCGGCATAGACCACGTAGCTGCTGCCCAGCGCCGAACTGCCGTAGGCCGCGTTGCCGGTGTACACCGTGCCGTCCACCGGATCGTCCACGGTCGCATTGCTCGCCCGCATCACCACGATCACCCCGTCGGCCGAAGCCGGCTTGGTCCAGTTGACCGTCATCACGTACGTGCCCACGCCGGAGAAGGAAATATCCGTCGCCTGCGCCGGCTCCGTGTGGAAGCTGCCGTCGGCCGAATAGGCGGTGCCGACCGAGTTGATCGCGTAGCCGCGATAGTAGTACTTCGTGCCCTGGGTCAGCCCCGTGCGGCTCTCCGAGAACGCGCCCGTCGTCGTTCCGCCTTCGGCATCGGCGTTGCCGGTCGGGTTGGCCGACGTGCCCCACACCGTGCCGCGTTCCGAAATCGTCGTCCCGCCCAGGCTCGTCACGTTCGCCCCCAGCGTCGCCCCGGTCTGGCCGATCGACGTCGCCGTCGGCGAGGTCAGCGTCGGCAGCGTGATGATCGTCTGCTGGTTGCCCGAGGCCGTGCCGCTTTCCGTGCCCGTCGTCGTCACGTCGCCGGCCGCCGCGATGTTGCACGTGATCGTGCGCCCCGCCGTCGGCGAAGCCGCCACGTCGGCGATCACCAAGTACCGCCGCGCCGCGCTGAAGCCCGTCTGGCCCGTGATCGTGAAGCTGATCGGATCGCCCAGCGCCTGCGCCGCGCTCGACACCACGCTGTCGCCGGCGTTGTAGGTGCCGCTGCTGTCCGCGTCGTAGACCACTTCGAAGTTGCTCAGGTCCGAAGACGTCGCCGTCCCGGCCGTATCCAGGCTCAACGCCGTGAAATCGATGCTCGCGTCCGGCGTCAGGCTGAAGCCGAACAGCACCGCGTTGGCCGTCCCCGCCGCGACGTTCCCCGCCGCCGGCGTCCCCGTGTTCGCGATCGTCACCGAAGCGGCCGCCGACGCCATCTTGTACAGGCGGACGGGCTGCTGGGCGGAAGAATAGGCGGCAAACCGGGGTGTGCCCGAGTTGTATTGAAGCACGCGGAGGGTGGATCCGATGTTTCGGACGCTGAACGCGCTGGACACCGTGGTGGCGAACGTCCAATTGAACTGGGCCGACGTGGAAGCCGCCGTCGAAACGGCGTTGTTGGCGGACCGGTGGCCGATGTAATAGCTCGCCGTTTCGATGAAGATGCTCCAGCTGGTCGAACTGCCGTCGATCCTCCAAACCCGATCCCCCGGAGGATTGACGATCTGACCGCCGGTCGTGGTCACTCCGACGGTGACCAGATAGCTGGGCGTAAAGGTACCCATCGCCGTGGCCCCGTAGGTTCCACCGCCCACGAACACGTAGTACCCACCCGACGTGATGTCCGCCGGATCCGTGATGAGATTGAACGTGCCCGTGCCGGTATACGCCGCTTCGGCCTGGCGGGGCGCCAGGCCGGCCAACGCGGCGGCCGCCGCGATGACGGCGAGCCACCGGCGGCGCGAACGGCGCGCCTCCCGGCAGGAAATGGCTTGCGACGAACGATCCGCGAATTTCTTCGCCGTGAGATCGTCCGCGTAGTGCGCAGTGGTACTTTTCATGCTCGTCCTTCTTCAGACTCCACGAGACACCCGGAACTCAAAATGCGTTTGGGGCACAATCCAACCCTTATTTTGTATATATAAAATCGTCCATTTCGTTCCCCCTGTCAAGACGCTAACCCGTTCTTAACGCACTATTTTATTGCCGGCCGCGCAGGCGGTTGGGCGTCCCAGGCAAGCCGTTCCATCGGCATGCGGCGCCTGATTTGCCGGCCTTTGGGCGCTAACCGTTGCGGGGTTTGCGGGATTCTCGTCCGACGCGGTGCCGCGCAGTCCTGCCCCGCTTGCGCCTGCCCGGTCCCCCCCATTGAATCGGGCCCCAGAACAACCCGGTGGCTTTCAATTGTTTCTATTGTCTGCCCTGCAGCGTGATAGAAATTTCCACCGGGATGGACGCACCCCCTTCTTTTCCGGTGGATTGCAGAGAGGTTCCACCCCATTTCGCTCTTGTCTCGGCGCCTTCCCCTCTGCCATAAGGGGGGCGTGGAAACCGCCCGCAAACCTCCCGCATCGATCCTGATCGCCTGCCGGAACGAAGAAGACAATATCGGCCCCTGTCTGGAGGCGGTCTTGCAGGCCATGCCCGACGCGGAAATCCTGGTCGTGGCCGGCGGCAACGACCGCACCGCGGAGCGGGCCGAAACATGCGCCTCGAAGCATCCGTCGATCCACGTCGTCCGCCACGTTCCCGACCGGGGCAAGGGCCATGCCATCCGCGACGGCCTGGCTTTGGCGCGCGCCGACGCCATCGCCCAATTCGACGCCGACCGGCAATTCGATGCGGCGGATCTTCCCGCGTTGCTGGCGCCCATCCAGTCCGGTCGGTGCGACCTTTGCATCGGCTCGCGCTTCCTGGGCTCGTCGGAATCCTCCGCGCCACCGACCTTTTGCCGGGATTTCGGCAACCGCCTGCTCGCGATCTGGGTTTCCCTGCTGACGGGCCGGAAGACGACGGACGTCACGACCGGCATGAAAGCCTGGAGCCGGTCCGCCAGCGCGAAAATCGACTTCCGGGACGACGCCTATTCCTACGAGGCGGAAATCGTCGTTCGGGCGGCTCGGTTAGGCTTGCGCGTCCAGGAAATCCCCGTGCGCTACGCCGAGCGCAGTTCTGGCATCTCTATGCACCGCAATAGGTTGCAATTGGCGAAAGCTGGATTGACCATCGCCATCAAGTGCCTGCTGGCGCAGATGCGCCGAACTTGAGATCCGCGACCCCGGGGCCCGCTCAACCGGTCTCCAAGCGGATGCGGCCCGACTTCGTTTCGCGGATGAATTTCCGCACGACTTCCGCGGTCTCCGGCAGGAACAGCCGCTCCGCCGCCCGTTCCACGTTGAGTTCGGCCCGGCATCGGGGCGACTGGTCCGCATCGGCGGGCAACGTCCGCCCCGCCCACGCGGCGGCCTGGCGGATGGAAACGGTTCCCCGCGCCGACAAATTGAGCACCGTACCGGCGGCCAACCCGGATTCGTGCAGCTGGAAAATCGCGGCGGCGACGTCCCGGACGTCCATGTATTGGAATTCCGAATCGGGATGGACGAACAGCGGTCCGCCCGTCAACAGGTCGTACAGCGCATTCTTGCGCAGCCCCGGCCCGACGCATCCCCCCAGGCGCAAGATGATCCAGTCGGCCGCATGGTGCCGGACCAGTTGCTCGGCCAGCCACTTGTGGAATCCATAGCGGGTCATGTCCTCCGGCGCGAGCGGCGCGTCCTCCCGGTTGCGCGCGGGATCGCCCTCGTGCGGATACACCGCACCGCTCGACAGATGGATGAACCGCCGCGGCCTGAACTCCAGCAGAATCGGCACGATCGCGGCCACGGTGCGCTCGAAGCCGGCGACAGGATCGCGTTCGTCGACGTATTTCCGCGCATTTCCGGCGGCATGCACCAACAGATCGGCGGCCTGGCCCTTGAATTCCTCGTAATGGGCCCGGTCGACGGACACCGTTTCGTAGCCGCGGCGCACCGCCTCCGCCGCCACGGCCGCGCCGATGAATCCGTTGGCCCCGATGACGATGCAGCGCGCCATGTCAAAGCCGCACGGTTCCGGCCTGCCGGGCCGCGAGGAACCAATCCACCGTTCGCCGAAGCCCCTCTTCCAACGGCGTATCGCAAGACAGCCCCAAGGCCCGCAGGCGCGCCACGTCGTAGATCCGTTCCATCTGGCCGTCGGGCCGGGCGGGATCCCACTCGACCCGGCCGGCGAATCCCGTCGCGCGGCAAACCGCCGCGAACAAATCCCGTACCGAAATGCGGGTGCCGGTGGAAATATTGACCGGTTCGCTGGAATCGTAGTGCCGGATGAACCACGGGACCACGGCGGCCACGTCGCCCGCATAGACGAAATCGCGCACCGGCCGCCCGGTGCCGATGGCGGCGATGGACGCCGCGCCCCGTTCCCGGGCTTCGACGGTCTTGCGGATCAGGGCGGGGATCACGTGGGCTTCGCTCAGGTTGAAGTTGTCCCACTCGCCGTAGACGTTGCCCGGCAGGAGCACGATCGAATTGAAGCCGTGCTGCACCCGGTAGGCCCACGACTGGGTCAGCAGCATTTTCTTCGCCACCGAATAGCCGGCGCTTTCGATCTGGGGATACCCGTTCCACATCTGGTCTTCGCCGATCGGAGACCGGGCCGCGGCCGGATAGGAACACCCGCCCATGAACGCGACCAGTTTGCGGACGCCGGCGCGCCAGGATTCGTGCAGCACGTGCAGGTTCATGGCCAGATTGTCGTAGAAATAATCCGCCGGCTGGACCTGGTTGGCCAGGATTCCCCCGGATTTCGCGGCCAGATGGACCACGCCATCCGGCTGCGTTTCGCGCAGCAGGCGCGCCGCCGCGGCCGGATCGCGCAAATCCCCGTCCCGGCGGCCGACGCCGACGAGTTCCGCTTCGGGGAAAGCCTCCCGCAACCTCGGCATCAGGTGATGCCCCAGGAAACCGGTGCTGCCCGTGACGAGGATGCGCTTGAACATGGCCGCCATCCTACTCCCGCCAGACTTCGCCGGCACGATATTTCGCCGCCCGCGCTTCGATTTGCCGCGCCAGTGCCTCGCCGCCCCCCTGGCGCGCCAAATCCGCACCTTTGGCCGCGGCCGCAATGGCTCCGGCGAAATCGCCGGCGTTGGCCCGGGCCGCCCCCAGCGTATCCCAGGCCGTGGCGGCTTGATTTCCGGCTTCCAAGGCGACCGCCCGCTCCGCCCATTCCACGGCTCGGGCCGGCCACTCTTCTTCGCGGGCATGGGCGATGTCCACCGGCTTGGCGGTGGCCAGCAACCACGCCATGTTGTTGAGGCCCACGGCATCGTCGGAATGCCGTTTCGCGTACTCGAGAAAATAGCCGTAGGCATAGCCGCGCGCGCCGTCCCGCCAGATCTGCGCATAAGCCGGGAACAGGGATTTCCACGTGCTCCGGTCGGCGCCGGCGGCCTTCGTCATGCGCTTGGCGATGGCGGCCGCTTCGTCATCGAACATCCCGGCTTCGTGGCTGGCCCGCAAGTATTCCGCTACCACGAAGGCGGCCGGTTCTTCTTCCAGATCGACCGCCGCCTTGAATGCGCCGACGGCTCCGGCCAGATCCCCGCGCGCCTGCATGCACTGCCCGCGCAGGCGCCAGATGAAGATCCGCTCCAGATCCCGCTTGTCCTTGACGGCTTCCAGCAGCGTCATTCCCAGCCCGCGTTCGAACCGCGGCCACGCGTCGTCGGTCAAATCCGGGAAGCCGCAACAGTTCCAGATCATGCACAGACGCAGGAAACTGTGGGTGTCGTAGAATCCGCTGCCCTTTTCGTAGGCTTCCGCCGCCCTGGCCCAGTTTTTTTGCGCCAGATAGCTGTCGCCGCCGAGCATGCAGGCCACCGGGTGGCCGGGATTGCACGTGTAGGCCCAGATGCCGAAGTGGTCCCGGCTGCGCCAATGGTGCGACAGCCGCAGCGACATGCCGCCCCAGACGAGCAGTACGAGCGCGCATCCCGCTGCGGCCCAACGCATTTTCCATCCGCGCGCGCGGATTTGATCCGCCGCCCACGCCACCGCCGCCAGCATCAGGCCGATCTGGGGAATGTAGAGCCAGCGCGTGGCCACGCGCTCCGCGCCGGCCCACACCACGCCGCTCAGCGGAAACAGCAGAATCGCAAACCACAGCCAGCCCCAGAGCACCCGCGGGAAGCGATGCCGCCAGATCCACGCGGTCCACGTCAAACCGGCCAGCACGACGGTCGCGCCCATCAGCAGCTCCCACCACGACGGCAAGTCCGGTTGCAGCGGCATCAGGCGAATCGGCAACGCCACTTTGGACAGATAGAACAGATAGTGGACCGGAATCATCAGCGCCCGGTGCCACGCCGGCACGTCCATCACGGCCTTGGTCTCGACGTGGAACACGATCGGCAGCGCGGCATAGATCACCGCCAGAATCCAGAACGCCCACTTCTCTCCGGCCAAGCGCCAGCCGTCTTTCCAGACGCGGTCCCACTCCGTGCGGCCCAGCGGCCACACGTCCAGCAGCAGAAAAGCCGCCGGCATCAGGATGACGATCTGCTTGGCCATGCCGCCCAACAACATGCAGAGCCAGGACAGAACAATCAGCGCGGCAGGAGACGGGCGACAGGAGACCGGCGGGCCGGCCTCATTCCGCCTCGCCGCTTGGCGGCCCAACGTGTAGAACCACAGCCCCAGGAAGAAGAATACGCCGCTGAGCACGTCCTTCCGGGCCGTGACCCACGCCACGCTTTCCACCCGCGTCGGATGGAAAGCCCACAGCAGCGCCGTCGCCAGCGCCACGCCCGTCCGCCCCGTCCAGCGCCGCACCAGCAGGAAAAGCAAACCCACGTTCGCCGAAAACAACCACGCGTTCGTCAGGTGAAAGCTCCACGGTTTCCCGCCGGACAGTTCCGTATCCGCCATGAAACTGAACCACAGCAGCGGCGCCCAGTAGTTCTCCGGCGCCGTCGTGAAGGCCAGTTTGGCGCCGGTCCACGAGAACCCGTCCTTGACCACCACGCTCGTCTCCACGTAGAGCGGATCGTCCAGCGTCACGAAATCGTAGCGGATGGTCGGCGCATACAGCGCGAAAGCCAGAACCATCGCCAGCAGGCCGGCCCAGACGGCGCGGATGTCGCGGCTCCCCGCCCCGCATGGCTGCGCCTGTTTCTGCTTTTCCGTCATCGCGGCTATTCCTGCCAAGTCAATCCCATGCGGTACGTGGCGATGCGTTGGCCGATTTCGGCGGCCAATTCCTCGTCGCCTTCTTCGCGCGCCATCTCGCGCGCTTTTTCCGCCGCCTGCACGGCGCCGGTCGAATCGCCGGCGGCGGCGCGCGCGGCCGCCAGCGTTTCCCAAACGCCCAGCGGCGGCCGGGAGTCCACTTGCATGGCCCGTTCCACCCAGCGCAGGGCCGCCGCCGGCCATTCGTTCCGGCGCGCATGGTCCAGGCCGTCCGGGATCGCCGTGGCCAGCAAGCGGGCCATGTAGTTCAGATTGACCGCGTCGTCCGGATAGCGGTCCGCGTAATCCGCGAAAAACGCATAGGCATAGCCGCGCGCGCCGTTCTTCCAGGCCTGCGCGTAGAACGGGAACAGCTCCCGCCATTCGCGCACGCGGATGCCGGTGGCCCGCGCCAGACGTTCCGCCGTCTCAGCTCCTGCTTCCGGACGGCCGGCTTGCAGGCAGGCGCGGAGGTGCTCCGCCAACCCGAACGCGCCGGCGTCGGTCTCCCACCGCACCGCTTCGCCCAGCGCCGCGCAGGCACCGGCGACATCCCCGCGGGCCAGCAGGATCTGCCCGCGCACGCGCCACGCCAATTCCCGCTCTTCGGCGCGTTCCCAGTCGGGGAACGACAGCACCGGTTGGTTCCAAGTCTCTTCGAACCGGTCCCAAGCTTCGGCCGCCCGCTCCGGATGGCCAAGATTGATTTGGAGCATGCCCCAGCGGCTAAGACAGGCTTTGGATCCCAACGCGACGCCCCGGTCGTACGCCTCCAGCGCCTGATTCCATTGGCCGAGCGCCATATGGCTGTCCCCGCCCATCGCGCACGCCCCGCCTTGCTGCGGATGGCAATCCAGGATCCACAACCCGAACGCGTCGGGGTTGCGCCAGTGCGACTGCGTCCGCAGGGCGGCGCCGCCCATGAACAAGAGCAGCAGCGCGAGCCCGATCCGCGACCAAACGGTTTTCGTCGCCGATCCCGCGCCGATGCGCGCAAACGGAAATACCGCGCATAGCGTCAGGCCGATTTGCGGCAGGTACAGCCAGCGCAACGCCACGCTTTCCGCGCCGGCCCAGACCAGCCCGCCGTAGGGCAACAGCAGGCCCGCAAACCAGAGCCAACCCCACAACGCCCACGGCGCGCGGCCGCGGAACCGCCAAGCCAGGATTGTGGCGCCGCCCAGCAGCGCCAGCCCGGCGGCCACTTGCCACCCGACCAACGGCAGGTCGGCCTGCAACGGCGCCAGGGCCGTCGGCCAGACGATCTTCTGCAGGTAAAACAGGTAGTGCGCGGGAATCATCGCCAGCCGATGGTTCCACGGCACGGCCGCGAGAGCCTGTTCGCCCGACTGCAACAGGCCGGCCAATCCGGCCCAGCCGATCGCCAACAGCCAAAAGGCCCACTTTTCCACCGTCAATTTCCAGACGTCCCGCGCCAGGCGGGACCACGTCGTCCGCTCCAGCGGCCACACGTCGAGCAACGTCAACGCCGCCGGCAAGACCATGACCGCGGGCTTCGCCATGCCCCCCAGCAACATGCACAGCCAGGAAAAGAAGATCAGCGCGCCCGGGGCCCGGCAACAGGCGACAGACCGTTTGGAGTCATGCCGTTTCTCCGCTTCGCGCCCGGCGGTGTAGAACCAAAGCCCCAGCAGGAAAAACAAGCCGCTGAGCACGTCCTTGCGCTCGGTGATCCAGGCCACGCTTTCCACGCGCGCGGGATGCAGCGCCCACAGCAGGGCGGTCGCGAAGGCCACGCCGGCGCGTCCCGTCCAGCGCCGCACCAGCGCGAACAGCAGTCCGACGCTCAGAGCAAACAACGTCACGTTGGTCAGGTGGAAACTCCACGGCGCCCCGCCGGAAATTTCCTGGTCCACCATGAAGCTCAGCCACAGCAGCGGCGCCCAGTAGCTGGCCTGCACCGTCGTCCACGCGCCCTTGATCCCCGCCCAGGTCAGCCCCCCCTGCACGAGCGGATTTTCCCGCACGAAATAGGCGTCGTCCACCGAACACCAATCGTGCCATAGACTCGGCATGAAAACCAAAAAGGCGAGCGCCGCCGCGCCCCATCCCCACCAGGAAAATTGTCTGAACCCGCGCATGTCGTTATGAAAAAATGGCGGCGCCGCCAACGCCGCAGCCCGTCCTGGAATAGTCCGACACGGTGTATTCACGGAAGAATCCGCCGTCGGATAACCGGCCGACGCTTTCCTGGCCGGCCTGCCCGCGCGGACGCGCCCCGGCCATCGCCGCACCTAGGGGATGACCAGTTTCACGCGGAACATGGCGGTCGGAATATCCGCCGGCACGTCCTGCACCAGCAAGTCGATTTCGTATTCGTCCGGACCGGCGGTGACTTCGCCGCCTTCCACGAGCTCGAAGGCGTAGGGTTCGCCCGTGGCCGGATCGATGGCCGCCAGCTGGGGCACGTACTCGAGGCGGTAGGTCTTGCCGGGCACGGATTGCCATTTCACGCGCACGGCGCGGGTGGCCGGCTCGCCGACGTCGCGCACCTGCGTGGACTCTTCCGAACGCACCAGGCGGAAAGCGAGTTTCGAGTTCTTGTCGTCCGGCGCCGTGCCGGCGAGCATTTCGTGCAGGTCGCCCATGCCGTCGCCGTCGTAGTCGGACGTCGCGCGGTCGTCGATTCCGAGCAATTGCTCCCACGAATTGGCCAGGCCGTCGCCGTCGGCGTCGGCGTTGTCGAGCGGTTTCAAAGCCCCGAACCGCACCGTCACGGCGGCATCGACCGAGGTCACCTCCACGACGTCGGAATCGGCATAGAACGTCGCCTCGGCCGGATTGGGCGCGTTGAAGGCGCGCGCGAAAATCCGCGTGCCCGCGTCGGGCCGCTCGGGAAAGACCGCGCAGAACAGGCCGGAGTTGGCCGCCTTGGCGTTCTGCCCCATGCCGAACTGCAGATTCGTGGCCACGAGCGGATTGTAGGGACTGGATTCGCCGTGAATGCCCGGCGTCAGATTCGTGTAGACTTGGAACCACGGATGCAAATAGGCCTTGCGAACTTCCACCCGCGGCCGCGCCGTGGCCGCCGCCGCAGCCGGCGAACCCCGCATGGGCCGGCCGAACTCGTCCTGCAAGGGCGCGACGTTGCCCACGTACAGCGGAATCGACACGCCTTCGGCGCCTTGGCCGCAAGCGGTCCCCGCCGCCAGCATCAAAGATGCACAGCCGACGGCCCACCGGCAGAGCTTCGATTTTGCACGATCGATTTTCATCGCATGTCCCGCCTTTGACTCCCGCGCGCCGCACCAACGGCCCACGGTTGCCGGCCTCCCGCTCATTCTGCGCTGATCCTGTTCCAGCATGGGTACACTTCTCGTCTTGTTAGAAACATATAACGCAGCGGATGCCAACGCAAGGGTTATATACAATAAGCGACGATATTTTTCGGGGGCTGTTCCGTCGTCGCTTGCTCCGGCTTGGCCGTGCGTTCCGGTATCGCCGGTTGCGTCCAAATTCGACCTGCTCGTCCAACGTTGAAAGCCCGGATCAGGCCGCTCGATTTCACCCGCCATTTCCAGGTTCGCCGACCGGCGGAGTCCAAGGCATGCACAAAACCTAAAATTCAACCGTCTTTCGGGCCCAGCCCGGCCGGCGGCGCGGCCGCCGCTCGCTCCGCGACGAACCGCACGTCTTCTTTCAGGCGTTCTTTTTCGCCGGAGGCCAGTCCCCGCCAGCAGGCGGATTGCTTGGCCAGCGCCGCGAGGGCGTTGACCTCGGGCTGGAAGCGGACCAACGTGGCCGGCTCGTGCCGCGCCACGCGCGCGAGCAGGACGCCCAGCGCGATCAGCCCCGTCCGGCCCCCGCCCTGCGTTTCGCTCCGGAATTCCACGAGGCAACGGCTCGCCGCCTGCCCGATCGTGTAGCCCTCGCCCAACAGCACTTCGTAGAACGTCTCCACCACGGCGCAGCGCAATTCGTAGTAGGACTCCGGCTTCACGTCACTTGCTCCGGAACAG
This sequence comes from uncultured Verrucomicrobiota bacterium, assembly GCA_938003985.1. GTDB lineage: Bacteria > Verrucomicrobiota > Kiritimatiellia > CAIQIC01 > Lenti-01 > Lenti-01. The sequence goes on along the minus strand of CALKWZ010000016.1, from coordinate 87,825 downwards.
GACCGACATGTGGACGTTGGTGTATTCGGCCATGAATTGCTTCATCACGTTCCAGCAACTGGCGCACGGCGGCAAATCCGTGTAGAGCTTGATCCGCCCCTTGACCGATGGGTCCGGCAGACGGGCCGCCATGTCTTCGAGAATCTTGAATTCCGTGTCCACCACGCGCACCCAGCAGTCGTTGCCGTCCACCACGTCGTTCTGGTTCACGCACAGCGCCTTGTAGCGCCCCTTGTCGGGCCGGATGGAAATGTCGGCCAGCTCCTTGGCCTTTTCCTTGGAAAAGTCGTCCAGGCTCTGGATGCCGCTGTGGGCGAAATATTCCACCTTGTCCAGCCCTTTGATCTTGGCGCACGCCCACGCGAAATTGTTGCGCCGGCGGTATTGCTCCGGCAGCTTGGCGCGATACAGCTCGATCCGTTCCAAGGCCAGGGCGTCTTTCTCGCGGTGGATTTTCCGCAGCGTCGGCTGGCGCACCGTCGGCACGATCTGCTCCGGCGGCAGCGGGTCCTGCGCCCCCGCCGCCGCGGTCCAAGCCAGCGCCACCGCGGCCAAAACGATCCAAAGTTTCTTCCCAAAACCGCGAATGCTCACGTTGTGATTCCCTTCATGGCTCTCATCCTACTCGACCCCGGCGCGCGCGCCAAAATAATTGTTCATCCGTTGACGGTTGCGGCAAGCGCTACGGCGGCGGCCACTCGTAGAACACTTCCATCTCGACGTTGGTGTAGACGGCCAGGAACTGGTCCATCACGCCCCGGCAGCTCGGACAAGGCTCGAGATTCGTGTAGAGCCGGATCTTGCCCGACGCCGAGACGTCCGGCAGCCGCGCGGCGACGTCTTCGAGCATCTTGAACTCCGTGTCGAACCAGCGCGGCAACGCGTCGCGCCCGCCGAGATTGCCCCGCCAATCCACGAGCAAGGTCTGGAATCTGGCCGCGCCCTTGGGCGGCGAAAACGACATGTCCTTGAGCCGGCGCGCCACGGCTTTCGAGAAGCCCTCGAGGCTTTGGATGCCGCTGTGCGCGAAGTACTCCTTTTTCTCCAGGCCTTCGATCTCCGCCCAAGCCCAGCCGAAGTTGTTCCGGCGATAGAACTGCTCCGGCAGCTTCTTGCGCCAGAACCAGATGCGCTTGAGATCCGCCCCGTCTATTTTCCGGTCCAAATGCCGAATCACCGGCTTGCGCGCGGCGGCATCGGCCGGCGGACACCCCGGGGGTTCGGCGACGGTTTCGGTCTCGGTTTTCGGTTTGGCCGCCACGGCCGACGCGGCGCTCCACGCCGCCAACGCCACGATGGCCAAGGTCCAGATTCTCGCTGCACGGTTCATCGCCGGCCATCCTACGCGAACCGACGGGCGGTCACAAAACAAATAATGGAAAATCGGCGGCGGAATCACGGCTTAACGGCTGAATAGACCCCCACGGCCTTGTGCGGCGGGAGAACCAAAAGGTAGCCCCAAGACCCCCACGACCTTGCGCCGTGGGTGATTGAGGTCGCGCGGAGTGCGCGCGCGATTGCGGGACCGATCTGATTCACCCGCCACGCAAGGTGGCGGGGGTCAGGAGCAGAGGCTCCCCAACAAAAACCCCTGCCGCAAACGCGGCAGGGGCGCAACCGGCGCGGAGGCGCGGCTCTATTTGAACACGAAGATCTTGACCGGCTTGCCGGGCCGCTCGTCGGATTCCTCGACGGTGGCCGTCAGCTTCATGCCGGTCTTGGGCGTGTCGACTTCGACCCGTCCGGACGCGCGCAGGCCGTTTTCGAACTGCACGATGCCGAACTGGAGGAATTTCTTCGTGTAGCCTTCGGGCAGGTTCCACACCCGCGTCCAGGCGAGAAGCTGGCAGGGACCTTCCAGATCGAAGGTCGACCACCCCTTGCCCGTGACGGGATCGCGGCGCACGCCGCACTTCGCGCAGATCATCGGCGCCGGATAGTAGACGGCTCCGCAACCCTCGCACTTGTAGGCGGGGATCTTGGGCGCCTTGACCTCGTACATGCTGAAATCGATCATGGCGGGTCTCCTATTCCTTGGCGCAGATGACGGCGACGACGTTGTTTCCGAAGCCGCCGAAGTTGACGGACATGCCGACCTTCGGGTCCTTGACCTGCCGGCCCGGCTCGGCCTCGCCCCGCAACTGGCGGACGAGTTCCACCACTTGCGACACGCCCGTGCCGCCCACCGGATGGCCCTTGGATTTCAGGCCGCCGGACGGATTGATCGGGATGCGCCCGTCGAGCTTGGTTTCGCCGTTGCGCACGGCCAGGAACGACTTGCCGCGCTCGAACAGACCGATTTCCTCGCTGATGGCGAGTTCCAGGATGACGAACGCGTCGTGGAGTTCCGCGAAGGAAATGTCCTTGGGGCCCAGGCCGGCCATTTTATAGGCCTTTTCGCCCGCGATGCGCACGGCTTCGAGCTTGAGCGGATCCTTGCGGTTGTGCACGCAATGGGTATCCGTCGCGCTCGCCACGCCGGCGATGCGGATGGGTTTCTTGGGGAATTCCTTCGCGATGGGCGCGTCCATGTTGACCAGCAGCACGGCGGCGGCGCCGTCCGTGACCGGACAGGTCGAGTACATGCGCAGCGGCTCGGCGATGTAGTTGTTCACCACGTCGGCTTCCGGCCCGTCGGCGATGGCCTCGATCGTGCAGGGAATCTGCACGTGGGCGTACTTGTTCTTCGCGCCGTTCTCGTGGTCCTTCACGGCGATCAGCGCGAGGTCGCGCTCGGTCAGGCCGTATTTTTCCATGTACATGCGGGTGAACATGCCGCCGAAGCCCGGCAGCGTGAGGCCCATGTTGTACTCGGCTTCCGTGTGCAGCATCGTCGCGACGATGTCCGTCGCGTTCCAGCCCGTCACCTTGCGCATGATTTCGCCGCCGACGACGAGGACGACGTCCGCCAGCCCAGAGGCCACGGCCATGTAGCCGACCTTGATCGCGCTGGCGCCCGAGGCGGGGCCGTTCTCGATCAGTTCGGCCGGCACGGGTTCCATGTCCATCCGGCTGACCATCGACGACGCCACGGCCGTCTGGTGGCAGAACAGGCCCGCGGCCATGTTCGCGACGAAGACCTGGTCGATCTCCTTGCGGCGGGCCAAAAAGCCCGCGTCCTTGAGGCAGTCCGTCGCCGCGTAGGCGAGGACGTCCGCCAAGTCGTATTCCGACGAATTCCCGAACCGGGTGTGCCCGATTCCGACGATCCCGACCCTGGCCATGATCTAGGGCCTCTTGAAGCCGGGGAGCTGCGAGTATTCCTTCGGCATGATCAGCTTGTCGGCGGTCTTGAGATCGGCGTCGGAGATGGGCCGCGTGCCGGTGCACTTGATGTCGCGCACGGCGTTCCAGAGCGCGCGCGTGAGCACGAAGGTGGGCACGCCGCCGAGCTCGTGGCGCACCGCGGGGAACTGCGCCGAACGGTCTTCGAGCTGGTATTCGATCATCCAGCGCTTGAAGCCGTTGGGGCTTTCCGCGACGATGAAGACCTCGTCCTCGCCGAGGATGTCGATGTGGTGTTCCATCTTGGCCGCGAACAGCTGGGCGCCGACGCGCAGGCCGCGCTTGATGGTCAGCGTGTGCAGGCTCATGCCGAGCTTGGAGTCGACGTGGCGGCTCGTGACGATGCCCGCGATGACGCCGTCGATGGCGCCGACGAGCACGAATTCGTTGGCCACGCGGTAGCGGTACCAGCCCAGGATTTCGGAGTACATGCGCACGGCGACGATGTCGTAGAAATCGGTGGGCACGCCGATCAGCGGATAGACCGTGCCGAGCAGCGCGCCGACTTCCTCGCGCTTCGCTTCGCGCACGACCATCTTCTCGCCCGAGGCGAGCGTGATCAGTTTCGGGGGGTACGGCTTGAGCTGGATTTCCGGCGGCCGCAGTTTCATTTCCATTGCGTCGATGGCCATGTCGATTCTCCTTGTTGATTTACTTCCGTGTCAGGGTGCGTTTTCTTCAAGCCCGATTCAAGCCGCGAAACGCAATTCGGTTCAAGCGTTTCGCCCGGCCGCGGCCACGCCCCCGGGGTCGCCCACGCCGTCCATCCCGGTCCACCGGATTGGCCCGGCCCGCTTCGCGGGCGTTTTCATTTCGTATGATCATTAATTAACCATGGTATGTTGCATAATTGAGTATTCGCCTTATATTGATGTGTTAATGCTTGTTTTTTGTATGATGATTAATTAATGATCGTACGCCGACCATTCCGCGCGAAACCGCACCGCGCAGAAAGCCGCGTTTCCCTGTTGAATCCCGCCGGGCGCTTCTTTAGGATGCGCTTTCCACATCTATGAAACCCCCTTTGAAACCCTCCGCCGCCCGCCGCGCGTCGAAAGCGCCGCGCGTCGTGATCGCCGGCGCCCAGTTCGCCGTGGTGCCCAACGACATTCCGACGAACCTCTATCGCTGCATCTATTTTCTCCGCCGCGCGGTGGAGGACGTCGGCGCCAAACTGCTGGTCTTTCCCGAGTCCATCACCACCGGCTACAATCCGGCCATGCCCGCGCACGATCTGTGGGAGCTGCTCCCGAGCACGGAGCAGATGCTCACCCCCGTCCAGAAGATCTGCAAGGAACTGAAGATCCATTGCGTGCTGCCCACCTACGAGCGCGGCGCCAAGCCCGGCGTCATCTACAATTCCGCCTTCATGATCGATTCCCAGGGCCGGAACCTCGGCGTCTACCGGAAGACCCATCTCTTTCCGCCCGAACGCATTGAAAACAAAGGCTGGACCACCCCCGGCCACCATTACCCCGTCTTCCCCACCGAGATCGGCACCATCGGCATCCACCTCTGCTACGACGGCGACTTTCCCGAGGCGTCGCGCATCATGGCCGTCAAAGGCGCCAGCATCCTGTGCCGGCCCTCCGCCCTGATGCGCAATTTCGAGATCTGGGAAGCGAGCAACAAGATGCGCGCCTACGAAAACCACGTCTACCACGTGGCGGTCAACGCGATCGGTTCCGACGCCGCGCACACGACCTACTTCGGGCACTCCATGATCGTCTCGCCCATCGCCCAGACCCTTGCGCTCGGCCGGGCGGTGGACGACCTGATCTACGCCGAGATGGCGCCCAATCCCCTCCAGCGCGTCAGCTACGGTTCCGATGCGCCGATGCTCTTCGACCATCTCGAAGACCGCAACGTGCGGGGCTACACGAAGGAACTCTTCGCGCCGGCCGTGTCCCCGTTCAATCCGGCGAAACGAATTACCCGAAAACGGAAATAGTGCGTGCCTTTTCCCGGACGCCGGCCTATCCTGCCTTCCCATGATGCGTAGCAGATTCCAGCGGATGGCGGTGCGCTTGGCGATCGCCTGCGCGGCGGCGCTGCTGGCCGCGCCGGCCGGCGCCCAGGAAACGCAAGGCCCCGACGATTCCCCCGAAGCCCTCTACCAGAGCGGCATGAGCCGCTTCCTCGCCGGCGACTACGAGAATTCCGTTCCGTTCCTCGAGCAGCTCGTCAAGGTTTTCGGCGCCGAACCCGAGCTGAGCACGCAGATCGATCTGGCGATGTACGCCAAGGCCTGCGCGCTCTTCAACCTCGGCCGCAGCGCCGACGCCATCAAGGCCTTCGAGGAATACGTCGCGAAATATCCCGAATCGAAGTTCGCCGACGAAGCCATGTTCCGCGTCGGTTCCGCCCAGCAGCAGCTCGAGGAATACGAAGCCGCCGTCGCCGCCTACCAGAAGCTGCGCTCGACCTTCCCGCGCTCGGCCTATTCCGAGGACGCGATGTTCCAGATCGGCATCTGCCGGCTCATCCAGGAACAAAGCGCGCTGGCCGCCGCCGCCTTCCAGGACTTCATGCGGCTCTATCCCGAAAGCCCGCTGTGGACCCAGGCCGGCGCCTTCTGCGCGCGCGCCACCTTCGACGACGGCAAGGGCACCGAAGCCATCGCCCTGCTCGAGACCATCGAAAAACGCCCGCGCACCTGGTCGGTCATCACCTACTGCAACTTCCTCGCCTTCGAAATCGGCGACTTCATGTTCGACGACACCGAATACGAGCAGGCCCTCAAGGCCTACCGCCGCGTCAAGACCCGCAAGGCCCTCATGGGCCACATGCGCACCTACGTGGCCACGCTGGAAGCCCAGCTCGCCGCCGTCCAGAACGCCCGGCCCAACCCGCGCGACATCCGCTCCCGCTTCCAGCAGGAACGCCGCATCGCCTCCGAGCTGGCCCAGGCCAAGGAAATGGCCGGCAAGCTCGAAGCCCTGCCCGACTACGACGCCAACCTCTACCATCGCATCGGCCGCTGCTTCTTCAACGTCGACCGCTTCTGGGAGGCCCGCGCCGCCTTCACCCGCGTCGTCGCCATCGCCCAGGAAGACGCCGTCCGCGAGGCCGGCCACTTCGATCTCATCCTCGCCGTCTCGCGCCTGCGCCGCTTCGACGATCTCGTCATCGAGGCCGACCACTATCTGTCCACCTACGATCCGGAGGGCAAGTGGGAATGAGGACCGCGCGCTTCATCCGGTGGGCCGCCCTCGTCCTCCTCGGGGCCGCCGCTTCCGCCCAGGCCGCCGCCAAGTGGGAAAAGCTCGAGGACTGCGTCCTGTCCGACGGCTACATGGACGGCGACAGCTTCCACGTCCGCGCCAAGAACAAGGACGTCATCATCCGCCTCTATTTCGTGGACACGCCGGAGAGCGACAAGCAGTTCGCCGAGCGCAACGAAGACCAGGCCGCCTATTTCGGCATCTCCGATTCCCACGTGGTGCCGCTGGGCGTGGCCGGCAAGAAATTCACCCAGAAAACCCTCTCCGGCAAGAAATTCACCGTCTGGACGCGCTGGGAAGACGCCAAAGGCAGTTCCCAGCAGCAGCGCTTCTACGGCGTCGTCCAGATCGGCAAGGAAGACCTCGGCGAACTGCTCGTCGCCAACGGCCTCGCCCGCGTCTACGGCGGCTCCACCGTCCTGCCCGACGGCACCTCCATCGACGCCCAGTTCGAGCGCCTGCGCCAGCTCGAGCGCCGCGCCAAGGCCAAGCGCCTCGGCGGCTGGGCCAAGAAGAAGAAGCTCGCCAAGGACGGCGACGTCATCAAGGCCGACGACGCCGAGGGCATGTTCGACTTCGCCGCCGAACAAGCCCCCGTTCCCGGCGAAAAGCCCGTCTGGGTCGTGGAAGAAGAAGAAATCGGCGTTTACGGCGACAAGTGGCCCAACGTGCCCACCGTCGCCTTCCTGCGCGCCGAATCCTTCGTCAACCGCGAGCTGTTCGAGGACGCCGAGATCGAGATGCGCAAGCTGACGCGCCGTTTCCCCGAGCATCCGCAGAAGGCGCGCATCGAGTTCTATCTGGCGCTGTCCATCGCCATGCAGGAGCGCTTCGAAGAGGCCGTCGCCCTCTTCAAGGCCTGGCTGCAGGCCCATCCCGAGCACGTCCTCGTGCCCGACGTGCAGTACTGGATGCCCATTTCCCTGTACTACGACGGCAAGTACGAAGAAGCCCTGCCCTACTTCGACGCCTACGCCGAGAAGAACCCCATGAGCATCTACGCGCCCGAGGCCACCTACCGCGCCGCGTGCAGCCGCTACGCCCTCGAGGACTACGAACGCTGCGCCGCCGACACCTTGAAGTGGCTCGAGCAGAATCCCGACCACTACTTCCGCCGCGAAGCCGCCATCATGCGCGGCGACGCCCTCGCCGTCCTCGGCGATTTCGACGGCGCCAAGGAAGCCTACCGCCTGTCCATGAATCCCGCCGCGGGGCCCTTCTACTACATGGCCCTCACCCAGATGGCCCGCCTCCACAAAGCCCTCGCCGAGACCAACGGGTTCATCGAGATGTCGCAGGAATACGTCCAGTACATCAAGGACATGCCCAACGACGGCAACGTCGTCGACGCCGCCTACAACGCCGGCTGGGCGCTCAAGCAGATCAAGCGCCCCGACCAGGCCCGCATCCTCTACTGGCAGATGATCGAACGCCACGGCAACACCCCCGCCTGGGAAGGCTTCGACCTCATGCTCACCGACCTCGCCGGCATGTATCCGCGCGGCACCGACGACTACGCGACCGAGCTGCGCGCGCGCTACGACAAGGCCCTCGCCGGCCAGCGCCTGACCCTGGCCGCGCGCCTCGCCTGGGCCGAGGCCCAGATCCTCCCCGCCGACCAGCAGGCCCGCCAGCTCGCCATCTTCGCCGGCCGTTTCAAGTCCGAATACCTCGGCGCCGAAACCCTCGTCTGGCTCGGCCGCGCCTGGATCGAAAACGGCATGCCCGAATCCGGCGTCCCCCACCTCGAACTCCTCCTCGAAAAGTATCCCGACTCCCGCCACGTGCCCGAAGCCCACATGCTGCTCGCCCAGCAGGCGCTCGAACACAAGCAATACGACGTCGCCCTGCTCCACGCCCAGTCCGTCCTCGACAACGCCGCCGAGATCCAGTTCATCCTCGAAGCCACCTTCTGCCGCGCCGAAGCCTTCCTGGGCCTCAAGCGCCACGGCGAGGCCATCAGCGACTACAACGCCATTCTCGCCAACCGCGCCGCGCCGCGGCGGCTCAAGCCCGAAGCCCTCCTCGGCATCGCCGCCTGCATGGAGGCGCAGGCGGAATACGCCCAGGCCGTCGCCTACTACCAGCGCGTCTACGTCCTCTACGGCGCCTACCGCAAGGCCGTCATCCAGGCCTATCTGCGCAGCGGCGCCTGCTTCGAGAAGCTCGGCGACCAGGCCGCCGCGCTCAACACCTACCGCGAATTCCTCGAAAGCGATTTCTCCGCCGGCTCCGCCGCGGCCGCCTACGCCCGCCAGCGCATCGCCGCCCTCTCCGGAGGCGCGCCATGAGCCCGAACCGCCTTATGAAAGTTTTTACGTTCCACGTAAAACCGCCGCAAAGTTTTTACGTTCTACGTAAAACTTTCCGGACCGCGCTCGGGCTCGCGGCGCTCGCGCCCCTCGCGGCTTCCGCCCAGCTCGGGCCCTGGCCCATCCAGACGAAGCAGACCGCCTTCGAGGCGTCGATCGTCAAGCGCGACCAGGACATCCTCTGGGTCGAGCGCAAGTCCGCCGACGGCACCCGCTCGCCGCAGATCGGCCTGCCCGTCGCCGACGTCGTCCAGATCGGCATGCCCCGCCCCGCCCTCTTCGACGCCGTCGACAAGATCCGCACCTCCCCCGCCGCGACGGACGCGCAGTTCGCCGCCGCCCACGCCGCGCTCGACAAGATGATCCTCCAGCTGCGGTCCCTGCGCGACCTGCCCGGGATCCCCGCCAACGAGGCCATGGTCGCCAAGGGCCGCCTCTACGACGCCAAGGGCCTCTGGCGCGAGTCCACCCGCCTCTACGAAGACGTCGTCCTCAAGGCCGCCGGCACCGCCGCCGCCACCAACGCCCGCATCCTCGCCGGCATCGCCTACGCCCAGGGCGGCGAACACCATTCCGCCGTCGAATACCTCGGCGGCATCCCGCTGCCGGAAGAGGACGAGGAAATCCTCTCCAAGCTCCTCTTCGCCCTCGGCGATTCGTATTTCGCCCTCGGCAACTACGACAACGCGCTGCTTTCCTACCTCCCGCTCGTCGTCTTCTATCCCTACGTCCACGACAACGAGTCGCGCGGGCTCGCCGCCGCCCTCGCCTGCTACGCCGAACTCAAGGAATGGGAGCCGCTCTACCGCTCCATCCAGGAAATCCAGAAGAACTATCCCGCGACCCCCGCGGCCCAGACCGCCGCCGAATTTCTCGAAAAGCACAAACAGGAACTCATCGACGCCGGCCAGTTCGTCGACGCCGCCAAGGTGACCTCCGCCGATGAACCCGTCGCGCCCGCCGGCGTCGCGGGCGCCCCGGCGGCGCCCGAAGCGCCCGCGGCGGCGGCGCCCCCGGCCGAGACGAAAGCTCCGGCGGCCGCGGAGAGCGCGCCGGCGGAAGCCACGGAATAGATTTAGAAAAGGAGCGCGCGGGCTCTCGGGTCCGTGGCGCCGGAAGGAAAGACAGCCATGAAAAAGACGTTCGCCATTCTCGCCCTCGCCGCCTTGCTGCTGCCCCTCGGCACCGCGCTCGCCCAGGATCCGCCGCCGCCCGCGCCTCCGGCGGAGGCGCCCGCGCCCGCGCCCACCAAGATCACCCTCTGGGGCATGATCAAGACCGGCGGCTGGGCCATGTGGCCGCTGGGCCTCTGTTCCGTCGGCGTCGTCACCATGATCGTCCTCAACGTCCGCATGGTCAGCCGCAAGACCCTGCTGCCCGCGACCGTGGTCTTGCCCCTGCGCGCCGCCGCCGAACAGCGCGACGTCGGCCAGATGTACTCCCTCGCCCGCGCCACGCCCTGCCTGTTCACCAACGGGCTGCTCCCCGGCCTGCGCAAGATCAACCCCGAAGACCCCGCCGCCTCCAAGCCGGACATGGAAGGCGCCATCGCCGAAGCCGTCGGCCGCGAGGAAGCCCAGGTCAGCTTCTGGATCAACTTCCTCTCCCTGTTCGCCAGCATCTCGCCGATGATCGGGCTGCTCGGCACCGTCTCCGGCATGATCGGCGCCTTCCAGAAGATCGGCACCGGCGGCATGGGCAAGCCCGAACTCCTCGCCGGCAACATCGGCGAAGCGCTCATCACCACCGCCACCGGCCTGATCATCGCCGTCCCCGCCATCTTCTCGTTCTTCATCTTCCGCAACAACCTCTCGCGCATCGTCCGCGACGCCGAAAGCGAATACTCCGCCCTCATCGACGGGCTCACCGGCACCGCCAACCTCTTCGCCGAACAGGAACCCGCGCCCGTCGAGAACGAAAGCTAGGCTTTCCCGCCGCTGAACCCCGAACCGTGAACCGCCCGGCATGAAACTCAAAAAGCAAGAAGAGCCCGAAGCCAGCGTCGACATGACCCCCATGATCGACTGCGTGTTCCTGCTGCTCATCTTCTTCATGGTGTGCGCCACGATGAGCAAGGTGGACCAGACGCCCGAAGTCGTCCTGCCCATCGCCCCCAAGGCGGCCATCCCGGAAGACCTGCGCGGACGCGGCGTCGTCAACATCGTGCCGCTGGGCACCCCCATCGGCGGCGGCGCCACCTCGGAAAACACGCCGTTCATCATCTATGGCCAGCTCACGGACGAGCCCGGCCTCATGAAAATCATCGCCGAGCGCCGCGCCACCGAGCCTGACCTGCGCATCTACATGCGCGTGGACAAGAACGCCGAGTTCAAGATCGTCAAGCGCGCCATCCGCGCCTGCGCCAACGCCGGCATCTTCGACATCATCTTCGGCACCTTCCAAAGCGCCAGCGCGGGCGGAGGCGGCTGATGAAACTCAAGTTCAAAGACGACGTCAAAGCCGCCGTCGACATGACCCCCATGATCGACTGCGTGTTCCTGCTGCTGGTCTTTTTCATGGTGTCCACCACCTTCAACAAGCAGGAGGCGGACATTTCCTTCGCCCTGCCCGGCACCGCCGCGCAGTCCGATTCCGTCGAGATCCCCGATGAACAGATCATCCAGATCACCGAAGCCGGCAACGTGTTCCTCAACGACCTCGAGTACGACAAGCCCACCGATCCCGACATGCCCGAGCTCGTCAAGACCCTGACCCTCTTCCGCCAGACGGCCGAGGCCAACCAGGTGCCGGCCATGATCACCATCGCGCCCGAGGACAACGTCAAGCAGCAGCGCGTCGTCGACGTCCTCAACGCCTGCACCGCCGCCAAGATCGCCAACGTGACCTTCGCCGTCGGGTCCGAAGACGAGGAGATTTAAGATGAAAATCTTCGCCGTCTGGACCGCGTTTTCGAAAACCCAGGCCGAGGATGCCGCGCAGAAGAAGCGCGCCCTCAACGCCATCCTCATTTCCCTCGGCATCCACGTCCTCCTGCTCATCGGCGCCGTGTCGCTGACCATCATGATCATCTCGCCCAAGCAGAAGATGATGTTCGAGGGCAAGAAGTCGCCCTCGCTGCCGGCGCGCAAGCTCGAGCACGCCATCCGCGTCAAGCAGATGCAGAAGCAGACCCGCAAGCCCCAGATCCTCCAGCGCCTCGTCACCGAGGCCCCCTCCAAGGTCGCCCTGCCGGAAATGCCCGACATGACGACGCCGGACGTCAAGAACCTGCGCGACACGCCCCTGATGAATTCCCGCGCCGGTTCCATCGGCGGCATCGGCGGGGGCGGCGGCGGCGCCGGCCGCGGCCTCACCGGCGGCATGGGCTACTCCGACACCAAGTTCTTCGGCGAAAACGTCCGCACCCGCGCCATCGTCATCTGCTTCGACATCTCCTCCTCCATGATCGCCAAAGGCGTCGTCACCGACGTCATCGCCGAATCCGGCACCATGCTCGCGAACATGAACGCGGGCACCAAGTTCAACTTCGTCGTCTTCGTCGACGGCGCGGACCAGTTCGCGCCCCAGATGGTCTACGCCACGCAGGAAAACAAGCAGCAAGGCCTCGCCTGGCTCGAAAAGGTCAAGGGCGCCTTCGATCCCGCCACCCAGCGGATCCGCGACCAGTCGGTGGACGGCCAGCTCCACGGCCAGACCGGCTCGACGTCCCTCACGGCCCTGCAGCGGGCCGTCGAAATGGGCGCCGACACGATCTTCCTGTTGACCGACGAAGCGCCGTGGCTGAGCAGCGATTCCAACATGGCCAACGCCATGCCCGACCACATCGCGAACGTCGAGAAATACGTCCGTTCCATCGCGACCACGACGGGCCGCTCGGTGAAAATCTACCCCATCCTGTACGACCCCCGCGAACGCCCCGGCCAGAACCAGTTCGGCATCGTCAGCGCGGAATTCCACAAGACGATCGCCCGCGCCACCGGCGGCAAGATCCGCATCGTCAAAAAAGCCCAATAGGCCGCCGCCGCCTGAATTTCGTTTCCTTTTGCGATAGGCGCGCGCGGCGCCGTTTTGCTAGCGTCGCGTCCGAACCGACATGCGGACGTTCATCGCATCCTTTTTTCGCCGAAACAGGCCGGGACGGCAACGGCCCATCGGCCTGCCGCGGGCCCTGCATCCCCACCTGCAGCCGGGGCTGTGGGAGGCGTTTTTCGCGGCGCTCGGCGTGCCGGTCGTCCTTTCCGCGCCGACGACCCGCGCCACGCTCGAACGGGCGGAACTCATTTCCGAAACGGAACACTGCCTGCCCGTCAAGCTGCTCGACGCCCATCTCGAAGAGCTGGCCGGGCGCGTGGACCGGGTGTTCGTGCCGCGCATCCTTTCGCTGCATCGCGGCTTCATCTCCTGCCCCAAGCTGGCGGCGCTGCCCGACGCCGTCCGGGCGCAATTCCGCGGCCGCTTCGAGGTCGTGACGGCGGACGTGGACGAAAACCGCCGCCCGCTGGAGCAAACGCTGGCCGAGCTGGGCCGCGCGCTGGGGTTCGCTCCGGCCGAAAGCGCCGCCGCGGCCCGGCAGGCCCTCGCCGCCGCCGCCCCCCCCGCCGCGCCGCCGGCGGATTCCGGCCGCCGCCGGTACCTCCTGATCGGCCATCCCTACAACCTCGCCGACGCCTATCTGGCGGATCCGATCGTCCGCAAGCTGGAAGAGCTGGGCGTGGCCGTCGAACGGCTGCCGGCCGGCCCGCCCCGCGGCGCGCCCGCGCCGCTGCGGTGGGACACCAGCGCGCACATGCTCGAAGCCCTGCGCGCGCGCGACCCGGCCCGGTGCGCCGGCGTGATCCAATTGACCTCGTTCAACTGCGGCTGCGATTCGATGGCCGGCCCGTACTACCGGGAAACCCTCAAGGCCGCGGGCATTCCGTTCATGGCCCTGACGCTGGACGCGCATGCGGCGCTGGCCGGTCTCGACACGCGCCTGGAAGCGTTCGTGGAATCCATCGCGGGGCGCGCGTGAAGCCCGGCCTCGCCATCCAGCCGTGGGGCAACTATTCGCTGGCGCTCGCCGCCTCCGTGGAATGCCTGCGGGTGGAACCCTGGACCCAGCGCAGCACCACGCCCGAAACCCTGCGCCTGGGCGTCGAAGCCTCGCCGGAATTCGCCTGCCTGTCGTTCAAGGCCTGCACCGGCCACTTCATCCAGGCCGCGCAAGCCGGCATCCGCTACGGCGTCATGGTCAACAGCCGCGGCACCTGCCGCCTGCGCTACTACCGCGAAATCCAGCAGAAGATCCTCAAGGAGCGCGGCCTGGACCTGTTCATCTTCGGCCTGGGCTACGACGGCATCAAGCCGCCGCTGATCCGCCACTTCGATCCGGACCCCATACCCTTTCTGCAGTGCTGCGCGCGCGCGCAGCAGAAAACCCTGGCCGTGGACGCCCTCGAGCGCGAAACCTGGCGCGTCCGGGCCGTCGAGCGCCGGCCGGGCGACGCCACGCGGCTCCTCAACGAATGCCTCGCCGATCTGGACCGGGCCCGCTCGGTCCCGGAAATCCGCGCGTGCGTCCGGACCTTCAAGCCCCGCTTCGCCGCCGTCCCGATCGACGAAACGCGCGTGCCGCTGCGCATCGGCCTGCTGGGCGAAGCCACCCTGCTGCGCGACCGCTACCTGAACCACAACCTCGAGGAAATCCTCGGCGGTCTCGGCGCCGAAGTCCGCAATTTCTTCCTGCTCGGCGACGAAATGCGCAACATCTTCCGGATCGGCTTGTTCAGCCGCAACTCCCGCTGGCGGCTGAAGCGGCTGGCGCGCCCCTATCTCGAAAACCTCGTCGGCGGCCACGCGCTCGATTCCGTGGCGCACGCGATCCGCTGCGCGCAAGAGGGCTTCGACGGCGTCGTGCACGTCGCGCCCGCCGGCTGCATGCCCGAAGTCAGCGTGCGGCCGATCCTGCGCCGGCTCAGCCAGGATCTGGATCTGCCCATTCTCGAGTGTTCTTTCGACGAGCACGCCAGCCACGTCGGCGTCGTGACCCGCCTCGAGGCGTTCGCGAGCATGCTGCGGGAACGGCAGGAGAAGAAGCCCAGGAAACGGCCATGAAGAATTCCCACTATCTCGGCATCGACGTCGGCTCCATCAGCGCGAACCTCGTGCTGATCGACGCCGGCGCCCAGGTGGTTTTCAGCGACTACCGGCGGGTGGACGGCTGGCCCCTGCGCGCGGCCCAGTCCGCCCTGGCCGCCCTGCGGGCCGCTTGCCCGCAAGCGATCCTCGCCGGCGTCGGCGCCACCGGCAGCGCCCGGCACCTCGTCGCCGCCGCGCTGGGCGCCGACGTCGTCCAGAACGAGATCAGCGCGCACGCCTGCGCCGCCATCCACGTCCGGCCCGACGTCCAGACCGTCATCGAGATCGGCGGCCAGGACAGCAAGGTCACGATCGTCCGCGACCGGGTGGTGGTGGATTTCGCCATGAACCTCCTGTGCGCGGCGGGCACCGGCAGCTTCCTCGACGCCCAGGCCCAGCGGCTGAATCTCACGATCGAGGAATTCAGCCGCCAGGCGGTCCGGTCCGCGCGCCCCACCGGCATCGCCGGCCGCTGCACGGTTTTCGCCGAGTCGGACATGATCCACAAGCAGCAGATCGGCCACCGGCAGGAGGACATCGTGATGGGCCTGTGCCTGGCCATGGCGCGGAACTTCCTGGGCAACGTGTGCGTGGGCAAGGAAATCCGGCCGCCGATCGTGTTCCAGGGCGGCGTCAGCGCCAACCAAGGCATGCGCCGGGCCTTCGCCGAACTGCTGAACTGCGAACTCATCGTGCCCGAACACCACATGGTGATGGGCGCGCTCGGCGCGGCTTTGCTGGCGAAACGCTCCGCGCCGGCCGCCTCGCGCTTCCGCGGATTCGACGTCTGCGAGCGCGCCATCGACACCCAGGCGTTCGCCTGCGGCGACTGCGCCAACGCCTGCGAAGTCATCGAAATCGTGGATCGGGGCGAAATCGTCGGCCGCAGCGGCGGCCGTTGCCGCAAATGGGAAGGCCGCGCCGGCCCGCGCTAGCCTCCCGCGGTCCGCGCGTTTTTCCGCTGGATTTTCCGGAGCGCCGCGCTAGGTTTCCGCCATGCCGCAACTCGACCTGAAAACCATCGTCGTCGCCGGACTCACCGTCGAGGTGGTCTGCAACCTCGTCCTGGCGGCCCTGTGGCGCCAAGGCCGCCGGCAGTATTCCGGGCTGGGCTTCTGGGCGCTGAATTTCGCGGCGCAGACCACGGGGCTGTTCCTGATCCTGCTGCGCGGCCAATTGCCGACTTGGCTGTCCGTCAGCGCGGCCAACGTCTTGCTCGTCGGCGGCGCGTGGCTGGGCCTGTTGGGCCTGGAACGGTTCGTCGGCCGGCGCCGGCCGCAAACCGCCAACGGAGTCGTGGCCGCCGCCGCCGCGGCGCTGCATGCCTACCTGACCTACGTCCAGCCGAACCTGGCCCTGCGGGCGGCGATCTTCGCGGGGGCCATGCTGTACTTTTTCGTTCGCTGTTCCGCGCTCATGCTGCGCGGCGTCGATGCCACCCTGCGCCCCTGCACCCGCGCGGTCGGCGTCGTGTTCGCGCTCTTCGCCGGCCTGTTCGCGCTCCGGATCGCAAACCAATTCGGACATCTGGGCCAACCCGACGACTATTTCCGGCTGGGAGCCCCCGAAGCCCTCTTCCATCTCGCCATCCAGGTGCTGTTCGTCCTGCTGACCTACTCCCTCGTCCTCATGGTCAACCGCCGGTTGCTGATGGATCTGACGCTCCAGCGGGAAAAATTCTCGAGGGCCTTCCACTCCTCCCCGTATGCGTTGCTGCTGACCCGGCTCTCGGACGGCCAGATCCTCGAAATCAACGAGGGCTTCACCGCCATGGCCGGTTACGACGATGCGGAGGCCCGCGGCACCACGACGATCGATCTGAACCTCTGGGCGCAAACCGGCGACCGCGACGCCGTCGTCGCCCAGCTCGCCGCGCGCAGCCGGGTCGATGGCCTGGAATTCAGCTTCCGCAAGAAGTCGGGCGAATTGCTCACCGGCCTGTATTCGGCCGTGGTCATCGCGGTGGGCGACGAGCCCTGCATCCTGTCCAGCATCGCCGACATCACCGCGCGCAAACAGGCCGAGCAAGAACGCGAGCGTCTCGTCGCGGATCGGGAAAAGGCCCTCGCGGAAATCAAGGTTCTCGGCGGACTGCTGCCCATTTGCATGTCCTGCAAGAAAATCCGCGACGACAAAGGCTACTGGAACCAGATCGAGGGCTACATCCGTTCGCATTCCCAGGCCGAGTTCAGCCACAGCCTGTGTCCGGAGTGCGCCCACCAGCTCTACCCCGAGTACGCGGCGCCGCCGGAAGCCCCCGCGCCGCCGCCCTAGAAAATCGCCACCGCCAGCGCGTAGGTGCCCGCCTGCACGCGCCGCGACCACACCCGCACCCGCGTCGTCGGCTCCGTTTGGAAATCCGCGAGTTCCAGCCGCGTGTTGCGCACGAGGTTCCCGTTGGCCCAGCCGCAGCCCAGGGCTTTCAGCAGGGCTTCCTTCTGGCTCCAGAGCGCGAAGAAGGCCGCGCGCCCGCCCGCCCGGGCCAGCGCCCGCTCGCTTTCGGAAAACACGCGCTCGCCCAGCGCGTCCACGTCGGCCTTGCGCGCCAGCGATTCCAGATCCACGCCGATCGCCGCGCCCCGCGCCAGGGCCGCCACCACGTAGCCGCCCGCATGCGACAGATTGAAGCCCCACTCCGCCGCCGCGCGGGCCAGCCGCGGCTTGCCGTGCGCACCGGTTTTCCACTCCACCCGCTCTAGGCCCAGCTCGCGCGGCAGCCAACAGGCCTTGAACCATTCCGACGCCCCCGCCCGCGCCCGCGCCGCCGGATCCGTGAAGCGCGCCGCGCGCGCCTGCGCTTCCGCCGGCAAACGCGCGGACCAATCGGCCGCGGCGACGTCCACGGCCGCCAGCCGGAACGGCTCGCCGGGCAACGCCCAGTCCTGCAACGGGATGTCGGATCCGCAGTCCACGGCCGCCATCCTGCCAGAAGCCCCCGCCCGGAGAAATCTATTTGTCATCGGCCGCTTTCTCCGCCATGCTGGCCCCAGAATGCACGGCAAGTTCGTCATTTTGACCATGGCGCTGCTCGCCGCGCTGGCCCTGGGGGGGTGCACCGTCTTTTTCCTCGACCCCGATGACGGCCTGACCTACGGCCGGATCGTGCGGATCGAAACCACCGCCTATTGCCCCTGCGGCCTTTGTTGCAGCTGGAAGCTCGACAAACGCGGCCGCCCGGTCGTCTCCGCCGGCCGCGACCGCGGCAAACCCAAGGCCGTCGGCATCACGGCCAGCGGCAAGCGCGCCCATCCCGGCACCTTGGCCGCCGACACCCGCTACTATCCCATGGGCACCCTCATCTACGTCCCGGGCTACGGCTACGGCGTCGTCGAAGACCGCGGCGGGGACATCAAAGGCCGGCGCCGTCTCGATCTCTTCTACAACACCCATGCCGAAGCCCGCCGCTGGGGCCGGCGCAAGGTCGAAGCCGTCGTATTCCCGCCCGGCACCCCCGCCGTGCCGAAAAACGCGCCGCCGCCCCGCTGAACGGGCGGCGCCGCTCCTTCCACGGTTGATTTTCCATTTCCGGGCTTGATTCCGTCCGGGAAAACCCTATAAATGGCCGGCCTTATGAAAAAGTCCTACAGCATCGGTTTGATTCCCGGCGACGGGACCGGCCCCGAAGTCACCCGCGAGGCCGTCAAGGTCCTCGCCGCCGCCTCGGCGAAGTTCGGCTTCAAGCTGGATTACACCCCTTACGATTTCGGCGGCGACCGCTACCTGAAAACCGGCGAAACGCTGCCGGATTCCGCCATCGAGGAATTCCGCAAGCACCAGGCGCTCTATCTCGGCGCCATCGGGCATCCCGACGTCAAGCCGGGCATCCTCGAGGTCGGCATCCTCCTCAAGACGCGCTTCGCGCTGGACCAGTACATCAACCTGCGCCCCGTGAAGCTCTACCGCAAGGAAGACTGCCCGCTCAAGGACAAGGAGCCCAAGGACGTCGATTTCGTCGTCATCCGCGAGAACACCGGCGGCATCTACACCGGCGTGGGCGGCGCGGTCCAGAAGGGCACGAACCTCGAAGTGGCCACGCAGGTCATGGTCTACAGCCGGCCCGTCGTGGACCGCTGCATGAAGTTCGCCTACGAATACGCCCGCCGGCGCAACCGCAAGAAAATGCTGACCCTCGTCCACAAGTGCAACGTCCTCACCCACTGCGGCGACCTCTGGGTCCGCGCGCACAAGGAAATGGGCGACCGCGACTTCCCGGACGTCAAGCAGGACTACAACCACGTGGACGCCTGCACGATGTGGTTCGTGAAGCAGCCCGAGTGGTACGACGTCATCGTGACGGAAAACCTCTTCGGCGACATCATCACCGACCTGGCCGCCATCGTCCAGGGCGGCCTCGGCGTCGCCGCCGGCGGCAACATCAACCCCAACGGCGTCTCGATGTTCGAGTGCATGGGCGGCAGCGCCCCCAAGTACACGAACAAGAACGTCATCAACCCCATCGCGGCCATCGCCGCGGGCGGCATGATGCTCGACACCCTCGGCGAAACCGAGGCGGCGCAGGCCGTCGACCGGGCCGTCACGGCCGCGCTCAACGGCGGGAAGATCCAATCCCTCGCCGCCGGCCGCATGGGCCTGGGCACGTCCGAGGTCGGCGATCTGATCGCCTCCCTGGTGTAATTCCGCCGGGCGGTTGACAAACAGCCTTTTCCGGGTAAATTCCCCATCCCCACAGGAGAAAACCAATGAAAAAGTACAACGTGTGCATGGTCGGCATCGGCGCGGTCGGAACGGAAATCGTCCGGCTCCTCCGCAAGCGCAATTTCCCCATGGCCAAACTGACCGCGTTCGCGACCCGCGAGCGCACCGAAATGATCGACGGCCTGCCGGTCGACGTGAAGGTCGCCACCGGCCCCGAGTCGTTCAAGGGCTATGATTTCGCGTTCTTCGCCGGCACCGAAGGCGCCAAAGGCGCTTCGAAGACCCTGGGCTGGGGCGCCGCCGAAGTCGGTTGCTGCGTCGTCGACAACGGCGACGACTTCCGCATGGATCCGCGCGTGCCGCTGTGCATTCCGGAAATCAACGCGGACGCGCTGAAGAACCACCAGAACTTCATCGCGAACCCGAACTGCTCGACCGCCATCGCGCTCATGCCGCTGGCCGTCCTGCACCGCGAAGCCAAGATCAAGCGGATCGTCTGCTGCACCTACCAGGCCGTTTCCGGCTCGGGCAGCGCGGCCATCCGCGAACTCGACGCCCAAGTCCGCGCCTGGGCCGCCGGCCAGCCCATCGTCCACGAAGTCTATCCCGCGCAGATCGCGTTCAACGTCATCGCGCAGATCGGCTCCGAGGCCAAGGACCTGCCCGGCTACACCTCCGAGGAAGCCAAGCTGCCCCGCGAAACCCGCAAGATCCTCGGCGACGACTCCATCCAGGCGGTCTCCACCTGCGTGCGCGTGCCCGTCTTCAACGGCCACAGCATGGCGCTCCACGTGGAATTCCACAACCCGATCACCCCCGAACGCGCCCGCGAGATCCTCTCCAAGGCCGAGAGCATCCAGGTCGTCGACGACTTGTCCAAGTCCGTCTTCCCGATGCCGATCGTGGCTTCGGAGAAGTACGACACCTTCGTCGGCCGCATCCGCAAGGACGCCACGGTCCCCAACGGCCTCTCGCTGTTCGTGTCCGGCGACAACATCTGGAAGGGCGCCGCCCAGAACGCCATCCAGATCGCCGAAAAGATGATCGAGATGGGCCTCAAGTAAGCGGCGGCCTCCCCCGCTTCTGCACCCCCGGCCGGCCCCGCCGCCCGGGGGTTTTTCATGGCCGCATCGCCCTTATCGGCCGAAACAACCCCGCCCCCTCTCGCTATTCCGCATACATTCAAACCCATGATTTACACATATGTGCATATGTGTATAAGCATAACCCATGAACCTTGCCCAATCCAAGGCCAAGGCCGACGTCTTGAAAGCGCTCGGCCATCCCCTGCGCGTCCAGATGCTGGAAGCGCTCGCGCGCGGCGACCGCTGCGTGAACGATCTGCGCGCCTTGGCCACCGTCAGCCAACCCACGGTCTCGCGCCATCTGGCTTGGCTGAAACGGGTCGGCCTCGTGACGGAACGGCGCGTCGGGCCACGCGTGCTCCACCACCTCGCCTGCCCCGGCATGCTCCAGGCACTGAAATGCGCCGAGGAGTCAGCCGCCGCCGTGCGCAAAGCGCCGCGCCGCCGGCTAAGTCCGTACCCATTCCCACGGCTTCGCGACGCACCCGCCGCAAGGAACAAAAAAAAGCCGGCCCCGATCGGGGCCGGCCGCGGCGAACGCCGGAATCGGCTTACTTCGCCTTGTTGACGACGGCCTTGTCGATGCCTTTGTCGTCGAGGTCGATCAGTTCCTTGGCGGCCAGTTCGGCGGCCTTGTAGTTCGCCTCGCGCGTGCTGGCGCCCAAGTGCGGCACCATGATGTCGGCGATGTCCGCCACGCTCTTGGGGCCTTCCTCGTCCTTGGCGTAGACGTCGTTCAGGAAACGGATCTTCTTCTCGGCCTTGGCGGCGCGCAGGTCGGCTTCGTTGACGATGCCGGCGCGGGCGCAGTTGATCAGCGTGGCCCCTTCCTTCATCTGGCCGAGCAACTTCGCGTTGACCATGCCCTTGGTTTCGGCCGTTTCGGGCAGATGTAGGGTCACGTAGTCCGCCGTGGCGAACAGTTCGTCGAGCGAAACCAGCTTGACGCCCAGTTCCGCCGCCTGGCGGTGGGTGGTGCCCGGATCGAAGCCGATGAAGGTCGGCTCGAAGCCCGACAGGCGCTTGACCACCAGCCGGCCGATGTAGCCCAAGCCCACGATGCCGATCGTCTTGCCCGTGATCTCGGTGCCCATGAAAGCGGTCTTTTCCCACGCGCCGGCGCGGCAGGAGGCATCGGCCGCGATCAGCTTGCGCGCGTCGCACAGCATCAGGGCCACGACTTCCTCGGCCACGCCGTTGGAGTTCGCGCCGGGGGTGTTCATCACGTCCACGCCCTTGGCGCGGGCATGGGCGATGTTGATCGTGTTGTAGCCGGCGCCGGCCCGCACGATGACCTTCAAGTTGGGCGCCGCATCGATGATCTCCGCCGTGACCTTCTCGCTGCGGACGATCAACGCGTGCAGATCGGGGTTTTCCTTGGCGAATTTCAGGATGTCGGCCTTCGGAATCTGCGTGACCGCATAGCCGCCGTGGGCTTCCAGGAGTTCCTTGGCGACGGAATCCAGCGCCGTCGGGATCAGTACCTTCTTCATCTCTTCTTCCTTTTGCTCTTGTTCGATTTGAAGGGAGAACTGTAGCCCGCCCGGAAGCCCTGCGCAAGCCCTTCCCGGTCCGATCGAACGGGTTTTGGCCGCCCGGTTCAGGCGCCGGAAAAGCGCCGGCGGGCGGCTTCCGGCAGGAAACTGGCGGCCCGCGCGTCGCGGTTCAGCGCCGCGAAATCGTCCGCCGTCAGCCCATGCCAATCGGCCATGGCCCGATACTCGTGGTTGAGGTCGTAGTCGAACACCCCGGGATCGTCCGCGTTGAGGCAGACCTTGACCCCGGCCGCCCGGATGGCGCGGATGGGATAGCTCTCGAGGCTCGCGATGGATTTCGTCAGGATGTTGCTCGTGGGGCACAATTCGAGGATCACGCCCCGCCGCGCCACTTCTTCCATCAGGGCCGGATCCTTGTGGATCTGGACGCCGTGGCCGATCCGCTCGGCGCCCAGGTCGTCCAGCGCGCTCCGGATGGACTCGCTCGACGTCGGAATCGCCGATTCGCCCGCGTGCACGGTCAGGCGCAACCCGGCGTTGCGCGCCTTGCGGAACAGGCCCGCGAAGGGCTTGCCGCCGAAATTCGCCTCGTCGTTGGCCAGATCCAGGCCGACGACCGTGTCGCGGTTCGCGATGAAGAAATCCGTCACGCGCGTCGCCGTGGGCAGATCCCACTCCCGCCCCAGGATGCCGATCAGCCCGACCGGCAGCGGGTAGCGCTTCTGCGCCGCGGCGATGCCGTCCAGCAGCGCCGCGTGAATCCGGTCGAAATCCAGGTTCGTCCTTTCCCCCTGGATGAAGACCGGCGAATAGCGCAGTTCCAGCAGCCGGACGCCTTCGCGCCAGGCGTCTTCGCAGGCCTCGAACGCCATGCGCCGGATGCGTTCCGGCGTGGACAGCACGCGGTGGATCAGCCCGAATTTCTCGAGAAAGACCTTCAAGCCGTCGACCGGCTTGTCGATCAGGATGAAGTCCCGGAGTTGCGCTTCCGGGGCGTCCGCGGGCTGCAAACCGTCCGCCCGCACCCATTCCTTCATCGTGGCGTAGCGCAGCGCGCCTTCGACGTGCCGGTGCAGTTCGACCTTGGGAAGCGTGTTCACGTTCATGGAAACGGTGTGTAGGCGAACATACGGACCCTGTAAAGAGGAACTTTCCCCGCTGGCCGATTTTGACCCGGATCCCGGCTCTTCTTTCGTGAATTTCGAGTGTTTCGTAGTTGAAATCGGCTGTCAGGCCGTTCCGCCGCTTGATTTCCGGCGGAAACCGCCTAGTATTCCGGTTTTCGCGTCCTTCGGGCGCAGCAAAGGATCAATCCAGATGAAAATCGTATTGGCATATTCGGGCGGCTTGGACACCTCGGTCATTTTGAAGTGGCTCAAGGAAAACTACCGGGCCGAGATCATCGCGTTCGCGGCCGACGTCGGCCAGGCGGAAGAGCTCAAGGGCCTGAAGAAGAAGGCGCTGGCCACGGGCGCGAGCAAGATCTACGTCGACGACCTCCAGGCCGAGTTCGCCCAGGACTTCATTTTCCCGATGATGCGCGCCAACGCCATCTACGAGGGCCAGTACTTCCTCGGCACGTCCATCGCGCGCCCGCTGATCGCCAAGCGCATGGTCGAGATCGCCCTGAAGGAAGGCGCGGCCGCCATCGCCCACGGCGCCACCGGCAAGGGCAACGACCAGGTCCGCTTCGAGCTGGCCGCCGCCGCCCTCGCGCCCGACCTCCAGGTCATCGCCCCTTGGCGCATCGAGGCCTACCGCAACGAATTCCCCGGCCGCGCCGAAATGATCGCCTACTGCGCCAAGCACAAGATCAACGTGCAGGCTTCCGCCAAGAAGCCCTATTCCATGGATCGCAACTTGCTGCACATCTCCTACGAAGCCGGCATCCTGGAGGATCCGTGGCTGGACGCCTTCGCGCCGAAGAACAAGGACATGTTCCGCCTGTCCGTCGCCCCCGAGGACGCCCCGGACCGCCCCGAGTACGTCGAGCTCGAATTCAAGCGCGGCGATTGCGTCGCCGTCAACGGCAAGAAAATGACCCCGCTCGAAGTCATGCGCAAGCTCAACGCCCTCGGCGGCAAGCACGGCATCGGCCGCGTGGACATGGTCGAAAACCGCTTCGTCGGCATGAAGAGCCGCGGCGTCTACGAAACCCCCGGCGGCACGATCCTCCAGTTCGCCCACCGCCAGGTGGAATCGATCACGATGGACCGCGACATGATGCATCTGCGCGACGGCCTCATCCCTCGCTACGCGGAGATGGTCTACAACGGCTTCTGGTTCGCCCCCGAACGCCGCGCGCTGCAGGCGCTCATCGACGACACCCAGAAGCACGTCTCCGGCACCGTCCGGGTCAAGCTCTACAAGGGCGGGCTCTACGTCGCCGGCCGCAAGAGCCTCGTGTCGCTCTACAACCCGCAGATCGCCACGATGGACGCGGACCCGACCAAGGCCTACAACCAGGACGACGCCACCGGCTTCATCCGCCTGAACGCCCTGCGCCTGAAAGTCGCCGCCAAGGTCCACGGCCAGGCCTAGAGCCGCCCCGCCCCCACCCGCGCTGGAAGGAACATCCGTGAAAAAAGCCACTTGCCTCTTCGTGCTTCTCGCCGGTCTCGCCGGCAGTTTCGCCGCGCCGGTTTCGGCCGCGCTGACCGATCCCGCCCAGATCCAGACCGAGGCGTACGTCAACCTCGTCCAAGCCGACCAGAGCCTCGACGCGGGCCGCCTGGACGAGGCGCTGACGCAGTACAACGCGGCGCGGGACTATTACCTCCAGCTCGCCCAGGACTTCCCTGGCTGGGAACCCAAAATCATCCAGTACCGCAAGACGTATTGCGACAACCAGATCCTCGACGTCGAACGCCGCCTCGCCGGCGGCGCCCCGGCCGAAGAACTGCCCGAACCGGAAGCCGCCCCGGCCGCCGCGGTTGCCGCGCCCGAGGAGGAAGAAGCGGAGCCGGTGCCCAGCCAGTCCGTCGAACTCGATTATCTCAAGAGCCGCGTGACCCGCCTCGAAAACGAACTGGCCGCGCTCGACACCGACAACCTGCGCCTGCGCGAAGAGCTGAAGTCCGCGTCCCAGGCCAAGGCCGATCTCGACGCCCTCCGCGCCGATCTGGACCAGAAAAACGCGCGCGTCCAGGCCCTCGAAAAAGAGCTGGAAGCCAAGCAGCAGCTCGACCAGGCCCTCAACGACATGGAAGCGAGCGCCAACGACCTGCGCGCCGAAAACGCGCGCCTCAAGGAAGAGCTGAAGAACCTCGATGCCGAGCTCGACGATGCCGAAGTCCGCGCCGACCAGGCCGAACTGAAGGCCAAGCAGGCCGAAGACCTGCTGAAAGATGCCGAGAAGACCGCCCAGAAGGCCGAGAAGGAAATCCAAAAGGCCGAAAAGGAAGCCCAGAAGGCCCGCGACCAGCAGGCGGAAGCCGAAGCGCGGCTCGCCGACGCCAAGAAGAAAACCGAGGCCGAAAAAACCAAGGCCGAAGCCGAAAAGGCCAAGGTCGAAGCTCCGGCCAAGCCAGCCGAAAAGAAGGTCGAAGCCGCCAAGACCGAGCCCGCGGCCGAAACCGCCGAGGCTCCTGCCGCCGCCTCCCCCGTCGCGGCCACCGTCCCGCCCCGCGCCGTGCCGAAAGGCATGTCCGCCGCGGATTTCATCCGCCAGCTCTTGCAGGAAGGCGAGAACGACGCCGCGCTCGCCACCGTCCAGGAAGCCCGCAAGGCCCGGCCGACGGACATGAATCTCGTGCTGATCGAAAGCATCGCCCTCATCCGCCTGCAGCAGTACCGCGAGGCCGCCGCCATGCTCGTCGATCTGGCCAAGAACAATCCGCGCAACGCCGAAATCCACGCCACCCTCGGCGCCGCCATGATGGGCGCCGGCTTCTACGAAGAGGCCCGCGAAACCCTGCTCATGGCCGTCAAGTTCGACAAGAACCTGCCCGAGTGCCATTTCAACCTCGCCCAGCTCTACGCCTTGGTCGATCCCAAGGATCTCAAGCAGGCCCGCAAGCACTACAAGCAGGCCCGCGAACTCGGCATCGCCGCCGATGCCCAGCTCGACAAGATCCTGAAGTAGCCCCGGATCCGGCGCCTACTTCGCGCCGATCAGCACGACCGACAGCAGCGCCAGCCCCAGCGCCGCCCAGCGCAGCGGCGTCAGCTTTTCGCCGTAGACCCAGCGCGTCAGCAGGATCGGCACCACGATCGAACTGCTGAAGATCGCCTGCGACAGCGAAATCGGTCCGCTGCCGAACGCCTGCAAGACCAGGAAATAGCCCGCGTAGTTCAGCGCGCCGATCGCGACGCCGAAGCCCGCCATCTCCGGGCTGAAGCGCCGGCGGGGCCGCCCGCTCCGGCGGCGCCGTACCGCCTCCCGCGCGCCCGTGAACAGCCAGACCAGCGCGTAGGACGCCGCGATGTAGGCGATCCGGTTGCCCGGCGTCTCCGCCATCAGCTTGCCCACCGTCATCGACAGCGCGGTGAACAGCGCGCTGCCCAGCGCCAACGCGATCCCGGCCCCCGCCGCCGAATTGCGCGACAATTGAACGTGCTCCCGCTGCTCGACGGCCACGACGGCCAGCACTCCCAGCCCCGCCGCGATCCCCAGCACCTGCACCGGCCGCGGCGTCTCGCCGAAAAACGCGAATCCGATCGCCACCACCCCCAGCGTGTTCAGCCGGTTCAGCGTGAACACGATCGCCGCCGGCGCCCGTTTCAGCGCCCCGTACTTCGTCAGGCTGCCCAGCGCGAAAAACAGGCCGTTGAAAAACGCGAACCCCAGCACCGGCCCCGTGAAGGCCGCCCACGGCCGCGCCGCCGTGAACGGCAGCGTCGCGAGCGCCATGACCGCCACCGCCAGCCCCACGACGCTCACCAGCCCGTCCGTGTCGTGGCCCCGCTCCGCCGCCGCCTTGAACAGGAAATTCAGCCCACCGTAGAGCACGGTGGCGCCAACGGTATAGACGACCCAAGGTTCCATCCCGCCCCGTCTATCATTCCGCGCCGCCCGAGGCCAGCGCGGAAATCGGTCCGTCCATCCGCCATATGCATCTGCGCTCGGATGCAAGACCGAGTCATATTGAGCGCAGGCGCGCAGCGCCGGAGTCGAAATATCTCGGCCGAATCCTTTGGCCAGTCGGCGGGATCATGCCGAGATCCCTCGACAAGCTCGGGATGACAGCCTCGGAAAACACGGTCAGATTTTAGGTGGCCTGCCGTGCCGGTTGTGGCGCCGCCGCGCGCATGGTAGGATTCCCCCGCCATGAGAATCGCCACCTTCAACTGCAATTCCGTCCGCTCCCGCCTCGATACCGTCCTCGGCTGGCTGGCCGACCACGCCCCCGACGTGCTCTGCCTCCAGGAAACCAAGGTGCAGGACGCCGAATTCCCCGCCGACGCCTTCCGGCTCGCCGGCTGGCACGTCGCGTTCCAGGGCGAAAAATCCTACAACGG
Organism: uncultured Verrucomicrobiota bacterium; assembly: GCA_938003985.1. GTDB lineage: Bacteria > Verrucomicrobiota > Kiritimatiellia > CAIQIC01 > Lenti-01 > Lenti-01. The sequence continues at coordinate 60,229 of CALKWZ010000016.1, read as the reverse complement.
CGTCGCCCTCGTCTCGAAAACCGCCCCCGACGAGGTCTCCTTCGGCCTCGATTCGGAACCCGCCGATCCCACCCGCCTCGTCCACGCCCGCTTCGGCAAGATCCACGTCGTGAACACCTACGTCCCCCAGGGCCGCGAAATCGACCACGCCATGTACGCCTACAAACTGGAATGGTTCGCGCGCCTGAAAAAGTATTTCCAACAGAAAATCGGCGCGGGCGCGCCGCTGCTTTGGTGCGGCGACCTCAACGTCGCGCGCCACCCCATCGACGTCACGAACCCCGAAACCAAGAAGGACCACGTCTGCTACCACCAGGCCGTCCGCGACGCCTTCGAAGACGTCCTCGCGTTCGGCTTCATGGATCTCTTCCGCAAGCACAACCCGGAACTCGTCGATTATTCGTTCTACGATTACCGCGCGCCGTTCAATCCGGAACAGAAACGCGGCTGGCGCATCGACTACGTCCTCGCCACCGCCCCCCTCGCCGGGAAATCCGTCGCCGCCGCCATCGATATCGTTCCCCGCACCCGCCCCAAACCTTCCGACCATTGCCCGCTCTACGTGGATTTGAAGATTTGAACGCCCCCGTTCCAGCCGCGCCCCTGCGCATCCTCGAAACGCTGCTCCAGAACGGCCACGAAGCCCTGCTCGTGGGCGGCTGCGTCCGCGACCTCCTTCTCGGCCGCGAGCCCAAGGACTGGGATATCGCCACGAACGCCCTGCCCGACCGCATCGAATCCCTGTTTCCCAAAACCGTCGCCGTGGGCAAGGCCTTCGGCATCATCGCCGTCGTCGCCGACGACGGCACCACGGTCGAAGTCGCCACCTACCGCGCCGATGCGCCCTATGCCGACGGCCGCCATCCCGGCGCCGTCGCCTTCACCGATGCCCGCGAAGACGCCCTCCGCCGCGATTTCACCGTCAACGCCCTCTTCCTCGATCCGACCACCGGCGAAATCCGCGATTTCGTCGGCGGCCGCGCCGACCTCGACGCGCGCATCATCCGCGCCATCGGCGATCCCGCAACGCGTTTTGCCGAGGATCATCTGCGCCTGTTGCGCGCCGTGCGCTTCGCGGCCGTTCTCGGCTTCACCATCGAGCCCGCCACCTTCGCCGCCATCCGGAAACTGGCGCCGAACATCCACCGCATCAGCGCCGAGCGCATCCGCGACGAACTGTTCCGGCTGTTGACCGAAGCCCCCCAGGCCGGCACGGCTCTCCAGCTTTTGCGCGACGCCGGGCTCCTCCAGGAAATCCTGCCCGAAGTCGAGGCGCTCGTCGGCGTCGAACAGCCGCCCGAATTCCATCCCGAAGGCGACGTCTTCACGCATACGAAGCTCATGCTCGATGCCATGCCCCCCAAGCCCGCCCTGCGCCTCGCGCTGGCCGTCCTGCTGCACGACGTCGGCAAGCCGCCCACCGCCAATTTCGCCACGCTGCCCGACGGCACGCAGCGCTGGCGCTTCGAAAACCACGCCCCCGTCGGCGCGGACATGGCCCGCGCCATCCTGGAGCGCCTGCGCGCGCCCAACGCCCTCGTCGACGACGTCTGCGCGATCGTCGCCGGCCACATGCGCATCGCCGACGCCGACAAGATGCGCCCCCCGAAGCTCCGCCGCCTGATCGGCGCACCCACCTTCGAAGACGAACTCGAACTGCACCGCCTCGACTGCGCGTCCTCCCACGCCATCCTCGACGTCTACGATTTCCTCAAGGCGAAACAGGCCGAATTCGCCGCCGAGCCCGTCCTGCCCCCGCCGCTCGTGACCGGCCGCGACCTCATCGCGCTCGGCCACGCGCCCGGCCCCCGTTTCGCGCAGCTCCTGCGCGACGCCTACGACCGCCAGCTCGAAGGCGAGACCGACAAGGCCGCCCTCCTCGCCGCCGTGCCCCCGCCGGCGGAAAATCGCTCCTCGCCATGAAAATCCTTGTGGCTGCGGAGTTCGGCCTGGCTTTGTTTCTTGGCGTTATCTACCAGTTCCGGCCCGATCCGTTTGCCGCCCTGACCATTTTGCCCGCTTGGTCGTGGCTCTTCTTGGCGCTTCCACTGGTCTTCGGTTGGCGCCGCGCGAATCGCCGCTGGATGATGTTGGCCGGTGCCGCATGGCTGCTGTTCGCCGCCGTTCACGTGGAAGAAGTTTCCACGCTGGCCCGTGGCTTGCTCCGCCCCATCGATGAAGACAAACCCGCCGGAACGTTGCGCGTGATCACCCTGAACTGCGGCGGGGGGCATGCGGACGCGCTGGCCGAGACCTTGCCGCTGAATCCGGACATTCTCTTGCTTCAAGAACCGCCCTCGCGACCGGAAACCGATCGGTTCTGCAAACGGCTGTTCGGAGCGGCCGGAGAAACCCTATACGACGTCGATACCGCCATTCTCGCCCGAGGCAACCTGACCAACGTGCGCCGTTCGCGCTCACTCGTGTTCTTTTCCCGTGCCATTGCGGACATTCCGGGCTTCGACCCAACGGAACTGGTTTCCCTGCGGCTGGCCACCGGCCACGTGCAGCTGAACCTTTGGAATCCCGATTGCTGGACCACGCACTTTCGGGGGCGGCGCCAGCAACTCGATCAAATGCGCGAAATCGTCGCGGAACTGCCGGCCCAGACCCCGTTGCTGGTTGCCGGCGACTTCAATGCTCCCCAACGCGACCGGATCTTCTCTCTTTTGCCCGCCGGCATGCAGGATGCTTTCGCCGTCGCCGGCAAAGGCATCGGCAACACGATTCTAAACGAAACGCCAGTGCTCCGGATTGACCAGATCTGGGCTTCGAGCCATTTTCGCGTCGTCCAATCCTTCGCTCGTCAGACCCGTGCATCCGATCATCGCATGGTCGTCGCCGATCTTGTTCCGGCCGCCGTGCCCCCGCCGGCGCGCTGAGCTTCAGGTCCCTTCCAGCGCGCGCAGGTCGTCGTCGGACTGCACGGTGAGGCCCATGTCGCGCAGCAGCCCGTCGGAAATCCGGTAGATCCAGCCGTGGATCGCCAGCGGCTGGCCGCGGCTCCAGGCATCCTGCACGGGCGTGCTGCGGCCGACGTTCAGCACCTGTTCCTCCACGTTCATTTCGCACAGCCGGTCGAACCGCGCGTCGTCGTCCGGCAAGGCGTCCAGTTCCGCGCGCCGCCGGCGGGCCAGGTCGCGCACGTGCCCGAGCCAGTTGTCCACCAGCCCGTGGGGACAGCGGTCCAGCGCGGCCTTCACCCCGCCGCAGCCGTAGTGGCCGCAGACGATGACGTGCCGGATTTTCAGGGCTTCGACCGCGTACTGGATCGTCGCCAGGCAGTTCATGTCCGAATGCACCACCAGATTCGCCACGTTGCGGTGCACGAACAGCTCGCCCGGCAGCAGGCCGACGATTTCGTTCGCCGGCACGCGGCTGTCCGCGCAGCCGATCCACAGGAACTGCGGCGCCTGCTGCGCGGCCAGCCGGCGGAAAAAGTCCGGATCGGCTTTCAGCAGCCCGGCCGCCCAGCGGCGGTTGTTGTCGAACAGGTGCGGCAGCGTTTTCATCGTCGTTCTCCTCGTTCCGTCCGGCGCGTCAATAGTAGAACGCCGCGCCGAATTCGACCATACCTTCCTTGGAATCGCGCGGATGCTCGTCCACGGCGTGCCAGCCCGCGTACATCGACGAACCGTAGCCCCGGCTGGCGAAAGCGACCTCCAGCTGCACCTGCTCGCGCGCGAAGAATTCGTCCTCGCCGTCCAGCAGGACGTGCGTCAGGCTGGTCGCGAAGAGCGCCCATTTCGCGCCGGCCAGCAGCCGCAGCTTCAGGTCGGCCTTCGCGTCGGCCACCCAGTCGTTGTACCCGTAGAGCGAATCGTCGTCCATGCCCGGAAACGACTGCAGATAGCCGCCGATTTCCGCATACCACAGCAGCCGCGGCGGGGCGTCCCCGAACGTGGTTTCCCGGAAAACCTCCGGGCGGACCTCGGCCCGGCCCGCGCCCAGGAAAATCCGGTTCCAGTAGACGTCCGGCGGAACGGCGTTGCTGCCGGCCGTCACGTACCACGGCTCCTCGTGGTCCTTGTAGATCAGGTGCTGGCACACGTGGTTCCAGCCGAACCGCGCCAGATAGCCCGACCGCCGGTATTCCACGAACGGGCTGAATTCGTAGGCCATTTCCTTGGGCGAAAACGGCAGGTTGTCGGCGATGGATTTGCCCAGATCGACGACCAGCCCGAACCGCGACCACAGCGACCACCGCTCGCCCACCGACAACAGGTCGAAGTCGAGCAGCACCGTGCCTTCCGAGACGTAGCGGTCTTCCTGGAAGCCGTCGTCGTGGTTGGAGAAAAACCCGAGCCGACCCACGGTGCTGAAATCGTCCAGCAACCGGATCTCCCCGCCAGCGGCCACGGCCCCCCAAGCGGCGACCGACCCCGCCACGATCATCCAACCCAGCTTCTTCATAGGCTCCTTTTCAGTCCGACGTGGAACGCGACGTCCGGCGCGGTCTGGACGGCGATATCCTCCGCCACGGCCAGATCGAGCGCGAACCGTCCCGGCAACGACACCGTCGCCCCGCAAACCAATTCGACCGCCCAATCGTCGAGCGGCCCCTGGTCCGTGTCCGCGAAAAACGGGCTGTGGAAATCGATCTGCACGCGCGGTACGAGCCAGCGCGCCAGCCGCCAGCCGACCGCCAGATCCCCGTAAACCGCGACCGGCTCCTGGAAATCCGGCAGCACGTCGCCCTCCGTCAGCGCCAGCACCCCGGCGCCCCCGTGGAGTTCGAGGTTCCATTTCGCCAGCGTCGCGAAATCGGCGGCGGCCAAACCGAGCGAGAAATCCCAGCTGCCGCTGCCAAGCAGGCGGTCGGAATCGCCCGTGGGCAGCTCCACGCCCGCCACGGCGTCCAGGGCGCGCGTGCCGGCCCGGTCGCGCGCCAGCGGCGCCGCCACGGCCACGAACACGTCGCCCAGCCCCGTCGTGGAATCGGTTTGGTTGAACCTCGTCTCGCCGTTGCGCCGATAGCGATACTCCAGCCTGTCTGCCGGCCGCCGCTTGCGGTTGCCGTCCGGCAGTCCCATGGCGTCGTGGTATTCCTCGATGAACGAATCCGTCCCGCCGCCCTGGTGCGACACCACGGGCACCCCCGCCATGACCCGCCAGCCGTTTTTCCAGACGTGGCGACCCGCCAACCGCAGCACCCAGGTTTCGCCGTCCAGCGTCAATTCGGTCGGTCCGGCGGATTGCTCGATCGAGCCGTTGGCGACGTCGAGCCCGACGCGCAGTCCGAACCCCGGCGCCGCCGCCGGATCCGCGTCGACGCCGACCGGCACGCCGTAGAGCCGTCCGACGGGCTGGTCGTTGCGGATCAGGAAGGGGTCGCCGGCCCGCGCGGCCGGCGGCGCTCCGGCCGCGGCCAGAAGCGCGCACGCGACGAAAATGGGTGGCGATGCCCGCATGTCGTGGACCCCCACTCTATCGGCTCCGGACCCCGCCCGCCACAAGTTTTACGTAGAACGTAAAAACTTTTCCCGATTTTTACGTAGCACGTAAAAACTTTCGCGCGGTTTTACGTAGCACGTAAAAACTTTGCGCCGGGATCAGGGGGCGACGCGCACGGCGGCGGGCCAGACGGCGGCGCGGCGGCGGACGGCGGGTGCGGCGCTGGCCAGCACGTTCACGCGGCGGCCGTTCTTGGGCTGGTAGAGCCCCACGGCCACGTCGAGCGGTCCCGGCGCCGTGCCGGCCGGAATCGCGAGCCGCCGGGTTTCCGCGACGGTTTCGCCCGGGACGGGCCGCAGGGACGGATCGCCCCACAGCAGCGCCGAACCGCGGTAGTCGTCCTGCGCGACGATCCGGCCGCGCGCGTCGCGCACGTGGATGAAGACGATCTCCTGCCCCGCCGCGAAGGTTTCCCCGGCCGACCAGTGCAGGCGCACCTCGAGCTGGCCGCCGGCGCGGACCTCCGCCGGGGCGACGGCAAGGCTTTCGAGCCGGACGCCGTTGGCGAAATCCGTCGCGCAGGGCTTTTCGGGCACCGGCGCGGCGGCGCGCCGGATCCGGACGGCCTCGTCGCCGCCGAGGCGCCGCACCTGTTCTTCCGGCAGCGCGGAGAGCGCCGACGGGCGCCAGCGGACGATTTCGGCCAGCAGCGCCCGTTGCGCTTCTGCGCTTTCCCCGCCCGCGCGCAGGCGGCGCACCGCCGCGGCGGCGCGCGCGACGGCGCGGCCGGCCAGCAGCGTCTCGCCCGTCCAGACCGCGGCCGGCGGCAGGTCCAGGCCGTCCGTTTTCCATCCGCCGGCGGCCACGGTGAAGACGCTCCATTTGTCCACCGGCGTCTGCCAGAATTGCGCGCCGTGCGCGGCGAGCGTCCGGCGCGCGGCGGCTTCGTGGCGCGGTTCCACGATGAAGACGTTGGCGCGGTCCGCCGCGACGGCGCCGTCGCGCGGCACGTCGCCGGCGGTGAAAATGCCGCCGGCCAGTCCCGCCAGCCGCTCTTCCGGCACGCCGCCTTCCGCCAGCAATTGGTTGGAGATCCAGCGCGGCGCGTAGACGGCTCCCGCCGGCGCCTGTTGACGCAGCCATTCCGCCAACGCGGCCACCGCCTGGGCGGTATGGCGCCGTTCGAAGCGGCCGGCGGTGTCCAGCGCGACGGCTTCCGCCAGCCGCCAGGCCAGGCTGCTTCCCGCGCGCGGATCGCCCGGGAACGTCGCCCGCAGCGCCCGCGCCCCGCGCGCTTCCACGCGGAATTCCGGCCGCGCGAACCCGGCCGGATGGTACAGCCGCGGACCGGACCACTCCAGCGGGATGACCGGCGCGTTCGTCAGCAGCGGCGTCCATTGGCCGCCGATCTCGGCTTCGATGCGCACGCGCCGCGGAAAATCGAAGGCCTCCGCGCCCATCGGGTGGGCAAACAGGAATTGGACGGAATGGACGTCGCGCGGCTGCGCGAAGGTCCATTCCACCGTCGCGTCGGCCTGGGCGCCGGGCGCCCAGACGGTGTCGAGATTGCCGTCCGCCAAAACGCCCTTGAGCTCGGCGCCCGCCGCCCGCAGCGCGGCGATTTCTTCCGCGGGAATTTCGCACAGGTCGAGCGGCGCGCGGCGGACGTTCCAGGCGAGGCTGCGCCCGCCGGCCGGAGCGGATTCATAGGTCGCGCCGGCCTGGTCCAGGAACGGGCCGACGCCGTTGAAGTCCGACGAATACGCGGCGATCGCCGCCAGTTCCGCTTTCCGCAGGATGGGCTCGTAGAAGGTCTGCCGCCCGTTGGACACCGCGAAGCGCTCGTCCAGGGCGAAATTCAGCGGGTAGAGCTGGAGCGGCGCCAGCAAGACGGTCGCGCCGGTGCGGTCGAGCGCCGCGCCGAGTTCGCGATAGGCCTCCAGCTGGGCGGCGCTCTTGCGGTTCGCCCCCGCCAGCGCGGAAGTCGCCAGCACGCCCTGCCGCAGCACCAGCGCGGCCAGCAGCAGGCTTGCCGCGGCGCGGACGGCCCGCCGCCGCGGCACGGCGCAGGCGACGCCGGCCAGCACGGCCAGTCCGGGCACCAGCGGCACCCAGTAGCGCGCGGTGTGCGTGCGGGTGAAGCCGGAGGTCGCGAAAATCGCCGCGAAAATCGCGCAGAACAGCACGGCCCCGGCGCGGGCGTAGTTCTCGCGCGGGGTCGCCGCGCGCCGGCGGGCGAACGCCGCCGCCGCGCCCAGCGCGGCCAGTCCCAGCATCGCCGCCGCCAGCAGCAACGGCCCGCGCGCGCCGCCGTCGACGTAGCGCGCTTCCTGCAGAATCAAAAACCGGTCCCAGGAATTGGCGAGCGCTTCGCGCAACGGCGCGTGCCCGCCGATCTGCGACATCGCCAGCGACGCCCAGCCGTGGCGCACGTTCCACGCCAGCCACGGCGCGAAGCCGGCGACGAAGCCCGCCAGGCCCGCCCCGATCCCCGCCGGATGCCGCCAGAACTTGCCGCGCATGCCGTGCAGCAGCAGCAACGTCGCCGCGCCCAGCGCCGCCGCCACGATCAGGTTCGACCACGCGCCGAGCCCCGCCAGCAGGCCGAGCCCGAACCAGCGCAACCACCCGATCGGTTCGCCGGCGCGCAGCCGCGCCGCCAGCCGCGCCGCCGCGAACAGCGCCAGCGCGTCCACGAACAGCGCCACCATGTAGCCGCCGCGCGCGGCGAACTGGAACTGGAAATAGGCCAGCGGCCCGAACAGGCCGGCCGCCACGGCCGCCAACCCGCCCCACGGCCCCGCCGCGTCGCGCGCCCAGCGCCACAGGAACAACAGCGCCGGCAGCGCGAACAGCACCGGCCCGAGGTTGACGGCGAACCCCGTCGACCCCAGCAGCGCCACCGCCAGCGCGCTGGCCGCCGGTTCGAGGCTGCCCATGTAGGCCTGCCCGTAGAAGAAGACCGGAAATTCCTTGAGCGCGGCCATGTGGCGCGCCATCAGCGCCACCACGGCCGGATCGGGCTCGGCGACGGCGCGGGCCGCCCAGGCCCCCGCCACGCGCGCGGCGAGGCCCAGCGCCAGCGCCGCCCACGCCAGCCGGTCGGCGATTTCGAAGCGGCGCGGAATATGCGGCTGGGCGTCCATGCGATCCGGCTCAGTGGTGGAAATGGCCGTCGAAATTGGGTTGCACGGGCGCAACGTGCGGGCGGTAGCCGATTTCGACGCGCGCGTTTCCGCCCGGTTTCACCGCGATGAAGCGCAAATTGCCGTCCACGGCGAACGGTTCGATCGCCGCGCCCGGCGTGCGGCAGACCAGTCCGGCGCGCCAGTTGTAGCGCAGCACGACGCGCTCCGCGGCCGGATCGGCCGGAAAGACCTCGAGCCGGTTTTCCCGCGCCGCGACGCGGCCCGCGCCCTCGTAGAAACGCGTGCCGGGCCCGGGATCCGTCAGGCGGTAGATCCGCACGTCGCGGCCCAGCACCGGCAGCGCGTGGACCGGCTCGAAGTGGTCCGGATGGCTTTCCATGAACTCGAACGGTTCCGGCGCGGTCGCGATCCAGTGCGTGATGCCGTAGGCGCGCGAGAAGAACAGGAAGCCGTCGAGGCTCCGGCGGTAGAAATTCGGCGGATAGTTGTACTCGATCGTGCCGCGCGGAAAGCCGTAGTAGTCGTCGGCCATCATTTCGCGGTGCGTCAACACGGGCAGATAGGCGATATTGCCGCCGCCGTAGAAATGGACCGCGCGGCCGGCGAAGGCCAGCCGTCCGTCCTCCGGCACGTGGCCGCGGATCCAATCGGTCAGCCCGCGCATGGATTCCGGCAGCGTCCGCAACGCGCCCGGCTTGAGGTTCGCGTAATGCATCCGCACGGAACGGAACCCCAGCAGCAGGGTCGCCAGCACCAGCCCCTGCGCGATGGCCCAGGTCCAGCGGCGGCCGCGGCCGGGCGGGACGTCCGCCCCGAACAACCGGTCGCACAGGGCGGCCGCCGGCAGCGCCGCGACCAGCGCCAGCGGGATCGCCATGCGGTCGAGCTGCGACAGCGGCTTGAGCTCGCGGCTCCAGCCGGCGATGCCCGCCAGCAGCAGCAGCGCCGGCAGGATCCAGCGGCGCAGATCGGGCGGCGCGGCGACGACGGCCCCCAGCAGGCCCAGGATCGCGACGACGGGGTGGATTTCCTCGACGGAGCGCACCAGGCGGGTCGCGCCGCCGGCCAGCATCGCCGTCCAGGCGGGGCGTTCCAGCTCCATGCCGACGTAGTCGACCACGTTGCGGCACGGGAACCACGTGGTCCAGAACCACGGCGCAAGCAACGCCAGCGCCAGCGCGCCGGCCGCGAACAGCCAGCGGTTCGCGCGCCACGTCCATGCCCGGAAGTTCCACAGCCAGCCCAAGGCCAGCCCGGCGCAAATGAAAACGCCCGGCGTCCACAGGCAGGTCAGCCACGCGCACAGCCCCAGCGCCAGCGCGGTGCCGGCGCCGCCGCGGCCCCGCACCGCCAGCCGGTAGCCCAGCGCCGCCGTCGGCAGCGCCATCAGGGCCGAGGTCATCGCGCCGACGGTCCCGAAATGCCACGCCCACAGGAACACGCCGCGGCTGGCGCCGCACGCGAGGATGCCCGCGCACAGCGCGCCGGCGCGGCCCAGGCCCGCGGCGCGCGCGGAAGCGACCGCCAGCCACGGGAAACCGAACACGAACCAGAAAACGAACGCCGCGCCGTAGAAGACGTGGGGTTCCCAGAACTTCAGCAGCGGCAGCAGCAGCAGGCCGTAGCCGTGCGCGCCGCTCGTCACGCCCACGAAGTGCTCGGTGCCCGCGTTCCACCACGGGTTGTAGCCGCCGAGCGCGGACGGGAACAGCGCGCCGAATTCCTTCAGGCGAAACATGAACGACGGATGGTCGAAACCCCACGGCACCTGCCCGCCCACGACGCTCCAGGCCGCGCGGGCGCAGGCCAGTTGTCCGATCAGCAACAGCGCGCCCAGCGCCCAGGGCCACCTCCGCCGGCAGCGTTCGGCGCCGGCGCAACGACATACCACCGCCACCCCGGCCGCCAGCGCCAGGAACTTCAGGCTGGTCGCTGTCCACCACGGCGCGAGGAAAAACCAGTAGGCGCCGTGCTGCTGGTGCCACGCGAGCGTTTCACCCATCCACAGGACGTACACCGCCAGAATCCCCGCCAACATCGGCAGCAACCCCCACCGGCTGGGGGCTTCCCTCGGTTGTCGGTCGTTCGACATGTCCGGCATCATAGCAGGCCGGGCCCGGCCTACAATTCAAACGTGTCCACGGGGCATTCCGGCAGCGAGCGCAGGAACATCCGCCCGTACCACTTGGTCAACAGCCGCGAATCGAGGACGACGACGATGCCCTCGTCGGTCTGGGACCGGATCAGCCGGCCGAAGCCCTGGCGGAACTTCAGCACCGCTTCCGGCAGCGAGTACTCCTTGAAGGGGTCGCCGCCTTTCTCCTTGATGCGTTTCAGGCGCGCGGCCACGACGGGGTGGTCCGGCACGGCGAACGGCAGGCGCGTGAGGATCACGTTGCTGAGCGCGTCGCCGCGCACGTCCACCCCCATCCAGAAACTGTCCAGGCCGAAGAGGACATAGCCCTCGTTCTGGCGGAAGACGTCGAGCATCGCCCGGCGCGCGAGGCCTTCGCCCTGCGCCAGCAGGACCAGGCCGGCCTGCTCGAGCGGGGCGCGCAGGGCGGTCGCCGTGCGCTTGAGCAGTTCGTCGCTGGTGAACAGGGCGAACGCCCGGCCGCGCGTCTTCAGCGCCCAGCGCAGCACGCCTTTCGCCACCGCTTCCGCGAAGGCCTCCTTGTCCTTGGGATCCGGCGCGTTGGTCGCCACGTGCAGGCGCATTTGCCGGGCATGGTCGAAGGGCGAGCCCAAGCAGAGCATGTCGCCCTCCGCGGGCGCGCCGAGGCGGTCGCGGAAATACTCCAGCCGGCCGCCCACCGCCAGCGTCGCGCTGGTCAGCGTCACGGACGGGATCTGGCCGAACAGCGCCTCGCGCAGGATCGGCGCCACTTCGATCGGCGCCGAATGCAGCACGGGCTGGCGGCGCCGGCCCTCGCGCTCGATCCAATAGACGTGGTCCGGCAGCGACTGCGCCAGAAAGGCGTCGAGCATGCCGCCCATTTCCAGGCCGAGGCCGCGCAGATGGCGCAATTCCGCGCGCGACTCTTCGTCCTGGCCTTCCAGTTCCTCGATCAGCTCGCCGAGGCGGCCGGACAATTCGCGCAGCAGGGCCGGCACGTCCGATTCCACGGCCAGCGGCCCCGGCACGGTTTTCTGGCCGTCGCGCGCGCCCAAGCCCGCGGCGCGCGGCACCGCCTGGAACAGGTCCGCCACGGCGTCCCACAGGCGCGTCGCGGTCTGGGCCGCGGGGCCGGCGCGCAGGTAGCCCAGCAGGCCCTTGCCCGTGTCGGGCACGAACAGCCGCCGCAGCCAGTGCTCGAATCCGTGCGGCGACAGCCGCAGGCCGAGATGTTCGCTGGCCGTGTCCTCGACGGTGTGCGCCTCGTCGAGCACGACGGCGGCGACGTCCGGCAGGAAGGCGCCGCCGCCGCGGCGCAGCGCCAGATCGGAAAACAGCAGATGGTGGTTGGCGATCAGCAGGTCCGCGTCCTGCATCCGGGCGCGGGCGCGCTGCAGGAAGCAGCGCTTGCGCTCGGGACATTTCGCGCCGAGGCAGTTGCCGTGCTCGGCGCAGACGGCGGCCCAGGCCTCGGGCGCCGGCGGACGGCGCAGTTCCTGCACGCTGCCGTCTTCCGTCTCGTCGGCCCAGGCGCGGATCCGTTCCAGGTCGGCGGCGACGCCGTCGCCGAAGAGTTCGCGCTGGTGGTGGCGCGCGCGGGCCAGGCGCCGCAGGCACAGGTAGTTCATGCGGCCCTTGACCAGGGCGGAGCGGAACGTCGTGCCCAGATGGCGCTCGAGCAGCGGCAGATCCTTGCCGACGAGCTGTTCCTGCAGGGAAATCGTGTGGGTGGACACCAGCGTCCGGACGCCGGTGCGCTTGGCGTGCAGGATCAGCGGCACCAGATAGGCCAGGCTCTTGCCGACGCCGGTGCCCGCCTCCACGATCAGATGGCGGTTGGCCGCCAGCGCCTCGGCCACCGCGCGGGCCATGTCGACCTGCTGCGGGCGCGATTCGTACTCGAAATCCCCGGCCGCGGCAGCCAAGGCGCCGGCCGGCAGGAACGCGGCGGCGGCTTGTTCGCCCGGCGGACGCGGATCCGCGGGGGAACCGTTCTGGATGGGCGCAATCATCGCGCTCCCCCGGCTGGCCACGCAGGTATTTCCGGACGGCGGGCGGCGAGCCCGACCCCGGCGATCAGGGCTTCGACACCGGCGCCGTCACCGGCGCGGATTCCAGGATGCCGGCGGCGGGCGGTTCTTCCGCCGTGTCCGTGTCCCGGGGCCCGGCCGAGCCGGCCAAGGGGCCATCGAGCTTGATGGTCGCCCGGTCCCGCAGGCCTTTGACGTAATCGGCGGCGACCTTTTGCTGGGCCCGCGCCTTCAGGACGTTGAGCAGCCGGTCCTTCACGTCGTCGAACGGAACCTTCCGCTCCTCCTGTTCGCCGAGCACCTTGACGACGTGGAAGCCGACGGGCGACTCCACGACTTCGCCGATGGCGCCGATTTCCTGGCCGTAGACGGCGTCTTCGAAGGACTGGGCTTCGCGCCCGCGCGGGATGACGCCCAGTTCGCCGCCGCGCGAGCGGCTGAGGCATTCCGACTTTTCGGCGGCCAGTTTCGCGAAATCCGCCCCGGCCAACACTTCCTGGCGGATGGCTTCCGCCTTGGCGCGCGCTTCGGTCTTGAGTTCTTCGGAGACGCCCGCGGGCGCGCGCACGAGGATATGCGCGACCTGGCGGCCGGCCGGGATCGTGAATTCCTTTGGATTGGCGTCGTAGTAGGCCTGCGCGCTCTCGGCGGTGACGGCATCGACGGCGGTCTTGAGCTGGTCTTTCGTCATCTTGTTCTTGAAGATGTCCAGCTTCAGGTTCGTTTCCAGCTCTTCCATCGGCACGTTGGCGTTGGCCAGCAGCATCGTCAGCGAACCGCCGGGACCCAGCGCCGCTTCGAGATCCTTTTTGCCCTTTTCGAGTTCTTCGCTGGAGATGATGACGCCGGAGCGCTCCATTTCCGCCCGGACCAGTTGGCGAATGACGAGGTTGTCGATCGCCTGGTTCAGCAGGCGCGCCTGGACCGCCGGAATCTGGTCGGCCGGGAGGTCTTTGGGCACGTGCGAAAACAGGCGGCTGGCCTCGCGCTGGATCTGCGCGCCGGTGATGCCGGCCTGGTCCACCCAGACCGCGACTTCCTCGCCCAGCTTGCTGGGCTTCACCGTCTGCGCTTCCTTCTTGCCGCAACCCGAAACGGCCAGCACCGCCGCCGCCATGACCATCCATCCGAGCATCCGTTTCATGTCCGTGATCCTTTCGCGCAACTTGCGCCATTCATTTCGCGCCATTTTCGGCCAAAGCCGCCAAATTGCAAGCCCCATGAGCGCGGCGGGGCCGTTTTTGCCTTGTCTATTGCGGCGATTCCCACCAAGTTATGCCCACCATGAGCATCACCCTTTTCATTCCCACCAAGAACGAAATCGAAGCCATGCGCGTCATCATGCCGCAGATCGATCGTTCGTGGGTGGACCAGATCCTCGTCGTGGACGGCTCGACCGACGGCACGGCCGAATACGCCGAATCCATCGGTTGCGACGTGGTCCGCCAGCGGGAAAAGGGCCTGCGCGCGGCCTACGTGGAGGGGTTCGCCCAGGTCCGCGGCGACCACGTCGTCACCTTCAGTCCCGACGGCAATTCCCCGGTCGAGGCCATTCCCCGGCTGATCGCCAAGCTCCGGGAGGGCTACGACATGGTCATCGGCTCCCGCTATCTGCCGCCGGCGAAGAGCGCGGACGACGACCTCATGACCTCCTTCGGCAACTGGCTGTTCACCCACGCCATCAACGTGCTGCACGGCCACGCCTGGAGCCGGCCCTACACCGACGCCATGGTGATCTACCGCATTTATCCCGCCCGCCTGTTCCGCGAACTGGACCTCGACAAGCCCGAAGGCTACGTCACCGAAAAATGGTTCGGCACGCTGCTGGGCGTCGAACCGCTGCTGTCCGTCCGCGCGGCCAAGCGCAAGCTGCGCATCGCGGAAATTCCGGTGGACGAACCGGCGCGCATCGGCGGCGAGCGCAAGCTCCAGCCCTTCCGCTGGGGCGCCGGCTACATGGCCCAGATCATCCGGGAGCTGTGGTTCTGGAAATAACGCCGGTGGCCTTTCCTCCGCCATTCCGGGTCCCGCGGTTCGCCCGTGCCTGGCCGTTCGTGCCGCCCGTGCTGGCCGGCCTTCTCCTGCGGATCTGGGGTTTGTCGGGCCAGATCCTGCTCGACGACGAATGGCATTCGCTCAATTTCGTTCTGGACAAGACCTTTCTGGACACGCTGGCCACGCACGGGCTCGGCGCCAATTGCATCCCCCAAAACGCCCTGAACTGGCTTTTGCTGCACACCGTCGGCTGGTCCGAGATCGCCCTGTTCGCCCCGGCCGTCCTCAGCGGCGTACTGGGATTGCTCATCTTTCCCGGGTTGGTATCCCGCTTGGCGGGGCGGTCGGTCGCGCTCTGGTTCTCGTGGCTCTTCGCCCTCTCGCCGTGCGTGATCTTCTACTCGCGCATCGTCCGGCCCTATTCCATGGTGCTCTTTTTCGGCTTCCTGTCTTTGCTCCATCTGGGGCTCTGGATCCGCGCCGGCCGCCGCCGCCACCTCGTCGGCTACGTCCTCGCCGGGTTTGCCGCAATCTATTTCCACCTCTACGCCGCGCTGCCGGTTCTGGCGCCGCTTGCCGCGCAAGGCCTGTTGGCGCTCGGGCGCCGCCAGCCGCCGAACGAGGCCCCGTGGCTCTCCCTGAAAGCGCTCCTCGCGGCGGGGTTGGCCATGGCGGGCCTGCTCGCGATTTTCCTGGGACCCGCCCATTGGCAAAACCCGTGGTGGCTGCAGGCGCTGGCGCGGGATCGCGTTACCGCGCGGGGACTCTGGGATTTCCTGTCGCTGCTGGCCGGCACCGGATCCCCGTTCGGCAAACTGCTTTTCGCGGCGCTGGCGGGAACCGGCCTGCGCGCGTGGCTCGGCCGGGATTTCCGCGGCGGACTGCTCTGGGCTTCCGTCTGGGGCGCATTTTTCCTGCTGTTGATCTTCGCCACGCAGGACGGCATGCACGCGGGCATCCAGATCGCGCGCTACAACATCGTGTTGTTCCCCGTGGCGACGTTGCTGGCGGCCGGCGCGCTGGATGCGCTTCTCGGCCGGCTCCGGCCCGCCGTCCAAATCGGCGCGGGCGTCCTGGTGGTCGGCGGACTCGCCGCCGGCAGCCCCCTGTGGCGCACCCTAGCTCCGCCCAACAACTTCATGCACCACTCGGCGTTCCAGGATTCCTATGCGCCGTTCGATTGGTCCCAAAGCCGGTTGCGCCTGTTGACGCCGTTGCCGCAGATGCCGGCCGCCCGCATCCCGCCGTATTACGCCGCCATCGCCGCCGACCCCCGGATCCGGGGCATCGTCGAATACCCCATGTACGTCGGCGACCCGCTGAACTTCCACTATTTCTACCAGCATGTCCATCGCAAGCCCGTGGCCGTCGGCTACGAGCCGGACGCACCCTTCGCCCCGCTCCCTTCCCGCAACGACTACGTTTACCAGGTCACGCCCGTCGACTACGTGTTTAGCCGGGCCCGCGCCTGCGGCTTGGCCGATCGGATGCGGTTCCGCAACCTCGTTTCGCTTGCCGATCCGGACCGCCTCCGGCGCGACTTTTCCGGCTGGCTCCTGATCATCCACCGCGACGTCCTGCGGGAAACCCTGAACGTGCGGCTGGAAGGCGGCAACGCCGAACCGACCGCGCGGCGGCTGGCCGCGCTGGAAGCGGATTTCGGCCCGCCGGCGCAGGCCGACGCCCAGTTGCTCGCGTGGCGGATTCCCTGAAGCCGAATTTTCCGGTTGCCCATCTTTCGCTTTTCCGGCCCGGTCCCGTCCGATATATTTCCCCGCATGCAAGGCATCGAACACCGGCCGCTGGATTTCCGGACATTGGGCGTTCCGGCCTTGGCCTTGCTCCTCCTGACCCTCGCGGTTTTCGGCCCGGCCGCCGGCTACGATTTCGTGCATTTCGACGACCCGCTGGTCGTTTCGAACAACGAACGTGTGCTGACCGGCCTGACGCCCGGCAACCTCTGGTGGGCCTGCACGTCCGTCCATGAACAATGGTGGCTGCCTGTCCTTTGGATTTCCTACATGCTCGACGCGGAATTCCAAGGTCCGGGTCCGGCCGGTTTCCACCGCACGAACGTCCTGCTCCATGCCGCCAACGCGGCCTTGCTGTTTTGGGTACTGGCCGGCATGACCGGCTTCCGCGGACGCAGCTGGTTCGTGGCCGCCCTCTTCGCCCTCCATCCCTTGCGGGTCGAATCCGTCGCCTGGATCGCCGAGCGCAAGGACGTCTTGAGCGGACTGTTCTTCATGCTGGCCCTGTTGGCTTACCACCGCCATGCGCGGCGGGGCGTTCCGGGCGGCCTGGCGCCCGTGTTCGTCCTGATGCTGCTGGGCTCGATGGCGAAAACGAATCTGATCGCGTTGCCCCTGCTGCTGCTGCTGCTTGACCATTGGCCGCTCGGGCGCGGCGGCCGTGGGCGGCTCCTGTTGGCGGAAAAGATCCCGCTGTTCGTTCTGGCCGGTGTCTTTGCGTTTCTCACGCTGGCCACCCACCCCAACGCCGGCGCCGGACCGGAGACGGCTTCGTGGCTCGATCGGTTGGCGCTGATCGCGCCCAACTACGGGAGCTATCTGGCAAAAACCGTTTGGCCGACGGCGCTGTCGCTCGTGTACGTCCCGTCCGTGCCGCCATTGTCCGTCCGCCTGTTGGCGCCGCCCATCTTGGCGGCCATCACGTTTGCGGCCTGGCGCGGCCGGGCAAGCCGGCCGTATCTGCTCGTCGGCTGGCTGTGGTTTCTCATGGCGCTGTTGCCGGTAATTCGCGGGATTCGCTTCGACGAAGAATCGGCCTTTTCGGACCGCTACACCTACCTGCCGTCGATCGGCCTGGCCATCGCGCTGGTCTGGACCGCCGGCGAATGGGCCCGACCGCGCCGGATTCGGCGGTTGGCCGCGGTCGCAGCGGGCGTGGCCGCGGTGGTCGCCTGCACGGCGCTGACCCGGAACCGGCTGCCCGTCTGGACCAACTCGGAGACCCTGTTTCGCCACCTCCTGGACTTTTCTCCGGATCACGACATGGCCACGCTGGGCTATGGGCGGATCCTGCTGGATCAGGGCAAGCCGGCGGAGGCGCTGCCCTATCTAGCCAAGGCGCTCGATCGGAATCCGGACCTGCCCGTCGTCGCCGCCGCCCACGCGGAAGCGCTGATCGCGCTGGACCGCAACGACGAGGCCATCGCCGAATTGCGCCGGACGCTGGTCCGCTGCGGCGAGGCGGATCCCGGCCTGAACATGCTGATGGCCCGCGCCTATCTGAACACCCGCCGGGCGGCGGAAGCCCTCCCGCACCTGGAGCGGGCCGTGGCCGGGCATCCGGACAACCCGGGTTGGCAGGTCGAGCGGATCCGCGCCTTGTTCGAGGCCGCTCGGCCGGACGATGCCCGGATGGAACTCCAGCGCCTTCGCGAGCGCGGCCTGGCGCGGTTCACCGACTTCGACAGTTTGATTTCCCACTTCGGCGGCTTGTGGCTGGCGGGCGAGCGTCTCCACGCCTGGCATTTTTTCCAAAACAACCTGGAGCGCTTGCCGGACAACGTGGCCTTGCACCACTCGGCCGCCTGGCTCTTGGCCACGGATCCCCGCCCGCCCGCTCCGGCGGCGGAGGCCGTCCGGCTTGCGCAACGCGCCGTCGAGTTGAATGCCCGACCCGATTGCCACCTGCTGGCCACGCTGGCCGCCGCCCTGGCCGCCAACGGAGAATATGCAGAGGCCCGGCTCCAGGCCGAACAAGCCCTGATCTTGGCGCAGCAAGCCCGGGACTCCGTTGCGGCCGCGGAAATCTCCCGGCAGTTGGCCGCTTATCGGGAGCAAAGCCCGTGGCGGGAGGTTTTCGCGAACCCACCGGATGGCCAACCATGAACCTGCCGGATTCCAGCTCCCCGCCCCCCGGCGGCAAAACCTCCGCATGGCGGGATGTCGGCCTGTTGCTCGGCCTCGCGCTCTTGACCGTGGCGCTCTATGCGCCGGCGGGCGGATTTTCCGCCATCAATCTGGACGACACCCGGTACGTGTTCGACAATCCCCACGTGCGGACGGGCCTGAGCCTCGCCAACGTCCGCTGGGCGTTCACGCACGTGCACGAATCCTGGTGGCTGCCGTTGCTCTGGATCTCCTACATGGCGGACGTTTCCTTGTGGGGCTGTCGACCCGAAGTATTCCACTGGGTCAACCTCCTCCTGCATGCGGCGAATGCCGGGCTGCTCTTCTGGGTGCTTCGCCGCGCCACGGGCGCGGCCTGGGCCAGCGCCTTGGCCGCCGCGCTGTTCGCGATCCACCCGTTGCGCGTGGAATCGGTGGCCTGGATCACCGAACGCAAGGACATGCTCAGCGGCCTGTTCTGGATGCTGGCGCTGGCCGTCCACCTGCGCCAAGCCCGAAGGCCGGCGGCCGGAAAGGCGGCGTTGCTGGCCCTCTTGTTCTCGCTGGGCCTGATGGCGAAGGCCTCGGTCGTGGCCTTGCCGGCCGCGCTGCTGTTGCTGGACTATTGGCCGCTCGGCCGGCTGCGGACGAAGCGTGGAATCGCGACCTGCCTGCTGGAAAAAATCCCTCTGTTCGTTTTGGCGGCGGGCTTCACCGCCCTGACGCTGACGACGCACACGCGCACCGGCGGCCAATACTCCCCCGTGGCCGGTTGGGCGCGCCTCGCCCTGATCCCGGAAAACTATTTTCCCTATCTGGCGAAATTCGTCTGGCCGACGAACCTGTCGATCTACTACGCGGAGCACGACGTCGTCCGGTGGCCGGCGTTCGCGGCGGCCGCGCTCGTCCTCTTGGCCGTCTCGTTCGTTTTCTGGAAGGCCCGCCGGCGCGCACCCTATCTGCTCATGGGCTGGCTGTGGTTCCTCGTCGTGGCGTTTCCCGTGATCCGCGGCGTGCGCATCGGCCTGGCCGACTACGCCAACCGGTTCATTTACCTGCCGTCCATCGGGCTCTCGATCCTGGTGGCCTGGGCCGCACGCGCCGGTTGGACGCATCGTCCGCGCAGCCGCGGGCTGCTGGCCGCGCTGGCGGTGGCGGCCTTGGCCGCCTGCGCCGCCCTGACGGCCTACAACCTGCGCTTCTGGCGGGACTCGGACGCGATTTTCGGACGCGCGTGGGAACTGGATCCGGACAACTACCTCGGCATCACCGGCCACGGCCTCGCCCTGCAGAAGCAGTGCCGCTGGGCAGAAGCGCTGGCGCTCTTCCGACAGGCGGCGGACCGCCATCCCGACGTCGCCCGCTACCGGCTGCACGAGGCGCTGGCGCTTGTCAACATGGAGCGCCTGCCGGAAGCCTTCGCCCTCCTCGAACCGGCGTGCGCCCAGGAACCCCGCGAGCCGGAACTCCAGTATGGCCTGGGCGTCGCCTACCTGCGGGCCGACCGTCCGGCCGAGGCGCAACTCCATCTGGCCCGCGCCGTGGAACTCGCCGCCAAACCGCGCGACGCCTACCGCCTGGAATGGGCCCGCGCCCGCTTCGAGACCGGCGCCGGCGAGGCCGCGAACGAACAGCTCCGGATCGCCTGGGCGGCGCCGCCGGCGCAATCGTTCGGCTACGCCGATCTGCTGGGCTTCTACGTGAATCTCTGGAACTCCGGCGAGAAACCCCGGGCGCTCCACTTCTTCCGGAAACTGGCGGCCGCGGAACCGGCCAACGTCGTCCTCCTGAACAACCTCGCCTGGTTGCTCGCGACGTCGGAATTCTCCCCCGCCCCCCCGCACGAGGCGCTGGACTTGGCGACCCAGGCGCTGGGATCGGCGGGCGAGACCCACCCCGTTCCGCTCGACACGTTGGCCGCGGCGTTGGCGCACGTCGGGCGCTTCGACGAGGCGATCCGGCAGGCGGAACGGGCCCGCGACTTGGCCCGCCAACAAGGAAACAAAGGTCTGGCCCGGCGTTTGGAGCAACGCATCGAGCAGTATCGCCAAGGCCGGCCCTGGCGCGAAAAACCCATTTCCTGATCCGGCGTCCCCGCCCGCGCCCGGGCCTCGACAAACCCCGGAACAACAGGCAAATTACCTGGGTTCACGATGGAAACGCAAAACGGCATTCCCGCGCCGGCGCCAGGCCCGCAACCGGTTGTCTGGCCGACGCTCCTGTTGGCCGTGGCGATCTTCGCCCTGACCGCGCTTTTGTACGGGCCCACGATCGGGTACGAAATGGTGGATCTCGACGATCTGCTCTACATCCACCAGAACAACATCGTCCTGGATGGGTTCACCGGATCCTCGATCCGGATGGCCTTCACCCACGTCTGGCACGGCATGTGGGCGCCGGGACTGTGGTTGTCCTACATGCTGGACATGGAATTGTTCGGCCTGGAGCCGTGGGGATACCACTTCGTCAATCTCCTCCTGCATGCGCTGAATGCCGCTTTGGTGTTTCTCCTGTTCCGCGGCTGGACCGGCCGGCCGCGGCGCGCGTTCTGGGCGGCGGCGCTCTGGGCCTGGCATCCGCTCCGCATCGAATCCGTCGCCTGGGTGGCCGAACGCAAGGACGTCCTCAGCGGCCTGTTTTTCCTCCTGTGCATCGGCGCCTATTGGCTGGCCTGGAAAGACGCGCCGGCCACCGGCCGGAGCCGGCGCGGATACGGCGTCGCCAGTGCCGTCTGCCTGGCCTTGGGCCTGCTGGTCAAGCCGATGCTGATGGCCACGCCGGCCGTGCTGCTCCTGCTGGACGTCTGGCCGTTGAAGCGGATCTCCCTCGCGGATTGGGCGTTTGTCCGCCGCCTGCCGGCGCTCGTGCTCGAAAAATGGGCGTTCTGGCTGATGGCCGCCGCCAGCGCCCTCCTGTCGATGAAGGCCCACGCCCTGGCCGGCGCGGTCATGGAAGTGTCTTGGCTGGACCGCCTGAAGATGATCCCCCTGCACTACGTCTTCTACCTGATGAAATCCGTCCGCCCCGTCAATCTGACGGTCCTGTACGAACCATTGCGTTTTCTCCGCCTCGATTTCTGCATCGCCCTCTTCGTCCTGGCCGCCGCGACCTGGTGGGCCTGGCCCGGCCGCCGCCGCCACGGAAACGAACTCGTGGGCTGGGCGTGGTTCCTCGGCTTGCTCGTTCCCGTGATCGGCCTGGTCCGCTTCGGCGCGCAAAGCGTGGCCGACCGCTTCACCTATCTGCCGGCCATCGGGCTTTCCGTCGCATGCCTCCAATTGTTCTCCGGCCACGCCAACGCGCGGGTCAAGTGGAGTCTCGCCTTGGCCGGCGGCGCCATTCTGCTTTGGCTGGCCCATGGAACCTGCCAGCAGCTTCCCGTCTGGCGGAACAGCGTTACGCTGTACGACAACCTGCTCCGCCACTTCCCGAACAGCGCGTTCGGCCTGAACTTCCGCACCATGCAACTCATCCGCCAGGGGGATCCCGTCGGCGCGGAAGCCCCGATCGACCGGGTGTTGGAGGTCAATCCCGACGTGGAACTCTACCGCTACGCCAAGGTTCTGGCCCTGGGCGCGCAAAACCGGGCCGCCGAGGCAAAAGCCTGGCTGGAAGCCCGCCCGCCGCCGAAGCAAAGCTCCGTCGCCGGCTATTGGGAATGGCATTTGGGCATGCTGGCCTTCCAGGCCGGAGCGCGCGACGACGCGCTGCGCTACACGGAGGCCGCCCTCGGCAAGATGCCCGCCAACGACACCTCCCGCAACGACCTCATGCTCCTCGGCATGGCCGCCGCCTATGAAAAAGGGGACGCCGACGGCGCACTGGCCTGGGCACGACGGTGGAATCCCTACCGCGCCAAGACGCGGATCGAACTGCTGGACTTGATGCCCTACTACCTGTCGCAATGGAAAGCCGGAATCCGGACCCCGGCCATGGACTACTTCCGGCGCGTCCTGCAAACCTATCCCGACAACGCGGAATGCCGAAACAACCTGGCCTGGATCCTGGCCACCTCCGCCTGGGGCCCCGCCGATCCGCAGGAAATCCTCAAGATCGCGCAGCGCGCGCGGGAACTCGGCGGCGAGCAACCCGTCTTGCTCGACACCCTCGGCGTGGCCCAGGCGAACGCCGGGGATTTCGCCGCCGCCCGCGCATGCGCCGAACAAGCGTTGGCGCTCACGCGTCTGACTGGCCAGGAATCCACCGACTTCTGCCGGAACGCCGCGAAACGCCTCCGGCAATATCAGCTGGAAAAGCCCTGGCGGGAGGAAGAGGCCGCCGCCCGGATCCTGCAAGCCTACTATGACCGCTGAGGCTTCCAAACCAGGCGCCGGCGCCCGGACCTGGACCCGCTGGGGCCTGTGGCTGGCGGGCCTTGCGCTGCTCGCCGCGCACGTCGTGTTCTTCACCCTGCACACGGATCGCGCGGCGCGGGCCTTCGAAAACACCCTCGTGCCGCCCAACACCATTCCGGGCATGGCGGAACCCCGCTTCTTCCTCGACAACGACGCCTATGCCTGGATGGCGCACACGCGCGATCTCATGGCTTCCGGCGGCTGGCGCCTCCGGCACACGTTCATGGACAACGCCCCGGACGGGCGCGCCATGCATTGGAGCCACCTGCTGATCTGGTCGCTGCGCGGCATCGCCACCGCCATCATGGTCGTTGCCGATTGGCCGGCGGCCCGCGCCGTCGAACTCGCCGGCGTGTGGGTCATGCCCCTCTTCCAGTTTATCTGCATCGGCGCCTTCTTCGTCGTCCTGACGAAAAAACTGGGCTGGATCCCCGCCGCCTTGTTCTGCGGCCTGTTTCTGAGCCTGAACGGATTCGTCTGGGGCTTCCATCCGATGCGCCCCGACCACCACGGGCCGCAGCTGGGCTTCGTGCTGGGCTCTCTTCTCTGCCTGCAATTCGGCGGCCTGGGCTGGACGCGAACTGCGACGCCCTTGGCGGACTCCGCCGTGTCCGCGTTTCGCGGGCTGTCCTTGCCGGACGTTCCGGAGGCCCGCCGCTGGTTCGTGGCCGCCGGCGTACTGGGCGGATTGGCGTTGTGGGTGGGCGCCACCATCTGGATGTTCTCCTTGGCGGCGATCGCGGCCTCCGCCGCCGCCGTCCTGCCCCTGTGGCGCAAGACGGCGCGCGCCGCGGAAACCTATCGGCCCGGACTTTGGCGGCTGTGGGCCGGGACCGGCTGCGCCGTCGGCGCGTTCTTCTATCTGCTCGAATACGCGCCGGATCATTTCGCCATGCGGCTGGAGGTCAACCACCCGTGGTTCTGGGTCTTCTGGCTGGGCCTCGCCGAAGTCCTCGGTGCGGCCGGAAAAACAGGTGCCGGCTGCGGCTGGAAAGCGTGGAATCGCAAAGATTGGCTCCTCGGAACGATCGGCGCCCTGGCGGTCTTGAGCCTGCCGCTGGCGATCGCGCTGGGACCGCCGGACTGGCACCAGCTGCGCGAACCCGTCCTGCAAAGGCTCCATGCCCGCTTCATCGAGGAATTCCGCAGTCTCGGCAGCGCCATGGGCGGCACGCCCCTGCACCGGTTCCTGTATCTGCAGCTGGGCCTCCTGCCGTTGGCCCTGCCCTGGGCCGGCTGGCTGGTGTGGACTTCCGACTCCGGTTCGCCGAATCGGCGCCGCAACCTTTTGCCGGGTCTGGTGTTTTCAACGCTGTTCCTCGGCCTTTACCTCTGGCAACAGCGCTGGGGATTCTTCTTGGCCGGCGGATTGGCTTGGCTGGCGATGGCCGCCTTGGCGGAAACCATGGCCACGGCTTCTCCGGTTCCCGCCCGGCGCTTTTCCGGCTGGGCCATCGCCGCCGCCTTGCTGGCCAACGTTGTCGCGGCGGACGCCGCGCGCCTGCGTTCCGAACGGCTGGCCGCCACCTCCGAGTCCGTGATCCCGGCCTGGGTGCAGTCGTGCGTCATGAAGCGCATGGCGCTTCAATTCGGCTTGGCCGCCGGACCGGAACGCTGGCGCATGGTCGGCCTGGCCGCCGAAGCCCCGATGCTCTACTACTTCGCCGGCATCCAGACCGTTGCTTCCTACTACTGGGAAAACGCGGAGGGCTGGAAGGCCGAGAGCGCGTTCTTCGCCGATGCCCCCGACGGCGCGCAGGCCCGCGAGATCGCCCGCGCCCGCGGCCTGACCCACGTGTGCATCAGCCTGTCGCCCGAGCTGCCCAAGCTGTTCTGGTTCATTTCGACCGGACGCTACTCCGAATCGGAAGGCCTGCAGAAATCCCTGGCCGGACAGCTCGCCCTTAAAAACGGCGGCCAGGTCCCCGGCTGGTTCCGACGCGACGAAAAGCTGTCCGAAATCGGCGAGCAGTTCTACGTCTTTCGCACTCCGCGCGGCCTGGTCCGGCAGAAAACGTGGGCCCAGGTCTACCGCCTGGAAACGGAATCCGCGCCATGAAATTCCCCGGCCAGCGGCTTTGGATTCCCGCCCTCGGATGGGTCGTTCTCGCGGCCTGGTTCGCGGGGATCGCCGGCTTCACCGATGCCGCCATTCGCCGGTTCGAAGACCACATGCGGCCCATGGCCGCCGCGCCGGAAGCGCCCCGCGCCTGGTGCGCGCAACGTTTTTTCGTCGAGCCGGATTCCTACTATTGGCTCGCCGACGCCCGGGAGTTGGGCGCGCGCGGCGCCTGGCGGATGCGCGCCACGACGGCGGACAACGCCCCTTATGGCCGGGAAATGCATTGGAGCCATTTGCCCATCTGGGGCCTGATGGCCATGTCCCGCCTGCTCGAATCCGCCGCCGGAATGCCCTCGCCTCTGGCGCTGGAATGGGCAGGCCGACTCCTGCTCCCGGCCGCCGGCGCGGCTTTCCTGGGGATCCTGTTCCTGCTGCTCGGCCGACGCCTCGGCTGGCCCGTGGCCGCGCTGACGACCGGCGCGCTGGCCGCCGCGCCCGAAATCCTCTGGAATTTCCACGCCTTGCGGCCCGATCACCACGGCTTCCATTTGGCGTTCGCGGCCGGCATGTGGCTATGCCTTGCCTTGGGCGGCATGGGCCGCGCCCGGCCGGGGGCGCGGCGCTGTTTCGCGGCGGCGGGCTTGCTCGGCGCGGCGGCGCTGTGGACGGGCGCGACGGTCTTCCTCTTTTCGCTCTGCGCCGCCGCCGGCGCCGCCGCGTTCGTCCGCCTGGCCGCGCGGACGGACGATGCGCCCGGCGGCTGGGATCCGGACTTGTGGCGCTGGTGGGCCATGGCCGGCGCCGGGGCCGGATTGTTTTTCTATGCCCTGGAATACGCCCCGGCTCATTTCTCCATGCGCCTCGAGGTCAACCACCCGTTGCATGCCCTCTGCTGGCTGGGCCTCGGCGAAAGCCTGCGCGCCCTGTTCGCGTGGAAGACGGACGGGCGCGCGCCCGACCGGAAAACCGCGGTTCTCGGCGCGGCGGGCCTGCTGGCGGCGGCCGCGCTGCCGGCGCTGATCCTGTTCGGCCCCGTGGAATGGTATTGGCCGCGCACCGAAATCATGCTGCGCCTGCACGCCCGGCACATCCTGGAGTTCCGGCCGCTGCTGACCGTGGCGGGCAACCGCTGGCTCTGGACCTGGATCCAGGCCGCCGGCGTCGGCGTGCCGGCGCTGGCCGGAGCGGCGTGGCTGCTCGGCAAACGCCGGCCCGATCCGTGGCGCGAACCCTTGGCGGGACTGTGGGCCATCGCCGTTTTCTTCACGGGCATGTATTTCTGGCAGGTCCGCTGGGCCCCGTTCGCCATCGCGGCCTCCCTGCTGCTCGCCGCCTTCTGGCTGGCGGCCTTGCGGGGCTCCGGCCACCAACGGCTTTCGGCCGCGATCGCGGCCCTGCTGGCCGTCCAAATCGCGGCCGGCGCCGTCCAGACCGGCCGGCCCCTGCTGAAAATCTGGCGCGTGGAAACCATCGACGCGCTGTGGCTGAAGACGCTGCTGCAACGCAACGCGCTGCTGCAACTGCGCGAAAACCGGCACGGCGAACCGATGCGCCTGATGGCCACGCCGGAATTGGCGCCCGCCATCCGGTATTTCGGCGTCGGCGATTCCGTCGGTTCGCTCTACTGGGAAAATCCGGAAGGGCTGGCCGCGACGGCGGCCTTCTTCGGCGACGTTCTTCCGGGCGCGCGCGCCCGCGAAATGGCCCGGGAACGCGGCGTGACCCATGCCTTGATCACCGTCGGAGCCTTCGACGCCCTGATGTTCCAGCATCTCGCGACGGGCCGGTATTCGGAACCGGAGGCCGCCGCTACGGTGGGCGGAGCGGCGGCGCAGAGCGGAGCAAAACTCCCGGACTGGCTGCAAGCGGAACCGGACTTGGCGACGGCGGCCAATCAGACCTACGGGATTGCGGTTCCGGCGGCCGGCGGCTGGGTGCCGGCCAATCTGCCCGTGCAGATCTATCGAGTCGCGCCGTGACCTTCAGGGTCGCGACGTCGTGCCGGAAATCGCCGCGATCGGTTCCCAGCGGCCACCCGAAGACGTCGTAGGCCTCGAGGTAATAGCGGCCGTTCGTGATGCCGGGGGCCGCGAAGCCCAGCGTGTAGTACATGTCGTTCCAACCCTCTTGCAGGAAATTGATCTGCGTGTCGTGGGCGTTCGCGATCCGCCAGCGCACGCTGGTGACGTAGCCGGTGGCGGAAAAGGTGCCGGAGCCCGCCGGCACCAGCGCCCAGCGCCCCGTGGCGGCCGCGACGTTCAGGAAGTAGTGGTAGACGTCGCCGGACGACCAGGTGGCCGCGAAGTGGAACGTGCTCCCGGGCTGCAGCGCGCTGAACGCGGGGTAGCGCACCTGCGCGGCGTGGAAGAAATGGTTGCTCCCGAACGGCACGGTGACGAACGCGGTGACGTTCGTCGTCCGCGCGGCCGAGGCGTTGTACCCGACGGAATCGAGACTCCGCGACGGATTCGACAGGTTGGTCGTATGGACCAGGAAATACTCGGACCAAGCCGGCACCTCGTAGGACAAGCTGGCGTTCGTTCCCGCGGCGATCTGCAGCGTCGCCACCGTCTGCGTCGGCACCGGCAGCGATTGGGCGTGGACGTCGAACGCCAAAGCGGCGGCGCCGACGCGCCGGATGGCGACGTTGGAGACCGTCACGGGCGCGAGGGGCGCCCCCCCCGCGTCGGTGGGCGTCGCCGCGATGGCCTGCACCACGGCCATGTTCGACACCACGTTGCCGAACACCGTGTGCACGCCGTTCCAGGCGGGATAGTCGGTCACGGCGAGGAGGTATTCGGAACCCGCCGAATGCGGCCCGAGGTTGACCATCGCGATCACGCCGTTGGAATGAACCAGGCCGTTGGTGACTTCCTGCAGGATGGCGTAGCCCGGGCCGCCGGAATAGGTCGCGCTTCCGCCGGAATCGCGCACCGGCCGGAGCCCGCCCCGCAAGGCCAAGGCGTTGGTGGTGGGCCCGCCGGACGTTTTCACGATCCCGTGGATGCGCGTGTCCGCGTAGAAATTCGCGTTCGACGGCGACTTCATCCCCACTTCCGGATCCAACCAGGACCGCTCGCCCGTGGCCAACCCGATGAAGTTCGCCACCGCGCGCGGCGCCCGCGTCTCGTCCAGCCGCACCGTGAACGCGCCCATGGAAGTCGTGAAGTCGGCGAAGATCCCGTTGGTCTGCGCCGCCGCCGGCCCCGCCAGCCCGCAAATCGCCCAAGCGACGATGATCATGGAGCGCGTCAATGGCATGTCGTTTGTATAACATGCCTCCGGGCGTTCCGCAACTGGCCCGGCGCGGCGGGCGGGCGCACCGACCAACGATCGGCCCGGCCATCCCCGCAACTGCGCTCGCCGAGCGCCGCCGCCGTTTGGGCCTTTGCGAGCGGAACAAAAAAAGAGCGGCCGCATGGCGGCCGCCCTTCGTTTCATCCTTGGAAAAGGATTACTTGCTCATCTTGCGGCGCAGGACCATCGCCAGCGCGCCGAGGCCCAGCAGGCTCATCGTCGCGGGTTCCGGAACCGGAGCCGTGCTCTGGATGTCGCCGTTCACCGTCACCGCGGTGAGCAGACGGATGCCGCCGCCCGAGGCGAAGGCCGCCGTGCCGGACTGGTTCAGCGTGCCGACGTGATCGAAGGACAGGGTGTTCGCGCCCGCGGCGATCGTGCCGATGGTATCGGTATAGGCCGTACCCGTCGTGGTGATCGCATGGCCGGCGTTCAGCGTGGTGCCGTTCAGGCTCCAAGCCATCGTGCCGGGGCCCGTCGCGGTGCCGTTGACCGTGTAGCGGATGTCCGCATTCGCGATCTGGTAGCCGCCGGCCACGGTGGCCGTCAGGTAGAAGTAGCCCGTGCCCGTCCAGTTGTTGGCCACGAAGCCGCCCGCCGCCGTGCTCTGCACGCCCATGGCATTGCCGCCGCGGCTCAGCCCGCTCCACGACACCTGGGCGTAATTCGCCGCCGACGAGTTCACCGCCTGCACCGAGGCATTGCCGCCGGTGAAGGTGCCCCACGTCGCGAGCAATTCGGCTTGCGCCACGGAAGCGATCGCCGCGATGGCCAAAGCTACGATCAATTTCTTCATTATCTGATCTCCTTGAGTTTTGTTTTTCTTTTTTTAAATCGCCCGGAAGAAAGGTCCTTCCACAACTTGGCATCATTTATAACGAAATGGGCTCCATGCCCCAACTTTTTTTGACGTTTTTTTTACTATCGTTTTACCCGCGGAAATACGCGGGTTTTCCGGGGCCGGCGCTTTCCGGCGCGCGTCAGGGGGCGGCGGAGCCGGCTCCGGAGGCGGCGCGGAGGTGCCGGCGGATCGCCGCGGCAAGTTCCGCCGGGCCGTGCGCGTCCGCCGCCGCCAGCCATTCGCGCGCGGTTTCCGGCGTGGACCCCACCAATCCGGCGATGCCGTTCAGCAGCGCCGCGTTGTCCGGCTCCCGTTCGGCCAACCGCCGGAAATATTCCCAGGCATAGAGCCGGGCGCCTTCCTGCCACCGCTGGCGATAGTACGGAAACAGATCCGCCGCCGAACGGATTTGGCCGCCGGGCCAGCCTTCCAGCAAAGCCACCTGCGCCAACGCCGGCCCTTCCGCGCCGGACTCGAACAACGCCCGGATCAGTTCGACGCGATAGCCCGGCCGGCCCGAACCCGGTTCGAGCGCCTGCTCGAGATGCCGGATCGCCTCGTCGTAGTCGCCGAGATGCAAGCTCGCCATTCCATAGGCGCCGTGGACCAGTTTCGGCATGGGGTCGGGCTCCCGCCACGCGGGCGCCAGCGCTTCCCGCGCCTCCTCGGCGCGACCCAGCTGGGCCAGCACCAAGCCCCAGTTCGCCCGGTAGTGGTCGTTCCACGGATGGAGCCGGGTCGCCGCCCCGAGATGCACCTCGGCCTCCCGGAGCCGCGCGGCGTCGAACAGCGCATTGCCCAAGGTGACGTGCGCCGCGGCGGAATTCGGCGCCAACCGCACCGCGCGCGAAAACAAGGTCAGGGAATCCCGCCACCACGCCAGCTGCGGGGGCGTGCGCGCCAGACATGCCGCCAGGGCCAATCCGCAGGCGGCGGCCACCGGGACCCGCAACCGGCGCCAGCGCGCCTGGATTTCCCCGGCACCCCAGGCCAGGACCAGGCCAAGCCCGATGCCGGACAGATAGGTGTAGCGATCCGAAAAGGCCGATTGTTCGTCGAAGCGAATCCCGCGAACGACCGGCAGCAACGCGACCAGGAACCACGTCCAGCCGACGAGCAGATACGGCCGCCCCTTCCGGAATCGCCACGCCAGCAGGGTCAAGACAAGAACCGCCACGGGGGCCGCCAAGCGGACGGCTCCCGGCGTGCTCGCGTCGGTGGGATTGAGGATCGTCAGGCCCGCCGGCCAGAACGTTTTTTGCAGATAGATCACGTAGTTGGGGGCCACGTGCGCCAGCCGGTCGATCCACGTGGCCGCCACCGGCTCGCCGCCGGAGACGCCATGGGTAACCAGCGTCAGATGAACGAATACGCCCGACAAGATGAACAGCGGAATCTTTTCGGCGAGCAGAGGCCGCCAGCGGTTCCAAGCCTCCCGGCCCCAGAAGTCGTCCGCGCGGCCCAAAGGCCAGTAGTCGAGCAACAGCAGCAGGATCGGCAGAACGACCAGAATGGATTTCGACATCAAGCCCAGCAACATCAGGACGGTCACGGGCCAGATCCCGGCCGGCGCCGGCCGCCGGACCTGGCGGGCGTAGACCCAAACCGCCAGCATGAAAAACAATCCGCTGAGAACGTCTTTGCGTTCCGTGATCCATGCCACGGATTCCACGCGCAGCGGATGCCACGCGAACAGCGCCGCCACGAACGCGCTCCGCCACCGGGATCCCGTCAGCCGGAACAGCGCCCAGAACAGCAGCGCGGCGTTGGCCGCATGCAGCAGGACGTTCACCAGATGGTGCCCGTGCGGCCCCGGTCCGAACACTTCGATGTCGGCCATGTACGAAAGCCACAGCAACGGCAACCACCATTGCTCGTAGACCGTCGTGAACGCCTGTTTTGCCCCGGCCCAGCCCAATCCGCCGGCCACCATCGGGTTGCCGGGAACGTAGAGCGTGTCGTCCAGGTGGAGAAACTCGAAACCCGTCGCGGGCCAGAACAGCGCCACCGTGACGGCAAACAGCGCGGCGGCCAATCCGATTTCCGCGCGGGCGGAGAAGGGCCAGCGGTTGCGGCGGGCGGTCATGGCGTCCTTCCTCCGGCGTCCATTCCGGATTTCTCCTCGTAGCCGTCCAGTCGCCTCCGGATGTTTCCGGCCAGTGCGGTTTCGCCCGCGCCGGAGGCCTGCGCGAGCGCCGCGCGCGCGGTCGCCGCCGCGGCCGCGAAATCGCCGCACGCGGCTTGCGCCGCGGCCAAGGTGTCCAGCGTCGCCGCCCCGGGACCGATTTCAACCGCGCGGCGCGCCAGTTCAAGCGCCCGCCGTTTCTGCTCCGGGGGGGCGGCCGGATCCGAGGCCAACGCCCACGCCAGGTTGTTCAACACGTCGGGATGGTCCGGCTTGAAAACCAGGGCCGCTTCGAAATGCTCCAACGCCTCCGCTTTCCGCCCCGCCGCCCAGAGGCAGCCGGCCAGATTGTAGTGGGCCACCGCGTTGCCTGCCGTCGTCGCCAGCGCGCGGCGGAACAACGTTTCGCTGTCGCGCCAGGTCGCCGTTTGTCCTCGCGCCAGCAGCGCCAGTCCGAGAACCAGGGCGCCGGCCAGCGCCGCCAGGCTCGTTCGGCCGCCGCGCCGGGCCACGGCGGCATCCACGCCCCACGCCAGCGCCACCATCAGCCCGATCTGCGGCAAATAGGTGTAGCGGTCCGCCCGCGCCGCCCCGCCCACCTGCACCAGTCCGAGCATCGGCACCAGCGTGCCCAGGAACCACAGCCAACCAACGGCCCCCCAGGGCCGGCGCCGCGCGCCGGCAACGGCCAGCACCGTCAGCGCGAGCAGCAGCGCCAGCGCCCCGCCGACCGCGCCGGGCGCCAGATTCCCTCCCGGATGCGGATAGAACGCCGCCAGGCCGAACGGCCAGACCACCGC
The DNA here is from genome assembly GCA_938003985.1 of uncultured Verrucomicrobiota bacterium. Lineage (GTDB taxonomy): Bacteria > Verrucomicrobiota > Kiritimatiellia > CAIQIC01 > Lenti-01 > Lenti-01. The sequence goes on along the minus strand of CALKWZ010000016.1, from coordinate 28,208 downwards.
GCGGAGATAATCCGCCACCGCCACCGCGGCGTTGGCCAGACGCTGGCCCGGCGCATAGTGTTCGAAGGACTGCACCGCGCCGCTCTCCCGCTGCACCCAGAACGTGACGACGCACGCCAGCGCCGCCAGCAGGAACAGCGGTCCTTTTTCCGCCGCCAGTTTGCGCCAGGGTTCGGCCGGCCGACGGCCCAGCGGCCAGACGTCCAGCAACAGCAGCACGAACGGCAACGTCACCCACGTCGGTTTGGCCATCAGGCTCAGCGCGAAGAACGGCGCCGTCCAGCCCAACCGCCCCCGCGGCGCGGCGCGGCCATAGGCCCCCAGCGCCAAGAGGCCGAAAAACGTCGACAGCACGTCCTTGCGCTCCGAGATCCAAACGACGGATTCCGTCCGCAGCGGATGGACGGCCCACAGCGCCGCCGCCCACAGCGCCGGCCAGAACCGGCCCGTCAGGCCGCGCAACACGAGAAACAAGAGGATCGCGTTGGCCGCGTGCAGCAGCAGGCTGGTGAAATGGTGTCCCGCCGGGTTCAAGCCGAACAGTTCCACGTCCGCCATGTGCGCCAGCCACGTCAGCGGATGCCAGTTGGCGGCATGCCCCGCGGCAAACGCCCAGCCGACGCCCGCGACCGTGAGCCCCTGCGCGACCTGCGGATTCGCGTACACGTAGTCGTCGTCGTCGAACGCGACGAATCCGTTTCGCAGCGCTCCCCCGAAGGAAATCCAAACCAGCGCCGCCAGCGCCAGCGCGGCCAACCCGGTCCGTCCTGCCGAACTGCGCATCATCGCTCGCGGCCCCGGCACCCGTTCAGCGCGCCACGCCCCAGTGCGGGCCCAAGGGCCAATAGACGAAGAACGACGGGCCGACGAGCGCCTGTTCGGACACGGGGCCGAAGTAGCGGCCGTCGAGGCTCGAATAGGTGTTGTCGCCGAAGGGCAGGAACTGCTTGTCGCCGAGGCGGATTTCGGCGCCTTCTTCCGGCAGCCGGGAATGGGGCCGCGGCACGTAGCCGCGGTAGCGCGGATCCGTCGTCAGCCGCCGGAACGGGAACGGCTCCGTCACGGGCCGCCCGTCCACCACCAGATGGCGGTCGCGGATGGACACGGTCTCGCCCGGCAAGCCCACGAGGCGCTTGATGTAGAAGGAATCGGGCCGGATGCCGAGCCGTTCCTTCTCGGGGATGTAGTTGGTGTCGAACACGACGACCTGCCCGCGCTGGGGCCGCGCGAAGTTGTTGGCCACCTTGTTGACGAACACGTGGTCGCCCTGCCGCACGCGGCCGGAGGCGATGAGCTGGCCCGCTTCCACGCGGTCCCCGAGTTTGAAGCGAAGCTTCATGCTCTTGTCGGGATCGGGATTGAAGAACGGGCTGTCGGGCTTCATGGCGATCCAGAGCGGATAGAGCTCCGCGCCGATGCGCAGCACGTACTGGTCGTTCATGTTCCCGGCGTATTCCAGCCGGCCGGAGTTCCGCGCGCGGACTTCGACGTAGCGCTCGCCGAACAGCGCCAGGTTCACGAGGCTCGCCGGCGGGACGTCGTACCACCGCCGGCCTTCCTGCGGCCAGGCGGTCACGCCGTTGAGCGTCGGCTGCATCGAGCCCGTGGGGATCTTGAACGGCTGGACGAAATAGGTCCGGCACGCCATCGCCAGCGAGATGGCGACGACGAGCACTTCGACGTTCTCGCGCCATTTGGGAAACGGGCGCGGCGGCAGGAGCCGTTCCGCCGCGGCGGCCGCGGCCTCGCACGCGGCCTCCAGGCGGTCCCAGGCACGCGCGCGCCAAGCGCCGGCCAGCGCGGCTTCCGCCGCCTGCGCGGCGGCGAGATCCGCCGCCGGCGCGACGTCCTCGCGCATGCGCTGCGCGTGGCGCGCCAGGTGGCGGACGCCGTGGACCAGCTTCTTGAGCCGCCGCTTTTCGATGAAATTCACCGGCTGGACCTCAGTGCTTCGTCTTCAGGACGGCGATGAACGCCTCCTGCGGGATGCCGACCTTGCCGAACTGCTTCATGCGCTTCTTGCCTTCCTTCTGCTTCTCGAGCAGCTTGCGCTTGCGGGAGACGTCGCCGCCGTAGCACTTGGCGGTGACGTCCTTGCGGTACGGGCGCACGGTGGTGCGCGCGATGACCTTCGCCCCCAGCGCGGCCTGGACGGCGATGGCGAACTGCGCGGGCGGGATCAGGTCCACGAGCACCTCGCAGATCTGCCGGCCGCGCGCCTCGGCCTTGTCGCGGTGCACGATGCAGGAAAACGCCTCGACCACGTCGCCGTGCACGAGGATGTCCAGCTTGACGAGATCGTCCTCGCGGTAGCCGGCCTCCTCGTAGTCCATCGAGGCGTAGCCGCGCGAAAGGCTCTTGAGGCGGTCGTGGAAGTCGATCAGGATTTCGTTGAGCGGCATGGTGCACGTCAGCATCACGCGCTTGTGGTCCAGGGTTTCCGTGCGGTCGATCACGCCGCGCTTGTCCATCACCAGCTTCATCATGTCGCCGATCTGCTCGCCCATGCAGATCAGGAACATCTTCACGATGGGCTCCTCGATGGCCTCGAATTCGGTGGGATCCGGCAGGAAGACGGGATTGTCCACTTCCTTGACGGTGCCGTCGTTCATCCGCACGCGGTACACGACGCCCGGATAGGTCGCGATGATGTCGCAGTCGTACTCCCGGCGCAGGCGTTCCTGCACGATTTCCATGTGCAGCAGTCCGAGGAAGCCGCAGCGGAACCCGAAGCCCAGCGCCACGCTGGATTCGGTCTGGTACTGGAAGGAGCTGTCGTTGAGCGCCAGCTTCTCCAGCGAGTATTTCAGCTTCTCGTAGTCGTCCGCGTCGATGGGATACAGCCCCGTGAACACCATCGGGTGCATGGCCTTGAAGCCCGGCAGCGGGTGCTCCGTGGGATTGCGCGCGGCCGTCACCGTGTCGCCGATCTGGATTTCCGCCGTGGCCTTGATGTTGGCCAAAAAATAGCCCACCTGCCCCGCCTGCAGCGCGTCCGTCGGCTGCGGCTTGGGGTTGAACAGGCCGACCTCCTGCACTTCGTAGTCCTTGCCGGCCCCCATCATCCGGATGCGGTCGCCGCGCCGGATGGCGCCGTCGAACATGCGCACGTAGATGATGCCGCCGCGGAAGGTGTCGTATTCCGAATCGAACACCAGCGCGCGCAGCTCGTCCGGCCGCGCGGATTGCGGCGGCGGGATGCGCGCCACCAGCGCCTCGAGCACCTCCGCCACGCCGGCGCCCGTCTTGGCGCTGACGTGGAAGCATTCCTCGCGCCCGATCGCGAAGATGTCCTCGATCTGCCGCGCCACCGTCTCCGGATCGGCCGCCGGCATGTCGGTCTTGTTCAGGACGGGGATGATCTTGACGTGGTTGGCGGCGGCGAGGAACGCGTGGGCCACCGTCTGGGCTTCCACGCCCTGCGTGGCGTCCACCACCAGCAGCGCGCCCTCGCACGCGGCCAGGCTGCGGCTCACCTCGTAGGAGAAATCCACATGGCCGGGCGTGTCGATGAAATTGAATTCGTAGGTTTGCCCGTCCCGCGCCTTGTATTTCATGGTGACGGGATGGGCCTTGATCGTGATGCCGCGCTCGCGCTCGAGGTCCATGTCGTCCAGCAGCTGGTCGCGCTGGTCGCGCTTGGCCACCGCGCCGGTCAACTCCAGCAGCCGGTCGGACAGCGTCGTCTTGCCGTGGTCGATGTGCGCGATGATGCTGAAATTGCGGATGAGCGCCAAGTCGTGCGCCGGGCCGGCCGCGGCCGGCGGCGCGGGCCGCGCGGGCGCGCCGTCGTCGTTTTCCCTGTAGAATTTCGTTGCCATGGTTCCTTCGCGAAAAATGGAGGTGCCGAAACGGCGGTCAGCCGCCGGCTTTCCGGGCCGATTCGACCTGCCAGCGCATGCCGGCGATGGCGTCGCGCATGTCCGCGGCCTTGAACAGGAACGAACCCGCCAGCAGCACGTTCGCGCCCGCCGCCGCGCAGCGCGCGCCGGTTTCCGCGTTGATGCCCCCGTCCACCGAAATATCCACCGCCGGGAGCCGCCGGGCCACTTCGGCGATCTTCGGCACGCCGGCCTCGATGAAGGCCTGGCCGCCGAAGCCCGGATGCACCGTCATGATCAACACTTCGTCCAGCAGGTCTTCGAATCCGTGCAGCGCCGCGACCGGCGTTTCGGGATTCAGCGTCAGGCCCGCCCGCTTGCCGGCGGCGCGGATGGCCGCCAGGGTCGCCCGCAGGTCGCAGGGCGACTCCGCGTGGATCAGCACCGTGTCCGCGCCGGCTTCGATGAACTTCGGGGCGTAGAGGTCGGGACGCATGACCATCAGGTGCACGTTCAGGTAGGCTTGCGGCACGGCTTCGCGCACCGCGCGCAGGATATCCGGCCCCATCGTCAGATTCGGCACGAAATGCCCGTCCATGATATCCACGTGCAATCCGTCCGCCCCCGCGTCCATGGCGCGGCGGCAGTCCTCGGCCAGATGCCCCATCCGCGCGGAGAGGATGGAAGGGAGAATCAGGATGGGCTTGGGATTCATTGGGGAAGGAGTATAGGAGGTTAGGAGTCCAGGAGTCTAGGAGTTTAGCTCCCCCGCTGGCGCCCCGCCAGTCCTCCCAGCGCGCCGCCGGCGACCAGACCCGAGAAATGGGCGGCGTTGGCCGTCGGTCCCAGCAGGCCGAAGATGCCCAGCGCCAAGAAGACCAGCAGCAGGCCCGACGTCATCGGCGACAGGATCACGCCGAAGCCGAAATCCCGCTTGCCGCGGACCCAGAGATAGCCGAACAGGCCGTAGATGACCCCGCTCATCCCGCCGAAACCGGCGCCGCCGGCCAGATATTGGGCGAAATTGGAAATCAGCGCCACCACCGCCACGACCGCCGCGAACCGGGCCGTGCCGAGCTTGGCCTCCAGCACCGTGCCCAAGTCCTGCAGCCACATCAGGTTGAACAGCAGGTGCCACAGCGAAAAATGCAGCAGCGCCGGCGTGAACAGCCGCCATGCCTGGCCGGCTTGCACCCGCTCCAACGACATCAGCAACCAGCCCGTCCACGCGGCATTCTGGCCCAACTGAGTTGCCAACCCAACGGCCACGCACGCCACCAGCAGCGCCGTCGTCAGGCCGCCGCCGCGCATCCGCCAAGGAAACGCCGCGGGCCGGCGGAGGATTTTCTCTTCTTGCTTGGATTCCTGGGCCGCATCCCGCCGGCGAGCCGCCGCCAATTGGGGCGCCTGGTAGAATTCCTCGGCGTCCGGCATGCTGCGGAAGCGCGACAGCAGGGCCTGGCTTTCATCGACCTGGTCTTCGTCGATCACCCAAAGCGTCCAGCCGCTGCCCTTCCCCGGCTCCACCCGCGTTTCGACGCCGCGGATGAACAGGTAGTCCGCGAACGTCCGCGCCTGCTCTTCGGTTTCCAGTTGTCCGATCGGTCTCATGCAAAATTCGCGAGACATTAACCCGGGACCGCCTGCCGCGCAACGATATTGCATCCGCCCGGCCGTCGTTTTCCGTTGCTCCGTCCGCGCGGCCCCAGTATGGTGCGCACCGTGAACCCGCGGCTTGCCAGATGAACTCCGAACGACCGCCCTTTCGACCGCGCGCGGCAGCACTGGCCCTGCCCGGAATCTGGGGCCTCGGCCTGCTGGCCTTGTCATGGCTGGGCGTCTTTCCCGGCGTGCAGTTGGCGGCACGCATGGCCGATTCCGACGGGCTGTCCGCGGCATTTGCGACTCAATTGGCCCATTCCCAATGGGCCGCGGCTTGGTCGCTGTTGGCCGCCGGCCTCGTGGCGGGGATCTGGCGGGCACGGACGGCTCGCCTGCCGGCCCGGTGGGATCATCTGGTTCTCCCGACCATCTGCTTGGCGGGCTTCACCGGCGCCTGGGCCGTGCAAAGTGGCCTGTTCGGCAACGTTCCCCATATCACGGATGCGACCAGCCATTGGTTCCAGGCCCGGATTTTCGCGACGGGCCGATTGGCGGCCCCGGCCCCGCCGTGCGCGGCGGCGTTTTTCCAGCACAACGTCGTCGTCGGCCTCCAAGGCCTGTGGCACACGAAGTATTTTCCCGGCCAAGCCCTCTGGTTGATTTGGCCGTTGCGGCTCGTCATGATGCCATTGGCGTTCGCGCTGTTCCTCGCCGCGGCGCACCGCATCGCGGCCCGCCACCTGGATCGACCGACCGCCCATGCCGCCGCCGCGCTGCTGGCCGTTTCGCCCCTGCTGCTGCTGCTGGCCGGATCGTTCATGTCCCACCTGACCTTGTTGACGTGGATGGCCGGATGCTGGGCGTTCGGACTCCGAACCGCCGATGCGGAAAGCCCCGGCGCCGCTTTCGGATTCGCGGCGGCGGCCGGATTCTGCGGCGGCATGGGCGTGCTGACCCGCGCGCACGACGCGGCGTTGGCGGGACTCCTGATCGCGGGCTTCATCTGGTTTTCAAGGCCCTCCCGGCCGTTCCGCTTCGTGCCGGTCCTCGCCGGCCTGCTGGCCGGCGCGGCGTTGCCGCTGGGCTTTCTGCTCTTCTGGAACCAGAGCCTCTACGGCAGCTTCTGGGCCAGCGGCTACAACTGGGCCGGCGCCGCCCCGCAATCCCAGACGCCCATCATCCGCGATACCATCGGGTTTTCGGACGGCTTCTCCGCCGCGCGCGCGCTGAAGCACTCGTTCTGGACCGCGCTGCGCCTGAACCAAGCGCTGCTGGGCTGGCCGGCCGCCTTGCCGTTGCTGGCTCCGGCCTTGCTGTGGCGGCCCGTGCGACGGGGCAATTGGATCTGCCTGGCGGCAGCCGTCTTGCTGTATCTGCCCTATTTCATTTTCCACTACTACGGCTTCGAACTGGAAGCCCGCTACGCAGCCGCATCCGCGCCGTTTCTGGTCCTCATCCTCGCCCGCACGCTGGTCGCCGGTTGCCGCCGCTCCGCCGCTTGCCGACCGCTGCTCGCCTGGGTCGCCGCGTTCTTCCTGTATGCCGGATTTTTCTACTGGCCGCACCACGTCGTCCCCCGCTACGCCGGCGCCTATGAAGAGGCCACGCCCGCGCTCCATCGCGCCGCGCAGGCCGCGAACCTGGAACTCCCCGCCCTCGTGCTGCTGCCCGATCCCGGCTTCGGCTACTCCTCCGGGTTCATCCACAACGACCCGCTGTTGCAAGCGACCATTCTGTATGCCCGCGACCTTCCGGCGGAACTCCCCTGCCTGGCCAAGGCTTTTCCGCACCGCCGGTTCTATCGCCTGGCGGAAAATCAATCGGCCGCAATCCCGCATTTCATGCCGCTGCCAGCCACCGCCCAGGAAACTCCATGATCAAGGCCCTCGATTCATTCCGATTCTATGCATTTCTGGCGGTATTTCTCTTTCACGTGAAGGTTTTCGACGGCGGCTATCTCGGCGTGCAGGCCTTTTTCGTCCTCTCCGGCTTCCTCCTTACGCCCATTTTGGTCGAGACCAAAAAGAACATGTCCTTCCGGCGCTACATGGTCAATTTCTATGGGCGGCGCATGCTCCGAATTGTTCCGCTTTACTACCTGTACCTGCTTGCCGCCGGCATTCTTGTCGGCCTCGCGTGCCTCTGGGGATTCTGCCAAGAGCCGGCCCTCGTTCTTTTCCGCAAACAGTGGCTGTGGGCCGCCACCTATCTGTACGATTTCTACTACGCCGCCGCCGCTTTCCGCGAAACCCCGCTGCTGTCCCACTTCTGGTCGCTGGCGGTGGAAGAGCAGTTTTATCTGGTCTGGCCGTTGTTCATTTGGCTGCTGCCACGCCACCGGTTGGTCGGAGCCCTCTGGTTCGTCGTGCTCGTCGGCCCCCTGGTCCGTTTCGGCACCTACTGGGCCGGCGCCCACACCGGCTTGTCCGGCTGGGTCTTCTATCTCCCCCAGACCGTTTACGGCTTGCCGTTTTCCCATTTCGACGCCTTTGCCGTTGGCGGTTTGTCCGCCCTGGCCACGGGACCGCAGTGGCGCAAAGCGGCGTATCCGCTGGCGCTGGCCGCCGGGCTGGCGGGACTGGCCGCGCAAGGCGTTTTCGCCGAACAAATCAGCTGGAAAGCGCTAGGCTACCCCCCGTTCATGTGCGGGGAATGGAAACTGGTTTGGGGATACTCGCTGCTCAATTTCGCTTTCGCCAGCATCTTGAAGGCCATCAAGACCCAGTCTTTCCTGCCGGCGCTGTTCACGCCCGCGCCGCTCCAATACCTGGGAAAAATTTCCTACGGGCTCTACGTCTATCATTTCCCCGTCATCTGGCTGGTCCAACGCGCGGGCGGCGGACAATTCCATCCGCAGGTGCTCAACGTGTGCATGCTGGGAGCAACGATCGCGGTTTCGGCGTTGAGCTACGAGTTGTTCGAGAAAAAATTCATCGACCTGAAGGACCGGTGGTTCCGCAAAGACGGCGCCGCATCTCCACCGGCCACGCCGCTCTCGCGCGGGACCTGAAAACGCTTATTTGCCGGCGCGGTTGCCGGGCGCCGTTTTTTCCAGCCAATAGATGGCGTAGCGGCTGCCTTCGGCGCCGCGCTCGATCTCCCGTTCGTCCCGCACCGCCAGACCGGCGGCGGCGAAGGCGTCCTGGACGGTTTTTTCGCGGTGGATGGCGATCTGGTTGCCTTTCAGGCGCCGGACCCGTTCCCGCAGTCCCTGGACCAGCGCGCGCGGCCAGGTCCGTTCGGCCTCCGGATAAACCCGCGCGCCGAACACGACGAAACGGCGGGCGGTCCGGCTCAATTCCACGAGGGCCTTGGCCAGGCAGTCGGCATCCAACCAGTTGGCCAGCCGGATGCACAGCGCCACGTCGAAACCGCCGGCCCGGGCGCGCAGATCGAGGACGTTGCCGAGTTCCAGCCGGATCGGACAGGCCAGCGCGGAGGCCTTCTTTTCGGCTTCCGCCAGCATGTCGCCGGACACGTCCAGACCCGTCGCCGCCACGCCGAATTCCCGATAGAATTCCAGGAAACGGCCCGTGCCGACCGGAATGTCCAAAAGCGAATAGTCCCCCAGCGTCTCGCGAAGACGCCCCAGGAGCCCGCGGACCGCTTCCTGTTCCCCTTGCCACTTGGAGCCGGCCCGCTTGGCGTCGTACTGGGTCGCCACGTCGCCAAAATAGGCTTGCTTCAGCTTTTGGATTTTCATAGGTGGGATACTTCAACACAGTTGTGCGGAATATGTCTACTCCAATTGGATGCCAGAACCGATGAACGCGGAAACGCACCCGGCCGTTTCGCCCGCGCCCGGCCACGTGGAATTCATCGGCCTGCCGGGCTCCGGGAAATCCGTGCTGGCGCAACGCCTCATCCGCATGCTGCGGGGGCAAAACCTGCGGGCGCTGGATTTCGACGCCGCCTTGGTCCTGGGCTTGGCGCGGGCCGCGCGCCAGGCCGGCGGCTGGAAATCCCGCGGCAAGGCGCTCCTGCTCCGCACCGCGTTCCGGCGCCTCGGACGCGGCGCCTTCTGGCCCCGCGAACAAGTCTTGGCGGGTTGCGCGTTCGGCGCGGACCATCCCGCCCTGCTGGCCAGCTTGGCGCGGATTCTGGCCGCGAGCGGAAAACACCCCGCGGAACGCAACCGCATTCTCCAGTATCTCTTCCGCGAATTCGCGGGCTTCCAACTGTTTGCCGCCCACCGGCAGGCGCGGGAAATCCTGGTCTGGGAAGAGGGCTTCTGCCACCGGGCCGCATCGCTGTGGGGGCGCTGGCCGGGAGCGGACCTCGCGAATGAAATCGCGGCCTATGCGAACGCCCTGCCGGCGCCGGCGCGCGTGTTCCACGTGACCGCCGATCCGCTCCGCTGCATCGAACGGATGCGGCAGCGGGGATTCGCGCCGTTCGTCAACCATCCGGACCCCGCCGAAATCGTCCGCAAAATGGAACGGTTGCAGGCCGTGGCCGAACGGATGGAAGCCGCGCTCGCCCGCCGCGGCGTGCCCGTGATCCGGATCCCGAACGAAGGGACGCTGGCCGAGGCCGAGACCGCCATGCAAAAGGCGGCGGAAGCCTTGGCCCGCGAAACGGTTACGGCCCCGCCGCCCGTTTAGCCGCCGCCCGCGCATACAGGTCGGCAAAGCGGTCCAGCACGGGCTCACGCGCATGGTTTCGTTCCACTTGCTCGCGTCCGTTTTGGCCCATGGCCGCCGCCCCTTCCGGATCCCGCAACAGCGCGATCCAGGCGCGGGCCACGGTTGCCGCGTCGGCCGTGGCCGGTACCAGCCGGCCCGTCGCGCCGTCCCGCACCAGTTCGCGATTGCCCCCGCAATCCGTCGCCAGCACCGGCAACCCCGCGGCCATGTATTCCAGGATCGTGTTGGAGAGCCCCTCGTTGCGGATCGGCACCAGTGCGCCGATTTCGCAAAGCGGCAGCAACGCCGGCACGTCGTGGATTTCCCCGAGAAAACAAACGGCCGCAGCCATGCCGAGGGCCGCGGCTTGCGCGCGCAGCGCCGGCATGTCCCGGCCGGCACCGGCAACGACCAGCACGGCATCGGGAAATTCGTTGCGGACCAACGGGAGGGCGGCGATCAGCAAGCCCACGTTTTTTTCCGGGTCCAGGCGATTCACGACGACCAACCGCCGGCCGGCAGGCAATTCCTGCGCCCGCGCGAACGGCGCGACCGCCAACCGGTCGCGTTCTTCCAGGTCCACCAGGTTGGGCAGCACGACGATCTGGTCCGCCGGCAATCCTCGCGCCGCGAAATGGTCGCGGACGGCTTCCGCATTGGCCACCACGCGGATCGCGCGCCGGTCGGCCCGGCGCAGCAACGCCTGCTTCCAGCGCGGATAGATCTGGCCCAGGTCGCGCCGGCTGGTCAGGAACCGGACTCCGGCCAACCCCGCGGCAAACTGGCCGAAAATCGCGGCATCGGCATCCCACGCGTGCAAAACGTCGATCCGTTCCTGCCGCAGCCACCGCGCCAGCCGGACGATTTCCCGCACGGTCCCCGGCCGCGCCAGACGACGAATCGCCACTTCGCGCACCGGGCCGCACGCCGCTTCGACGGCTTCCAGGAAAAATCCGCGGCGATGGAAAACCGCCACGCGCTGGACGCTTCCCCGCCGCGCCAAGCCCATGGCGACGCGCGCGCACTGGCCTTCCGAGCCGCCGCGGATGAGATCGAACACCAGATGGGCGACGCGCGGCAGGCTCATTTCAGCAACGGCTCCACTTTGCGCCAGAGTTCTTCCGCGGCCAGTTGGATGCCCGCGTCGTTCCAATGCGTGTCGTCCCGCCAATACAGGCGCCGGCCGGCCGCCGTCGCCTCCCGGAAAACCGGCATCAAATCCACGGCGGGCACGCCTTCCGCCGCCAAGCCCGACGCGATGGCTCCCAGCAGCTCCACGCTGCCCGCCAACGCCCGGCGCCGTTCCGGCGAAAACGCCTGCACGTGGACCTGCTCTTTCTCGGGCACCAGCAGCACGACCAACGCCATGCCCCGGTCCCGCAACCCCCGGGCCACTTGCGCCACGGTCCGCACGACGGCCGGGGCATCCGTTTCCGGCGACAACAGCGGCAGCACGCGCAGGTTTTCCCCGTAGAACAGCATCGGCCCGAACCGGGGATCCTCCGCGCCCAGCACGTCGGCCGGCCATTCCCGGAAGGCCAACAGTTTGATCTGCCGCCAGGCTTTCCGGCTGAAATAGGCCGCCAGCGAGGTGTTGGGCCAGGCGCTCCGCAACGCGGAGGGCGCCAGATGGTCCCACAAGATTCCGGAGGGCTTGGCGCCCGGCGCGGCTTCCGTCGCCATGGACCGATCGAACCACGCCGCCACCGCCTGCCGCCGGAACAGCGGTGCCCCCAATTCCCGCGCCGTGAGATTCCACACCACGACTTGCGGCGGCGGATCGAACCGATCGGAAGCGATGAACCGGCGCAATTCCAGGAAAGGACCGGAGCCTGGCCGGGCATGGTTGTAGACGCGGACGGCGCCGGCCGCGGCCAGCGCCTGGGCGACGGTCTGCGTGCCCAGCGAGACCATGAAACTGTCGCCGACCATCAGGACCGGGCAGTATCCTTCTTCCGGCGTCGAGGCGTTGAAGTAGCCCCAGGCATCGCGCGGCTGGAGGGTTTCGGGATGGAATTCCGCATACCGGGCGGCCATGCCGGGAAACGGCAACATCTGCGTCAAGCCGGCGCCGGTCTGCGCAGGCAGCGTCCGGGCACGGGACGCCGCGGGAACCGCCGCGGCCGCGACCGGCCCGGATGGCGGCCGCCAGACGTCCTGCCAGCGGAACATGCCGAACCGCGCCGCCCAGTCGCCGACGAGCAACAGCAGTCCGGCCGCCAGCCAAAGGCCGCCCCAGGCCCGCACGCGGCCGGGACGCCCGGCAACGAACGTTTCCAGCATTTCCGGATGGTTTTCGCGTTCGTCCATGGCTCCTCAAAATTGGAAATACAGGAACGGCGAACTGGTGTTGACCAGGAACGTCGCCACGCACAGCGCGCACAGCGCCAACAAGGCCGCCGCCAGCCAAAGGCTCGGCCGCCAGCGGATTTCCCACGTGTTCCGGGCGCCGAACGTCAGGCCCAGCCCCAGCGCCAACACGCCCCAATTCATGGCGCCGGAACCCGCGATCGGCCAAGCCGTGCCCCAACCGTTGAACCCCGCCAGTCCCGCGAACATCCGCCCCGCCTCGGCCAGCGTCGGCGCGCGGAAAAACACCCAGCCGAACATCACCAGCACGAAGGTGAACGCCATCTGCAGCGGCCGCGGCAACGATCCCGCCAATCCGCGCTTGCCCAGCAACCGCTCCAGCGCCAGCAGCAGCCCGTGATAGGCCCCCCACAGCATGAACGTCCAGTTCGCGCCGTGCCACAAGCCGCCCAGCAGCATCGTCAGGAACAGGTTGACGTAGGTCCGCGCCGGCCCGCGCCGGTTGCCGCCCAGCGGCACGTACAAGTAGTCCCGTAGCCAAGACGACAGCGAGATATGCCACCGGCGCCAGAATTCCGTGATCGACGCGGACTTGTAGGGCGAGTTGAAGTTCTGCGGGAACTGGAAACCCAGCAGCAGGCCCAATCCCACCGCCATGTCCGAATAGCCGCTGAAATCGAAGTAGATCTGGAGAGTATAGGCCACCAAGCTGCTCCAGGCCCCCGCCAGCCCGATGGACTCCTGCGCGAAGCCCCACGCGGCCATCGGCGCCACGGCGTCCGCCAGCAAAACTTTTTTGGCCAAGCCCAGCACGAACAACGCGAGGCCGGCCCCGGCCTTGGCCCAGGTGTGGGTGCGTTCGCGCAGTTGTTGATCGAGCTCGCGATACCGCACGATCGGACCGGCCACCAGCTGGGGAAAGAGCGAGACGTAGCAGGCGAAATCGACGAACGACCGCGCCGGCCGCGCCTGGTCGCGATAGATGTCGATCGAATAGCTCATCGCCTGGAACGTGTAGAACGAGATGCCGACCGGCAGGACCAGGTGCAGCAGCGGCAACGGCCCGGCACCGGCGCCCAGCGCCTGGGCCAGGGCGTTGGCCGTCTCCGCGCCGAGATCGTAATACTTGAAGAAACCCAAGATGGACAAATCGCTGCAGACCGACGCCAGCAGCCAGCGCTTTTTCGCGGCCGGCGACCGGGCGGCCGCGATCCGGCCGCCCACCACGTAGTCGATCGTCGTCGTCAGCAACAGCAAGCCGCAAAAACGAAAGTCCCACCAGCCGTAGAACACGTAGCTGGCCAGCGCCAGCCAGCCCTGCCGCCACCGTGCCGGCAGGAACAGGTAGTAGCCGGCCAGGACGACCGGCAGCAGCAGGAACAGGAATTCGTAGGAATTGAAAAGCATGGCGTCAATACCCCGCCAGGCGTTCCATTTTCGCCGCCTGCTCTTCCTTCAGGACGTGGACCAGCGCCGATGCGGAACCGACCAGGATCATCATCGGCGCGTGCCAGGGCAAGGGGCTGAACGCCCCGCCGACGGCGATCGCCACCGCCTGCACCTGGAAGGTCCAGCCGAGATCCCGCACGGCCGGCCAATGCGCGGCGTGCCGCCGGATCCACATGCCTCCGAAGAACACGATGCCGACGAAACCCAGATACAGCCCCATGCCGATGAGCCCCATCTGCCGGCCCGCCATCAGGATTTCGCAATGCACCTGGCCGCTGGCCATGGGAAACCGCTCGACGTATTTCGTCGAATCCGGATTGATCCCGACGCCGAAGGCGGGATAGGCCTTGATCAGCGCCCACGTGTCCCGGTTCTTGGCCTGCCGTTCGTCGGCGCTCTTTTCGTCCTGGGTCCGGGCCTTCGCCTGCTCCCTTTCGGTGGGATCGAAAAACGCCGCGATCGAGGCCGGAATCGTGCGGAAGCGCTCCCGGTTCTTGGCCCCGGTCAGCGGAAACAGCAGGTACAAGGTCGCCGCGATGATCAGCAGGGCCTTGAAATGGTTTTTTCCGTAAAACGGCAGCAGGAATATGCCGATCGCGATCAGCGTCACCAGACCGGTGCGGCTGCCCGTCTCGAACACGATCCAGACCGCCGCCAGGGCGCAGGCCAGAAACGACCACTTGACCCACTTCTTCGTCGCCTGTTGGAAGGCGTAGAGATAGAGCGGCAGAAACACGCACATCATGTAGGCGAATCCGTTCGGATTCTCGATCATGGAAACCGCCACGCCCATCAACCGGTCGCCGGAATAGGTTGCGCCCAGCGCCGACAGGCGCAACCCGCCCTTGACCCACCACAGCGTGGAAAACAGCATCGTCATCTGCACCGCCCAGACCCGTTCGACGGAGGTGGCCATCGCCTCCACCAGAATCAGCACGAGCGCGTTTTTCACGATGAGGTCCAGATAGGTGTTCCACGCCGGCGATATCTGGTAGACGCCGAATTGCTGCGAAAGCATGGCGAAGAACAGGAGGATCAGCGCCGTCACGGTGCCCGGCCCCAAGCGGATGAGGGTCCGCCGCCCGTCCAGGCAAGCCAACGCGTGCAGCCCCACGGCCGCGATGAACGAAATGTCCGCGATGTGCAGCGGCCACAGGAACGTGAACCGGTTCTGGGGCTGCACGAACAGCACGCAGATGTACCACAGCAGGAACCGGAAGCCCCACAGGCTCATGCGCCCCCCCGTTTGGATTCCGCCGCGGCCGCCCATGCCGGACTGCCATGCACGAGTCCGAGGTCGGCCAGTTGCCGCCAGCCTTCCAAGCGTTTCGCGCCGGGATGCCACAGGGAGAAATCGCCCTCGCGCCGGAAACGTTCGGCATAGGCCTTGTATTCCGCCGAGGCGTTCCAATACACCCCCCGCGCCGCTTCCCGGAACGCCTTTTCCTTGAAGTCCTGGAGGTACTTGAAATGCAGGACGGCCCCTTGGGCCGCCGCGATCGGGGCACCCTCGATCGTATGGAGTCCGCGCCGCAGAAACAGATCGGGCGCATACTTGAAAAACGGATACTTGGAACAACCGAATTCGGCGTTGAACATCCGCCCGCGCGTGCCGCCCATGAAGATGGTTTCCGGCGCCGGCCCATCGAAAACGCGACGGTATTTCTTGCGGACGTAGCCCTCCGCGTCGAACCACGGCGCGGCGGTTCGCAGATCGTCGCCGGGCCGATAGCCGACCTGGCCGATGGGCTCGCGCGAGAACATCTCGAGGAACAGGCAGGGCAGCGCCGCGGCGCCTTCCGCTTCCAGCGCGGCGGCCAGGCCGGGCAGCGGCATTCGATCCATCTGCGGATAGACGAACAATTCGTCCGCATCCAGCACCAGGCACCAGCGCCCGACCGCAAAACGGCGCAGCAAGGGCTCCTGCCAATACAACGGCCCCTTGTAACGCTCCTTCGACGACCACACGTGGATGCGCGGATCGGCGGCGGCGAGATCCCGCGTGCCGTCCGTCGAATCGTTGTCCACCAGCAGCACCCGCGACACGCCGAGCTCGAAATGGTATTTCAGCATGAACGGCAACCGCAGCGCTTCGTTGCGGCAGACCACGATCATCCAGACCTCGTCCGGGCGCCATTCCGGCAACGGCCGCCCATCCACCCGTCGCATCCCGGCCCACGCCGTCCGGCGCCGCACCCAGCGGTTGGCCCGGATCCTGAATTGTTCCAGCCGCCGGCCCATCCCTACTGGCCCCGGCGTTTCTTCCAGGCGCGCCGCAACACGGCCAATCCGAGCCCCAAGGAGTCGGGATCGACCTTGGACAGATAAGCTTCGGGATGGACCAGATCCAGCGGCAGGACGGCATCCGCCGTGCCGTCCGGAGCCGGGGCCAATTCCCCCAAGCGGCGTTCGGCCACGAGCAGCAGGAGGTTTTCCCGATACCAGACCGGAACCGATCGATCCGTCCACAGCCGCGGCCGGATCCAATCGCGCACGGCGAACCCGCGACGCGCGAACATCTCCGCCCAATGGGACTGCCACCGCTCGTTGACGTGGCCGTAACCGCCCTGGAACGGAATCGCCGCCGAGAAGAGGACGAAATCGGCCGCCCCGGTCAATTCGCCGACGAACCCGTCCGCGCGCTCCGGCGGCAGGTGCTCGGCCACTTCCAGACTGATCGCCAAGTCGAATCTCCGCTTCAGGTTCAACGGGCCGGACAGGTCGGCCCGCCGGAATTTGTCCGCGGGAATTTTCAGCAGCTTTTCATCGATCCATGCGCCGTCGACCCCGGCGACGTCCGCCACGCCCCGTTCCCGCAGGACGGACAGCCATGCGCCGACGCCGCAGCCCACGTCCACGGCGGACCGAACCGGCGGAATCCGCGGCAACACCAGATCCAATATCCGGCGCGCGGCGTCGGCGGTTTGCGCGAAGCGTTTGTCGTAGAAATACGCCTGATAGGGTTCGGTTTTCATTGGATTCACCCGTCCGCGATCGTTTCCGCCGGCGCGCCGCCGCCGTCGAGTCGCCCTACCGCCTGGCCGGCAGCAGCTTGTTCAGCAACCATCGCCAGGCAATGGTCTTCGTCAGGTGGGTCACGGCGGGCCCGGCCGGCACCGCGGCATCCGTTTTCTTGCGGGCCCAGGCCCAGTTGTCCCGGATCACCACCGATTCCACGTCGGGGTGCTGGGAAACGACGAGCGTGACCAGCCGTTCCACCTGCGATTCCTTCCGGTAGTCGGCCGGCTTGTCCTGCATTTCAGGCGCGCGGCTCCACCAATCGGATTTCTCGATGGAAAACATGTAGTCGTCGAACAGGAACCACCCGCCCGGCTTGAGCAATTTCATGGCCAGATAGAACGCGCAGACGTCGGGCTCCCACAGATGGGCGCCGTCCAGGAAAATGAAATCCAGGAACGGTTGGCACCGTCCGTCCACCGTGTGCTGCTCGATGAGTTTCTTCAGTTCCCACGTGTAGGAAATCCGCGAGAACACCGGCGTCGCATAGGCCTGCAGGCCGGTTTTGCCCAGATTGTCCAGGATGTTGGGATTGCCCTTGTGGTTGCGCACGGCTTCCATGTCGATCGACGTCAGATGGCCGGTCCCGAGTTCGTGCAGCGCGGCGGCGATGACGCAGGACGTCTTGCCGTACAGGAATCCCAGTTCCAGGCATTCCCTGGGCCGGGCTTCCAGGATCCAATCGTACAGCACGCGGCATTGGGCCTCTTCGGTACAAGGCAGATGGCCGACCGTTTCATAGACTTGGTTGAACTTCATAGGGCCTCTCTCTCGGGTCCGGGGCTGCGCCTTCGCCGGCGCTGCGGACGGAGCGCGCCGGTTTCCATTCCTATTCCGGCATGTTAGCAAAGGGCGGCGCCCAGCGGAATCGTTTTCGTCGGCCGGCGCCGGAAATCGCCTTGTAAGGGGCCGGGCGCGCTGGCACGATGCGCCCAGCGTGAACACCTTTGGGCATTTCATCCTGACCCGCTTCAACGTGCCGTTGCGGTTCGATCTGCCGCCGGGGCAACAGCCGGCGCGGCCGGGGCTCGATCCGGGCTGGCTGGCCCGGCGGTTCGACCTGTTCGAACGGGTTTGCCTCGCCTCCGTCGCCCGCCAAACCGTCCGGGACTTCCAGTGGCTGGTGTTCATGGACGAAGCCACGCCGGAGGCCTTCCGCGGCCGCCTGGCCGCGTTGGCCGCCGCCCGGCCATTTCTGCAACCCGTGTATTGCGACCAATTCACCGAAGAAACCGTGCTGCCGGAGATCCGGCGGCGCGAGGCTCCCGGCCGCCTGCGTATCACCACGCGGCTGGACAACGACGACGCCATCCATCCACGGCTGACCGAACGGGTCCGGCGGCTGGCGGAGATCCTCGCCCCGCGGCAGGACCTGCAGCGCGGGTTCTATGTCAGCTTCCCGCTGGGCTGCTGCGTGCGCGACGGGAATTTCTACCTCCAGCGGTACCGCTATAATCCCTTCTCCAGTTACGTGTCGGCGCCGGGGACCGAGCGTACGGTGCTGGGCGCCGACCATCGCTACGTGGCCGACGTCGCCCCCGTGGTTTTCGACTGGACCCGCCCCATGTGGTGCCAGACCCTCCACGGGGAAAACGTCGCCAACCGCCTGCGCGGCGTGTATTGGCCCGGCGGCGCCCGCAGCGCCTTCGGCCCGTTGTTCCCGCCCCCCGCCTCGCGTTCCTTGATCTGGAAAACCGCGGAGTTCCTGCGCAGTGCCCACGCCTATGCCTTCCACCGCTGACATCTCCCCGACTCCGGCCTGCTTCGTCTGCGGCAACGCCGTCGGCAACCGCATCCTCGCGGCCCGGGAAAAAATGAGCGGGACGCTGGAATCCTTCGACTACGTGCAGTGCGCCGCGTGCGGCCATCTGCATCTGGTCGCCCCGCCGGCCGATCTGGGCTCCTACTACGCGAAGGGCTACTACTCCTTCCATGCGCGCGCCATTCCGCGTTGGCGCAAGTGGCTTTATCGGACGCGCACCGCCGGCCTGCTGGGCGGCGGCGGTCTTCTCGGCCGGGCGCTGAACCGCCTGAAACCGCCCTACTACGCCTACTGGCTCGGTCAAACCGGCTTGCGCCTGGGAAATCGGGTGCTGGACGTCGGTTGCGGCGCCGGCAATCTGCTCCGCATCCTGCAAGTCTCCGGACTGGAATGTATGGGGATCGACCCCTTTCTGCCGGCGGATTCGCAAACGCCCGAGGGCGTGCAGTTGCGCCGGCGCGACTTGCTGGCGGAACAAGGCACTTACCACGCGGTCCTGTTCAACCATTCCTTCGAACACGTGCCCAATCCGCGCGAAGTCCTGGGCCGTTCCGCAACGCTTCTGGATCCGGGCGGTTGCGTCGTCGTGCGCATCCCGCTGGCGGATTCCTTCGCCTTTTTCCGCTACGGTCCCGACTGGGTCCAGTGGGACGCCCCCCGCCACCTGAACCTCTTCACGCAGGACAGTTTCCGGCGCTTGGCGGAACAAGTCGGCTTGCGCGTGGAGAAAACCATCCACGACTCGGACAAGATGCAGTTCTGGGGCAGCGAGGAATACCGGCGGAACGTCTTCCATAATTCCAGGGAATCCTACGGCCACGATCCCCGGCAAACCCGGTTCACGAAACGGCAATTGCG
This sequence comes from uncultured Verrucomicrobiota bacterium, assembly GCA_938003985.1. Classification (GTDB taxonomy): domain Bacteria; phylum Verrucomicrobiota; class Kiritimatiellia; order CAIQIC01; family Lenti-01; genus Lenti-01. Next base: position 8,763 of record CALKWZ010000016.1, on the reverse strand, counting down.
GGATTACGCCCGTTGGTCGAAATGGCTGAATGCGCTGGGCGCCGGCGACCAGGCCACGTTCATCTGCCGGCCCGTTCAGGCCAAGCCGCAATAAAGCTGCCGGAGTTTCTCCGCGCTGGCCGGCCAGGTGTGGCGTTCCAGGATCTGCTGGCGGCCGGTGGCGCCCATGCGCCGGCGCAAGGCCGGATGGTCCGCCAACTTTTTCAGCCCGGCGGCGAGCGCCGCGGCGTCGCCGACGGGCACCACCATGCCGGCGCCGTCGGCCACCAGGCGCGGCACCCAGGCGCAATCGGTCGTCAGCACCGGCAAGCCCGCGGACATCGCCTCGAGCGCGGCGAAGCAGAACGACTCGTAGTCGCTGGAGATCACCTTCGCGTCGGCCGCCGCATAGACCCCGGGCAGGTCGCTGTACGGCGTTTCGCCGAGAAACAGCACCTTTTCCGCGACGCCGAGATCCGCCGCCTGCCGTTCGCACGCATCCCGCAAGGGCCCGCTGCCGACCAGTACCAAGCGCGCGGCGGAATGCTCCCGGACGAACCGGGCGAACGCGTCCAGCAGCACCGCGTGGTTCTTGAACGCCTGGAACCGCGCGACGTACAAGGCCACGAATTCGTCGCGGCCGATGCCGTGCCGCCGCCGGAAATCCGAGGGTTGCGGCCGGAACAGGTCCGCATCCACCGCATTGGGCACGTCCACCACCGCGGCGTGGCCGCGCTCGCGCAGCTTCTGGATGCTGGTGCCGCTGGCGATCAGCGCGTCCGCCTGCGGCACGCCGCCGCGCGGATCGTAGTAGTTCGGCGCGGTCAGGCGCATGACGACGGGCGTTTTCACGCCGCGTTGCTTGAGCCAGTGGACCAGATTGGGCAGTTCGCAGACCTGGACCACGTCGAATTCGCCGGCATGCGCCGCGATCCAACGCGCCGCGCGCCACTCGAACATCTCGAATTCCAGCTGCCGCACGCGCCAGCCGCCCTTGACCTTGTCCCACGGGAAGCGCCGCAACCACGGCGTGCGCAACGTCCGGGCGCCGGCGACCGGCAACGGCGCCGGCCGCAGCAGCGGCGCGCCGCACAAATAACTCACCTGCGCGCCGGCTTTGGCCAAATGGCGGGAAATCTCCAGATCGAACGTCTCGCCCCCGCCCCGTTCGAGGCAGGCCATGCGGTTGACGAACAACACGCGCAACGGATTGGATGCGGATGGGGCATTCATCGCAAGCACCGTACCATGAAGCCGCCGCCGCGGCGGAGAATAAATTTTTCCGACGCGCCCGCCCGGCGCGAACGAAAACGGAAAAGCGTTCCACCGGAAATCGGAAGCCCCCCGGTTTTGGCCGTTGTGCCCCGGCCGTTGCGCCGGTATAGTGTCCCAACTGCGATTCAAACCGCGCCCGCGGCGGAATTCTTCAACAGGAGATGCGAGCATGACGGTGAACAAAGAGGCCTTGCCCGGACACGAAACCCAATCCAGCGAGATGAACTGCGCCAGTTGCGGCCGGTTCGTCGGCGCCGTGACCAAATGCCCGTATTGCGGCGCCAAGGTCGAAAAGCGCATGAGCCTGGTGGCCATCCGCTGGGCGGCCGTCCTGCTGGCGACCGTCGGCCTGTTCCTCCTCTTCCTCATGGCCAAGTACCGCGACATCCCCGTCGTCAAGCTCGCGGACGTCAAGCCGACGATGAATTTCGCCCAGATCCGCGTGGAAGGCGTGGCCGAAAGCGACGCGCGCACGTTCCGGACCGGCGGCGGCATGGGCTTCAACTTCTCCGACGGCACCGGCACGATCATGGTTTTCATCAGCCAAAAGCAGGCCCAGGAAATGGTCGAGCGCAATCTCGTGCCGAAGGCCGGCGACCAGATCAGCTTCGCGGGCGGATTGAACATTTCCGACGACCGCTCCTCCATGCGCCTGCTGAGCGTGGACGAATTCCAACTGGTCCGCGCCCCCGCGGCGGCCATGCGCCTGGCGGACGTCACCACGGACCTGAAGGGCTCCTCGATCACGGTCGAAGGCAAGGTCATGGACCTGTTCCCGCCGCCGGCGAACACCAAGCGCCCCTACGCGCTGAAGCTGCTGGACGCGTCCGGCGAGCAGACGCTCAACTTCTGGCAGGCGGAATACGACCAGATCGCGAACAAGGACGTGCTCGTCGGCGCCTACGTCCGCGCGCGCGTGTCCGTCGCGGCCTACCAGGACAAGCTGCAGCTCAAGCTGGCGTCCGGCCAGGATCTGGAAATCCTCGACGGTCCGCCCGCCGCGGACGCCTACGCCACGCCCGCCCAAAAAGCCGCCGCGACCTTCCGGCAGCAGGCGGCTCCCGCCCCCGCTCCCGCGCCGCGCGATTTCTCCCGCGGCCGCTCGGTGGCCTCCACCAGCCTGTCCGTTTCCGCCGTCACCGCCGCGCAAGCCGGCCAGACGGTCCGCGTGCGCGGCCGCGTGGAATCGGTCAAGGCTCCGCAGGAAGGCACCAAGCAGCCTTTCGCGGTCGTCCTGCGCGACGGCGCCGCCTCCCTGCGCGCGACCTACTGGTCCAACGTGAACGACGTGATCGCCGTCAAGCCCACCCCGGGCACGCTCTTCGAAATGGAAGGCGTGGTCGAAGTCTATCGCGACAAGCCCCAGCTCAAGGTGAACAGCGGCTACAAGGTGAAACTGGTGGACGATACGCCGGCCTCGGCCCCCGCGGTGGACGTCTCCCAGGCGGTGCCCGTGTCCGCCATCACCGCCGCGGATCTCGGCCAGGCCCGCGTGGTCAAAGGCACGCTCGGCGCGCCGCGCGCCCTGCGCGGCGGCGTGGCCTACGCGCTGACCGACGACACCGGCACGATCGACCTGGTCCTGTGGGAATCGATCATTCCGGCCGAGGTGCTCAACGCCCTCGGCGAGGGCGTGCAGGTCGCCGCCGCCGGCGAAGTGAAGGAATACGAAGGCAAACTGCAGATCACGGCGGCGTCCGGCCATTCCGCCATGGTGATTCCGTAACCGAAAGGAAGGCGACCCCATGTCCCCATTCTGGATCGTTCTGCTGTCGACCCTCGCCGGCACGGTGGTGGCGAGCGTGCTGGCCTGCCTGCCCGGCCTGCACATCTACAACGTGATGGGCGCGCTGGTGCTGGGCATCCTGGCGCTCGAAGGCACGACCCACGCCATCCCCGTGGACGTCTACCTGCCCGCCTTCACCGCCATGGTCGTCGGCTGGTCCATGCTCAACACGATCCCGGCCGTGCTGCTGGGCACGCCGGACGAATCCGCCATGTTCACCGTGCTGCCCGGCCAGAAGTACCTGATGGCCGGCCGCGGCTTCGAAGGCACGATGATCACGGCCGTCGGCGGCCTCGCCGGCGCGTTCTTCCTCGTGGTCGTCATGGCGCCGCTGGCCCCGCGCTACCTGCCCGTCTCGCAGCAGGTGCTCAAGGGCCACATGCACTGGGTGCTGTGGGTCATCATCACCTTCATGCTGATGTCCGAATGGCCCAAGGGCGGCAACCGCGGCCCCGCCGGCTGGGCGAAGTTCTACGACGCGTGGAAGACGCTCCTCGCGGGCCTGGCCACCTTCGCGCTGGCGGGCCTGCTGGGCTTCATCCTCCTCACCCGCTCGCCGGTGAGCCACGAAGTCGCCTTCCAGAACATCATGCCCGCGTTCGTGGGCCTCTTCGCGGTCCCGTGGTGCCTGCTCAACATGATCTCCGCGGCCGACGTCCCCCCGCAGAAAACGGCCAAGAGCCTCGCCATCGACGGCGACGTGATCCTGCGCTCGGTGTGGTCCGGCGGCCTCGGCGGCGGCATCGCGGCCTACTTCCCGGTCGTCACCGGCGGCGTGGGCGGCATGCTGGCCGGCCATGCGTGCGCCCAGCGCGACGAGCGCATTTTCATCATGGGCCAAGGCGTCTCGAAGTTCATCTACTACGTCGGCGCCTTCATGCTGATGTTCGTGCCGGGGCTGAACCTGACCCGCGGCGGCGGCGCCTGGATGGTCAAGGCCCTCTACACCCCGATGGGCGTGGCCGACTACTTCCTCGTCCTCGGCAGCATCGCCATCGCCGCCGGCCTCTCCTACCTCATGATGGAACCGCTCACGAAGCTGACGCTGAAGTTCGTCGACCGCTTCAACTACCGCCACGTCTCGACGTTCGCGCTGGCGATCATCGTCGTCATGGTCTACGCCGTCACCGGCTGGGTGGGCATGTTCATCGCGACCGTGGCGACGGGCATCGGCCTGCTGCCCGTGCTCTTCGGTTCGCGGCGCCTCAACTGCCTGGGCATCCTGCTGCTGCCCATCGCCTGCAACATGTCCGGCTTCGGCGAAACCATCACCGGCTGGCTCGGCCTCACCTGACCCCGAAAGGAGCAAGCAAATGAAAGGCTTTTCCCATTTCATGTCCGGCGTGGCGGTCGCCTCCTTCGGCCCCTGGGCCATCGACGCGGCGCTCAACGGCAACCCGCTCTTCTTCGTCCTCGGCGGCGCCTGCGGCATCCTGCCCGACACCCTCGACTTCAAGTTCTACCGCTTCTTCTACGAGCACGACGTCTACATCACCCCCGACCCGAAGAACCCCGACCCGCAGTACGTCGCCGACGAATACGCCCGCGCCGTCGCCCTGGCCGTGGACGAGAAGCGCTACGTCCGCGTCAAGCTCGTCTCCGTCCGTCTCGGCGCCGACTTCTGGCAGCAGTATTCCGTCAAGATCGACAACGAGAAGCTCGAAGTCCTCGTCAAGTTCGGCCCCGTCGTCAACACCGGCCAGGTGCCCGTCGAAGGCACCGAAAACCGCTACCCCACCGTCGCCCGCGCCAAGCTCAAGGCCAAGGTCATCCAGACCTACGACGCCGGCATGAAGGTGGACATCTTCGACGGCCCGACCATCGGCCTCAAGCCCATGGAAAACGGCGACCTCGACCTCGAATTCCTGCCGTGGCACCGCGAGTGGTCGCACTCGCTGACCGTCGGCGCCATGCTCGGCGCGCTCGTCGGCGCGGGCGTCTGGCTGGCGTCCGGGTGGACCCCCGCCTGGCAGAGCTTCGTCACCATCGCCGCCTGCTACGGCGTGCACGTCGTCGAAGACCAGCTCGGCCACATGGGCTCCAACATCTTCTACCCGCTCACCAAGCTGCGCACCCCCGGGTTGCACTGGATGCACTCCGGCGACGGCCTGCCCAACTTCCTGACCGTGTGGATCTGCTGCCTGCTGATCTTCTGGAACCTCTACCGCGGCCAGCCCGCCATGACCTACCACTTCGGCTTCCTCCATCTGATGATGGTCGGCCTCGTGCTCCCGGGCCTGGTCTTCGGCGCCCTGCGCTGGGTCCTCAACCGCGGCCGCAAGGCCGTCGTCGCCAAGGGCGACGACGCCGACGACGAGTGGAACGATTCCAAGGCCGCCGGCTGACGGTTTTTACGTAGCACGTAAAAAGTTTCCCGCCGTTTTACGTAGAACGTAAAAACTTTGGTCGCGTTTTACGTAGAACGTAAAAACTTTGCGGACGGCGCCTAGACGCCGACGGACCCGCGCAGCATCGGCGGGCACAGGCTGACGTTGACGGTCCGTTCGACGCCGTCGGCCACCAGCCACACGCCGTCGAGGTTCAGGTCGTCCGCGCGCACCACGCGCAGGACGTTCCCCAGCGCCGCGGCGTCCGGCGCGAGTTCGGCCAGCCGGTTCGGCGCTTTCATCACGGCCTCCAGGTTCAGCCGGTTGCCCTCCCGGCCCGGGAAGAGCGCGAAGTAGAGGATGTTCATCTCCACCAGCTCGCCGAAGAAATGCGTCCCCAGCGAGACGTCCGGCGTGAGGAACTCGTGCATCATCATCAGCTCGCAGATGGCCGTGACGTGGCTGATTTCCGAAAAGCGGACGGGCACGCCGAGCGCGGGCATGTGCGTCCCCCAGCGGCCGGGGCCGATCGCCAGCACGCCGACTTCCACCGCGGCCAGCGCGCGGTTCACCGCGCCCACGGCGCGCGCCACCGCGTGGCGGTCGCGCTCGGGCAGCGGGCCGTAGACCTCCGGCACCACCAGCAGCAGCCAGTCGAGCCGCTCCACGCGGCTGTGGCCCACCACCGCGCCGCGTCCCACCAGCAGCTCGCCTTCGAGCGGACATTCCACCGCCGGCACCTCGGGATGGTGCGTGCCCTGCACCTGCAGCGGCCGGCACTGGAGCAGGTTGATCGAATAGTTTTTCCCGTCCGGCAGGAAGTTCACCGCGAATTCCACGTCCACCGGCTTGCCGTAGGTGGCTTCCAGCGTGCCCAGCAACTGGCGGAAATCCGCCACGAAATCGGTGCGCGTCAGCAGCCCGTCGAAGGTCAGGAAGCGGCCGCCCTCGGGCGTCTCGGTGGTGAAGAGATCCACGGGCACGCCCTCGGCGCAGGCGATCAGCTCGGAAAACTCCCCGGCGGCGAGATGGCCGCCGGCGAGATCGACGAAGTCCACGCGCCGCTGCGTGTGGCGGACGATCTCGTCGAGGCTGCCCTCGGGCCGCCGCAGGGGCGCGTTGAGCGCCACGACGCGGGTGTAGTCGTCGTCCACGCGGTCCACCGCGCGCGTGCCCAGGCCGTAGACGAGGCGCAGCACGCCGGCCTTGGGATCGATCTCCGGACCCCACACGAACGGATTGTACGAAAAGCCGACGCCGGCGAGGTGCGGATAGAACGCGCTGCCTTGCAGTTCGCCTGTCACGCGCATCACCAGCAAGGCCATCTGCTCGTCGCGCTTGAGCAGGCCGTGGCGCTCGCGGTAGGCCAGCGCCTCGCGGCTCATGCTGCTGGCGTAGACCGCGCGGATCGCGTCGAGGAACGCGCGCAGGCGTTCTTCCAGCGGCCCCTGGTTCGCGCAGAACACGCTGTCGTACTTGCCGGCGAACGAATTGCCGTAGGCGTCCTCCAGCAGCGAGCTGGAGCGCACGATCACCGGGTACTGCCCGAAGTAGTCGAGCATCTTCTCGAACAGCGAGATTTCGTAGGCCGAGAATTTCCCGTTGAGGATGCGCTCCTGCGCCTCGTCGACGCCGTCGAGGAACGTGTCGGGCGAGTGCTGCTTCTCGCGGATTTCCCAGAGCCCGTTGCGGACCAGGAAGCTGTAGAAGACGTCGGAGCCGATGTAGAACGAGTCGTGGGCTTCGAGCTTCGCGCCCAGCTCGGGGCTTTCGCGCTCCGCGATCTTGCGGGCCACGAGCATGCCGACGGCCTTGCCGCCGACCAGCCCCGTGCCGAACATGCGCCAGCGCACCTCGAGCACGTCTTCGAGCGTGAGATACTTGTCCACGAGCGGCAGGATCGATTCGTCGCGCGTGATCATCATGCCCACGAGCTGGTCCTTGAGCGCCTGCCCTTCCGGACTGGCGCCGCGGCCCTCGCGCAGGCACTCCTCCGCGCGCCGCACCACGTCGTCGCCGTAGGTCTCGATGCGCGCGGAATTCGGCTGGACCCGGCCCATCACCTGCGTCAGCAGCGCGCTCGACCGCACGCGGGCGAACTTCTCCGCGCCGTCCCATTCCAGCATCAGATGGATCGTCGGCGAGTGGCGGAACTGGGTCTTGATCGGCAGCACGAACAGCTTGCCGGCGTGGCCGTAGACTTCCAGGAAGAGCTGGGTCGTGGCGCGCACCGGATCCACCGCGTGGCGCGAGTGCCGCCCGCGCAGCAACCCGAAATAGGCGATCGTTTCGAGCCGGTACAGGTACGGGCAGGTCAGCTGGAAGAAATTGCCCAGCATCGCGTCCGAGCACCAGTTCGTCGCCAGGTCCGACAGGCAGTCGAACAGGTAGTAGGCCCCGAGGCCGTGCGCGCCGACGACTTCGTGGATCTTGTGCAGGAACACCTCGAAACCCGCGGCGGCGTCCAGCCGGCATTCCTCGCAGAACCCCTCCGGCACGATCCGCTCGTGCCGCGCGAAGCGGAAATAGACCAGCTTGCGGCCATCGCGCTTCGCGGCTTCCGCGTACGGCCGCGCGATCTTGCGGTACTGCTCGACGTCGTCCACGTTCCAGACGACGTTGTCGCCGGCCAGGATGCCCGTCAGCGCCGCATCCAGTTGCGGCAGCCCGGTGGTGTCGATGGGGATGTTGTTTTTAGGCATGGTTTAGAGGTCGGAGGTCAGAGTTCAGAGGTCGGGGAAACGGCACGCTTCTTTTTCGTCCCGTAGCGGGCGGATTTTTCCTTCACGCCGAATCCGATGGGCGGTTTCGGCGGCGGTTCGGGCAACGGCGGTGGATCGAGGATTTCCATGAAGCGCCGCAAGACGTCCACGATCGCCGCGTCGTGTCCGTCCAGCCGCGCCTTCACCTCGCGTTCGAGCGCGGCGAGCTTGCGGGCCAGCGCCGCCGTGTCCGACAAGGCGGCCCGCATGGCGACGAACGCGCGCACAACGAACACGCTCATCTGCACCGCCTGCGGACTGTTCAGCACCGTGGCGGCCATGATCGTGCCGTGCTCGGTGAAGGCGTAGGGAAGATATCGGCGGCCGCCTTGTCCCTTTGAGATGCCAATTTGGCATCTCATATCCCTTACTTCTTCCGGGGCAAGTTGATAAATGAAATCAGAAGGGAAACGGCGGATATTCCGTTTAACTGCACGGTTTAACGCCCCCGTCTCCACGCCATAAAGCGCGGCCAAGTCGGCGTCCAGTACGACGTTTTGGCCGCGGACCATGAATATCCGGCCTTGGATCGACTCCGGAACATAGAGTGCCGGCGTTTTGGATTTCATGGTTGGTTGCCTCCCGCCAGATGCTGCCCGCCGTCCACGAAGAGGATCTGGCCCGTGATGGATTC
>CALKWZ010000015.1 GCA_938003985.1 uncultured Verrucomicrobiota bacterium | reverse complement strand
GGCGCCGAGGTCGTCGCGCCGCCGCCGCCGAAGACGTGGCTGCCGAGATAACCCGTGGTGTCCAGCGCGTAGTTGTCCCACTCCGCCGGCGTATAGGTCGTATTGCCCGCGCTGACCGAGCTCAAGCGGACCTTGGTGACGTCGACGATGTTGGTGACGTTGACGCCGATCGTGCCGACGACGTCGAGATCGACGCCGCCCTTGGCCAGGGCCACCGCGTCGTTGCCGTTGTGCGTCAGGCTGCCGGAGGTCTGGTCGGCCTGGGCCAAAATGGCGGCGTTGGCGCTCGGATTGGCCACGACGTACACGTCGCCGTTGGCCAGGGTGCCGGTCAGGTTGATGGTCGCCGAGGGCGCAGCCGCGCCGTTGGCGTACAGCCGCACGGCGTAGCTTCCCGCCGCCAGATCGACGGCCGCGCCCGTGCCGTTGAAGATTTCCACGGCCTTGTTGTTGCTCGAGCCTTCGATGTATTCCGAAATGAGCAGGTCCGCGGCCGTGCTGCCGTCGGTGACCGTGATCTTCACGCCCTGGACGGTCGTGCCGTCGTCGTCGGTGGCGGAGAACGTGAACTGGTGGACGCCGATCTGCGCTTCCGTCGGGGTCCAGTTGAAGGTGGTCGTCGCGGTTCCCGTGCCGTTGGCGGCAGGAGCCGTCGCGCCGGCCGGCAGGCCGGAGGCGGACAGGGCCACCGCCAGGCCGTCGCCGTCCGTCGCCGTCACCGCGAAGCTGATCGGAACGTCGAAAGCGACGGTCTTGTTCGTGCCGGCGGGATCCAGCGCGAGGGTCGGCGGCCGGTCGGCCACGGGGCCGTCGCCAGCGATGCCGGCGATCGCGTTCTTCAGCACGTTGGTATTGAAGGCCTGCGCGTCCGTCTCGTAGCTCGTGCCGTCGTAGGGATCGGTCTCGCCGGGATAGCCGATCGCGATGTCCTTGGCGTAGTTCCACAGCTCATAGAACGACGCATAGCCGTCCTGGTTGCCGTAGGTCGCGTTGTCGCAGGTGCCGTTGGTCCAGCCGGCGATCGCCGCCGTGGTGAACGCGCCGCCGTCCGTGTCGTCCCACGAATACTGGTCGTAGTTGGCCGCCGTCACCCAGCCGATTTCGCTGGCGGAAATCAGCTTGTCCACGCCCTTCACGCCGCGGGCGATCTTCGCCGCGCGGTCGGCTTCCATCAGTTCCGTCACGCGCGCCGCCAGATCCCACGACCCCGGCTCCGCCGCGGCCAAGCTGCGCGTGCCCGCGGCCTTGGATTGGAACAAGCCGCCCGAGTGGCAGGCATCGACCATGACGACGACCTTCACGCCGGTCGCGAACTTCGCCAGATCCTGCGCCAGCAGCATGTCGCTGTAATCTGCGTCGTAGGCGCACAGATAAACCGACGTGCTGTACGGCCAGTCGTCGTTGCCGCCGTGGCTGGAGTGGAAATACAGGAACGTATCGCCCGAAACCGCCGTGGCCGCGTAGTTCGAAATGGCCTGGCGGATGCGCACGCGCGTGCCCAGCGCATTCGTCAGGACCTGCGAATTGCCCGCCGTCCAGCTGCCGCGCTGCGTCGCGTTCGTGTACATGTGCATCGCGTCCGGCACGCAGCCGTCCAGCCAGCTCGACGAATCGATATAGCCATATTGGTTCAAGCCGACGAACACGCCGTAGTTCGCGGCCGAGGCAATTCCGACCATCGCCAGGAACGCCGTTAATCCGATCTTCAGGACCTTCTTCATCGCTTCTCTCCGCTGGGTGGGTGCACTATTCCGTTATCGTCAAGATCTACGCTTCGGCGGAGACAATAAAAAGCGAAATGCGGCAAGAAAAATGGAACGGTTTACCGGCGGGGATCCGCCAACGGCCATGCGGGCTTGCGGGGCTTGTCAGCGCCGGCTGGGGCGATCCTTGACCCAGGCCCGGACGTCCGCCAGCGCGTTTTTCCACTTGCGGGCATCCGTCCGCAGCGCCGTGAACGCCCCGAACAGGTCCAGGAACATCTCGCGCCACTGTTCCAGGAAAATCATCCGCTCCTGGAACCGGCTGACGGCGTCGATCTGGCCCTCGCCCTGCGGCAGTTTCAGGCCCCGGACCAGGAATTCGTCGGCTTCGAGACCGAACGACCAGACGTTCTGCTCGTCGAGCGCGAACGTGACCTTGGCTTCCTTGAGCTTCTTGCCGCCCAGCAGACAGGTCTTGGCCTCGAGACTGTTTTCCGGCGCGCCTTTCTTGAGCACCGCCGCGTGGGCGCCGTTGCCCTCGTGCGTGAACGTCAGCGGACCTTCCACCAGCACGCCCAGATCCCGGCCGTCGGCCAAAGCGACCTTTCCGTGCTGCGTTTCCGCCTTGAACCACAGCCAGGTCAGGAATTCGCGGCCCGGCGCGGCTTCCATGGCCTCGTTTTCCATCTCCGGCGAAAAACTGGCGCCGGGCACGTCGCGCAGATCGACCTTCTTCAGCCGCCGTCCGAGTACCTCGGGGGTGGCGGGCTCGCCGCTGAACCCCAGGGTGGACGCCAGCGCGGCGGAAAACACGTCGAGCGGCGCGGTCGCCAGCGCCGTCACGTAGAGGTGCGTCGCGCCCGGCTTGTAGACGAACGGAATCGCCCGCAGCTGCGGCGGCATGTTCGGCAACAGGCGTTCCGTCACGGACTGGCGGATTTCCGCGCGCTGCTTGGCCTTGAGATAGGCTTTGCCCTCCGCGGCCTGGACGGCCAGTTCTTCCATCCGGCATTCGGCTTTCAGCAGCGCCGCCGGCACCTTGCGTTCCGCCTGGCGCAGCGCCAGGCGCACCCAGCCCGCGTGCAGCGCCGACTCTTCCGTGATCTTGGAATCCAGCAAATGCCGGCCCGTGACCCAGCCGCGCTGCTCGCCCGCGCCCACCGCGTCCAGCGGGCCGGCCCGGTGCGCCGCGAATTTTTCCGCATAATTCTCCGGAAACGTCCGCGGCAATTCCAGCATGCGAAAACTCACCGATCCACTTTCAAACGGCATGGTCCGATCTCCTTGGGCAAAACGTTCCCGCCCTGTATGCCAACCCCGTCCGCCCTTGGCAACCGCGAACTGGCCGCCGGACGGGCCCCGCACACCGCAACCATTCTCCCGCCTGCGGGCCAGCTCGACGATTCCCGCCTCGCGACTCAATCCCCCTCCCGATAACATATGATGATTAATTAATGATGATCTGAAGTAATTTGATGCCGGATATTATATATCAACCTGCATGTGAGCATATTGCGCATATGCACATGAATTCTGATGTATGATCATTAATTAATCATCATACGATTTTGCCAACCCAAGCGGCGCCGCGAGCCGCCAAACCGCGCAGGAACCTTGCGGATGACTGCCAACGACGGTGACAACGGGCTCCCGGTTGCCCCGGCGCGCTTTTTCCTTGGCAAAGCGGTGCCGTTGGCGTACATCTGCCCGGCTTTTTGGACCCCAGCAGAAGGAAACGACCATGTCATACACCGCCGCCGATTTGCGCAAAGGATTGAAGATCGAACTCGAAGGCATCCCCTACGAAGTCACGGACTTCGAATTCGTCAAGCCCGGCAAGGGCCAGGCCATGTACAAGTGCCGCATCAAGAACATGCTGATCGGTTCCACCATGGACAAAACTTTCCGCGCCGTCGACAAGATCGACCAGCCCAACATCGAGTCCAAGACCATGGCCTTCTCCTACAAGGAAGGCGACAAGTACGTCTTCATGGACAACAAAACCTACGAGCAGGTCGAACTCCACGAAGACGTCGTAGGCGACCAGCGCTTCTTCCTGCTCGAGGATCTCGAGTGCGAAGTGCTGTTCTTCAACCACCGCGCCATGAGCGTCACCCTGCCCTCGTTCGTCATCAAGGAAATCAAGGAAACCGAGCCCGGCGCCCGCGGCAACACCGCCACCAACGTGCTCAAGCCCGCCAAGATCGACACCGGCTACGAAGTCGGCGTGCCGATCTTCATCAACCAGGGCGATTTCATCCGCATCGACACCCGGACCGGCAAGTACGTCGAACGCGTCAAGCTGGGCTGACCCGCCCCGCGGCATGCGCCCGCCACCGGCAGATTCCGATGCCTTGCGCGCCCAGCGCCGCATTCTGGAACTGCGGGCGCGGCTGAACGAAACGATCCGCCGCTTCTTCCGCGAGCGCGGCTTTCTGGAAGTGGACACCCCCGTCGTCCTGCCCGCCAACGCGCCGGAGGCGAACATCGATGCCGTGCCCGCCGGCGCGGGCTGGTTTCGCACTTCTCCCGAGCTGGCCATGAAGCGCCTGCTGGCCGCCGGCTGCGAAAAGATCTTCCAGCTCGGACCCGTCGCGCGCGCCGGCGAACGTGGCCGCTGGCACCACCCCGAATTCACCCTGCTCGAATGGTACCGCGCCCACGCCGGCTATCTCGAAATCCTCGCCGACGCCAAGGCGCTGCTGGCTTGCGTCGCCCAGGAACTCCGCGGCGCGACCGATTTCGTCTGGCAGGGCAAGCCCGTCTCGTTCGCGCAGGAACTGTGGGAGAAAGCCGCCGTCTCGCAGGCCTTCATCCAGCACGCCGGCTGGGATCCCGCGCATAAATTCGATCCCGACCGCTTCGACCTCGATCTGGTCACCCGCGTCGAGCCCGCGCTGCCGGCCGACCGGCCGGTCGTCTTGATCGACTACCCCGCGCCGCTGGCCGCCCTCGCCCGCCGCAAGCCGGACGATCCCGCCCGCGCCGAACGCTGGGAACTCTATCTGGGCGGCGTCGAACTCGCCAACGCCTACTCCGAGCTGACCGACCCCGCCGAACAGCGCGCGCGTTTCATCGAAGCCAACGCGCAGCGCGCGAAACGCGGCGAAAAGCCCTATCCCCTCGACGAAACCTTCCTCGCCGCCCTCGCGCAGATGCCCCCGTCCGGCGGCATCGCCCTCGGCGTCGATCGCCTGCTCATGATCCTGGCCGACGCCGATTCCCTCGACGGCGTCCTGCCTTTCCGCAACGGTTGATGCCGGCCGGCCAACCGGCTATGCTGGCCCCATGCCGTCCTTCCTGCGCCGCCCGCCTTCCATTTCCTTTACCCGGCCGATTCCCGACCGGGATCGGAACTGGGGCGAGCATTTTCCCGTGTATCAGGCCGACGGCCGCCTCACGCTCCAAGCCATCAGCCTCCTGCTGGGATTCGCCCTCCTGTTCCAGATTCTGGTCCAGAACTGGGAAATCGCGGCGGTCCTGATGGCCCTCATCGATTTCAACCTGCTGGCGGCGCACTATGCGCGGCGGGCGGAAAGCCCGCATCGTTTCGCCCGGATCCTGTGCGCGATCTATTTCGGCGCCGTCCGCTCCGCCCGCACCGGCCGCGTCCTGCGGCGCCACGCGCGGCTGCCGACGCTGTTCATCCTCGGCTTGTTGATCTTCTTCGCCCCGCGGATCCGCTTCCCCATCGGCCACGACCGGCCGCCCCTCGTCGACTGGCGCCGGCTCTACCAAAACACCAACTGGGACTATCTGCGCGAAAACAACTTTTTCCGCGAGCCCCCGGCGGCCGCGGAATCCCCGTAACGGCAACTTTCCGCTAACGCGCTCGGCGCGAGAAGCCGATCCAGCGGGCGGCCGCAGCCGAGGGACGGACCAGCCAGGCGGGAACGAGATCGGCCATCGTGCCCGGCAGCAAGCCGGACTTGCGGAGATCCCGCAAAGGGACCCATTCGAATTCGAGGTGGTCCTCGGCGGACGGCGGCGGGATCTCCGCGGACAGCTTCGGACAGAGGATTTCGAACACGAGCGAGATTTCGCAGGTGCGGCCGCTGCGGGCCTTGTAGGCCTGCTCGACGACGCCAAGGAACCGGCCGACCTTGGCCGGCACGCCGAGTTCCTCGCGCCATTCGCGCGCGAGGGCATGTTTGGAGTCCTCGCCCCAGTCGACGTGGCCGCCGGGCAGATAGACGTTCCCGTGCTTGCGGTTGCGGCAGACGAGAATTTCCCCGTTTTTCGCGCAGGCGCCGCGCGCCAGGATTTCGATTTCCTTGCGGTCTTTTTTCATCATTCTCCGACGATCTTGATCAGGACGCGCTTGCGGCGCAGGCCGTCGAACTCGCCGTAGAAGATCTGTTCCCAGGGGCCGAGGTCGAGGGCGCCGGCGGTGACGGCCACGACGACCTCGCGGCCCATGACGGAGCGCTTGAGGTGGGCGTCGCCGTTGTCCTCGCCGGTGCGGTTGTGGTCGTACTGCGCGTGGGGTTTTTCCGGCGCGAGTTTTTCGAGCCAGCGCTCGAAGTCGCGGTGCAGGCCGCTTTCGTCGTCGTTGATGAAGACGCTGGCGGTGATGTGCATGGCGTTGACGAGGCACAGACCCTCGCGGACGCCGCTGGCGCGCACGGCCTGTTCGACGTCGGGCGTCAGGTTGACGTAGCCGCGGCGCGCCGGCACCTCCAGCCACAGCTCTTTCCGGAACGATTTCATGCGCGCACTTTGGAAAGTTTTTCCCCGTTCAACAAGCCTTCTTTTCCGCGCCGGCATTCGCCGCTTGACCTCGTCTCCAACCCACGTCTGCCGTCCTTGAAAACGCAGAGCAACCCATGCCCATACCCGAACATATCCGGCTGGAAGCCGAAGCCCATCTCGACCGCTATGTCGTGGACCTGCTGCCCCCGCATGCCCGCGACAAGGTCCGCATCGGCTGCGTTGCCAACGGAATGGCCATCACCCTGTTCGAGCAACGGCCGCACTGGCAGGACAAGTCCATCTGGACCAAGTCCGACGGCGCCAGGGCCAGATACGTCAAAACGAGCGGCGTCCGGGCGCTGTATTTCAGGGACCAACACGGGAAATGGCATGCCTACGATCCCCTGCCCCCGACAACGGACTTCGTGAAAGTTTTACGGGAAATCAAGACGGGCCCGACGGAAATGTTCTGGGGATAACGCTGAACTTGGCGCGTTGGCCCCGTGCTGGACGGATTGCTCGTTGGCGACGGCCGCCTGCCGGTTGCCAGTGGCGTCGCATTGAGACCCGAACTGGTTGGCGTCCATGACGAGGCGTCCTGTTCCGACCGAGCGTTGCCGCCCAAGGCGTTCGTGACGGCCAGGGGGACCCCCAGCGGGATTGCCCCACCATCGGCAGGGGAAACGCGCGTACTTCCGGGAACGGTTCCCTTGCCGGATACCTCACGGTCCAGCGGGTAACGAACAACGTTATTGCCGCTCCGCTCGCGGAACCTCGTTCGCCGCGCAAGCGCGGCGCCATAGACCCCGCGTTCGCCCGTCGCCTCCGGCTTGGGCTCGGCACTCGGCCAAGTCCCTTCCATGTTAAACCGGACGTTCAGGCCAGGCCGGCCAGAGCGGCGAGGCGCGCGGGGGTCAGGCCGGCGAGCCGGTCGACGACGGCCGCGGCGCCGGCCGCGCGCAGCCAGTCCGCCGGCAGGTTCGTGGCCACCGCCACCACCGGAATCCCCGCGCCGCGGGCCGAGACGATGCCGTCGTCGGTGTCTTCGATCGCCACGCAGACGGCCGGCGCAAGGCCGCGGTCCGGAAACCGCGCCGCGAGCTTCGCGACGCACAGGCGATAGCAGGCCGGGTCCGGCTTGCTCGCCGCCACGTCTTCGGCCGTCACTTTTTCGGCAAAGCAATCCGCGAGATCCAGCGCGGCCAGCACCGGATCGACGTCGCTGCGCAACGCGCCGCTGCACAGCCCCACCGGCCCCGACGCCGCGCAGGCGCGGACCAGATCCGCCGCGCCGGGAAACGCCGGCACCCGCCCCGCCGCCGCGTGCTGCGCGAAGAGTTCCGCCTTGCGCGCGATGCGCCGCCGGACTTCCTCCGGCGTCGGCTCGATCCCCGCGCGCTCCAGCAAGACCGCGAACGCCCCGCGGTCGTCGAAGCCCATCAGGTGCTCGCGGTAGAATTCCCACGGCGTGGCCGGGCCCTGCCCGGCCATGGCTTCCACCATCGTCTCGTGGTGCAGCCGCTCGCTGTCCACGATGACGCCGTCGAAATCGAACAGGACCGCCGCGGGCGTGGCCATGTCAGCGCAGGTCCCCGCTGCCGTGGATCTTGCCGGCTTCCTTGCGCGCCGCCAGCTTGGCCAGGTTGCCGGCGGCGATCGCCTCGAGGTCCAGTCCCAGTTCGGTCGAGAGCGTGGCGAGGTACCACAGCACGTCGCCGAGCTCCTTCGCCAGCAGCGAACGGCGCTCGTCCGACACCTTGCCGCCGTCGTCGCGGATGGCCTTTTTGAGCTTTTCGCACACTTCGCCCGTCTCGCCGGCGAGCCCCAGCGCGGGATAGGTGAAATTGCCTTCGCCGCGGCCGGGGTAGACCGCCGTCGTCAGGGCTTGTTTTTGGTACGTCGCGAAATCCAGCATGGTGCGTTCCTTTCTATTTGGCGTAATACGGAAATCCGTCCTTCGGCAGGCCCGGGGGCACGTGCCGCCAGCGCTTGTAGCTCCACAGCCAGCATTCGGGATGGGCGCGGATGGCCTCTTCGTAGAAACCGGTGATGCGCCGGGTCAGTTCCTGCGCGGCGGTCGCGCGGTCCATGGCCGCGATTTCCGCCGCGGGGATCCGGTGCGGCATTTCGCCCCGGTAGGTGCCGTCGGGTTGCGGCAGGGCGTAGGCGAAGATGATTTCGGCCCCCGTCATGGACGCCAGCACGCCCGCCGCGGGGGAAACCGAAGCCGGCTTGCCGAAGAAATCCGCGAACGTGCCGCCTTCGCCGGGATCGGTGTTCTGGTCCAGCAGCAGGCCGACGGTGCCGCCGTCGCGCAGGGCGCGGACCAGTTTCTTGAGCGCGCCTTCGCGGGCGACGATCTGCTGGCCGGTCAGTTCGCGCGCTTCCCGCAGCAGTTCGCCCACGGCGGGATTCTTCAGGGGCATCGCCACGCTCGTCAGGCCGCCGGCCGCCAGCGCCCAGTAGCGCCCGACCAGCTCCCAGTTGCCGAAATGCCCCGTCACGCCCACCCGCGCCACGCGGCTTGCCATCGCGTCCCGCATGCTGGGCGCGACCGCGAGCCAGCGTTCCATCCGCGCCGCCGAATTCCGCGAAAACCACAGCAGGTCGAGCATCGTCAGCGAGAAATTCCGCAGCGAAGCGCGCAGGATCCGGCGTTTTTCCGCCGGCGGCATCGTGGCGCCGAAGGCGAGGTCGAGGTTGGCCAGGCCGAGGCGGCGCGAGCGCGCCGAAAACAGATAGGCGCCGTCGCCCAGGCGGCACGCCAGCCAGCGCACGGCGGCGCGCGGGAGGCGCGGCACGACGGCCAGTCCCAGGCGCATGGCCGGCGCTTCGAGCGCCTGCCGCAGCCGCAGTCCGGGTGATTTCTTCCGCGCCATCCGTCCGTCCCGCCTACAACGCCGCCGCGGCGGCCTTTTCTTCCGGCGGGCGGCTCTTCCAGCGCTTGTGCCACCAGAGCCATTGATCCGGATAACGCCGGATTTCGTCTTCGATGATCCGCGTGCAGGCCGCGGTGAACGCCTGCACCGTCTCCGGCCGGCGGTCGGCCGGCGGCGGCAGATGCGGCAAGGCCTCGACCCGGTGCGTGCCGTCCGGTTCGCGGCGGATGAACACGGGCAGCACCGGCGCGCCGGTATGGGCCGACATCACCGCCAACCCCGGCGTGGTCGACGCCGGTTTCCCGAAAAAGTCCACGAACACCCCCATGCCTGCGGGCCGGTTCTGGTCCAGCATGAAGCCGACGAGGCCGTTGTCTTTCAGCGCGCGCACGCTGGCGCGGTAGGCGTTGCGGGCGGGAATGCCGTTCACGCCTGCCTGCCGCTGCAGTTCCCACCACAGTTCGTTGAGCGTGGCGTTGCGCAGCGGCTTGGCGATGATGGACAGCGGGTAGCCGAACAGCCGCGGCACCTGCAGCGCCAGCAGCGCGTAGTTGCCGAAATGCGCGATCAGCACCAGCACGCCCTTGCCCTGCGTGCGCGCGGCGTCGACGTGTTCCTTGCCGCTGACCGCGAGGCGCGCGGCCAGCTCCGCCTCCCGCCCGCCCGCGTAGCGCAGCAGTTCCACCATGTTGAGCACTTGCAGACGGCAGACGGCTGCATAGATCGCCCGCCGCTCGGCCGGCGTTTTTTCCGGGAAGCAGCGCGCCAGCGTCTCCAGGACGTAGGTCCGGCGCAGGCGCACGACGCGGGCCAGCGTCCAGCCGATGCCGTTGGCCAACGCCGTCGCGGCGCCGGCCGGCAAGGCCGCCACGGCCCGCGCCAATCCTCGTAGAATCCAGGCGAACATGCGGGCCATGCTACCCCAGCCGCGTCGCCGCCGCCAAGCCCCGTCTTTCCCGGCGGCGGCGGCGTTTCCGTTTCCGGGGTTGCGGAGCCCGCCCGCTTGTGGTGAAATCCCCTCCCATGCAAGAATTCTTCCGGAAAATGCTCGTCGCGATGGGCGAAAACCCCGACCGCGAAGGCCTGCAAGCCACCCCGAAACGCGCCGCCGCGGCCTGGAGCTACCTCACCCGCGGCTACCAGCAGGACCCCGCCGCGCTGCTGAAATCCGCCGTGTTCGAGGTCGAGGCCAACCACATGGTCATCGTCCGCGACATCGAGATCTATTCGCTGTGCGAGCACCACCTGCTGCCGTTTTTCGGCGTCTGCCACGTCGGCTACATCCCCCGCGGCAAGATCATCGGCGTCAGCAAGATCGCCCGGCTGGCCGACCTCTTCGCCCGGCGCCTGCAGGTGCAGGAGCGCCTCACCAACCAGATCGCCCGCACGCTCATGGACACCCTCGAGCCCGAAGGCGTCGGCGTGATCATCGAAGCCCAGCACCTGTGCATGATGATGCGCGGCGTGGAAAAACAGAATTCCCGGATGGTGACGAGCGCGATGCTCGGCAGCTTCCACGATTCCGTCGCGACCCGCAACGAGTTCCTGCACCTGTCGCGGCACCGCTCTTCCGAATAGCCATGCTCCGCCGCCTGCTGCCGATCGCCTGCCTGTTCTGCGCCGTTTCCGGCGTTTTCGCGCGTCCCGCGCGGCTGCCGCTCGATCCCGCCGTGCTCGCCGGCGCCGAAGTCTTCACCGCCGCCGAGGCGCACGTGGCCGCCGCCGCGCAGGCCGCCGGCCTCGCCTTCGCGCCCGATCCGCGCCCCTTGCCGCCGCAGGTGCTGCTGACGCTCGACACCGCCGCCGGCGACGTCCAGAAACGCAACGGCCTGGTGTACTGGCGCGGCGAGATGTTGCCCGACCAGCTCGCGCCCGGCGAAACCGGCACCCTCGTGCGCCGCCGCCGCGCCAAGACCGGCGGCTGGAGAACCGTCCGCACCCAGGCCGACGTCGGCCCCGCATCCCGCGCCGATCTCGTCCCCGTCGCGCGGACCCGCGGCGCCGTCGCCTTGCCCCCGGTGGTCATCGAAACCTCCTACCAGCTGGGATCCGCCGGGGCGTGCGTCGCGACGCTCGTCCTGTGGCGCACGACCGCGGAAGGCAGCGCGCCCCTGGCCGGCTGCCTCGCGCTCGACGATCCGCCGCCTGCGCTGGCCGAAGCCCTCGCCGCGCGCCTGCCGGACTTCCCCGCCCGCGCCGAGTGGGCCGCGGAGTTCGACGCCTACGCGCGCTGAATCAGCGCGCGTCCGCGGCCAGCAGCCAACCGGCGCGGCCGGCTTCGTCGGCCGCTTTCTGCCGCGGCGATTTGCCCTCGTCGTGGCCGGCGTCGGCCGCTTCGCGCTTCTGCTCGAGGTAATCCACCACGTCGCCGTGTCCGAACGTGCGCGCCCAGCCCAGCGGCGTCTGGCCCCGGTTGTCGGCGGCATTCGCGTCCGCGCCTTGGCGAACGAGATACTTCACGACCCCGAGATTCCCGAAGGTGGCCGCCCAGCGCAGGGCCGTGTCGCCGGCGGCGTCCTGCGCGTTGACGTCCGCGCCTTGCGCCACCAGGAATTTCACCACGTCCAGATTGCCCGCCGCGCGCATCAGCGGCGTCCGGCCCGTGGCGCTGCGGGCATTCACGTCGGCGCCCCGCTGGACCAGGTACTTCACCACGTCCACGTTGCCGACGAAAGCCGCCTTCATCAGCGCCGTTTCGCCGTTGGCATCCCGCGCGTCGATGTCCGCGCCCCGGTCCGCCAGATGGCGGACGACGCCCAGATCCTCGGTCGCCCACATCAGCGGCGTGCGGCCATATTCGTCGCGCGCGTCCACGGCGACGCCTTTTTCCAGCAACTGGTCGACCTTGGCCAAGTCGCCCGCGTCGGCGGATTTGTGGATGGTCGCGCAACCGCCCAGCAACGGCGCCAGCGCCCATGCCAACAGCCACTTGAATGTCGGAGTCCGCTTCATGTTCACTCTCCTTCGCCCCAAATCCTATTGAGCGCAGTGTCCAAATGTGCCGAAACCGGCTCCGCCGGTGGTTAAAAACCGGCTAAAAGCCCGATAAATTAAGATAAAACGGCGCGCGCCGCCGCCGGCGCGCCGAAATGCGTTTGCTTTCGACCGGACAAGGGCTTAGATAACCGGCATGGGCATGTTGCGGGCAGGCCGGTGGCGCCAGCAAATCCTGCTGTCGGATGAAAGCGGAGTGTTTGCGCTCGGCAGTTTGATGCTCGTCTTCTGGCTGTTGGCGATCGCGGCCCTATGGCGCTTCGGCCAGCCGTGGGAACAATGGGTGATCATGGGCTTCACCGAGTTGTTGCTGGGCCGCGGCGTCGCGGTGGCCAAGGCGGTGGAGATGGGCATGCATCCGGGCTTGGTCATTTTCCTGGCCGCCTACGTGGATGCCGTGACGGTGTTCCTGTGCTACCCAGTCCTGATCTTGGCCGCGCGCAATCTCGGCGCGGGCCGCCCGGTCGATCCGCGCATGAAAGGCCTGATCGAATCGGCGGAGAAGAACGTCGGCCGCTTCGCGAAATACAAGGTCGCGGGCATTTTCGTGTTCGTCTGGCTGCCGTTTTTCATGACGGGAGTGGTCGTGGGCGCGGTGCTGGGCTATCTGCTCGGCTTGAAGACCTGGCCGATCATGGCCACGGTGGTGGCCGGCACCGCGACGGCGGCGGCATGCTGGCTGTACACCTACGACTATCTCTACGGCCGGCTGGCGCAAATCCACTCGCAGATCCCCGCGCTCTTCACCGCCGGACTCATCGCCGCGCTGATCGTCCACCGCCTGTGGACGAAAGCGCGCCAAGCGCGCGCGGCGCCCGGACGCGGCCCGAATTAACCGGATTTTTACCGGCGGCGATTTGCGCATCGCCCATCTTGCGGTAGCCTACGGATAGAGCTAGGCGCAAGGGCAGAACGAGCGACCAGCTGCCCGCCAAGTGGCCGAGCGATGCACTTGGCAGAAAGATGAGGAACTGGCCTCCCTCCCGCCTAGCTCGCCCTGCGTTTCGCCCCCGCCCGCGTCAGTCCGCCGCCGCGCGACCGCGCGGGAATCCCGCCCGCCACTTGCGCGCCATCCGCAGCATGGATTCTTCCCGCGTGACCGTCTCCAGCGCGGCGATTTCGATCCACGCCAGATCGTGCGACTCGTCGCTGACGCGGAACGTCTCGCGGCCCGTCGCCCGGAACGCATAGCGCACGTCCCAGTGCAGATGCGCCGGCTCCGCGCCGCGCGCGGGAATTTCGTGGACGTCGACGTCGAAGATTTCCGGCGCGACGGCTTCGATGTCCGCCAAGCCGGATTCCTCCTCGGCTTCGCGGCGCGCCACGCGGAACGCGTCCGCGTCGCCGTCGGCGTGGCCGCCCAGCTGCACCCAGATGCCGAGCTTCTTGTGGTGCGTCAGCAGCACGCGCGCGCCGGCGCGATCGACCAGCCAGGCGGAACCGGTGACGTGGCCGCACGCCAGGCTCCGCGCGAACGCGTCCGGATGGGTCGCCAGGAATTCGATGAACCGCCGGACCGTTTCCGCCTCGGCCGGCCAGCGCGCGCCGTATTCCCGCAGTTGCCGAACCAGTTCCATGCGGTCAGCGGGTTTTGATGCGGAAAAACGCCGCCGCAGCGGCGGCGTTCGTCGTCCAGACATGGCTCGCCGCGCCCGCCGGCAACGGTTCCTGTTCCGTCCAGGCGCCCCCGGCGTCCGGTGCCGATTCCAGGACGTTCGAACCGTGGATGGGCAACGCCGAAATCGCCAGCTGAACCTGGTCCGCGGCCACCGTCACCTCGTCGATGCGCGCGGGCACGGCATGGATCTGCAGGCAACCGAAGGAAACGCCGTCGGCGGCATAGGCCGTCGTCAACTGTCCGCCGGAGACCGGACCGTAGTAATACTGGCCCGGCGTGCCGGCCCCGCCGACGACGCGGTTGGTGCCGCGGCTCCAGTAGTCGGAAAGCGTGTTGGTCCAGCCGTCCCCCTGCGCGGAAAAGCCGACGTAGAGGTCCCGCGGCACCTGCACGTCCACGTCGAAATCGTAGGTGCCGACGTCGAATTGGTTCGTCGCCGGCACGTTCGTGAACGTCGCGACGTGCAGCGGCGGGCGGTTCAGGCCGTCGAACAACCACAGCTTGCACTCCTGCGTGCCGGCGATGGCCAGGCGCAGGCGCACCTGGGAGAGAATCGTCGGCGCGGCGAAATGGACGTCGTCCGCGAGGATGTTCACGTCCCAGGCGCCCACGACCTCGCCCGGGATTTCCTGCACTTGATAGACCACCGCCGCGCGCGCGGCTCCGAAGCCGGCGAGCCACCCCGCGGCCAGCAGGACGGCCAAGCCACGGTTGCGGGAAATGGCGCGCAGGTCAGGCATGTGCCGGACAGAATAAGCCGGAGGGCCCGCCCGGTCAATCAGATGCCGGCCGCGATGGTGTCGGCCTGGCGCTGGAGATCGGCGAGTTCGCGCCGCCAGAAATCGGCGGTGCCCCACTCGGGGTGCAGCAGGCGGCGGCCTTCGTCGGCGCGCTGGCGCGCGCACCAGGCCGCGTAGTGCAGGTAGCGCAGCGCGCGCAGGGGTTCGATGAGCCGGGTCTGCGCGTCGTCGTATTCCGCGAACGTCTCGTAGCCTTCCAGCAGCAGTTCGAATTCAGGGCGCGCGGCGGGCAGGCGGTCGGGCAGGAGCATCCACAGGTCCTGGATGGCGGGGCCGTTGGCCATGTCGTCGAAATCGATGGCGCGGAAGCCTTCGTCCGGCCGCCAGAGCAGGTTCATGCGGTGCAGGTCGCCGTGCAGGCGCTGCCGCGCGACGTCCGCGAACAGCGGCGCGATGCGGTCGAGCAGCCGCTGCGCGGCGTCGAGGTAGCGGCCGGCGACCTCGGGCGGGAGCACGCCCGAATCGCGCAGGAAGTCCAGATGCGTGCGGGCGGACGCCTGCGGCCCCAGTTCGAGCCGGTGCGCCGCGGGGCGGGCGGCGCCGACCTGGTGGATGCGGCCGATCAGGCGGCCGATCTGGAGCCATTCCGCGCGCGACGGTTCGTCGCAGGGCCGCCCGCCCAGGCGCGGGAACACGGCGAAGAAAATGCCGTTTTCCGCGTGCAGGGTCTGCCCGGCGGCATCCGCCAGCGGCGCGACGACGGAAATTTCGGCCGCGGCGAGTTCGCGCAGGAAATCGTGTTCGTCCTGGAGGGTCGCGCGGGGCCAGCGGCCGGGGCGGTAGAACTTGGCGACGAGGAAACCGCCGTCTTCGAGTCCGATCTCGAAGACGCGGTTGACGTAGGACGCCAGCGGGCGGCAGACGCCGGACGCGCGGCGGCCGGCCACGCGCTCGGCGCAATCCATGACGGCGTCGGGCGCGAGCGCGGCGAAATCGCCGGTGCCGGAAGGTTCCGCCACGGGCGCGCCCTAGCGGGCCAGGCCGGGCAGGTTCGGCAGCGCCACGCCGCCGCCCGGGAACGGGCCGGGCGCGGCCGCCGGCCGGGCCTGGCGCGGGAACAGGGCGCGGAATTCGCGGTTGGTCACCAGCGGCTGGAAGCGCTGGTCGCGCAGGATGACGTCGCGGGCCTGGTCGCCGCCCAGTTCGATGGCGCGGCGGGCCGCGTTGACGGCGTCGGCGTCGCGCCGGACGAACGCATAGGCCGCGGCCAGATCCAGCCAGACGTCCAGGTTGCCCGCCTCGCGCAGGACGTACCGCTCGAGCGCGTAGATGAGACCGTCCACGCGCTGGTCCTGCGCGAAGAAGCCGGCCAGCGCCAGCACGTGCTGCGGCGGCAGGTTGTCGTCGGCCAGCAGGCGCGAGGCCAGGTTCTGGTAGGCGCCCTGCATGCCCGCCGCGCGGTAGATCGACGTCAGCTCGAGGGCTTCGTCCGGCGACAGCGTGCCGGTTTCGTGCTGCTTGCGTTCGATTTCGCGGCGCCGGTCGATCATGCGCTTGGTGCCTTCGATCTGGCCGAGGAAGCCCTTGGCGCTGTCGTTCTTGGGATCGGCGGCGGCGAAGTCGCGGATCAGCTTCTCGGCGTCGTCGAAGCGCTGCATGTTCATGTACATCTGCGCGAGGCGGAAGTTGGCTTCGGGGCTGAGCGGATAGAGATCGATGGACTGCTTGAAGGCGTACTCCGCCTCGTCGTACATGCGCCGGTAGTCGTAGATGCCGGCGATGGCGCTGCGCAGCTTGGAGAAGGACTTGCGCGCGCAGATGTCGCGGCGGAACGCGGACTGGTCCAGCAGCCATTTCGTGTACCAGCCCCAGAACGCATGGTCGTTCTGCACCAGTTGCGGGTCGAGGCCGGGCAACGGCTCCTTGTTCAGCTTCAGCATGAGGCCGTGCGGCGTCAGGTACGGATACATCCACTGGATGACGTAGCTTTCCTCGACGTAGAAATCGTGCCGGTCCTTGTTTTCCTTGAAGATCAGTTCGGCCAGGATGCCGTTGATGGTCATGACGCCGCCGACGCCCTGCACGCTGACCTTGCCGTTCTCGATCTTGATGTCGGCCCCGGCCTGGATGCGGCCGGCGTTGACGTCGTCGACGTACTTGCGGAACGCCTCGTTGCTGTCCTCGAGCGACGGGATGTAGATCGTGTCGCCGTAGAGGTCGCGGGTGATGTTCATGAACGTGTTGTCGGCCAGCGCGTTCTGGGTGATGAGGTAGACGTCGGGGCGGACGTCGGCCGAATAGATCATGTAGGTCGGCACGAACCGGCCCGGATCGGTCCCGCCGTAGAAGATGGCGTTGGGCGTCATGGGCGGCGGGTAGTCGGGTTCGGCCATGCCCAGCGCGTTGGTCAGGGCGCCCCACTCGCGGGCGAACTCCTCTTCCTTCGGGAACCAGTAGCCGAAGTCTTCCTTGATGCCCTGGATGCCCTCGAGCCCCCAGTTGCCGAACTGCCAGCCGTAGCTGTGGCCGTTCTGCTCGGCGCCGCCGACGATGCGCAGCTGGTCTTCGTCGTAGGCGTTCTGCCACAGGAGAATGCCCGGCAGCAGCAGGCCCGCCAGCAGCGCCGGCGCCAGCGCCCAGCGGCCGAGCATCCGCTCCAGCCACGCCACGGACAGCAGGATGCCGTAGCCCAGCCACAAGGCGTAGAACGCATGGCTCTGGATGAACTGCACGCGGCCGATGAACAGGTTCTGGATGTCGAGCTGCGGATTCTGGAAAATCAGGAAGATCACGCTCACGGAAATGAAGCCCACCACGGAGACGATCAGCCAGCGCTGCTGCGAGGTGCCCAGATCGGCATCCAGCTTGAAGCGCGAGGCGCCCAGCGCCCAGGCCGCGGCGATCGCCAGCGGCGGACCGAACACCGCGCCGGCGAAGAACGCCCGGCCGGCCGCCGACAGTTCGCCCTTGAACAGCGCCTTCAGGCTCATCACGTCCACGTACAGCACGCCCACCAGCACGGCCGCGAGAAACGCCCAGATGATCAGCTTCGTGCCGAGCGGATAGCCGCGCAGGTCGGCGATCTGCTTGCGCAGGAAGAGCGCCAGCAGCGTGAAGAAGCCCCAGCCCGCCAGCAGCAGGACCGGCGCGATCAGCAGGCGGTAGAGCGTCTCCGCGCCGGCCCAGCCCAGCGTTTCCAGCACGATCAGCGCCACCGACGCCAGCACCAGCCCCAGCGCCAGCGGAAACGCCGAGCGCCGCCGGCCGCCCAGCTCGAGCCCCCACGAGCAGAACGGCAGGAAGCCCAGCACCACCACCGGCAGCGAGAACTGGCTGCGCAAGTCGGTCAGGTACGCGCCGAGCTGCTGGATGAACTTGTCGCTGAAAATGTCCGTCGGGACGATGGCCTCGTACTGCCCGCGCGTCACCGCGTGCATGAAGCCTTCCCAGGTGCGCGGATAGCCCCAGTTCATCGGCGGATTCTGCTCCGACGCGAAGGGCAGATACATGTAGAACGCCACGCCCAGTTCCGCCAGCAGGATCGTCGCGCACACGGTCTTGCCGTGCGGCAGCACGAACGCCAGGCCGATCGGAATCGCCAGGAACAGGACGTTGTAGATCCAGAACGGCACGGTGGTCGGCCCCTGCGACCACTTCCAGAGGTTGGAATCGAAGCCCGGCGCGGCCTGCTGCGCTTCCGACGCGAACAGGGCGTAGCCCTTGGCGGCGACGATGAACACGACGCCCACCAGCGCGGCGGCGATGGCGAAATCCCGGAACTGGCCGGCGTCCTTCATCAGCACGGCGACGGCCAGCGCCAGCCCGAGGAACAGCAGGGTCTGGTGGTTCGTCAGGCCCAAGCCGAACAGGAACGCGGCCACGTAGAGCAGCAGATCGCTCTTGGGGCGGCACATCCACATGTAGATCAGCAGCAGCACGCCCATCTGGAAGAGCGCGTTGAGGCTGTACACCTCCACGATCACGCTCTGCGACCACAGCACGGGACTGAACGCCAGCAGCAGCCCGCCCGAAATGCCCGCCGCCAGGCACAGGCGGCTTTCCGTGCGGAACCCGATTTTGTCCGTCAGCGCCGGAATGCTCCGCAGCAGATCCGCGCCCGAGCGGCAGATCAGCAGCGCCAGCAGCGCGCACGCGCCGGCGCCGGCCACCGCCGAGGACAGCCCCACCGACCACGCCGGATTGGGATGCCCGTTGTAGGTCACCCAGTGGAACACCCACTGGAAAAACCACGTCACCAGCGTCCAGATCGGGTAGCCCGGCGGATGCGGCACGCCGAGATAGTCGGAGGCCACGGCCAGTTCGCCGGAATCTTCCAGCGTCAACGTCGGCGCCAGCGTGAAGCAATAGACCGCCAAGGTGATCGCGCCCGCGATCCAGAAGGCCGCCCAGTCGATGCGCCGGAAAAAGGCGCCCGTCAGGTTGTCCAGGAAGTCGGCCTGGGCCTGGTTGGCCAGCTGGTCGATCTGTCGTTCCGAAGCTTTGGTCAGTGTCATCTCGTTGTTCCGTGTTCTCCGCGCGAATCCGTGCCGCCGCGCGTGCCGGCCGGTTCAGCCGCGGGCTTCCAAGGCCGCCAACCGGGCTTCCAGCGCCTTGAGGTGTTCTTTCAGCTTGGGCAAGGCCGCCACGTGGGCCAGCGACTTGCCGAACTCCAGGCGCGGCACCGCCGGCGCGCCCAGATACATCTGGCCGCCCGGCAAATCCTTCGACACTCCGGCCTGCGCGCCGACCACGGCGTGGTCGCCGACCGTCAGGTGCCCCGCCAGCCCCGCCTGGCCCGCGCAGATCACGTGCTTGCCCAGCGTCGTCGTGCCGGCCAGGCCCACTTGCGAGCACAGCACCGAATGCGCGCCGACGACGCAGTTGTGGGCGATCTGCACGAGGTTGTCCACCTTGGTGCCCTGCCCCACCCGCGTTTCGCCGAAGCGCGCGCGGTCGATGGTCGTGTTCGCGCCGATTTCGACGTCGTCTTCCAGCACGACGATGCCGACCTGGGGGATCTTGGTGCGCACGCCCTGGGCGTCCACCGCGTAGCCGAAGCCGTCGCTGCCGACCACCGCGCCGTTGTGCAGGATGACCCGGTCGCCGAGACGGCAATGCTCGCGCACGCTCGCGAAGGGATACAGCCGGCATTCGCAGCCCAGGCGGGCGCCGTGGCCCACGTAGGTCTGGGGATAGAGCGTCGTGCCGGCGCCGATCTCGGCCCCGGCCTCCACCACGGCGAACGCGCCGACGGAGACGTCCGCGCCCAGCTTCGCTTCCGGCGAAACGCAGGCCTGCGGATGCACCCCGCTCGCCAACGCCACGGGCGGCGGTGCGAACATCACGCAGGCGGCGGTGAACGCCGCGTCGGCGTCCGCCGCGCGCAGCACCACGGGCTTCGGCGCTGCGAGCTGGGCGTTCCGGGGCACGATGACCGCCGCGGCGGCGCCGGCCGCGGCCACGGGCCAGAAGTGCGGCGCCGTCGCGAACGCCAGCTGTCCGGGCCCCGCGGAGCACAGATCGGCCACGCCGGTCAGGACGACGTCGGCCGCCCCTTCCAGTTCGGCGCCCAGCTTCGCCGCCAATTCGCCGGTCGTCAGCGTGAACACCGCGCGCTCCCGCTACTTGGTCTTGGCCTGCAGGTACGCGATCAGCCGTTCGGTCACGTCCAGTTCCGGCGCGGCGTACGCCACCAGCGGCACCGCGTTCATCGTCAGGCCCGAGCGGTCGAGCACCAGATCGTATTCGTTGGCCTGCGCGAACTGGACCACCGCCTGCGTCAGTTCGTCCACGATGGCCTGGCGGGACTTCAGCACCTGCTCGCGCATCTGCTTGAGCTTGGTTTCCTGCGTGCGGCGGGCGCGCAGCTCGAATTCCTGCAGCTGCGTCAGCTTTTCTTCGGCCTCGTCGCGTTTCTTCAGCCGCGCGTCTTCGTTCAAGAGGGGGTTTTTGGCCGCTTCGCGCAGCTTGGCCACCTCTTCCTGGAGAGCCAGGCCTTCGGCTTTCAGCTTCTCCAGTTCCGCCTCGACGCCGGTTTCGGCCTTCTTCAGTTCGGCTTCCGCCGCCAGCGTCTTGGGATGCGCCGTGAAGACCTTGTCGAGGTCCACGGTCGCGATTTTCAGTTCCGCCGCCCAGCCCGCCGTCGCCAGCGCGCAGATCGCCGCCCAAAGTCCGAATTTCTTCATCGCCATGTTGGATTTCCTTTCCATACGGGAAAAGTCGGTTTTCGCGGCATTGTCCACCACGCCCCCCCCTCTTGAAAAGCCGAAAAACCGCCCGACAACCGAATGCCGGCGCCGCGGCCGGCGGCCTCAGGCCGCGGGCGCGGGGGTTTTCTTCTGTTTCCGGGCGCGCAGGGCCTCGAACACGAACCCGAGTTCGGGGAAGCGGAAGGCGCGCGCCAGGCCGAAATAGGCGGCGACGCCCGCCGCGATGGCGGCCGGCACGCCGACGATTTGCGCGGCCTTGTGCGGCAGCCAAGCGTATAGTGCGGTGGTGATTTCGCGCTCCGCGAACCACGCGACCGCCGCCATGCAGGCGGCCGCGCCCAGCGCGCGCCCCAGCCCCGCCAGGATGCCGCGCAGGCCGAACGGCCCCAGGCGGCGGCGCAGGAACAGGGCCAGCATCAGGCCGTTGAAGCCCTCCGACACCACGGTCGAGAACGCCAGGCCGGCGTGCTTCCAGTATTCCGGCAGAAGGATCGCGGAGGCCACGTTGAGCGTGAAGTTGAGCGTCACGGCGCACAGGCCGATCTTGACGGGGGTGCGCGTGTCCTGCAGGGCGTAGAAGGCGGGCACGAAAACCTTGGCGAGGCAGAACACCATCAGCCCCGGCGCGTAGAACGACAGCGCGCGCGCCGTCAGCCAGGTGCTGCGCGGGCCGAACGAGCCGTGTTCGAAGAGCATCCGCACGACGGGCTCGGCCAGCACGAACAGGCCCACCGCCGCGGGCGTCATCACGAACAGCAGCGTGCGCAGGCCGTGGTGGATGGCCGCGCGCATCTCGGCATGCTTCTTCTGCGCCGCGAAATCGGAGAGCACCGGCAGCAGCACGGTCCCCAGCGCGGTCGCCAGCATCCCCTGCGGCAGGTAGATCAGCCGCTCGGCGTAGAACAGCGCGGAAGGCGCCCAAACGCCCACCCAGCGCAGCGCAATCAGGCTGTTGACCAGCACGTTGACCTGGTTGACGGCCAACCCCAGCGCCGACGGCCCCATCAGCAGGAACACCTGCTTCACGCGCGGATCGCGCCAGTCCAGATCGACCCCGGGCCGCCAGCCCACGCGCAGCAGCGAAGGAATCTGATAGGCCAACTGCACGGCGCCCGCCGCGAACACCGTCCAGGCCAGCGCCCGGATCTGCACCGACGTCCCGCCGCGCAGCGTCGGCACGATGAAGGCGATGGACAGGATCCAGACGATGTTCAGCAACGCCGGCGTGAAGGCCGACACCGCGAATTGCCGGTAGGAATTGAGCACGGCCATCGCCAGCGCGGCCATGCAGATGAAGAACACGTAGGGCAGCATGATCCGCGCCAAGGGCAGCACCGCCGCCGCGTCGGGCCCCAGCCCCGGCCAGCGCAGGGCCGCGCCCATGCCGGCGATGCCCAGCGCCACGATGCCCAGCAGGACCGCGCCCACCAGCGTCGTCACCCGCCGCGCCAGCCGCCAGGCGGCGTCTTCGCCTTCGGACCGGCGCGAATCCATGAACACCGGAATGAACGCCGAGGACAGCGCGCCTTCGCCGAACAGCGCGCGGAACAGGTTGGGAATGCGGAACGCCACCACGAAAGCCGACATCGCCAGCTCCGTGCCGAAAAAGCCCGCCGTCAGCACGTCGCGCACCATGCCCAGCACGCGGCTGAGCATCGTGAATCCGCCCACCGCGAAGGCAAACCGGATGACGTTGCGGTTTTCCATGCGCCTATTTCGCCGCCGCTTGTCCGGCCGCGGGGCAGAGATCCGCCAACGAACAGTTCGGACAATCGGGCTTGCGCGCGAAACACCGCCGCCGCCCGTGCCAGACCATGCGGTGCGACCAGTCCGTCCAGTCCTGGGGCGGCACGATTTTGGCCAACTCGCGCTCGATCTTCGTCGCGTCGGTCTCGTTTTTCACGAATCCGAGCCGGTTCGAGAGCCGGATGAAATGGGTGTCCACCACGAGGCCCGGTTTCCCGAACACCGTGGCCACCAGCAGGTTGGCGGTCTTGCGGCCGATGCCCGGCAGCGAGACCAGCACGTCGAAATCGCCCGGCAGTTCGCCGCCGAACTCCGCGTCCAGCCGCGCCATCAGCGCGCGGACGTTCTTGGCCTTGTTGCGGAAGAACCCCGTCGAATGGAATTCCTTCTCGAGCGTCGCCTGCGGCGCCGCCGCCCACTCTTTCGCCGTGCGGTACTTCCTGAACAGCGCGGGCGTGACGAGATTGACGCGCTTGTCGGTGCACTGCGCGGACAGGATGGTGGCCACGGCCAGTTCCAGCGGCGTGGACCAGTCCAGCTCGCACTTCGCGTCGGGATATTCCTGCTTCAGCCGGCGCAGGATCGCGGCCGCGCGCGCCTGCCGGCGCTGGAGAGATTCCCGCGCCACGCCTATTCCTCCGCCTGGTCCTGCAGGAAGCGCAGCCGGCCGTTGTAGTAGGGACCCGGGAACTGTTCTTCCAGCAGCGCGAGCTGGTCGCCGGAATCGAACACGTTCACCAGCGCCTCGTAGTCGGCGCGCGCGAAATTCAGCACCGCCTCCAGCTTCTTGGTGGCGCGGTCCTGCACCACGAAGCACAGCTGGTCGTCGGTCGAATCCTGGGCGTCGAACAGCAGGTTTTTCTTCTCCGCCGACAGCTTGTCCGGATTCTGCTGGAACATCATGTATTTGACGTGCTCGACGAGGCGGGCGTCGAGGCCCTCCTCCAGCAGGAACACGCGCTCGACCAGTTCGCTCCATTCCACGACGAGATGCGCGTCCGGCGGCGGCACGTCCGGCGGCAGGAGCCGGTTCAATTCCGCCGTCGCTTCCCGGAACGCGGTTTCGACGTCCTTCAGGGCGCGCCCGCCGACGAGGGGGTCGTAGTGGATGAACAGGTCCTGTTCGCCGTCCCGGTAGATCAGCGGCTTGTCCACGCGGAAGGTCTTTCCGCAACCGGCGCACTCCACGCGGTTGATCCGGCCGGCCAGCAGCGCTTCGCGCAGGCCGGGATCGTCGTCCACGACCAGGGCGTCCCACAGTTCCACGGTCTGTTCCCGGCCGCAGAACGGACAGGCGATTTCATGCATGCGCTTCGATGACATAGGCGCGGCATCATGCCGGTTCCGGCCCGGGAAGACAATCCAAACCGCGCCCGCGGGTCCGGCGCCGGAGGGGGTCCGCGGGCCCAACAAGGGATTGCCTTCCCCCCCCCTTTGCGGTACAAGGTTTTTCCATGAATCAGGAATTCGCAGGCTATTCCATCACGCGCTCGATGACGGGCGGCGGCATGACGAAGCTCTACGTCGCGATCGATGCCCAGCAGATCCGCTACGTGATCCGCGTGCTCGACGCGATGACCGCCAAGGACCGCAAGAGCCGCCAGCGGTTCTTCCACGGCGGCGAGGTCATCGCCCGCCTGCACGCCCCCCAGCCGCACCCCAACGTCGTCCGCTTCATCAAGGCCGGCATCGAAGACAAGATGCCCTACATGGTGCTCGAATACGTCGAGTCGCGCACCTTGCGCGACCTGATCCTCTACCGCGAGCCGCTGCTGACGGAAAACGTGATGATCTTCATCCGGCAGCTGGCGAACGTGATCCGCTACGTCCACTCCCGCGGCTACCTGCACCTGGACGTCAAGCCGGAGAACATCCTGATCCGGCCCGACGGCCGCCTGGTGCTGATCGATTTCGATCTGGCCCTGCCCCGCAAGCGCTTTTTCAAGAAGCTCGCGACCGTGTCGGGCACCACGGCCTACGTGCCGCCCGAAACGCTCGTCAACCGCACCGCGGACGACCGCGCCGACATCTACGCCTTCGGCATCTGCTGCTACGAAATGCTGACGTTCCACAAGCCCTACGAAGGCGAAAAGATCGAGCAGGTCCGCGCGGCGCAGATCGACCCCCGGACGCCGCCGACCCCGATCCGCCAATACAACCCCAACGTGCCCGCCGCGCTGGCCAACCTCGTCATGAAGTGCATCGCCAAGAACCCGCAGGACCGCTATCCCGACATGGTTCTCGTGCTGCGCGACCTCGACAAGCTGGGCTGACGCCCCCTCCGGTTCCCGCCCATGCCACCCAACGCCGCCCCCGACATTTACCTGATGAAGCGCGAGAAGTCCCGCGCCGGCTGCATGACCGCGCTCATCGCCACCGTCGTCGCGCTGGCGCTCGCCGGCGCGTTCGCGCTGGTGCAGTGGCTCGGCCGCCGCGGCACGGAAAACGCCGAACCCGTCGAATTCCCCGTCGCGCCCATCCAGGCGGAACTGGCGCCGGTGCCCGTGCCCGACGCGCCGCCGCCGCCGCCCGCCGACCTGACCCCCGTTGCGCCCGCGCCGGTGCCCGCCCCGGCCCCCGAGATCGGAAGAGCACACGTCTGAACTCCAGTCACGGCT
>CALKWZ010000014.1 GCA_938003985.1 uncultured Verrucomicrobiota bacterium | reverse complement strand
GCCCGCACGCCGCGCGGGCTTCGGGCGGATAATCGCGGTGGAGCCCGTGCAGGGTCCAGCCGGTGCGCGCTCCGCTCCACATCAGCCGCAGCAGATCCCGGAACGGCACCTTCACGCGGTGCGCGCGCCAGGGATTGTGCTGGAATCCGCGCAGGTACAGCAGCGAAAAATAGCGGTAGAACGTGCGCATGGGCAGGCGCGTCGGCAACAGCGTGTGCATGCAGTCGTAGAAGGCGTACGGATCGGGCGCGATGAACCGCGCGCGGGTTTCCCGCCAGAAGTCCGTGCCCGGCGACGGCGCCAGCACCGTGAAGGACATTTCCGCCGGCGCGATGGCCGCGACCGTCCGGTGCAGCCGCTGGAAATCCGCTTGGGTGAAATCGGGATTCACGATCAGCGCCGAATGCAGCACGATGCCGGCCTCGCGCAGGATCGCCACGGCCCGGCGGTTGGTGTCCGGATCGACGCCCTTGTTGAAGTTTTTCAGGGCATCCGCTTCCATCGATTCCAACCCGACGTAGACGACTTGCAGGCCGGCCCGCTGCCACAGCTTGAACAGCTCCGGATGCGCGC
The DNA here is from genome assembly GCA_938003985.1 of uncultured Verrucomicrobiota bacterium. GTDB lineage: Bacteria > Verrucomicrobiota > Kiritimatiellia > CAIQIC01 > Lenti-01 > Lenti-01. Next base: position 24,699 of record CALKWZ010000014.1, on the reverse strand, counting down.
AGATGGTGTCGCTGCGCGCCCAGCTGACGTACTGCTTGCGCACGCCCCGTTCGAGCAGCAGGCGCGCGATCGCTTCGGCGCGCACGGGATTGATGAACATTTCGTCGTCCACGAAATAGACGTAATCCTCCGGGATCGACGCGATTTCGTCCACGACGTCGGCGGGATCCCGCTGGATATAGCGCCCATGGGCCAGGAAATGCACGACGCAGAAGCTGCACCGCCGCGGACAGCCCACGCTGGTGCGCATGGACGCCGTGCGCGGATAGAGCGTGGCCAGGCTTTCATCCGGCTTGCCGGACCAGATGCAGAAATACTTCGAGCGATCGACCAAGTCCCGGCGGGGCTTGGCCACTTCGCGGTAGTCGGGATGGGCCGGCGGCGGTCCTTCCGCCAAGGCGGCGAATTCGGGCGCGCCGACGGGCAGCACGCCTTCGTCGGCGATGGCCGCGCCCCGCTCCAGCGCCGCCAGCAGGCGGCGGATGGCCACGGAGCCCTCCCCGCGCACCACGAAATCGTACAATTCGGGCCGGTTCAGGTCCTGCGGCGCGATGCTGGCGTGGACCCCGCCCACCGCGATCTTCGCGGTCGGCAGGACTTGCCGGACGAGGCCAGCCAGCTCGCGCACCGCCGCCGCTTGGTTCGAGTAGCAGCCGAAGCCCACCAGATCCGGCCGCATGTCGCGCAGTTTCCGCCGCAGCGCGGCGAACGGCCGCCGGCCGTGCGACAGGTCCAGGATTTCCACCTCGTGCGGCGCTTCCACGCCGCCGGCGACGATCTCCAAATCCAACGGCTCCAGATGCAGGAAAGCATTGAAGCGGCGCGACAGCGCCAGGATCAGATGGGGGCGCACCAACAGGACTTTCATGGAGCCTCCGACTCTTTCGCGATGGCGACCAGGCGATAGCCATAACGCCGGTTGTGGATCACCAGTCCGGTCGGGATCCAGCCCTCCGCGCCGCGGCGATAATCGCGATAGTCCACCTTCCAGCGAACGCGGCCGGCTTCGATGCGGATTTTTTCGGCCAAAAACCCGTCGCGGCCGGCATAGCGGTATTCCGTGCGCCCCGCGGCATCCGCGGCGGTGAAAATCAGCCGGTTTTTAGCGCGGCGGCACGTCGCGCCGGCCGGCGGCAGCCAATCGAAGTAGGCCCGCGCCAAGTCCGCCCCCGCCGCTTGCGCCAGTTCGCCGCCGTGCTTTTCGATTTCCGGCGCGACGAACCGGGCCTCGACTTCGCCGTTCGTTCCGACCAGCTCGAACAACTTGATGCCGACCGGATTCAGGCAGGCCATCGCGAACGAGCGGGCGGGCACGTCCACGGAGAGATAGCCCAGCGCGGCGATTTCGCGCAGATAGAAGCGAAACACGAGAGCTTGCGCTTGTTCGTAGCGCGGCGCCAAGCGTTCCGCGAAAGCCGCCGGAACCCGTTCCGGCGCGAGTCCGGTCGCCGCAAACGGTTCCGGCCGCTGGAACGGCGCCGTCGCGCACCCCGTCAGCCACAGCCCGGCCATAACCATGACTCCGGTCCGCAACCGTTTCATGCGCCCTCCTCCGCCGCGCATTCATCGGGCGGATTGAGGCGCGGGAACAGGATTTGCAGCGCCGGCAACACCCACCGGGCGTAGACGTAACCCGCGCTCACGCCGAACACCAGCGTGATGCCGATCGCCAGGAAGGCCGGATGGTCGGCGATCAACAGCACCGCCGCGCCCAGCGCCGTCGTCAGCGCCGACAGCGTCACCGCGCGGGACATGTCGCGCCGCATCCCGCGCCGCTGGGCATAGGCCATGCAGATGCCGTAGTCGATGCACAAACCGAAGACCAGGATGCCCGCGACCAGATTGGACACGTTCAGCGACAGTCCCCACAACGCCATGCCCGCCCCGCCCCAGACCATGCCGGCCACGGCCGGGAGGATGGCCAGCGCCAGCATGCCGGCGCGCCGCAGCACCAGCCCCGTCGCAAGCAGGATGAACGTTCCCGCCCAGATCGTCGTCCGCAGCATTTCGCCGAGCACCGCCGCGGACAAGTCCGCCGAAAACGCCCGTCTGGAAATCACGCGCAGCGCCGCCAGCTCTTGTTGCAACTCCTGGGCCGCCGCGATCCAGCGCGGCTCGTCGGGGACGAACGTCGTCACGCGCACCTTGCCGTCCTGCGCGTGGATGAATTGCCGGCGCAGCGGCTCCAGGAAACCGACGGACTCCTGTTCGGCGGCCAGGTCCCGCCACTCCGCGAACCGCTCCCAGAAGGCGGCGAAGGCGGCTTCCGAGAAATCGAGCGCGGCGGCTTCCGTCGCCAGCGTCCGGCGCAATTCGGCGATGCGTTCGTCCGTCCACGCTTCGTTCCAAGCCGCGCGGCGCGCCTGGCGGGTCGCGGCGGAGGGCCACAGCGGTGCCAGACTGGACATTTCGGAAGCCGGCAACCCGGCGGCCTGCAAATCCTCGTACAGCCGGTCGTTCAGATGTAGGGCTTCCTGCTCGTCCGGAGCCTCCACGACGAGGATGGCGGCCATGGATTGCCCCCCGCCCCAGATCGCCATGGCCCGGGCCTCCTCGTCGAGAACCGCTTGCGGCGTGCCGTCCAGTTTGGAAACGTCCGGATCCAGCGACAGCCGGGCCAGCAAGCCAATCCCCGCCGCCAACGCCGCCGCCGCGACCAGCGCGATCCAGGCGGCCTGCGTTCGCGAGCCGTTGCCCCTCGCCGCCGGCACCGGCTCCGGCACCGCAGTTGCGCGCCGACGCACGAACGGGGGCAAGGCCCAGAAGGCGTACACCAGCGAAATCACGATGGCGAACGAAGCGAACGCCCCGAGTTGCCGATAGGCCGGAATGCTGGAAAAACAGAACGCGATGAACACGCAGAGCGTGGTCAGCGCGCTCAGCGCAACCGGGCGGCGAATGGCCGCCAGATTGCGGTCGGGCTGCGCGCTGCGCGCCGCGACGTAGCTATGGATGCCGTAATCCACGGCAATACCCGCGATCACCGAACCGAACCCGAGCACGATGAAGGAAAAACTCTCGAAAAACGCCGCCGCCAACGCCAGCGCGGGCACGCAGGCCAGCATCGGGATCAGCATGATCGCCAGCGCGCGCGGATCGCGGTAAACGCCCCAAAAGAGCGCCAGGAAAACGGCGGAAATCGCCAGCGCGGTGCGTTGGACGTCCCACCGGATGAGGGTTTCGTTGCCGGCGGTATGCAGATGCCCGCACACGAGCCGCGCTTCGACCGTCGGCGGCAGTTCCGCGGCGCGCGCGGCGAGATGCTCCAGCAGGCCGCGGCCCCGGGCCGTATCCGTCATCAGGACGGGTGTTTGCAGCACCAGCAGCAGATGGCGCCGCTCCGGGTCCATCAGATGGTTGCCCACCGGCACCGCGCGGTAGCCGAAGGAGGACACCGCATGGAGGATGCCCGCCGCCAGCCGGCCGTTCCAGTCCAGCGGATCGGCTCCGGGGGCAACGGCGGACCACATCCCTTCCGGGCGTTGCAGGCGGCTTTTCAGGGCCTGCAGCGAGGCCCGGATGCCGGCGGCCGACGCCGCGCCGTCGCGCAATCGGGCCAGATCTTCCGCGGCGAGATAGTCCGGCAACCGCCGCGCCAAGCGGTCGAAGTCCCCCGCCACGTCGGCAACCGGGCTCCCCGCCGCCAGAGGCGCGGCCCAGGCCGGATCGAGACCGGCGACGTAGGCATCGGCCGCCGCGGCCAACGCGTCGGGATCGACCGTCCCGGCGCGCATGGAAAGCGTCACCAGCACTTTGTCGGCGACGTGGATGTCGCGCAGAAAACCGAAAACGTCCCGCAGTTCGGAACGGTCCGGCAGCATGACGTCGATGCGCCCGTTGAAGCTCCTGAACGGCAACGCGGCAGCGGACAGCAGCAAGACCAGCGCGACCAAGCCCAAGACGGCCGACCGCCGCCGCAGACCCGCCCGCAGCTTGTCCCGAAACGGCCCGGCCACTACAGCTCCCAGGCTTTCGGATCCAAGGGGACGTTGATCTCGGTCTCGGTGAACGTCAGCGTGGTGACGTCGCCGCTGCGGTCGTCGATCCGGATGGACGCGATGTAGCGCGCGTCCGCGCGGAAAACGACCGTCACCGATTTCAGCATTTTCGCGGACGGCGCGGTCGGCTTGGGAACGAAGACGAACGTGGCGGGCGCGGCGACCTGCTGCTCGACGTCGTAATCCTGGGCCAGCAGGCCATAGCGCCCGCCGAACCAGGCATTGAGCTGCTCGGTGACGGCGGCGAAGACGGGATTGCCGTCCATGGACAGGCTGGTCGTTTTGCCGGTCTCGCCGTCCCATTGCCGGACGCGGGAGCCGTCGAGCGCCAGGGCGTACTGCATCGGGCTTTCCACCCGCCAGAGCAAGTGCTCCGGCGGTTCGACCCAGATGCTGCCGCGCGTGACCAGCGGATGGTTGAACAGGGCCATCTTCTTTTCCTGCACGAAACGGGTTTTGACGGTTTTGACGTCCGCCATGGCCTGTTCCATCTGACCCAAGACGTCGGTTGCGGGTTCCGCGGCGAGGGAGACCTGAACGGCGAGCAGGCCGCAGATCAGTCCCGCCATCCGACGTGGCCGACGGCTCATCCTGCGTGCCATGTTTTCAGCTCCGCTTTCGAAACCACGGTTTCGCCGCGGCGCACTTCCGCGTCGATCACGCCGAACGTGCCGAGCCGGGCCTGTTTGTGCAGGCGCACGGTCAGCCGATCGCCCACGCGGACGTCCGCATGGATTTCCAGGTTGCGGGCGCCGACCAGCATCCCGCGCTGCGGAGCGGCCTCCGGCCGCGTCGCGGAGCGATACCCGTGCAGGGCGGCCGCCGCCTGGGCCATCAACTCGACGTGCGCCGCTTCCGCCAGCCGGCCCGCGCGGCAATGGGGATTGTCGTCCGCGATGACGGCCGAAACCGTGGCGGTCCGTTCGCCCACCGCCTCCAGCGCCGCGACCATCCGGGCGGGCGCCTGATGCGGCACCAGCCGCGCGGCATCGATCGGCAACTGGCCGCAATCGACGGTTTCCGCCTGGTTGCGCCAGCAAAGCGGATCCGAACCCAGATAGTTGCCGGTCAACTGGAAGGCCGCGCCGCGGCAACCGTAGCAGGTCGCCGCCTTGTCGCAGGCGCCGCAGGCGCCCTGGATGGTGTTTTCGTGGTCGCGCAGGTCGGCGATGACTTCGCTGTCGGCCAAAATGTCGGCCAGCGGCCGCTCGCGGACGTTGCCTACCGGCAGCGACACCCCGACGCACGGCATGACGTCGCCCGAGGCCGCCACCAAGCAGGAAAACGAGTGCCGCAGGCAGGCATTGCCGACCAACGGCGGCTGCGCTTCCCAAGTCCGCCCGAATTGGTCGCGATCGATCGTGCGGATCGTCTCGAACAACTGCCGGACTTCTTCGACCGAAGGCGACAGGTCGTGGGCGCTGTTCCGCGCGCGGCCTTGCGGGGTGATCATCTCGAAATACGGCTCGATGCCCTCGGTGCGCATCCATTTCCAGAGGCTGGGCAGTTCCGCGACGTTCTGGCGGCAGATCACCGTGCTCAAGGCCATCTTCGCCTCCGTCGAGGGATAGCCGGCGGCGCGCAAATGGCGATAAGCGTCGGACATGATGGCGGCCGCGCCCGGCACTCCCGCCAGCCAATCCTGGATCTGGTGGTCGGAGGTATGCCATTTCAGGACCACGTGCACGCCCAGCTTGAACAGCCGCGCGGCCATCTCGGCGGTCATGTTCGTGCCGTTGGTGAACAGCTCGACGCCCAGGCCGCGTCCGCGGATCCATTCGCACAGTTCCGGCGTGAAACCGTAGATCATGGGTTCGCCGCCCAGCAGGATGATTTTGCGCGCCCCCAGCGCCTGGGCCTGCCCGATCACGTCGCGGATTTCGTCCAGCGACAATTCCGCGCATTTGCCGTTGCCGACGGAATTCCCGTCGCCGACGTAGCAGTACTTGCAGCGGAAATTGCAGGCCGTCCCGACTTCGACTTCCATGGTCAGGAGGCCATGGGCGGCCTTGGTTTGGGCGATCTCCTCCGGGGAGAATTCCTGGCCGAACAATAGTGATGCGCAACTCATTTGGGACAGCGGAAATGGCAAAAATAGCGTCGAGAAAACATATGCCAAACCCGCCCCGCCCGCAACGGCATTCTAGCAATGGCCGCCGGAATCCGATCCGGCCGCAAAAAGACCCGAAACCGGCCGGAATGGTCGACTACGGCAGCTTTTCGAGGTTTTGCGCCCAATATCCGACGGTGAAGCCGCGCTCGGCGTCCAGACGGAAGGTTACGCGGGCTTTTTCGCCGACGACGGGCACCCAGCCGGCCGGGATCCGCTGCACGCCGCGGTCGTAGGCGAACCGCACGATCTGGCCGCTGGGGATCTTGCCGCGGATGCCGCTGCGGCCCGTTTCGGTGATTTCAACTTCGACGGGACTGGCCAAGTCGACGAGCGTGTGGGGACCCGCTTTGACCAAGGTGGCTTGATCCACCGCCAAGACCGTCGTTCCGCGCCGATTTTGAATGGGCGTGTAGGCCACGCGGATTTCATCCCCGGAAGTAGGCCGCCAACTCGTCGGCTCGTAGGCGGTGTTCCGCGAAGACAGATTGAATTGCCGCAGCGTGCCGGCGTCGTCGAGCATGAACGATCCGAATCCCGTGTCGGTCACCTTGCCGACGACTTCGTCCGCCCATCCGACGGCAACGAGGGCGACAACGGCAATCAACGCAACAAAGATCGTTTTCAGGGATGTTTTCATCGGTCTTCTCCGGTTGTATTGTTAAGAGAAGTATAGCTCATCGCGCCGGCGCAAGGCAATGCCGCGCGGCGGCCTCGCCCAGCGCCATGCAGACGCCCATGACGCGCAGGGATGCGGCGGCGGCGGGCTCCGCCGAAATGGCCGCGCCGGCGCAGAGCAAGTTGCCGGGCCCGCCTTGCGGCCGCAGGCACCGCAACGGGATGCCATGCGCCCGGCCATCGGGCAGGTAGCGATACGAGACCCCTTGCCCTTCTTCCCATCTCTCGATGGGCCAGGCATTGTGGACAACCGCGTCCGGAAAATCCCGGGCACAAAGCACGTCGTTTTCCGTCAGCACGTGCTCGCCGCGCAAATGGCCGGTTTCCCGGACCAAGGGAGTTGGCACGTGGCGCCGGATGCGGGCGTGGGCAAAAACCGGCGAGGTTTTCAACAGATCCCAAACGGCATCCGCCTGTTCCCGGGCCCGGGAAACGGCAGCCGCCGGCAACGCCAACTTGATCCATCCCTGCCCCGTCTTTCCGGCCGGCTCCCAGGTCGCATAGGCCAGATGGGGCGCGAGCCGGCCGGCATCCGCCGCCTGCCGCAACAGATACGGCACCGCCAGGGTCAAGCCCAGCGGTCCGGCCTTGGATTCGTCGGCAGCCTCCACTTCGAATCCGTATCCGGCCATGGCGGGCCGCTCCGGCCAATCGACCTGCGCGCCCGCCAACCGACACAACGCGGCGGAACCGGTGCAATCGATCGCCCATGCGGGCTGGATCACGAGCCCCGAAGCCAAGCCGATTTCCGTCAGCCCATTCCCGGCGCGCTCCGCGCGAACGACCGGATCGCCTGCGATCAACCGGATGTTCTTGCAGCCGGCGATTTCCGCTTCCGCGCAGGCCGCCAACGCCTCGCCGCCTGCGAACGGCAACAGCCAGACCCGTCCCCGCCGCACGGCGAGTTGCTCCGGATCGCCGCCGGCCAGCCGCCGGCAGAATTCCATGGTCGCGGATCCGTGCAGCGGCTCGCCGGGACGCGCGCCGCCGTTCCGGAACAGGCCGCAGACAAACCGGTGCAGGCCATGGATCGCGATGCCCCCAACCCGATGGCCGGCTTCGATCAGAACCACGCGGGCCCCGCCGCGGGCCGCCGCGAGCGCCGCCACGATGCCGGCCGTCCCCGCACCGGCTATCGCGACGTCGCAGCGCTCGACCTTGGGCTTCATGGCTCCGGCGAAGCTCCGTTGAGCAAGCGCTGGCGAAATTCGTCCAGCAACGTCGCGACTTCGTCTTCGGACAGGACGCCCTCCAAATAGGACAACACGACGTGGTAAACGTCGCCGCTGCGGTTCAGGATCAGCCCCAAGCCCGGCGGCACGGGAATGACGGGAAAATGGACGTGGGTGCGGATCGTGCCGCCCAGAACGCTGTTCGTCTTGAGCAAGGGATCGCCCAGACAGGTCAGCGCGAACGACGACAGCCGGTTGCGGAAAAACGTGAACATGAATTTCCAAAAGGCGCGCGGCGGCAAGATCCGCATGAGCAAGTTGGAATCCTCTACGGCGGCGGGCATGCCCGCCTTGACCTGCGCGATCATCTGGTCGCGCAAGGTCCGGGCCAACTCGTCGCGCTCCCCCGCTTCGGCCACGGGAAATCCGAAATAGAGAAACGAGAGATCGTTGAAAAACACGTGCGGCGCGCGCTCGCCGGGCGGCCGCAGGCGGCTGGTCGAAACCGTGACGATGAAGTCGGCGTTGGGCGCGACGCGCCGGGCGAACCGCGGCTGGAACGTCGCGGCCGCCGTGGCCAACACGTAGGGCGTGAACATCAGGTAGCCGGCCGTCGCAAACGCCTGTTCCTGCGCGCGGCGCGTTTCCTCCGCCGTGAGGGACAGGACCCGGAACCGGAACGGACGCCGCCGGGCATTTGCCGGCAACTCCAGATTGGCGGTCGCGCCGGGCAGCAATTCGCGCAGCGAGCGGTTCAGTTGCTGCCCGCTGGCGAAGCGCTTGCTCCATTGGTCGAGGTGCGCCGGCTCCGGCGCCTGCGGATCGGGGAACTCGGCATCCGCCGCCCGACCGTCGGCAAATCGACAGAACAGGTCGATGAACCGCTCGGCGCCGGCCGCGTCGAACAACAGATGGTCGAACGAAAACACGAGCGCGCCGGCCGCAGCGGCGTCCTGCAGAAATTCCAACGCAACGGCGCACCCGCGCAGACGATCCGGATCGTTGGCCAGTTCTTCGATCCGGCGGGCCACGGCGGCCGGAGTCGCTGCGTCGCCGTCCGCCACGTGCCGGAAAGGAGCCTTGCGCTCCGCGGAATTCGCCGGGCTTTTCCAATACGGGGCCAGACACCAGCAGCGGGCGGCCCGGCCCCAAAGCAGCGGAAAACGGGCGCAATAGTCTTGGAAACGACCTTGGAGACGGGCGGGATCGAGACGCCCCGCGATGAAAACCGCCACGTGGAACGTGATGGGCCTGCCCGTGGTTTCGAGGGTGCCCTGCCGCAACGCGGCCACGCACCAGTCGGCTCCGCCCAAGTAGCGTTTGCGCGAAGAACTCGGAACCTTCATGATGGCCGGGCCCCGGCGATCCGGCCCGCCAGAACCGCCAGCGAGGCGAAATCGTCCTGGGACAGGCCGGAGTTCATCAGCGACAGGCCGAATTGCTTTTCGATGAACACCAGCAGATCGACGAACCCCATCGAATCGATTCCGAGCAGGTGCAGGGGTTGGTCGGCGGCGATGCCGGAGGCTTCCACGCCCAGCAGGAAAGCCACGTGTTCCTTCAGCTTCAACAACGTTTCGTCAGGGGTCGTCGCCATATCATCCTCGTTCGCCATGCGCCTGGAGCGATATCGCGCGAACGCGCGATCCGCATGCGGAAATCACTTGGATCGGTCCCTTGGGCGCACCGGTCCCGCCGCCGGAAAACCCGGTTTGGTCCGCCGGCAGCACGTCGGGGTAGAATCGGTCGTCTTGGCGCATCAGTCCGGCGACCGCCAAATGGAAGGCGCTGCCGATGCGGACGTTGCCGAGCAGCGACACGAACGTTTGCGCGGAAACGGCCGATTGCGCCAGCCTGCGGAGCGCCGCGTCGTCGCCGCCCAGCGCGCCGGCATTGAATAGATTCGCGGCGGCCGAAACGTCCGGCGCATCCGCCACGGTGAGCAGCGGGCCGTTGCCGCGTTCCAGGCGCACGAACACGGCGCCCTCGCCGGGCACGTAGGCCGGCTGGCCCGCTTGCGCCGGACGGGCGATCCCGTCGGGCGCCGGCGCCCATTTGCGCCGGACCACGTGGGCCAGCACGTCCGAGGTTTCGTCCACCGCACCCGCGAGCACCGCGTCGCAACGGCCGTCGGCCAACCAGGTATCCGCCAGCGCCAGCGCTTCCTCGAACGGGAACGCCAGATCCGCGACGGTCAGCGCCGGACCGTGCAGATGCGCCGCCGCCGCGACCATCGAGGCCGCCGCGGCGTGGACGGATTGGGAAAACACCGTCGGCGACGCCTGCTCGTCGCCGAATTCCAACAGATCGTTCACGAACTTGAACACCGTGCCGTGGGGACCGAACGCGGTGGCCAGGATGATCCCGATGCGGTCCGGCGCCGCTTGGCAGCCGGCCAGCGCTTCCGTCGCCGCCAGCAGGGTCATCTTGCAGAAGCGATCCGCCCGCCGGGCCGGCGCCAGCACGGGATTCCCGGTCAGGGCCGCGGCCGGCACCTTCAAAACCGGGACCTGTTCTTTGGCCAACATTTCGCCCACCAACGGGCGGCCGGCGGACAACGCCTCCCGCAACGCGGGCACGCCCGCTCCGCCGGGAAACACGATGCCTAGTCCGGCAAGGTTCATGCCGGATTCTCCCGTCGCTCCAATACCACGACCGCGTTGTTGCCGCCGAACGCCAGCGAGGTGGACAGGGCATGCCGCCGGACGACCGGCGTAACTTCCGTCAACGGCGCAAAGGGTATCCCCTCGTCCCGTTCCGCGAAACCAATGCTGGGCGGAATCCAACCCTCGCGCAGGGCCAAGGCCGTAAACACCGTTTCGATGCCCCCCGCCGCACCCAGCGTGTGGCCCGTGGCGCCCTTCGTCGAGATGGCCCGCACTCCGGCCCCGAAAATCCGGGCCAGCGTCGCACCTTCGATGCGGTCGTTTTCCGGCGTCGACGTGCCGTGGGCGTTGACGAAATCGACCTCGGCGGGTTCGATGCCCGCCTCGTTCAGAGCGGCGCGGATGGAAATTTCCAAGCCGAGCCCTTCGGGATGGGGCGCGGTCAGGTGATAGCCGTCCGAAGCGCCGCCGAACCCGGCGACGAACAGATTGCCTTTCCGGCCGCGCCGGACGGCGCTGTCGGCCCGTTCCAGCACGACGATGCCGGCCCCCTCGCCCAGGTTCAGTCCGCGGCGCGTCCGATCGAAAGGCTTGCACGGTTCCGGACTGGTCAAGCCGAGCGCATGGAAGCCCACGGTGGGAATCGGGCTCAATTCATCCGCCCCGCCGGCCAAAACCGCATCGCACCGCCCCGCCCGCAGCCACGCCATGGCCACGCCCATGGCGTCCGTCCCCGACGAACAGGCGTTCACCACGGTCAGGGCCGGACCGGTCGCCCGCGTTTCCCGCGCGACGCGTTCGGCCAAGCTGCCCGCCGCAAACCGTTCGACGGGTTCCAGCGAAGGATTGCCCGTGGCGCGATACTCGGCATAGAACGGAATGTCGTTCAACTGGCACGCCACAGTCGTGCCCAGACAGACCCCGAGACGGAATCCCTCCGGCAAAGAATCGAGTCCGGCATCCGCCAGCGCCTGGCCGACCGCCTGCATGGCCAGATGGAACGTGCGATCGACGTTGGGTCCGCCGGGCACCGCGAACATCGGCAATTCCACGGGCAGCTTGGCGAAAGGACAGACGATCCATTCCGGCCGCCGGCCGGCGCGCAAGGTCCGGAGCGAAGCGGCCACGTCGCCGCCCGCCGCGGACACGACGCCCAGACCTGAAATCGCGATCTCCGCCTTCATGCCGGCCGGAGGCATGCGCTAGGCATGCGTCTTTTCGTAGATGAAATCGGCCAGCGAATTCACCGTCTGGAAGACCTTGCGGCCGACTTCCATGTCTTTGATTTCCACCCCGAAATGCCGCTGCAGGACGACCACGATTTCCACGGCGTCCAGCGAATCCAAGCCCAGCCCGCCGCCGAACAGCGGATCGTCGTCTTTAATCTGCTCCGGCGCGACGTCCTGGAGATTCAGGTGATCGATCAACTGGGCTTTCAGCTTCTTCTTGATTTCTGCCAGGGCTTGCTCGCGGGGGTCCATAGTCGCTCCTTGATCCGATTTTCGGTCCTTATACTCCAATTGCCCGAAGGCGCAAAGCCTCGTTTCCGGGCTCAGCCGGCCTCCGGATGGCGCCACACGTCGTCGAAAAGGAAACCTTGAAAGGGATGTTGGCGGACGTACGCCTCGAGCGTTGCGGCGTAATCGGCCACGCCCTTGCGGATCGATTGCCGGTCGTCCCGGGCGGGCGGCGGAAACAAGCGCGTTTCCAACGCATAGGTTTGGCCGCCGGTTTTGACGGCGAACAAGGCCAGCACCGGGCATTGGGCGGCCCGCGCCACCGCGAAGGCGCTGGCGGGAAAATGGGCGGGTTCGCCCAGAAACGGCACGACCGCGGTCTGGCCGCCGTAGGCGCGATCCCCCATGATGGACACGATTTCTCCCTGCTGGAGGCGGGCGACCATCTCGACCACGCAGGCCGGTCCGGCATCGGGCGATATCACGTTGAATCCGGCGTCGTCGCCGCGCACGTGCGCCTGCACGTCCGGCGTTTCCGCCGCGTTCATCAGCAGGGACACCGGCCGGGCCGCGGTCAGGTTTCGCAGATGGGGCAAGGCCAGTTGCCAGCCGCCGAAATGCGACAGCAGCAGGATGAAACCGCCCGGATTCCCCGCCAGCGCGACGCCGGCTTGCTCCACCTGCGCCGTGTCGAACCGGAATTCGACGGCTCCGGCGTTGTGCGCGCCGCGATCGATGAGGCATTGGCCTTGGCGGATGAACAGGCGGCAGATCGCCAGCCGCCGCGCCAACGGCGATTGCCGCGGAAAGAGGCGCCGCAAATAGGCCCCGGCGGCGGCAATCGCCGCGCGATCGAACAAGGCATAGTAAGGCGCCACGAAGTAGAGCAGACCGTAGGCTCCCCGCAGTCCCGTGAGCCGCAGGGCCGTCCGGAAAAACCAGAATCCCAGAGCGTTGCCCCGCCCGCGGGGACGAGGTCGCGCCGGAGCGGCGGGGGCGGTGGCCGTGGATTCTGCGGCAGCCATGGTCATTGCGCGCGCTGGCCGCGCCGGTCGCCCCGCTTGAGCAGCAGATCGATCGACATGCCCGTGTAGCCCAACCGATGCAAAAAGGCCAAACCGCTGTCCATCGCGTCCGGCGGATACACCACGTGGCGATGGGGCTTGAACGCCGCCTGCAACCGCTCGTGCAGCCAATCCCGATCGAGCGCGGGCGAGAAATAGTAGATCGGATGCAGCAGATCGGTATCGGGACCGATCAGGCCCTCGGCCAGCGCCCGCGCGGCCAAGGGCGTATCGGGCAGGATCCGCACGCCGAGGAAAATGAACGAGGCGGCGCCTTTCAGTTGCAGGACGTTGGCGATGCCCTCTTCCACCGTCTCGCGGCTTTCGTCGGGACCGCCCATCATGAAATAGTGCGATACCGTCAGTTGCGCCGCCAGAAAGCGATCATGAACGGCCTTGACCTCCGCGAAGGTGAAATCCTTCCCCATGCCGCGCAGGGTCGCGTCGGACGTCGCGTCGGAGCCCAGTTCGACGGAATTCAGTCCCGTCGCCTTCATGTCCGCGAGGATTTCCGGCGACAGCATTTCGGGACGGAAAAATCCGGTCCAGGGAATCTGGACGCCCCGCCGCCGCATGGCCGCCACCAGCGCGCGGTATTGGCCGGCCTGGTCGTTGAAAATCGAATCGGTGAAGAAGATCTGTTTCGCGCCGCGCGCCTGGAGCGCCACGATATCGTCGACGACTTGCTCGGGATCGCGCGGGCGCAGCCGGTGGCCCTCCAGCAGCGGATAGGTGCAATAGGCGCAGCGGTGCGGGCAACCGCGCTTGCTTTGCAGCGGCGTCACGCCGCCAGAACCCTGGTAGAAAGCCAAAATCGCCTCGTCGTAGGCGGGCGCCGCCATGCCGGCCGCGTCCAGCGAGGCCCCGGCGCGCCAGATGCGCTGCTCCGGACGCTCCCCGCGCGCCAACCGATCCGCCAGTTCGACCACCAGGCGTTCCCCTTCCCCCACCACGCCGTAATCCGCGCCCGACGCCGCCAGCACCTGTTCCGGCATCACGGAAAAACCCGGACCGCCCAACAGGATCGGCGCGGAACTCGCCGCGCGCAGCGCCGCCACCAGTTCGGCCAGCTGGTCGACGTACCACGCTTCGTTGCACGCGTTCACGTTGTCGAGATTCCGGAACGACACGCCGATCAGGCCGGGTGGATCCGCGGCCAAGACCTCCCGCAGCGTATCCAGCGAAAATCTGCCGGCCAGCATGTCGTGCTGGCGCACGTCGTGGCCGGCCTGCTTCAGGGCGCTGGCGATCACCGCCATGCCCAGCGGATAGACCGGGTATGGCGCGACGACCGGATTGCAGGCGACCAGCAGGATCTTCATGGCGCCCCGCCGGCTCCCGCGCCCCAGCCCTTCCGGTCGCGGCGCCGGCCGACGTCCGGATTGGTGCCGTCCTTCATTTCCTTGTGGATGACCTTCAGGAACAGGCGCGCCATCCGCGTCGCGGCGTCGGCTTCCTTGTAGAAGGCATCCCAGGCGTAGTGGTACATCTTTTCAAGCGTGTCCGGCGACATCTTGGCGGGACGGTAAACCACTTCCGACCCGGTGTAGCGCACCCAGTCGTTGTGCAGGATGCGCCCTTCGCGCTCCAGCTGCTCGCGCACCGGCGTGTGCGGAAACGGCACCAGCACCGTGAACTCCGCCATGTCCAACTTCATTTCCAGCAGGAAGTCGACCATGCGCTTGACGTCGTCTTCGGTCTGGTCGTCCAACCCCAGCAGGATCGTCCCCTCGATGCCGATGCCGTGCGCGTGCAGCCGTTCGATCCGGCGCCGGATGCCCTGCGTGATGCCCGCCACGGCCTGGTAGACGTACCAGCAGCCCGCGTCCGCCGCCAGCGACAGCACTTCGTCGGTGTCGTAGATCGGATGCGACACCCATTTCTTCTTCAGCGGCGCAATGGCCTTGAACAGTTCCTTCTCCCACTTGCCGTCCTGCGCCAGCGAATTGTCGACGATGAAGAACCGGTTGTTCGGGATCGCGGCCATTTCCGCCACCACGACGTCGAGCGGGCGCGGCCGGAAGGAACACCCGCCCAGATACGGCGTGCAGCACGGGAAACACTTGAACTTGCAGCCGCGCGAGGCGTGGATCAGATCGACCATCTGCACGCCCCGGAAGTTGTACCGCGGGCGGTTGAGGATGTCGCGGCGCGCCGGCCCCACCCGCCGGATGTCCGGCGGATTGCGCAGGAAATCGTAGACCGGCTTCAATTGCCCCGCCCGGAAGTCGGCCAGCACCTGTTCCATGCGGCCCTCGGCCTCACCGAGGAACACGCTGGTCGCGTGGGCCTGCGTTTCCTCCGCGTGCAGCATCGTGGCGATGCCGCCGAAGATCACGGGAATGCCGCGCGCGCGGTAGGCGTCGGCGATTTCCCAGGCGCGGGGAATCTGGCAGGTCAGCATGACCGACATCGCGACCAGTTCCGGCGAATCCTGGAGATCCAGCGGGTCCACGTTCTCGTCGACGAACGTCACCTGGACGTCCGGCGGCAACGTGGCCGCGAAGCACACCGGCCCGTGCGGCGGCAAATGGAATTCCGTTTGGTGCTGCAGCTTCGGCCAGCGCGGATAGATCAGCTTCAAATTCATGGATGTTCCTTGGGTTGGGCTCCCGCCGCGCCCCACGCCGCCGCGTGGGTTTCGGCGGAATCCGTCGAAAGCAAAACGACCGCATCGCACAATCCGTCCGCCAGCAGGCCGCGCGCGGCCCACTCGGCGGCGCGCGGCGAGCCGTCCGCGGCCGCCACGGAAAGCAACGGTCCCGTCAGCCGGCAGGCGATGGCGCACTCCGCCGCGATCGCGGTCGGCAAAGTATACGCGAACATCTGGCCGCGCGCCAACGTCCGGCCCGAATTCGCGTAATCGGCGAAATAGGCCCAGTTGGCCCGTTCGCTGCCGGCCCGGTCGCAGGCGATCAATCCGATGCGCCCGGCTTCGGACGCCAAGCCGGCCGCGGCCAAAGCCCGGCGCACGGCGAAATAGGCCCGCCGCACGTCGGGTCCGAACCGGTTGAAATTGCGCGGCAAGGAAGCGGTTTCCTCCGGCGTCGCCGCGGCATCCGCCGCGGCCACCCGGACGGTGCTCACCCGTTGCGGCTCCGTTTTCGCCTGCGGAGCCGGAAGACCGCGCGGCGCCAAGGTCAGCGCCACGGCCGCGTTGGTTCCGCCGAAGCCCGAATTGGTGGAAATCGCGATGCCGGCGGAATCCACCGGGCGCGGTTCCGCAGAAACCCAGCCGGCCGCATCGTCCGCGGCGCGGCGCAAGCCGACCGTCGGCGGAACCCGGCCGCGCCGCAGGAATTCCAGCACGAGCAGCGCTTCCGCCAAACCGGCGGCGCCCAGCACGTGGCCCATGCCGCCCTTCACCGAAAACGTCGGCCGCGGCGCCGCGCCGAACGCGCGGCGGAACGCCAGCAGCTCCATCTGGTCGTTGTAGACGGTCCCCGTGCCGTGCGCGCAAATGGCGGCCACGTCGAGGGGCGCAGCGCCGGCCATGTCCAGAGCGCCGCAAATGGCCTCCGCCAGCGGCGCGCCGTCGCGCGACGGTCCGGTCAGGTGGTTGGCCTCGCAGGTCAGGCTCCAGCCCGCCACCGCGCCGAGGCAAGACCGACCTTCGCGCGCGGCCCGGTCGCCGCGCATCAGCAAAGCCGCGGCGAAAGCCTCGCCCAGCGCGACACCCTTGCGGTCCGCATCGAACGGATGCGCGCCGTCCGGATCGACCGCCATCAACGCCGAAAACCCCGCCAGCACGAATTCCGACACGATATCGGCGCCGACCACGAGCGCGCATTCGGTTTCGCCGCGGCGAATGGCGCCGGCCGCCAACGCCAGCGCGGCCGTCGAGGACGCGCAGGCGGAGGAAACGACTTGAATCCGTTCCGGCGCCACGCCGAGCGCCGCGGCGGCGAGTCCAGGCAACTGCGAGAACCCGCCCTGCCCCGCGAATTCGGCGCCGGCAAAAACGGCGGATTCCAATTCATCGACCGCGCCGGCCGTCGTGGCCAGGTA
The DNA here is from genome assembly GCA_938003985.1 of uncultured Verrucomicrobiota bacterium. Taxonomy (GTDB): domain Bacteria; phylum Verrucomicrobiota; class Kiritimatiellia; order CAIQIC01; family Lenti-01; genus Lenti-01. The sequence goes on along the minus strand of CALKWZ010000014.1, from coordinate 7,606 downwards.
GATGGGCGCATCCGCCGGCACGTCCATTCCCGCCATTCCCGCGCGCAGCAACGCCGCGAACCGGCCGACTCCGGCAACCGGCAGTTCGCCCGGCGGAATCGCGCCCGTGAATTGCGCCGTCACCGCGGCCGGCCCCTCCCGGCCAACCGCCGGCCGCAAGGCGCTTTGGCCGGCCAGCAAGCCGTCCGCGCAGCGCGCCACGCCCCGCCCATAGGCGGAGAGCAGCTCCTGCGCGACGAGGCAAACGGGCTCTACGCCTGCAGGCACGCGAATTCCCCTTTCCGCCAGCGCTCCAGGCAATCGAGCCAGATTTTCGGCGGCACGAAACAGACGATGCCCGTGTGGATTTCCGTGAACACCTGCACCGTGCGCGCCGCCACGCGCAGCGCCCCGTCCGGACCGAAGACCTGATAGCTGGTGTTCAGCCGCGCCGCTTCGGTCCCGTGCAGGCGCGCCACGATCTTCAACTGCTCGTCCAGGCGCGACGGCCGCAGATATTCGACCTCGTAGCGCACGATGGGCGGCTGGATGCCCGCGCGGAAGAAATCTTCGTGCGACAGTCCGCACCGGTCGCGCAGCGCCGCCGAGGCCTGCTCGAAAAACGTCGCGTAGCGTCCGAACCAGACGATCCGCATCGGATCGACTTCCGAAAACCCGACCCGGTGCTGCACCGCCGCCTGGATCGGCGGATAGGCCGGTTCGTCCGGGAACGACATGGCTTGTTCGCGCCTACGGGCCATCGCGATCTCCTTCGTCTGCCGCGGTGAATTGCATTTCGGCGATCCGGGTCTCGCCTTGGCTCCACTTGCCGGAAACCTTGAGCCATTCCGAACGGTCCGGGTCCGGCGCAATCTGGAAACGCCAAAGGGCTTCCTGATCCGGTCCGACCGCCTGGACGAACTTGGCATGGGCCAGCCGGAGGAGGCGCAACGGGCGGGCGGTCGCCTGCGCCGCGATCTGGACCGCCGCGTCGATCAGCACGACCCCCGGCACGATGGGTTGGCCGGGGAAATGCCCCGCGAAGTACGGTGCGTTCGCCGGAAAGCGCACGCGGGCTTCATTGGTATGGATGGCAAGGATTTCCATGATCAAGCCTTGGCTGCCGTTGTTCCGCGCCGGTCGATGAACCGGATGGGTTTGCGCGAATGGGCCACGTAGACCTGCCGGCGCACGTCGTCTTCCGGCTCCACGCAGAGCTGGACCCGCACGCGCAGGCGCGCCAGCAACCGGTCTTCGATCTTGCGGCGCGTCTCGGGCCGGTCGGGACTGAGGCTCAGATGGACGCTGGCCTGGTCCTCCCCGCCCGTCGTTTCGACCTGGAGATAGTATTCGCCGATTTCGGGCACGTCGTTGAGCACCTCGAACGCGGTGGCCGGGTAGAACGTGGTGCCGCGGATCTTCAGCATCTGCGCGCGGCGGCCCAGGATCGGGCTCAGCCGCGGCGTCTGCCGGCCGCACGCGCACGGTTCGGCCGCCAAGTAACCGATGTCGCCCGTGCGGAACCGGACGAGCGGCATGCCCTCGACGCCCAGCGGCGTCACGACCACCTCGCCCGCCTGCCCCGGCGGCAGGACGTTCCCGTCCGCATCCACGATTTCCACGATGCCCAGATCGGGCGCGGCGTGGCCGCCGCACCGCGCGGCGCATTCGCAGAACGACGTCACGATTTCGGACGAGGAATAGGTCGAGTACGCCGGTGCGCCCCACAGGCGCTCCAGATCCTGCGAAAGCGCCGTCGGACGCAATTCCGCGTCGCGCAGGGGTTCGCCGATGCAGATCAGTCCGCGGATGCCCTGCGGCGGCCGGCCCAGGTCGTGCAGGTGCTTGCCGAGCTTGCGCAGGAACCCCGGAACGCCCACGACGAACGTCGGGCTTTGCAGCGCGATGACCGCGGCGTGGCCTTCCGCCAGATTGAGCCCGCTGCGGATCGTGCATGCGCCGACCGCCTGCGCGCCGAGGTGGTAGGCGTAGCCGGCCACGAAACAGCGGTCCAGCGTGCAGGTCAGCAGCACGCGATCCCCCGGCCCCATGCCGCAGCCCCGGAAACAGACCGCCTCGTTGTAGGCCAGCCGCTCGAGATCCCGCGCCGTGTACATCACCCGCGTAGGACGGCCCGTCGTGCCGGACGACTGCACGATGTCGCGCACCGTCTCCGGCGGCACGGCGAGGAAATCGTCGTTGCGCGCTTCCAGATCGGCTTTGGTCGTCAGCGGCAAGTCGCGCAGCGCTTCCAGCGGGAAGCGGCGCAGCGCAGGCTTTGCCACGCCGGCCAGCGTCTTTCGATAGAACGGCGCGCGACGGCACTGCCGCAGATGCGCGGCCAACCGCCGCTCCTGCACGGCTTGGATTTCGTCGGCGGAACGGAAAGCCAGATCGAAGTCTTGCGGCAACGGCTTCATGCGGTCGCTCCCATGCGGTCCACTTCGTCCTGGATCAGCCGGCGCACGTGGTTTTTCAACTGATAGGGCGTCATGTGGCTAAACTCGTTCCACGCCATTTCCGGCAAGCAGCGCATCCGCACGGTCGCCGGTTCCAGGATCCAGGAGCCCTTGGCCGGCGTCCGCTCGTTGCCGACGATGCACACCGGCACCAGGGGCACGCGCAGCTCGAGCGCCAGGCGGAACATCGCCCCGTGGAACGGTCCCACTTGCCGGCTGCCGGAGCGGGTGCCTTCGGGAAACACCACGATCGAATAGCCCTCGCCCAGCAGGTCCTCCACGGCCGCCCGGAATTCGTCCGGCTCCATCCGCTCGACGTTCAAGAAACCCGCCAGACGCGCGAAAACGCCGAGAATCGGCAACCGGAACGGCCAGGCCTTCACGACCTCCACGCCCTCCTCGGGCACCAGGGCCAGCAGGAAGGCATCCAGCGAGGAAACGTGGTTGGCGACGAAAAACTTGGGGATCCGCACGTCCCGCGGCGGCGATTCGTAGACGGTTTTCAGCACGGGCCGCGCCACGATCCGGACGACCCCTGCGCCGTACCAGATGATCGCGCGGCGAAAGCGGCGCATGTTGCCCCGGTGCGAATGGAACGGCGCGCCGAGGAGCATCCACAACGTCATCCCCGCCACCGCCGACACGGTGTAGACCGCCAGCAGAGGGTAGAACGCCAGCGAATAGCAGATGCCCCAAGCCCGCCTCATCCCTGCTTTTCTTGCTGGATGGTCGCGATGAAGTCGTAGACGTCGCCCAGCGTGCGGATGGACCGGACGCGCTCGTCGTCGCGGATCTGCACGCCGAACTTCTTCTGGATCGCCACCACCAGATCCACCGTGTCGAGGCTGTCGAGCCCCAGATCGAGGAAGACGTTGGCTTCGGGTTTCAGGCGCTCGGGCTCGATCTCGAAGGATTCGGCGAACACGGCGTTGGTTTTGGCGATGATTTCTTCTCGGGTCATGCGGGGTCTCCCTCGGTCCAGCGGCGGCACACGAGCGACGCGTGGATGCCGCCGAACGCAAAACTGTTTTTCAGGAACGTGCGGGCGGAAGTCGGCTCCAATGCCGTCACGTGGCGGATGCCGGCGCATTCGGCCGCCACCGTTTCCAGGTTCCGCGTGGGATACAGGTGGCCGCGTTCGAGCCCGGCGAGGATCGCGGCCAGTTCGATGGCGCCGGATGCGCCCAGCGTGTGGCCCAGATTCCCCTTCAGGCTGCTGACGGGCACCTGGCCACCGAAAGTCGCGCGGATGGCGGCGGCCTCTTCGCCGTCGCCCTGCAGGGTTGCCGTGGCGTGGGCGCCGACGTATTCGATCGCGGCGGGCTCCAACCGCGCGTCCGCCAGCGCCGCGCGCATGCAGGCGGCGATGCCGTCGCGGTTCGATTCGCTGATGTGGGAGCCCCCGCTGCACGTGTGGAATCCGAGGATTTCCGCGCGGATCCGCGCGCCGCGGGCCAAGGCCCGCTCCAGTTCCTCCACCACGAGGATGCCGGCGCCCTCGCCGCAGACGAGGCCGTCGCGCGCGGCGTCGAAGGGGCGCGACGCCGCTTCGGGCCGGTCGTTGTAGCGCGTGGACGCTGCCATGAGCATGTCGAACGAGCCCGTGACCGTGGCATGGACTTCTTCGGCCCCGCCGCAGAACACGGCGTCCTGCCGGCCCGACCGCACCAGATCGAACGCCGCGCCGATGGCCTGCAGGCTCGAAGCGCAGGCCGCGTTCGTGGCGAGCAGCACGCCGCGCAATCCCAGAAATTGCGCGAGGTTCATCGCTACGGTGTGCGACAGGCATTGGAAAAACTGCATGGATTGCAGGATCGAGAAATCCTTTTCCGGCAACATCGTCTCGTAGACCTGGGCCAGCGCGATGGCGCTGCCCGTCGTCGAACCCGCCACGCAACCGGTACGGCCGTCGCCCAGCCCCTCGGGCGCCAAGCCGGCGTCGCGCAGCGCTTCCTGGGCGGCTTGCGCGGCGAAGATGCTCATGCGGCTCATCGAGCGGCGGTTTTGCCGGGGAATGGCCTTTTCGTTCTTCAGCTCCGCCGGCGCCGCCACCAAGCTGCGCAGCCCCTTGTAGGCCGCCCACTCCGGCATCGCGCGCAATCCGTGCCGCCCGGCGTCCAGCGCGTCGGCTTGTTCCGCCGCCGTGCCGCCCACCGGCGAAACCGCCCCCATGCCCGTGATGACCACCCGTTTCATGTGCCCTACCGCGCTCCTGCCGTCGCTGCGTCGAAGATTTCCTTGCCGACCATCTGCCGTACCACGAACAGCCCGGACATCATCGCGCCCAGCACGCCCGGCAACAAAGCGCTTTGGCCCGCCGCATAGCAATTCCGGACCGGCAGGCGGCCGAACAGGCCGTACTGGCCGGTTTTCAGCATGATGCCATAGGCGCTGCCGCTGCGGGAATGCTGATAATCCCGGAACGTCAGCATCGAGGCCGTGTCCACCCAGCGGATCCGGTCCGCATAGGACGCGCGGCCGGCCAGCCGCCGCGCGATCGCCGCCGCGCGGGTCTGCTTGTAGGCCCGGTACTCGGGCGGCCGGCGGCCGCGGCGCGTGCCCGCCCAGGCCGCCACGTCCTGCGCGAACGACAGTTCCAGCGCCGAGACGGACGGCGGCGTGCCCGTGGCCGGATCGCCGGGCACTTCGATCAGGACCAGCGGCCGGTCGCCCGGATACGCCGGATCCATCATCGCATCGAAATCCGTGCCGGCGAATTCCGAGTGGGCCGAGCGGCCGAATCCGGCCGGCTCCGGGCCGTCCACGATGCCGTAGGCGGCGAAAAATCCGACCGAAGGCGTGAACGCCTGCACCCGTTCGCGGAACGCCGGCGTGAGGCCCAGCGGCTCCAGCAGATCCAGGATCGCAAAGGGATCGATGGTCAGCAGGCAGCGCTCGAAGGCGACCTCCGCGCCGTTCGACAACGTCGCGGCGCCGGCCTGCCGGTCCGCGCCCGGCGCAAAGGATTCCAATCCGCACGAACAGCAGATTTCCACCCCGGCCCGTTCGGCCGCGCGCGCCAGCGCATCCGCCAGCGCGTCCCCGCCGCCCGCGAGCGTGCCGCCCGACTGGTGGAAGCCGAACGCCACCCGCGCGTGGGCCGCGAACGACACGCTGGCCGGCGGCGATCCGTAGCACATCGCGAACGCGCCGATCGCCCCTTTCAGCACCGGGTCGCGGAAGCGCGCATCCAGCACCGACCGCAGGGAAACGAAATCCTCGTCGAGCATCCCGAACGCGGTCAGCGGCCGACCGACTTCCATGCCCATTGTGCGTTGCGCGATCGACCGCAGCGCATCGAAATACCAGTTCAGCGCCTCCCGTTCCTGCGGGAACTGCGCCTGCCAGCGGTCGCGGCAGCGGTCGAGGCCGAAGGGCAGTTCCATTTCCACGTCCGCCTCCGCGAACCGGAACCGATGGCCGGCCTCCGAATCGAACGGCACGAGGTCCAGTTCGCTGCGGATGCCGAGCACGGTCAGCAAATGGTCGAACAGTTCCCCCGGCTGGATGCTGCCGGTGAAGTGGAAGCCCGTGTCGAACGCGGCCCCGCCGCGCCGGAACCGCCGCAAGGCGCCGCCGGGCGCGGGCGCGCGGTCGAGCAGCAGCACCGACCGGCCGAACCGCGCCAAGAGCAAGGCGGAAGCCAAGCCCGCCGTGCCGGCGCCGACCACGACGTCGTCGTAGCGCTCTCGGCGGGGAGAACTCATATGGCCATGCCGCCGTTCACCCCGATGACCTGGCCGTGAACGTACATGTGCGGCTCGGAACAGAGGAAATCCACCACGGCCGCGACTTCCGCCGCCGTGCCGTAGCGGTTCAGGGGGATCAGCGGCAGCACGTGTTCCTTCGGCAGATCCGCCGTCATTTCCGTTTCGATGACCCCCGGAGAGACCACGTTCACGAAGACGTTCTTGCGGCCGATTTCCCGCGCCAGCGACCGCGCCGCGCCGATCAGGCCCGCCTTGGACGCCGCGTAGTTCATCTGCCCGGCCTGTCCCATCTGGCCCGAAATGGACGAAATCACCACGATGCGCCCGCGTTTGTTGCGGATCATCTCGAATACGACGGGCTTCGACACGTTGAAGAACCCGTCCAGGTTCGTGCGCAGGACGTCGTCCCATTCCGCGTCCTGCATGAACGCCAGCAGGTTGTCGCGCGCGATGCCCGAATTGTAGACCAGCGCGTCCGGGCAGCGTTCCTGCAACAGCGGCTCCAGCGCCGCGCGCGTCGCCGCGCGGTCGGCCACGTCGAACGCCAGCAGACGGCAGGTGCGGCCCGCGGCCTCCACGACGGCTTTCGCTTCGTTCGCCGCGGCGTGGTTGCCCCGGTACGTCAGCCAGACGTCGAAACCCGAAGCGGCCAAGCGTTCCACGATGGCCCGGCCAATGCCGCGGCTCCCCCCGATCACCAGCGCCGTTTTCGTTGTTTCCGCCATCCTTCGCTCCGTTCGCCGCAATATTTGTATATCATGCCGCAACCCAAGGGGGGCGTGCAAGTTCGGACTGCCAACGAGAGGCGAGTTCTTGCGGGAAAGAAACGGAGGCTAGGCGGTCATCAAACGCAGCGCTGAGCGCAGGATGGTGGTGGGGGATGGATTCCCCGCCCCGTTTCCGGGGCGAGGCCTCGTCCCGCGCCACTGCGCGGGACGGGGAACCATCGAACTCATAGAGGTCAGATTTCCCGCCGGTGGCGGGCTCGCCTACGGCGAGACAGTCTGCCGAACAAGCCATTGCCGCCCCGGCCCCGATTTCAAGAATGCTTCGCGCGCAAGCGCTTCGGGGTACGACGAGACGATTTCGCGTTGATCGGCCAACCCATTCATGAAAATGGTGGTGGGGGATGGATTCGAACCATCGAACTCATAGAGGGCAGATTTACAGTCTGCTGCGGTTGGCCACTTCGCTACCCCACCGGGGGCTTCAGGCCACGTGCATAGCTTGGTGGAGCAGAAGGGATTCGAACCCTCGACCCCTACGTTGCGAACGTAATGCTCTACCAACTGAGCTACTGCCCCAAGCGGCACGTGTCCTAGGCAATCAACGAGCGCGCAACCTACCAGCAGACGGGCGGCGGCGCAAGGGATTTTTTCGGCGCGGTTCAGCGCCGGCGCGGGCCGCCGCGGTTGCCGCCCCGGCCGCCGCCGCGCGGACCGCCGCGCCCGCCGAATC
>CALKWZ010000013.1 GCA_938003985.1 uncultured Verrucomicrobiota bacterium | reverse complement strand
GGCGCGCGCCTGGGCTTCCAGGGCGCGGCCCGTGGCTTCCGCGGCGACCTGCGCGCGCGCGACGACGTCCGCCGCCTCGCGCCGGGCCTCCGCCAGCAGGGCTTTCTGGGCTTCCAGATCCATGGCGGCGGACGCGCGGACGTCCGCCGCCTCTTTCAGGCTTTGGCGGATCTTGTCCTCGCGCCGGTCCAGCGCCTGGCCGATCGGCTTCCACGCCAGCTTATAGAGCGCGAAGCAGGCGATCAGGAAGGCGAGCCAGGTCAGGCCGACCATTTCGTCGGAGATGCGCAGGACGCTGCCCATCTCGGACGCATCCGGCGGCGGGGCCGCCGTTCCGATTTCCGCGGGACCGCTCGTCGTTTCGTTCATGTTCCGGCCCTTTCCGGGCTTGCCGGCCCTACATCTGCAGGAAGCAGATCACCAGGCCGAACAGCGCGATGCCCTCGACCAGGGCCGCGCCGATGAACATGGAGGTTTGGATTTTCGAGGCCATTTCCGGTTGCCGGGACATGCCCTGCAAACCGGACGACCAGACCTGGCCGATGCCGACGCCGGCTCCGATGGCCACCAATCCCGCGCCGATGCTGGCGAGCGCCAAACTTGTCATGTGCGTTTCCTCGTTTTTCTTGCGTTCGTTTTCAAAATGCCGCCGGATCTAGCCGTGCTCGTAGGCCATCTGGCTGATGAAGATGGCCGACAGCAAGGTGAAGACGTAGGCCTGCAGCAGGGACATGAAGATCTCGAAGAAATAGATGCCCACGGCCATCAGCACGACCGGCAGGGCGAACCACCCGAACAGCACCACCATGCTCAGCAGGGCGAAGATCAGGATGTGCCCGGCCAGCACGTTCGCGAACAGCCGGATGGCCAGCGCGAACACGCGGGAACAGAAACTGACGACCTCGACCGGCACCAGGATGGCCAGCAGCGGCCACGGCGCGCCGGGCGGCACGAAACTCTTCAGGAACCCGAGAGGGCCTTTTTTCCAGATCGCGACGCCGACCATGAACGTCCCCGTGACGAGCGCCAGCGCGCCGGTCACGTTGACGTTGCTCGTCGCCGCGCTGAACAGCGGCACCAGCCCCAGCAGATTCAAGGTCAGGATCAGGAAGAAGAACGAGCAGAACACGGGCGCCAGGCGCCGCGCGTCGGCGTCGTGGAAGTACGGCCGGACGATCTGGTCGCGGACGAACAGGACGAACAGTTCCAGCAAATTGCTCCAGCCGTGCGGGATTTCCCGGTCCCGCCGCCGGGCCAGCCAAAACACGCCGATCAACACCGCCACCGCCGTGGCCAGCATCACGCCGTCGTTGCGGAACACGTCGAGCGCCGGCACGCGCACGAACGGCAGGTTCCACACGCTGGGTTCGCCGTCGGCCACGTGGTAGAGCACGTGGTGCTGGATGTAGTCGTGCACCAGCGTCTTCCGGTCGGCGACGGCGGCAGGCGCCTGCGCGAGATTGGTGGCGACGAGGGGGTCCATGGCGTTCCGCGCGGCTCAGGCCGCGCCTCCCTTGGAACCGGAAGCGCGCTGGATCTTGCGGATTTCGTAAAGGACCGCGCCCATGCCGACCGCCCAGCCGGCCAGGGCGCCGACGAGCTTGGAACCCAGCCACCCGCCCAGCCAGATGCCCAGGCCGACGTAGACCGCCAGCAGGACGGGAATCGACCAGGCCAGCCCGAGCGCCCGCTGGCCGCCGAACGAAGATGGATCGCGTTTGTCCATGCTGTTGGACCGTTTTCGCGCATTGTGGACTCCTGCCCCCCGGATTCAAGGCAAAACCGGACGTCGTCCGGCCACCCGTTTTCCGTTGGTGGAAATCCGCCCCGCCTGCTAAAGTGGCGGCCATGAACCAAGCCGACGTCGTGCGCCGCTATCTCCACGAACCCCGCGACGTGGATTTCTGCGACACCGGGTTGCCGCTGATCACGATCTCCCGCGAGGCCGGCACCGAAGCCCACGCCATCGGCCGCTTCATTCTCATGCGCCTGGCCGAATACGCCGATCCCGACCTGAACGCGGGCTGGGATCTCTTCGACCAGAAGCTCTGCGCCCTGATCGCCCAGAACAAGAGCCTCGACGCGGACTACGACATGCTGGTGAACGACAAATACCGCGGCGGCGGCCTCCACCGCCTGGTCTACGAGCTGCTGATCGGCACGCCCCAGGAATACCGCATCCAGAAGAAGATCGAGGAAGTCGTGCTCCTGCTCGCCCGGCTGGGCCAGGTGGTCATCATCGGCCGCGGCGGTTTCCAGATCGCCCGCCACATCCCCGGCGCGATCCACCTGCGTCTCGTCGCGCCCATGGACTACCGCGTCCAGAACGTGATGAAGCACGACCAGCTCACGGAAGAGGCGGCGCTGAAGAAGATCCGGGCCACCGACGCCGAGCGCACCCGGTTCCTGAAGGACCACCACCATTGCGACATCGCGGACCCCGCGAATTTCGACCTCGTCTGGAACGTCGCGCGCTTCCCCGTCGCGGAAATCGTCGCCGCCACCGCCGAACTCGTTCGTTCCCGCCTGCAGCGCCTGCGGGACGCGGGCGCCGTCCGCCGCCGCTGAATTCCCGCCGGCCGGCCGTTTTTTTTCTGCGCCCCCGGCCGGAATTAGGGCTTGAATTGCCTGCCAAACGGAACACAATGGCGCGAGTTTTCATCTGGGTTGGAGCCTGTACATGAATTTGAAGAAACCGTTGACCGTGGAAACCATTTGCCTGGACCTGAAGGGCGCCACCAAGGAGGCCATCCTGGCCGAAATGGTGGAGCTGCTCGTGGCGTCCGGCCACATCCGCGACCGCGACGCCGTCCTCAAGGCCGTCCTCGAGCGCGAAAAGCGCATGAGCACCGGCATGCAGAACGGCATCGCCATTCCCCACGGCAAGACCGACAGCGTCGACTGCCTCGTCGCGGCCCTCGGCATCAAGCGCGCCGGCGTGGATTTCGGCGCGCTCGACGGCCAGCCCTCCAACATCTTCGTCATGACCGTTTCCCCCGACAGCCGCACCGGCCCGCACATCCAGTTCCTGGCCGAAATCAGCCGGCCCCTCAACGACGCGTCCGTGCGCGCCAAGCTGCTGGCCGCCACCAGCCCCGACGAAGTCCTGCATCTCTTGATCGGCTGATCCGAACGGGGATTCCGGCGTGCTCGCCACGGAAATCCAGTTCGTTTTCCAGCTCGGCATCCTGATCGTTTTCACCCGCGTGGGCGGCTATTGGCTGCGGCGCTGGCTGCGCCTGCCCGGCGTGCTCGGCGAACTGATCGTCGGCATGCTCATCGGCCCCTACGCGCTGGGCCAGTTCCACTGGCCGCTGATCGGCAAGCTCTTCCCCTTCGGTCCCGGCGGCGCCCCCGTTTCCCCCGAGCTCTACGCGTTCTCCACGTTCGCTTCGATCGTCCTGCTCTTCCTGTCGGGGCTGGAAACCGACCTGTCCACGTTCCTGCGCTATTCCGTCGCCGGCACCGCCGTGGGCATCGGCGGCGTCGTGGTGTCCTTCTTCCTCGGCACCGGGTGCGCCGTTTGGTTCGGCTTGGCGGACCATTGGCTGGCGCCCCACGCCCTCTTCCTCGGCGCCATCGCGACGGCCACCTCCGTCGGCATCAGCGCCCGCATCCTCAGCGAGCGCCGCAAGATGGATTCGCCCGAAGGCGTCACCATCCTGGCCGCCGCCGTCTTCGACGACGTGCTCGGCATCATCGTGCTGGCCATCGTCGTCGGCATGTCCCGCGCCGAAACCGAAGGCGGCGTTTCCTGGTCCCACATCCTGCTCATCGCCGCCAAGGCGTTCGGCTTCTGGATCGGCGCCACCGCCGCCGGCCTGCTCCTGGCCCGCCGCTTCTCGCGGCTGCTCAAATACTTCAAATCCACCCAGGCGATCGCCGCCCTGGCCCTCGGCTGCGGCCTGCTCCTCGCCGGTCTTTCGGAAATGGCCGGGCTCGCCATGATCATCGGCGCCTACATCATGGGACTCTCCCTCTCCCGCACCGACCTCGTCCAGGTCATCCAGAAGGAAATCGAAGGCCTGCAGAACATCCTCGTGCCCGTCTTCTTCGCCACCATGGGCATGCTGGTCAATTTCGCCGCCATCCGCCCCATGCTCCAGATCGGACTCGTCTATTCCGCCCTCGCCATCGCCAGCAAGGTGCTCGGCTGCGGCCTGCCGGCCCTGTTCTGCGGCTTCAACCGCCACGGCGCCGTCCGCATCGGCGTCGGCATGCTCCCGCGCGGCGAAGTCGCCCTCATCGTCGCCGGCATCGGCCTGACCTCCGGCGCCATCGGCCAGGACATCTTCGGCATCGCCATTCTCATGACCCTGATCACCACCCTCCTCGGCCCCATGCTCCTGGCCGGCAGTTTCGAGAATCCCGCGCCCGGCCTCCGCCATCCCGACGACCTCGCCAAAGCCCACAACCGCACCATCGAACTGTCCTTCCCGTCGTCGGACATGGCCGAATTCCTCCTCGGGCGCATCGTCCGCGCCTTCCGGCAGGAAGAGTTCTACGTCTACCGCCTGAGCCCCGACGCCCTGACCTACCAGATCCGCAAAGACGAAATCTTCTTCACGCTCGAAAGCGAAGGCGGCGACATCCGGCTGACGACCACCGTCCAGTACGAAACGCTCGCCCGCCTCGTCATCGCCGAAGAAATGCTCAGTCTCCGCAGCATGCTCCACCTGGCCCAGGACAACGGCCATCTCGACACCATGGAACACGATCTCGTCGCCGGCCTGTTCGGCGGCAACGGGGAGGAGGGCGAACCATGAGAAGTTCCGTTTTCATCCTGTTTCTTCTGGCGCTGGCCACCACCGCCCAGCCGCCGCCGCCCCCGACGGCGCCGGAAACCTTGCGCCCCGGCGACGCCCTCTACGTAAGCATTTCCGGCGTCGGCGGCGGCCTGCCCGAATACCGCGAAGTCGTCGACCGCGACGGCCAGATCGAACTGCCGTACCTCGGCCTGATCGCGGCCGCCGGCCAATCCATCCCGGCCCTCGAAGCCGCCATGGCCGCGGCCTACGCCGAAGCCCGGCTGGGCACCAACCCCGCCGTCCGCATCGGCTACGTCTGGCATTTCGAGCCGGCGCCCGACCGGGCCGACCTCAACCGCGCCGAAGACCCCCGCCGGCCCGTGCCCGTCGCCGGCCCGCCCCCCGTTCCGCCCGCCGTTCCCTGAAAAAAGTCGTGCCTCCGGGCCCGGTCTTTCGCTATGGTTGGCGGCCATGACCCCGGCGACCATTCGGGACCTGCTTGCGGCGCGGCGCCAGCCGACGCTCTCGCTGGAATTTTATCCGCCCAAGGACCCCCTCGGCTTCGGCATCCTCGGCGGCTCCATCGAACGCATGCGCCCCGTCCGGCCCGATTTCGTCACCTGCACCTACGGCGCCGGCGGCTCGTCGCGCGAATTTTCCTTCGCCGCCTGGGAACTCCTCGCGCGCATGGGCTTCACGCCCGTCGTCGCGCACCTGACCTGCGTCGGCGCCTCGCGCGCCGACCTGGCCGCGCAGATCGACCGCATCCACGCCGCCGGCATCCGCAACGTCATGGCCCTGCGCGGCGATCCGCCGCGCGGCGAAACGGCATTCACGCCCGCCCCCGACGGCCTCGCCCACGCGGCCGATCTCGTCGCCTTGATCAAGGCGCGCCATCCCGAAATCTGCTGCGGCGTCGCCGGCTATCCCGAAACCCATCCCGAAGCGCCCGACCTCGCCACCGACCTGCGCCACCTCAAGGCCAAGCTCGACGCCGGCGCCGACTTCGTCAACACGCAGCTCTTCTTCGACAACGCCGCCTACTTCCGGTTCCTCGACGCCGCGCGCGCCGCCGGCATCCGGGCGCCCATTTTGCCCGGCCTGATGCCCGTCGCGTCGACCGCCCAGCTCGATCGCGCGCTCGCTTTCAGCCGCGCCACCGCGCCCGCCGCGCTGCGCGCCGCGCTGGCCGCGCCCGATCCCGCCGCCGCCCGCTCCGCCGGCATCGCCTGGCTCGTCGAGCAAATCGACGGCCTGATCGCCCACGGCGCCCCCGGCATCCATTTGTACATCCTCAACCAGGCCAAAACCGTCTTGGATCCGCGCCTCGCCGCCTGCCTCGCGCGCTGGAGGAAAACGTCGTCTTGAAACCTGCAACCTGCAACCTGCAACCCCGAAGGAATTCCCCATGAAAATCCTCGTTACCGGCGGACAGGGCCAACTGGGCTGGGATTGCCGCGAAGTCTTCGCCCGGCACGAAGTCCTCGCCCTCGACCTGCCCAACCTCGACATCACCGATTCCGACAGCGTCGACGGCATCCTCAATCTCTGGAAGCCCGACGTCCTCGTCAACTGCGCCGCCTACACGGCCGTCGACCGCGCGGAAAGCGACGTCGCCAAGTCCTGGCACGTCAACCGCGACGGCCCGGCCCTGCTCGCCTCCCGCGCCAAGGCCCACGGCATCTTCCTCGTGCACGTCTCCACCGACTACGTCTTCGACGGCGTCCGGCCCGTGCCGCAGCCCTACGTCGAAACCGACGTCCCCAATCCCACCAGCGTCTACGGCAAGAGCAAGCTCGCCGGCGAACGCGAAATCCAGGAGCGCGATCCGCGCCACGCCATCCTGCGCACGGCCTGGCTCTACGGCGCCCACGGCTACAACTTCCTCAAGACCATCCTGCGCCGCGCCGTCAACGAACCCCGCAAAGGCCTGCGCGTCGTGTCCGACCAGTACGGCACGCCCACCTGGTCCCGCCGCCTCGCCCACCAAATCCTCGCCGTCGCCGAAGCCAACGCGGCCGGGCTCTTCCACGCCTCGGGCGAAGGCCACTGCTCGTGGTACGACTTCGCCAAGGAATTCATCTCCCAGATGAAGCTCGACTGCGAAGTCCGCCCCTGCACCACCGCGGACTACCCCACCCCCACCGTCCGCCCCGCCAATTCCATCCTCGAAAACGCCAACCTCAAGAAGGCGCACCTCAACCAGATGAAAGACTGGCGCGAAGACCTCGCCGAGTACGTCCAGCGCTACCGCGACGCCCTCCTCGCCGAAGTCAGGAGCTGAGCCCATGGCCCGCACGTTCCAGAACCTCATGGTCACCGGCGGCGCCGGCTTCATCGGCGTCAACTTCATCCGCTGGCTGCTCGACCAACCCGACGGCCCCGCCCGCATCGTCAACGTCGACAAGCTCACCTACGCCGGCAACCCCCTCTCCCTCCTCGACGTCGCCGACAAGGCCGGCGCCCGCTACGTCTTCGTCAAGGCCGACGTCTGCGACGCCGCGAAGATGAAGGAAATCATCGAGAAATACGACATCGACGCCATCGCCCACTTCGCCGCCGAAAGCCACGTCGACCGCTCCATCGTCCGCCCCGACGAATTCGTCCGCACCAACATTTTCGGCACCTACGTCCTCCTGCAGGCCGCCCGCGAACACGCTTCGCAAATCAAGGTCTTCCACCACGTCTCCACCGACGAAGTGTTCGGCTCCCTCGGCGACCAGGGTTTCTTCACCGAAGACACCCCCTACGCCCCCAACAGCCCCTACTCCGCCTCGAAGGCGTCCAGCGACCATCTCGTGCGCGCCTACCACGAGACCTACCAGCTGCCCACGACCCTCTCCAACTGCTCCAACAACTACGGCCCCTACCAGTTCCCCGAAAAGCTCATCCCCCTGATGATCTTGAACGCCCTCGAAGGCAAGCCGCTGCCGGTCTACGGCGACGGCCTGAACGTGCGCGACTGGCTGTTCGTGACCGACCACTGCTCCGCCATCTGGCGCGTCATGACCCGGGCCGCATTCGGCAGCACCTACAACGTCGGCGGCCGCAACGAACTTGCCAACCTCCGCGTCGTCGAAAAAATCTGCGACCTCGTCGACGCCAAGGCCCCGCCGCTCGCCGGCGGCAAGAAGCGCCGCGAGCTCATTACCTTCGTCAAGGACCGCCCCGGCCACGACCGCCGCTACGCCATCGACTGCTCCAAGATCGAGCGCGACCTCGGCTGGCAACCCGCCGAAACGTGGGCCACCGGCTTCGAGCGCACCGTCGCGTGGTACCTCTCCCACTTCGAGTGGTGCGCCCAGGTCCGCTCCGGCGACTACCAGAAGTGGATCGCCGCCCACTACGGCTGACCGGCCCCGCCGGTCATCCCGAGCCCGGCGCGGGATCTCGGCCGCGCGCTTTGCGAAGCCATCGCCGGCCCTTTCCCGCTTGCAAAAACCCCGGGCCCGCCCTAGCTTTACTCGCCACGACAAACCCGGAATCCCCATGAGCACCAAGACCTTTCCCCTCACCCGCGAACAGACCGAAGCCCTGACCCAGCGCTTCCCGACCCCCTTCCACCTCTACGACGAAGCCGCCATCCGCGCCAACGCCCGGCGGCTGACGCAGGCCTTTTCCGTCTTCCCGAACTTCCGCGAATATTTCGCCGTCAAGGCCACGCCCAATCCCTTCCTCCTCAAGATCCTCGCCGCCGAAGGCTTCGGCGCCGATTGCTCCTCCCTCGCCGAGCTCCGCCTCTGCGAGACCGTCGGCCTGCGCGGCGACCGCGTCATGTTCACCTCCAACGAGACCCCCGACGCCGAATTCCGCGCCGCGCGCGACCTCGGCGCCATCATCAACCTCGACGACGTCACGCATGTCGATGCGCTGATCGCCGCGACGGGCTCGCTGCCGGACACCTTGTGCTTCCGCTACAATCCCGGCGCCGCCAAGGCCGGCAACGCCATCATCGGCCATCCCGAAGAAGCCAAGTACGGCCTGACCCGCGACCAGCTGTTCGTCGCCTACGCCAAGGCCCGCGATCTCGGCGTGAAGACCTTCGGCCTGCACACCATGGTCGTCTCCAACGAACTCGACGCGCAGTACCACGTCGAAACGGCCCGCATGCTCTTCGAACTCGCCGTGGAGATCAAGAACCGCCTCGGCGTGCGCATTTCCTTCATCAACACCGGCGGCGGCATCGGCATTCCGTATCGTCCGGAGCAGCAGGCCGTGGACTACGACGCCATCGCCCGCGGCGCGCGCCAGCTCTACGACGAAATCATCGTGCCCGCCGGCCTCGATCCGCTGGCCTACAACATGGAATGCGGCCGCGCCATCACCGGCCCCTACGGCTGGCTCGTCACCCGCGCCCTGCGCTGGAAGGACACCTACCGCGCCTACGTCGGCGTGGACGCCTCCATGGCCAACCTCATGCGCCCCGGCATGTACGGCGCCTACCACCATATTACCGTCCTCGGCAAGGAAACCGCTCCCGCCACGAAGACCTACGACGTCGTCGGCTCGCTGTGCGAAAACTGCGACAAGTTCGCCATCCAGCGGCAGCTGCCCGAAATCGCCATGGGCGACCTGCTCGTCATCCACGACGCCGGCGCCCACGGCCACGCCATGGGCTACAACTACAACGGCAAGACCCGCTCCGCCGAGCTGCTCCTGCGCCCCGACGGCTCCGTCGTCCAGATCCGCCGCGCCGAAACCCTCAACGACCTCTTCGCGACGCTCGATCTCGGCTCGGTTTCCTCGTTCCGGTAGGGCGGGTGGACCCAGCCTGCCGGGCTGTTCCCTTGTTTCTCCGGTCGCGCCGACGTATGCTCCGGCCATGAACCGCCTATACGGCTCGCTGCTGGCTTTCGTGTCGTTCACTTCCTCCGCCTTGGCCCAAAGCCTGGGTTCGGTCCCGCACTCCAACGGCGTGGCCTTCCGCGTCTGGGCGCCCTTCGCCGAATCCGCGGCCGTCGCCGGCGAATTCAACGGCTGGCAGGCCGCGGCCATGGCGCGCGACGAATCCGGCGGTACCTGGTCGCTCGACGTCCCCGGCGCGCGCCCCGGCCAGCGCTACAAGTACGTCTTCAACGGCAACGTCTGGAAGCGCGACCCGCGCGCGCGCCAAGTCACCCACTCCAGCGGCGATTCCGTCGTCTACGACCCCGCCGCCTTCGACTGGGGCAACGATCGCGCCCCCGAAATCGCCCGCCACGATCTGGTGATCTACCAGCTCCACGTCGGCACCTTCGCCGGCAACAATCCGCCCGCCACGTTCGACGACGCCATTCCGCGCCTCGACCACGTCCGCGCGCTCGGCTTCACCGCCGTCCAGCTCATGCCCGTCAACGAATTCCCCGGCGGCCGCAGCTGGGGCTACAATCCGTCCGATCCGTTCGCGATCGAAACCGACTACGGCGGCCCCGACGCCCTCAAGCGCTTCGTCCGCGCCGCGCACGAGCGCGGCCTCGCCGTCTTCGTCGACGTCGTCCACAACCACTACGGGCCAACCGATCTCGACCTGTGGAGCTTCGACGGCGCCTCCTGGAACGGATTCGGCGGCGTCTATTTCTACAACGACGACCGCGCCCACACCCCCTGGGGCTCCACCCGTCCCGACTTCGGCCGCCCCGAAGTCCGCGCCTACGTCCGCGACCAGGTCTTCATGTTCGCCGAGGAATACCGCGTCGACGGCTTCCGCTGGGATTCCGTCTACCACATCGTCAGTTTTTCGGAGCAGAATTCCGCGCCCAATCCCGAAGGCATCCAGATGCTGCGCGAAATCAACCGCGAGCTCGCCGCCAAGCATCCGCGCCTCGTCCGCATCGCCGAAGACCATGCCTTCCACCACGACATGGGCTTCGACGCCCAATGGGACATCGGCTATCGCTGGGCCGTCTTCCACCCCGTCGCCGACGCCTGGGATTTCGAGCGCAACGTGCGCGACGTCGCCGGCGCCCTCTCCGACTGGCCCAGCTTCCAGCGCATCGCCTTCACCGAGGCCCACGACTACGTCGCCGGCATGAACTACGGCCGCACCCGCATCCCCGCCACCGTCCACCCCGAGGATCCCGCCAGCCTCTGGGCCCGCAAACGCGCCCTCCTCGGCGCGTCCGTCGTCTTCGCCACCCCCGGCATTCCCATGGTTTTCCAAGGCCAGGAAATGAACGAATCCCGGTCCTTCCACGACGACGTCCCCATGGACTGGAACCTGACGAACGCTTTCCCCGGCATCGTCCGCGCCTACGCCGACCTCGTCCGCCTCCGCCGCAATCTTCTCGGCACCACCCCCGGCCTCCAAGGCACCGGCGTTTTCGTCCAGCACGTCGACAACGACAACAAGGTCGTCGCCTGCACCCGCTGGAACCGGGGCGGCGCGGCCGACGACGTCGTGGTCGTCGCCAATTTTTCCAGCGTCGATTTCGACCGGAACGACTACGAAATCGCCTTTCCCTCCGCCGGCACCTGGTATCGCCAGTTCAACGGCGACTCCAAGCTCTACTCCCCCGATTTCGGCAACGTCGGCGCCGACCGCGTCGAAGCCGCCGGCACGCCCCCCAAGGCCGCCGTCAGCATGGGCAAGTACTCGCTCCAGATCTTCTCGAAAAATCCCCCCGCCTTCCCCGCACCCTACTGATCCCCCCTCCTAATCCAAATCATCATCCTAATCCTAATCCTAATCTCACTCGTATTCCTGCCCTCATGAATCTTGAACTGAAATTCGACTGCGCCGGCGTGGATTGGACGTTCGTGTCCGCAACCCTCCGGCGCGTGGGCATGGCGTCGCGGCCGCCGGAGCTGCTGCAACGGGCGTTCGCGGCCAGCGCGGTCGTCGTCTTCGCCTACGTCGACGGCCAGCCCGTCGGTTTCGGCCGGGCGATCTCCGACGGCGCCTACCAGGCCGCCGTCTACGAAATGGCCGTCGTGCCGGAATTCCAACAACAAGGCATCGGCGCCCAAATCATGCGCGCCATCCTGGACCGGCTGCCCGGCTGCAACGTGATCCTCTACGCCTCGCCCGGCAAGGAGGACTTCTACCGCAAGCTCGGCCTGCGCCGGATGAACACCGGCATGGCCCGTTTCCAACATCCCGACGTCATGGCCCGCAAGGGCTTCACGGAGTAATCCCATGCCGGATGTTTCGCTTCATTCCGTCCGTTGCGAACCCCGGAACGTCATGCCGCAAGGAAAGTGGGGGGGCTTCGCCTTGTTGCTGCTGCTGGGCCTGGCCGGCGCGGCCGTTGCCGCCGACGGGTTCCGCGTTCCGGGCACGGTGTTCCGCATGGACGAACTGGCCCAAGCCCAGGCCCGCGCCCGGGAAAAGGACAAGCCCATCGCGTTTCTCTACTCGGATGAGCGCACCGGCTGCGGACTGTGCGTCCGGGCCAGCGTCCAGATGATCGACGAATTGAAGATGAGATGCGTGCTGGTCTACGTCGATTCCCGCCAGAACTTCACCGGCTATCCGCCGCGCGTCGCCGAGGCGCTCCGCGCTCCGGAAGGCGGCCAGACCATCCCCAAGACCATCGTGATGGACGCCGATCTGGACCAGGTCCTGCTTTACGTCCCTTATGCCCGGGGCGCCGCGCTCGACGACGCGCTGAAGCAGGCCAAGAAAACCCTGGCGGCGGCCGCGCCGCCCCGGCCATCGTCCCGCCGCCTCCGCCCGCCGGCGCCGTAGCCGCCCCCCCCGCGCGTTTTTCCGCCTGACGGCGGCGCTCGTTTGCGGTAGGCTCCGGACAACCACCGGAGATTGCGCCATGACCGCCGAGAAGCCGCCTCGCCTCTATTCCGATCTGGCCTGGTTGTGGCCGACGTGGGGCGATCCGGCCGGCGAATACGCAAGCTTCGCCCGCCACGTCGCCGAGCGCCTCCGGCAGCGCGCGCGCCGGCCCGTCGCAACCCTCCTCGACGTCGCCTGCGGCGGCGGCAAAAACCTCTTCACCCTCAAGCGGTCTTTCCGCTGCGTCGGCCTCGATCTCAGCCCCGCCATGCTCGCGCTCGCCCGGAAACTCAACCCCGAATGCGAATTCGTCCAGGGCGACATGCGGTCCTTCGACCTCGGCCGCACCTTCGACGCCGTTTTGATCGACGACGGCGTTTCCCACCTGACGACCCGCGCCGAGCTCGCCGCCGCTTTCCAAACGGCCTTCCGCCATCTGGCTCCCGGCGGCGTGCTGGCCGTCGCCGCCGATGCCGTCGCCGAGACCTTCCAGCAGAACCGCACCGAAGCCGCTTCCGCCTTTCCCGGTTCCTGCCCGCCGGAACTGGACGTGACCTTCATCCAAAACCAGTACGATCCCGATCCGGCCGACGAACGCTACGAAACCGCGCTGATCTATCTGATCCGCGAGCGCGGCCGCCTGCGCATCGAAACCGACCGCTTCGACCTCGGCCTCTTTCCCCGTTCCTTCTGGCACCAAGCCCTCGCCGCCGCCGGTTTCGACGTCGCCGAGGAAACCTATCGCCAGGACGACGTCGATTTCCCCCTCTTCGTCGGCCTCAAGCCTGAATCCAGTCCATCCGGAGAAACGCCATGAACGTCCTCGCCCTCGTCGGCAGCTACCGCAAGCACCACGCCATCGACACCCTCGTGGACCGCGTGCTCGAGGGCGTCCGCCAAAACCATCCCGACGCCGTCGTCGACAAAATCCATCTGGCCGACCGGCACGTCGAGTACTGCCGGAACTGCATGGCCTGCAAACTGGACGACCCCGCCAAGCCCATCGCCGCCTGCATCCTCCACGACGACATGGACGAACTGCTGGCCAAGCTGGTCGCGGCCGACGCGCTCGTCGTCGGTACGCCCATCAACGTCGGCACGGTCACGGCCGTCCTGAAAACGTTTCTCGAGCGCGCCTGCTGGACCCTCGCCAAGCCCGGCCACCGCCCCATCGAAGGCTGCCCCGTTCCGCGCACCGCCAAGCCCCGCCGCGCCGTCCTGGTCATCTCCGCCGGCACCGTTCCGCCCTGGCTGCGCTGGTTCTGCGACGACGCGACCAAGCTCCTCAAATCCTGGTGCGACTCCTGCCTCGGCGCGAAGGTCGTCGGTTCGCTCTACGCCGGCGCCGTCCTGACCCGCGGCGTCGAACCCTACGCCGACAAGGCCCGCGCCCTCGGCCGCCGGCTCTAGCGCCGCCCGGTCCGCGATTTGCCATTTCCCCGTTCTGCGGTAGACTAGACGGACAAACAGGAGCCCCCATGAACATCGTGCGCTTGATCTACGCGAGCCGCCTGAAAAAGAAACTGGACCACGCCGCCGTCGAAAAGATCGCGGACGTTTCCCGCCGCAACAACCGGAAACTGGGCGTCACCGGCGCGCTGTGTTCCTCTCCGCGCGGCTTCCTCCAGATCCTCGAAGGCCCGCCCGAGGCCGTCAACGAGCTCTACAACCGCATCGTCCGCGATCCCCGCCACGCCGACGTCTCCCTGCTCGAATACGTGAAGGTTCCCTTCCGCGAATTCGAGAACTGGTCCATGGCCTACGTCCGCACGGACGAAATCGCCCAGGCGCTGCTGCACAAGTACAGCACGCACCGCGTCTTCGATCCCTTCACCATGGGCCCCGTGCAGGCGCGGGTGTTCCTCCTGGCCATCACCGAGCTGCGCGCGCACTACCTCGCCAAGCAGCGGCACGCCGGCCGCGGCTGAACCAACGCCCCAGCCGCCCGCCCATGCCGTTCACCGCCCCGAACTGGCCGCGCCTGCCGCGGCCCATCCGGAACCGCCCGAAACGCCAAGCCCGCCTCCGCGCGTTCGGCGTGCAGTTTTTCTTCGGCGCGATCCTGGGCGCCGCGCTCGGCCTCGCGTTCTGGGCCGTCCTTTTTTCCGCCGACAAGTCCGCCGCCGTCTGCCTCCGGTGCCTCGGCGGCGGCGCGCTGCTGGGCGGCCTCGCCGCCGGCATCGTCCAGGACGCGTTCCGGACCGATCTCCGGTAGGAACGGAGCGCCCGGCCCGGCCATGAAAGCCCTCGTCACCGGCATGCGCGGCACGGTGGCGCCCGTCTTCGCGCAGGCGTTGCGGGCCGAGGGCGTTTCCGTCGTGCCATGGGATCGGGACCTCCACCCCATCGACAATCCGGAGGCCGTGCGGTTCTTCATCCGCGCCGAACGACCCGATCTGTTCTGCCATCTGGCCCTGGGCAGCCCCGACTGGGCCGAGTGGGCCGCGCGGACCTGCGCGGAAATGAACGTCCCGTTCCTCTACGTCGGTTCCGTCTCGGTCTACGGTTCCGCCCAGACCGGCCCGTTCGCGCCGGCGGACCTCCCGGTGCCGGACGACGATTACGGCCGCTACAAGTTCGAGTGCGAGCGCCGCGTGCTCGCCGCCCATCCCCGCGCGCACGTCGTGCGCATCGGCTGGCAGATCGGCGACCGGCCCGGCGGCAACCAGATGGTCGATCATCTCGACCGGACTTTCCGCGAGCAGGGCCGCATCGACGCCAGCGTTCGCTGGTTTCCCGGCTGCTCGTTCCTGTCCGACACCGCGGCCGCTCTCGTGCGGATCGCGAAACGCCGGCCGCCGGGGCTGTACCATCTCGACGGCAATCCCGGTTTGAACTTTTTCGAAATCGCTTCCGGCCTGAACGATCTGCTGGGCCGCCCCTGGACCGTCGCCCCGGTCGCGGGACTCGTCCAAAACCGCCGCATGCTCGATCCGCGCGCGCCCGTGGCTTCGATCCAGGCCCGGTTCCGCGCTTGCGTCGGCCCCCGAAACATCGTATAAACGTTTGCTGAAAGCGCGAGGTCACCGATGTCGCAAAAACAGAGCCGCTGGATGTTGGGCGAATTGCCGACGCTGCTGGAAAACGGGGTCATCGACGGCGCCACCGCCGAGCGCCTGCGCCGGCACTACGAAACGGGCGCGGGCAAGAGCCGCAACTGGGCGCTGACGGTGTTCGGCATTCTCGGCGGCACGCTCGTCGGCCTCGGCATCATTCTCCTCCTGGCCCACAACTGGGCCGATCTCTCCCGCGCCGCGCGCACCGCGCTGGCCTTCGCGCCGCTGGTCGCCGCGCAGTTGCTGGCGCTGTGGGTCTTCCGCGCGGGCAAGGAATCCGCGGCCTGGCGCGAAGGCCTCGGCCTGTTCTGGACGCTCGCCGTCGGCGCGGCCATCGCGCTCGTCGCGCAGACCTACCATATCCCCGGCGACGCCGGCCGCTTCGCGCTGACCTGGATGCTGCTGGCGCTGCCGATCGTCTATCTCCTGAACGCCACCGGCCCCGCGCTCGTCTACCTGGCCGGCCTCACGTTCTGGGCCGGCGACGTCCAAAGCAACGGCGGCCAGGCGCTGCCGTTCTGGCCGCTGGCGGCGCTGATCCTGCCGCACGTCGTTTCCGCGGCGCGCGGCAATCCCTACGCCGCCCGCCCCGCCCTGCTGTTCTGGGGCCTCGCCGTCGCCCTGTCCGTCGCCCTCGGCATCACGCTGGAAAAAATCCTGCCGGGGCTCTGGATCATCGTCTACGGCGCGCTCTTCGCGGTCCTCTATCTGGCCGGCGAGTTCTGGTTCGGCGAGGCGCCGTCGATCTGGCAAAAACCCTTCCAGACCTTCGGCGCGGTCGGCGGAATCGCGCTGGCCTTCCTGCTCACCTACGAATGGCCGTGGCAGGAGATCGGCTGGCACTACCTGCGGCACGGCGCGGCCTACCACGGGTTCGCCGCCACCTTGGACTACGCCCTCGCCGCGCTCCTGCCGGTGACGGCCGTCGTCCTGCTCGTCGGCAGCGTGCGGCGCGGCAAGACCCACGCCTTGTTCATCGGCGCGCTGCCGATCCTCGCGGTCCTGGGCTACGCGCTGGCGGCCCGGCCCCGCGGGGAAAGCGCCGCCATCGCGCTCTTCAACCTCTACGTCTTCGTCGTGGGCCTCGGCCTGCTGGTCCAAGGCTTCCGCGCGCGGCGCAGCGGGACCGTCAACCTCGGCCTGGTCGTGGTCTTCGCGCTGATTCTGTTGCGATTCTTCGACGAGGATCTCGGCTTCGTCTTCCGCGGCGTCGTGTTCGTCCTGCTCGGCCTCGCCTTCCTCGTCGTCAATCTCGTCCTCGCCCGGAAGAAAGGAGCGGCGCAATGAAAACCCGGCTTTTGCTCGGCCTCTTCGGATTGGCGCTCGTCGCCCAGCTCGCCGTGCCCGCCTCCATGATCCTCAAGCGCGAGCGCGTGCTCGCCCGCGGCCAGGCCTTCAAGTTCCGCACCGCCCCCGTCGATCCCTACGACGCCTTCCGCGGCCGCTACGTCGCGCTCGGCTTCGACGGGAATTCCGTCGCGGCGCCCCCCGGCCACGAATTCGCGCGCGGCCAGACCGTCCACGTCCGGCTCGAAGAGGACGCCGAAGGCTTCGCGAAGCTCGCGGAGCTGCGGCGCGACCGGCCCGACGCGGCGCCCTACCTGACCACGAAAATCCGCTACGTCGGCGGCAACCAGGTGCATCTCCGCCTGCCTTTCGACCGGTTCTACATGGACGAAAACGAAGCGCCCGCGGCGGAAGGGGTCTATCGGCAAAACAGCGTCCGCAGCAACCGCAACGCCTACGTCCAGGTCCGCATCGAAAAAGGCTTTGCCGTGCTGGAAGACCTCTACGTCGACGGCCAGCCCATCCGAACTTACCTCGCCGACCGTCCCCAAGCCGGCCGGCGCTGACGGCCGGTCCGGCTCTCCCCGCAATCGCGCTTGTTCCGCCCCCCGCGCGGGGTCTATGATGGCCCCGTTTTCCGGAGGAATGCCATGAACGTCATCCAGACCGACCAAGCCCCCGCCGCCATCGGACCGTACTCCCAGGCCGTTTCGAAAAACGGACTGCTTTTCGTTTCCGGCCAGCTCGGCCTCGAGCCCGCCACCGGCGCGCTGGTCGAAGGCGTCGAAGCCCAGACCCGCCGCGCGCTGCAAAACCTCGTCGCCATCCTCGCCGCCGCCGGGCTCGGCCCGCAGCACGTCCTCAAGGCCACGATCTACGTCGCGAACATGGACGACTTCGCCCTCGTGAACAAACTCTACGCCGAAACCTTCGCGCCGCCCTTCCCGGCCCGCGAAGTCGTCCAAGCCGCGCGCCTGCCCAAGAACGGCCTCGTCGAAATCTCCGCCATCGCCGCGCCATGATCATCATCGAACCCCATATCCACATGCTGTCGCGGACGACGGACGACTACACCGCGATGTACCACGCCGGCATCCGCTGCGTCGTCGAACCCTCCTTCTGGCAGGGCTCCAACCGCCGGTTCGCCGGCACGTTCTTCGACTACTTCCGGCTTTCCCTGGAATTCGAGCATACCCGCGCCCTCCGCTACGGCGTGGACCACTACTCCTGCATTTCCGTCAATCCCAAGGAAGCCGAAGACCTCGATCTCGCCCGCGAAACCCTCGCCGGCATCGGCCCCTACCTCGAGCATCCCCGCTGCGTCGCCGTCGGCGAAATCGGCTTCAACCGCATCACGCCCAACGAAGAAGAAGTCTTCCAGCGCCAGCTCGAAATGGCCAAGGCCCACGCCCTGCCCGTCCTCGTGCACACCCCCCACGACACCCCCGAAATCAGCAAGAAGAAGGGCACCGCCCGCATCCTCGACATCCTGCGCGAGTTCAACTGCGACCCGTCCATGGTCGTCGTCGACCACAACACCGAAGAAACGATGCCGCTGACGCGCAAGACGGACTACTGGGCCGGCCTGACCGTCTATCCCTACTCCAAGCTCAACCCGCGCCGCGTCGTCGACATTCTCCAGCGCTGGGGCCTCGAGCGCGTCACCGTCAATTCCTCCGCCGACTGGGGCGTGTCCGATCCCTGTTCGCTGCCGAAGACCGCCGCGTTCATGGCCGAGCAGGGGTTCACCAAGGCGCAGATCCGCAAGATCATGCACGACAATCCGCTCGCGTTCTATTCCCAGACCCCGAAATTCAAGCCGCAACTGGATTTGCCCTACGTTGACCCCGCCACCTACCAACGCTGAGCCCCCGGGCCGCGAAAGCCGCTTTGCCGTTCTCCGGCAGAAAGCGATCGAAGCCTACTACCAGGTGGAAGACGTGCTGCCGCGCCTGCGCAACGGCGACGCCTGGCTGCGGATCCTGCGCCTGCCGAACCTGCTGACCGTCCCCGGCGACGTCTTCGCCGGCTTCCTCCTCGCCCCCGCCGCCGGCGGCGGCGACTGGGCCCAGCTCCTGTTCGCGATCCCCGCCGGCCTGCTGCTCTACGCCGCCGGCCTCGTCCTCAACGATCTCTTCGACTACGCCGAAGATCTCCGCGAACGCCCCGACCGGCCCCTGCCCGCCAACCAGATCTCGCGCGAAGCCGCCGCCGCCGCCGCGCTCGTCTTCTTCTGGATCGCCGCCTTCCTCGCCGCGTTCTTCGATGCCCTGCCCGTTGCGCTCCCGCTCATCCTCTGCGTCATCCTCTACGACGTCGGCCTCAAGCGCCGGCCGTGGCTCGGCCCCGCGCTCATGGGCGCCTGCCGCGCCGGCAACCTCCTTCTCGGCGCGGCCGCCGCCACCGACGGCCTCCCCGCCGCGCCCGGCCCGTGGATCGGCGCCGTTGTCCTCGGCCTCTACGTCGCCGCCGTCGCGCACCTCGCGCGCAACGAAACCGCGCCCGGCGCGAAATTCCCGCCGGAACGCATCGGCCGCCTGCTGCGGCTGCTGATCCCGCTGCAGGCGCTGCTCGGCGTCGCCGCCGTCCACCGCTTCCCCGCCAACCTCCTCGCCCTCGCCCTGCTGCCGCTGCTGAAGCTGCACCGCCGCCTCGCCGCGCGCTTCCCGCCGAGCTGACCGCGCGCGCCATCCGCGCGCTTGACTTCCCCGCCCCCCCTTCGCACACTCTTTTCCATGCGCTGCCCCAAGTGTGCCCAGGACGACGACAAGGTCATCGACTCCCGCTCGATCCGCAACGGCGAAGTCATCCGCCGCCGCCGCGTCTGCTCCAAGTGCGGCCACCGCTACACCACCTACGAGGAAGTCGTCAAAACCGTCCTCACCGTCCTCAAGCGCGACGGCCGCCACGAGGATTTCTCCCGCGCCAAGCTCCGCGCCGCCGTCTGCCACGCCGCCGTCAAGCGCCCCATTTCCGATCCCCAGATGGACGTCCTCGTCGACGACGTCGCCCACGAGATCGAAACCGAGTACGAACGCGAAGTTCCCTCCACCGTCATCGGCCGCAAGGTCATGGACAAGCTCGAAAAACTCGACGAAGTCGCCTTCCTCCGCTTCGCCTCCGTCTACCGCCGCTTCCGCGACGCCTCCCAGTTCCTCTCCGAAATCGAAAACCTCATCGGCCGCCAATGACCTCCCCCGCGCGGCCCGGCGCCGCGGATCGCTCCCGCAAAGTTTTTACGTTCTACGTAAAACCCGTTCAAAGTTTTTGCCGCTCCGCTCGCAGGGCCTCACTCGCTCGCCGCGCCAGGCGCGGCGCTATAGACCTCGCGTTCGCCCGGCGCCTGCCGGCTTGGGCTCGGCACTCGGCTATGTCCGTTCCACGTAAAAACGGCCGAAACTTTTTACGTAGCACGTAAAAATGCTTCCGATCCCCTCCAGCGACGACGTCCGCGCGGTCCTCCGGGACCATCTCGAAGGCCTGATCCGCGGCGCGGCCTGGGATCCCGCGATCGCCGAAGCCGTCTCCGCCGCCGCCGTCGCCTATCTCGCCGACCAGCGCCTGTCCCCGCCGCTGCCCGACGACTATTTGCATCTGCTCATCTACCGCGCCTTGCGCTCCCTCAACCGGCCCGACGCCGCCGGCCGCTGGGCCGCCGCGCACCTGCCCGGCGTCGCCGTCCCCGTCTTCGATCCCGACGTCTGGCCCGGGCCCGTCCCGCTGCTCGTCTGGCAGCTCTTCGCCTCGCGCCTCGTCCGGCCCGCGCGCACCGTCACCGCCGAAGGTCGCATCCTCTGGACCCTCGATTTCCGCCGCCTGCGCAAGGAACAGGCCGGCTGGCTCGAAATCACCCTTCTCCCCGGCCTGCGCGCGCTCCTCGAACAGCTTGCGCCGGCGTGGGACGATTCCTCCGGCGCCGGCCTGCTCGGCCTGCGCGGACTCTACGCCGCCGGCTTCGCCCCCACCCCCCGCCGCCGCAAACCCAAGGCCCATTCCGCCTATGCCCCCCTCGACGCCCCCGCCCTCCGCGCCTTCTGCCTGCGCGTCCTCGCCCATCTCCAGCACGCCCGCGGTTGGACCCGCACCCCCGACGTCCTCTACCTGGATTTCCCTTCCAAGGCCCCGCGGATTCGCGGCGCGCGTTAATCCCCTCCGCCGATTGGGTCTCATAGCCCCCCACGCCCTTGCGGCGTGGGCGCATCCGTTCCGCCCACTTCCCGGAAACCGCGATATGGCCGCGCCCGTTCTCCCAATGCCCCCTCATGGCGCCATTGATTTCGTATGATTATTAATTAATCATGGTATGTTATAATAGCTCGTATATATTGAAAGATATCGAGATTATGACAGAATAATATACGATCATTAATTAATGATCGTATGTTCCATTTTGGCCTGATCGTGCGGACAAACGGCTTTGATCCCGTTCATCCAGGCGGCGAGCGCGCGACATCCAAGGGCGGTTTCGGGAATCGATTGGCTGCCCACATTTTGATACTGGAAGGTGGCGAAACAACGGTTTGTGAGCGATAATAACCTCCGCGTGCAACCGCCCATTGAAATTTTGGCCGACGAAAACCGACTGGCTTCGGCCCTCGCCGCGCGCGTCGTTTCCGCCGCCGCCGCGGCCGTCGCCGCGCGCGGCCGGTTCGCGCTCGCCATCCCCGGCGGCTCGGTCGTCTCGCTTCTGGCCCGCGGCCTGGCCGCGCCGGTCGCCGCCCCCAACTGGCACGTCTTCTGGGCCGACGAACGCCGCGTCCCCCTCGCCGATCCGCAAAGCAATTTCCGCCTCGCCGAAACCGAACTCCTGCCCAAGCTCGCCGGCGCCCAGATCCATCCCATCCGCGGCTCCGCCGCTGACTACGAAACCGAACTGCGCCCATTCCTTCCCCTTGATCTTATTTTGCTCGGGGTCGGCGAGGATGGCCACGTCGCCTCGCTCTTTCCCGAACATCCCGCGACGCGCGAAACCGCACGCCTCGTCGCGGAAGTCCACGACGCCCCCAAGCCGCCGCCCGACCGCGTCACGCTGACCTTCCTTGTCCTGAACGCCGCGCGCGAAACGCTCGTCGTCGCCGCCGGCGCCGGCAAGGCCGCCGTCGTCGGCCGCATCTTTTCCGCGCCGGGCGACCTGCCCGCGCAGCGGCTTTCCGGTTCCCCGCGCTGGCTGCTCGACCGCGCCGCCGCCGCCCACCTGAAGGAGATCCCATGAGCAACGACATCCCCCAGGCCGAAGCCACCACCATCGTCATCTTCGGCGCCACCGGCGACCTGACGCACCGCAAGCTCATCCCCGCCCTCTACCGCAACCGCAAGAAGGGCCGCCTGTGGGACCGCACCCGCATCGTCGGCGTCGCCCGCCGCGACTGGTCCACCGACTACTTCCGCGAGCACGTGCTCGACGGCGTGAAGAAATTCGGCGGCACGTTCGACGAAAAGGTCTGGGCCGATTTCGCCGGCCGCCTGCACTACGTCCGCGGCGACCTAGAAGTGCCCGCCGATTTCCCCGTCGTCGACGCGCGCCTGCGCGAGATCGAAGGCAAGCCCGCGAACCGCCTCTATTATCTCGCCACCGCCCCCGAACATTACGGCCCGGCCTGCGACGCGCTCGCCGCCGCCGGCATGGCCGCCGAAACCGAAGGCTGGCGCCGCGTCGTCATCGAAAAACCCTTCGGCCACGACCTGCCCTCCGCCGAAGCCCTCAACCACCGCGTGCACGCGTCCTTCCGCGAGCACCAGGTCTACCGCATCGACCACTATCTCGGGAAGGAAACCGCCCAGAACATCATGTTCCTGCGGTTCGCCAACACGCTGTTCGAGCCCGTCTGGAACCGGCGCTATATTTCCAACGTCCAGATCACCGTGGCCGAAAACGTCGACGTCGGCTCGCGCGGCGGCTACTACGACCAGGCCGGCGTCCTGCGCGACATGTTCCAGAACCACCTCCTGCAACTGCTCTCGCTCGTGGCCATGGAACCGCCCGCCTCGCTCGACGCCAACGCCGTCCGCAACGAAAAGGCCAAGGTCCTCGGCAACATCCGCGCCATCCGCCTCGAGGACACCGTCCGCGGCCAGTACGAAGGCTACCGCGCCGCCGAACGCGTCGCGCCCGATTCGCAGACGCCCACCTTCGCCGCGCTCAAGCTGTGCATCGACAACTGGCGCTGGAAGGGCGTCCCGTTCTACCTCCGCTCCGGCAAGGCCATGCCGTCCCGCACCAGCTCGATCATCATCGAGTTCCAGGCGCCGCCCGACGTCATGTTCGGCCTCGGCCGCAACCAGTCGTTCACCCCCAACATGCTCTCCATCTGCATCCAGCCCGAGGAAGGCATCCACCTGCGCTTCGAAACCAAGGTGCCCGACACCGTCGCCGAATCGCGCTCCGCCAAGATGGACTTCAACTATCGCCAGGCCTTCCCCGACGTCGTTCTCCCCGACGCCTACGAACGCCTGCTGCTCGACGCGCTCAAGGGCGACGCCTCGCTCTTCGCCCGCAGCGACGGCATCGAAATCGCCTGGGCCCTCCTCGATCCCGTGCTGGACGGCTGGGCGAAAACGCCTGCCGTTTCCCCGCTCCATCTTTATGCCCCCAAGACCTGGGGCCCCGCCGCCGCGGACGAACTCCTCGCCCGCGCCGGCCACGTCTGGCGCTACGGCTGCGGCGAAGAAGGCTGTTCGATATGATCAAAGGATTTAGTTCGTCCCCCCGCGACCTTGCGTCGTGGGAGACAAAGTTTGGCTCCCCCACCGCGCAAGGCGGTGGGGCCCGCCCGATCCCGGAAAGGACCTCGAAATGAAACCGCAAGCGGACATCGGCGTCGTCGGCCTCGCCGTCATGGGCGAAAACCTCATCCTCAACATGGAGAGCCGCGGCTTTACCGTCGCGTGCTACAACCGCACCGTCGAAAAGGTCGAGGCCTTCGTCAACGGCCGCGGCCAAGGCAAGAACCTGATCGGCTGCCGGTCCGTCGCGGAACTCGTCGCCGCCCTTTCCCGCCCGCGCAAGATCATGATGATGGTGCGCGCCGGCCGGCCCGTGGACGACCTGATCGGCGAACTCTGTCCGCTGCTCGAGCCGGGCGACGTCCTGATCGACGGCGGCAACAGCCATTATCCCGACACCGTCCGCCGCCGCGAGATGGCCGCCAAGCGCGGCCTGCTCTACGTCGGCGCCGGCGTTTCCGGCGGCGAGGAAGGCGCCCTCAAGGGCCCCTCCATCATGCCCGGCGGCGACGCCGAAGCCTGGCCGCACCTCAAGCCCATCTTCCAGGCCATCGCCGCGAAGGTCGACGGCGTCCCCTGCTGCGAATGGCTCGGTCCCGACGGCGCCGGCCACTTCGTCAAGATGGTCCACAACGGCATCGAATACGGCGACATGCAGCTCATCGCCGAAGCCTACCACCTGATGGCCCAAGGCCTCGGCCTGGCCCCCGCCGAGATGGCCGCCGTCTTCAAGAAGTGGAACCAAGGCGCGCTCGATTCCTACCTCGTCGAAATCACCGCCGACGTCCTCGCCAAAACCGACGACGTCACCGGCCGGCCGATGGTCGACGTCATCCTCGACGCCGCCGGCCAGAAGGGCACCGGCAAATGGACCTCGCAGGCCGGCCTCGATCTCGGCGTCGGCATCCCGCAGATCGCCGAGGCCGTCTTCGCGCGCTGCCTCTCCGCCATCAAGGACGAACGCGTCGCCGCGGCCAAGGTGCTCGCCGGCCCCGCCGGAAAGTTCGCGGGCGACAAGGCCCGGTTCCTCGCCGATCTCGAGCAGGCCGTCTACGCCGCCAAGATCTGCTCCTACGCCCAGGGCTACCAGCTCCTGCGCGCGGCGTCCGCCGAATACCAGTGGGACCTCAACTTCGGGAACGTCGCCCTGCTTTGGCGCGGCGGGTGCATCATCCGCGCCCGGTTCCTCGGCAAGATCAAGGAAGCCTTCGACGCCGAGCCCGCGCTGGCGAATTTGCTCCTCGCGCCGTACTTCCAAAAGGTCGTCGCCGACGCGCAGGCCGCGTGGCGCCGCACGGTCGCGACCGCCGTCGAACTCGGCATTCCCCTGCCCGCCATTTCCACCGCGCTCGGCTACTACGATTCCTACCGCTGCGCGCGCCTGCCCGCGAATCTGCTCCAGGCCCAGCGCGACTACTTCGGCGCCCACACCTTCGAGCGCGTGGACCAGCCCCGCGGCCAGTTCTTCCACGTCAACTGGACCGGCCACGGCGGCACCACCGCCTCCACGACCTACGGCGTTTAAGCCCCCCACGGCCTTGCGCCGTGGATGAATCAGGTTGCGCTTCCCCCCGACGGGGTCGTCGGGGGCTCCATCCGGAATGGAAGCCGGGACGACCTCGTCCCGGGGCTGTTCGAGATCCGGCCGGGCCACCGCCCCGGCCCACAACGAAAAGGGACGGCGCTTTCGCGCCGTCCCGGCGGATTCATCCTGTGAATCCTGTTAATCCTGTCTAGCAGGTCCTACTTCTTCGCCGCCGCGAACCGCGCGGCGACTTCGGGCCAGTTGACCACGTTCCAGAACGCGGCGATATAGTC
>CALKWZ010000012.1 GCA_938003985.1 uncultured Verrucomicrobiota bacterium | reverse complement strand
GCACGTAAAAACTTTGAAATCCGGCGGGGTCAGGCCTCGCCGGTGATTTCGCGCAGGACGTCCTCGAGGGTGATGAGGCCGATGACCTCGTAGCGGTCGTCGGTGACGAGGAACAGGGGCAGGCGGGTGACGCGCATGCGCGGCAGCAGATGGTCGACGGGCAGGTAGGAGGCCACCAGCTGGGGCGGGCGCAGGTAGTCGGCGGCGGTCTTGCCGGCCGGGGCGTCGTCGGCCAGGACGTCGAAGACGTGGACGACGCCGACGAAGGACTTCTGGTCGGGATCGTAGACGGGCAGGCGGTTGAATTCGCGGACGCGGGCGAGGGCGAGGATTTCGGCGGGGGTGGCGGCGGCGGTCACGCACGCCATCTTGTCGCGGGGCGTCATGAGGGCGTCGCAGGTCTTGTGGGTCAGGTCGAAGACGCCGTGGATCATTTCGGATTCGTGCTTGGTGAGGACGCCGGAGCGTTCGCCTTCGCGGGCGAGGTGCAGGAGTTCCTCGCGGGTGACGAGCATCTTGTCCTCGACGTCCTTGGCGCCGCGGCGGGGCAGCAGGCCGCGGACGACGAGGTTGACGAGGAAGCTGAACGGCCGGAGCAGGGTCGCGGCGGCGCGCAGCAGGCCGGCGAAGGGCAGGGCGCGGCGGGCGGGCGCGGCCTGGAACCAGGCCTTGGGGATGTATTCGCAGCAGACGAGGACGACCAGCAGCAGGACGACGCCGGCGACGGCGGCGCCGGCGGCGCCGGCCGCCCGGCGGCCGATGGAGGCAGCCAGGATCGCGCTGACCACCTGGAGCAAATTCGTGCCGATGAGGGTGGTGCCCAGCAGGAGGTCGGAGTGGGTCAGGAAATGGCGGACGGTCTTCGCGCCGGGGACCTGCCGGCGCACGAGGTGCTGCAGGCGCAGGCGGTTGATGGAGATGATGCCGGTCTCGATGCCGGCGAAGAACGCGCTGCCGCACAGGCAGCCGATCAGCAGGAAAATCTCGACGGCCATCATGCGGCGGGCCCTCCGCGCGGGACGTCGGTTTTTTCGAGGTGAGCCAGGGTGACGCGCAGCCGGATGGTCTGCATGACGCGCACGCGGACGCCCTGGGTCTGGACGACGTCGTCCTGCTTGGGAACGCTGCCGAGGTGTTCCGTGATCCAGCCGGCGAGGCGGTCGGAGGTCGCGGCGCGCAGGTCGAGGCGCAGCTTGCGGTTGATTTCCTCGAGGGAGATGTTGGCGTCCACCAGCCAGGCGTAGGGGCCGGCGGACTGGAAGATGGGGCGGGGCTTGGACAGCTCGTTGTAGATGTCGCCGGTGATTTCCTCGAGGATGTCGCCGCGGGTGACGACGCCGGCGACGCCGCCGTACTCGTCCACGACGATGGCGATGCGGATCTTGTCCTTCTGGAACCGGACGAGCAGGCGGTTGAGGGGCACGCTTTCGGGGACGAAGGCGGGGGGCAGGGTGGCGGCGGCGAGGACGTGGGCGGGATCGAGCAGGAACTTGCGCACGTCGAGGAAGCCGGCGATGTCGTCGAACTGTTCGCGGTAGAGGATCAGGAAATTGCGGCGGGACCGGCGGGCGATGGCGACGGGATCGGCGGCCGGGTCGGCCAGGTCGAGGCCGATGAAATCGACCCGGGGCGTCATGACGTCGGAGGCGTGCATGTCCTCGAGGTCCACGATGGCCTTGATCATGGCCAGCTCGTCGGCGTTGAGGATGCCTTCCTCGCGGGAGATGTCGAGGACGGTCTCGAATTCCTCCTCGGAGAGGGTTTTGCCGGCCGGCTTGAACAGGTGGGCGAGGCGCCGGCTGACGAGGTCGAGCGCGAAGCGCAGCGGCGCGAGCAGGCGTTCGACGAACCGGAGGGGCGGCCCGTAGAAGCGCACGAGGACGGAGGTGTAGAGCAGGCCGACGTTCTTGGGGCCGATCTCGCCGAAGAAGATCAGCAGGAGCGTGACGGCCGGGATGGCGATGGCTTCGGCGTAGGCCGGCGCCCAGATTTCCGCGACGGCGTAGCCGACGTTGGCCAGCGAGAGGTTGACGAGGGTGTTGCCGATGAGGAGGGTGGACAGCAGGCGGGTGGGGTTGGCCAGCAGCGCGCGCAGGCGTTCGGCGGTGGCGGGGTGCTTTTCCCCGATCCGCCGCAGCTGGATGGGGTCGACCGAGAAATAGGCCGTTTCGGCGCTGGAAAAGAAGGCCGAACACGCCAGCAGGGCCAGGAAAACGCCAAGCAGGAGCACCGTCGTCATGGGTGCGCCGGCCGCCGTGCGGGATCGTAGTTGCCGTCAGGTTTCACTTTTCGCCATCTGAAACAATGCGTATAGTAGCGGCTCATGGTCAAGATTGCCATCACAACTTCGCGGCGCACGGAGCTGGTGCCCGTCACGCGGGCGGTCCAGGCCGCGCTGGCGGAGCTGCCGGCGTGGGACGGCCTGCTGCACGTGCACTCGCCCCACACGACGGCGGGCGTGACGGTGAACGAACAGGCCGATCCCGACGTGGCCGCGGACCTGGAGCGGGCGCTGGCGAAACTGGTGCCGTGGAACGCCGGCTATGCGCACGCGGAGGGCAACTCGGCGGCGCATATCCAGACCGCGCTGGTGGGCGTTTCGACGCTCGTGCCGGTCCGGCGCGGCCGGCTGGCGCTGGGCACCTGGCAGGGACTGTTTTTGTGCGAATTCGACGGGCCCCGCACGCGCGAGCTGTGGCTGACGCCGGTCAAGGAGGCATGATGAGGAAGTCCGAAGTCCGAAGTCCGAGATCCGGGGTCCGCTGGACGGCGTTGGGGCTATTGGCGCTGCTGCTGGCGGGCTGCGGCCCGGCCACGCCGAAGCAGGACTTCGAGGCGGGGTTGGCGTTGCTGAAAAAGGGCGACGTGGCCGCGGGCAAGGCGCGGCTGGAGGCCGCCCTGGAGCGCGCGCCGGAAGCGGCCTTCGCGGCCGAGGCCCAGAACTGGCTGGGGCTGGCGAATTGGGAGCTGGGCCTGACGGCGGAGGCCGTCGCCAACTTCGAAGGGGCGTCCAAGCTGGATCCCGCCGCATTCGCGCCGGTCTTCAATCTGGGCTGCCTGACGCTGGAAGCCAACGACATGCAGAACGGCATCAAGCTGCTGCGCCAGGCGGCGGACCTGGACCCGAAGGACGTGCAGGCCTTGCTGCGCATCGGCGACTGGACCACGCGCAACGGGCGCTGGGACCTGGCGCGGCGGATGTATTTCGAGGCGCAGAAGCGGGAGCCGCAGAACGCGGCGGCGGCGACGGGCCTCGGCCGGATCGCGCTCTTGGAAAACAACCTGCCCCAGGCCGAGACCTTCTTCATGCAGGCGCTGGAAATGGGCAAGGACTATCCGCCGGCGCTCTACAACCTCGGCGTGCTGCACGCCCAGATCGAGGGCCACGGCCAGCAGGCCAACGAGTATTTCCGCCAATATCTGCAGGTCGCGCCCAAGGGCCCGCGCGCCGCCGCGGCGGCCGAGCGCATCGGCGGGCGGACCGTCGAGCAGACGTCGTTCCAAGCCCAGGCGCCGACCCAGCCGAAGATGACCGCGGGCATCCTCTGGACGCAGGCGCGGGAAGCGCTGGCCGCCGGCGACCGCGAGGACGCCTACGCCAAGACGCTGCGCGCGCTGGAACTGGCGCGCGGCGGCGGCGATTCGGCCCAGACCGGCGAAATCCTCAAGCGCGCCCTCGAAGTCTTCGGCGACCGCGTGCCGGTGCTGCTGGAAGCGGGCGAACACGAAATGCGGCAGGACCGTTCGCGGGACGCGCAGGAATACCTGCTGCGGGCGCAGGCGCTGGAGCCGGAAAATCCGATGGTGCTGCTGGATCTGGCGCGGGCGAGCCGCGCGCTGGAGGAATACGACACGACGGTCATTTCGCTGCGCAAGCTGGTGCAGGTGGAACCAGGCAACGCCGACGCGCTGTGGGAGCTGGCGGACGCCTACGGGGACAAGCTGGGCATGACCGGCAAGGGCGTCGGCGCCTACCGCGATTTCGAGCGGCAATTCCCGTCCGATCCCCGGGCGGCGGAAGTTCCGGCCAAGATCCAGGCGCTGGAAGCGGCCGCGCAGCCGCTGCCGACGCCCTAGGAGCGCGCGCCGGCAACGCCAAGGAGCCACGGCCATGAAATCCAATCACGAAATCCTCGCGGCGCCCGTCCCGATGCGGAAAGTGGGGCCCGTCCGGTTGGCCGGTCCCGATGCGGAAGGCGAATTCCTGGTGCCGCTGGCGACGTACGAATCGCCGCTGTGGCCGTCGGTCGAGCGCGGCGCGCGGGTGACGGCGCAGGCGGGCGGCATCCGCGCCGTGGTGCTGGACGAGCGCATGACGCGGTCGGTGCTGGTGGACGCGCCGGACGCGACCGGCGCGCGGGACCTGGTCGCGTTCCTGGAAGCGCGCCGCGCGGACCTGGCGCAGGTCGCCGCGGGCACGAGCCGGTTCGCGCAACTGAAAGACGTCCACTGCGAGGTCGTGGGCCACTTGGTCTACGTCCGCTTCGAATTCACGACCGGCGACGCGGCGGGGCACAACATGGCGACGCGCGCGGCGGACGCGCTGCTGGCGTGGATCCTGGAGCGGCGGCCGGAATGCGCCTACGGGTCGATTTCGGGCAATTATTGCTGCGACAAGAAGCCTTCGGCGGTGAACGGCATCCGCGGCCGAGGCAAATCCGTCGTGGCGGAAGCGACGATTCCGCGCAAGCTGGTCGAACGCTATCTGCACACGACGCCGGAGAAGATCGCCGAGCTGAACGTGCGCAAGAACTGGGTCGGGACGACGCTGGCGGGCGGGCTGCGCAGCGCCAACGCCCACTTCGCGAACATGCTGCTGGGCTTCTACCTGGCCACGGGGCAGGACGCGGCGAATATCGTGGAAGGCTCGCAGGGTTTCACCCTGGCCGAGGTGCGGGGCGAGGACCTGGTCTTTTCGGTGACGCTGCCGAACCTGATCGTGGGGACCGTGGGCAACGGAAAGGGGCTGCCGTTCGTGGAGGAGAACCTGCGCGAACTGGGCTGCCTGGAAGCGCGCGAGCCGGGCGCGAACGCGCGGCGGCTGGCGCTGATCTGCGCGGCGACGGTGCTCTGCGGCGAACTGTCGCTGCTGGCGGCGCAGACGAATCCGGGGGAACTGATGGCCGCGCATCTGCGGCTGGAACGCGGCAAGTAGTGGCCGAGGAGCAGGTCATCCTGGTGGACGCGGACGACCGCGAGATCGGCGTCCTGGGCAAGCTGGCCGCGCACGAGCGCGGCGGCGTCCGCCACCGGGCCTTCTCGGTGTTCATCGTCGATCCGCAGGGGCGCTGGCTGTTGCAGCGGCGCGCGGCGGGCAAGTACCACTTTCCCGGGCTCTGGACGAACGCCTGCTGCAGCCATCCGCGGCCGGGCGAGGCCACCGCGGACGCCGCGCACCGGCGCCTGCGCGAGGAACTCGGCTTCGATTGCCCGCTGACGGAACGCTTCCAGTTCGAGTACAAGGCGACCTCGGCCGCGGAAGGGCTGACGGAACACGAACTGGACCACGTCTTCACGGGCACGTGGACCGGACCGGTCGCGCCGGATCCCGAGGAAGTGGCCGCGACGCGGTGGGTGGAGCCGAAGGCGCTCGACGCCGAGGTGCGGACCCAGCCGGAAGCCTTCACGCCGTGGTTCAAGCTGGCGCTGGAACGGGTGCGGAACGTTCTGTAGCGCAGGGGATTTCCAGAAAAAACGTTCGATCCGGAGCGGGCGGCGGTGTAAAGTCGTCCGACAATCGATCTGACCAAAGGAGCGAAAACCGAATGAAAACGACCTGTTTGGACGGCTTGTGGCAGCAAGGGCGCGATTTCCTCGGAACCCGTTATCCGATCCTGTGCGGCGCCATGACCTGGATCAGCGACGCGACGCTGGTGAAGGCGGTGAGCGACCAGGGGGGCTTCGGCTGCCTGGCGGCCGGCAACATGCCCGGCGAGGCGCTGGCGGCGGAAATCGACAAGTGCGCCGCCCAGACCGACAAGCCGTTCGCGGTCAACCTGGTGACGATCGCGCCGAATTTCCCGGCCCACAAGGAAGCCGTGCTGGCGTCCAAGGCCAAGACGGTGATCTTCGCGGGCAATTTCCCGAAGAAGAACGACGTGGCCCAGATGAAGGCGGCGGGCAAGAAGGTGCTTTCGTTCGCCTCGACGGACTCCATCGCGGAGCAGATGGTGCGCTTCGGCGTGGACGGGCTGATTTTGGAGGGCAGCGAAGCGGGCGGCCACATCGGGCACGTGTCGCTGATGATTTTGCTGCAGCAGGTGCTGTTCAAGAATCCGGGCGTGCCGACGTTCGTGGCCGGCGGCATCGCGACGGGCCGGATGATCGCGCACCTGCTGCTGATGGGGGCGGCCGGGGTGCAGATGGGCACGCGCTTCGTGATGAGCGAGGAATGCACGGCGCACCCGAACCTGAAGGCGCGCTTCGTGAAGGCCCGCGCGCGCGAAGCGATGAGCACGCCGGAATACGACAAGCGCCTGCCGATCGTGGCCGTGCGCGCGCTCAAGAACAAGTCCACCGAGGAATTCGGCCGCCTGCAGCTCGAACTGCTCCAATTGATGAACGAGAACAAGATCGGCCACGCCGAAGCGCAGTACAAGGTGGAGAGCTTCTGGATGGGCGGCTTGCGCAAGGCGGCGGTCGACGGCGACGTGGACCGCGGGTCGTGCATGGCCGGCCAGAGCGTCGGGTTGGTCGACAAGGTCCAGCCCATGCAGGACATCTTCGCGGAGCTGATCGGCGAAGCCGAATCCGAGCTCGAGGCCGTGCAGGCCCGGTTGGCGGCCATCGGGGGCTGAGCGGCCCCGCATGAACCTGTCCGTCGCGGGCCAGGATCGGGGCGGGGACCTCGGCCGGGAAATCGCCGCCGCCGCCGAGCGCTTGCAGGCGTCCGGCGCCGTCGGCGCGCTGGCGCCGGAACACTCGGCCCTCGTTCTCAAGGCCGCGACGGACCGCGCGGATTACTTGCGCCGCTACCTCGAGCTGCTGCGCCTGCGGCACGGCGTCCGGACCGCGGACTACGACGTTCCGCGCCGTCCGGGGTGGGCGGGCCGGGTGGCGGGGGCCGTGAAGACCGTCCTGTGGAAACTGCTTCGCTACCAGCATGACCGCATCGCGTTCCAGCAAAACGCGGTGAACGAGCTGGCGATCGACGCGCTGGAATTCCAGCGCGAGGAGCTGGAACGGGACTTGGCGGACGTGAAACGGCGGCTGGCGGACCTGGAACGGGAGCGCGGAGGCCCGGTTTCGTGAAATTCGCGGCGATCCACCAGATCGCGGCGGGCTTCGCGGCGGGCGACGCCATTTCGCTGGAAGCCCTCGCGCTGCGCGACCTGTGCCGCGAGCTGGGCGTCGCTTCCGAAATCTACGTGCCGGCCGAACGGATCGCGCCGGACTGCCGGAGCGCGGTGCGGCCGCTGGCGGACTATCGGCCCGGCGCCGGCGAGCTGCTGATTTTCCACTATTCGATCCAGTCGCCGGCGACGGAAGCGTTCCGGCGATCGCCGGCGCGCAAGGTGGTCGTGTACCACAACGTCACGCCGGCGGACTATTTCCGGGCGTTCGACGAGCCGCTGGCGGCGCAACTAGCGGCGGCGCGGGTCGAATTGGCGGAGGTGGCGCAAGCGGCGGATGCCGTCTGGGCGGATTCGGCCTTCAACGCGGCGGAAGTCGCCGCCTTGGGCGTCCGCGGCGTGCGGGTGTTCCCGTTGCTGTTTTCGGACCGGGCGTTCGCTGGGCCGCCGGACCCGGCGGCGCAAGGGCGGTGGTCGGGGCCGTCGAAGAAGATCCTGTTCGTCGGGCGCATGGCGCCGAACAAGTGCGTGGAGGAGCTGATTGAAGCCTTCGCGTGGTACCACAAGCGCCTCGAGCGCCGCAGCGAGCTGATCCTGGTGGGGTCCGAGCGGTCCTGCCCGCGCTATTTCGCGATGTTGCGGATGTTCGCGGCGGAACTGGACCTGATGGCCGTGAGCTTCGTGCGCTATGCGTCGCCGGCGGGACTGGTCGCCTGCTACGAGGCGGCGGATCTGTTCGTCACGACCAGCCGCCACGAGGGCTATTGCCTGCCGGTGGTCGAAGCCATGTTCAAGGGGGTGCCGGTGCTGGCGCGCAACGTCGGCGGGGTGCCGGAGGCCATGGACGGCGCGGGCGTGTTGTTCGACGAGGCCGCCCCCGCGGAACTGGCGTGCCTGATGCACCGGCTGACGACCGACGCCGCGCTGCGGGGCGAAGTGATCGCTTCCCAGCAGGCGCGCATCCGCCGCTTGCGGGAGCGGCCCGTGCGGCAGGAATTCGCGGCGCTGCTGGCCGCGCCGTGAGCGCGGCCTGAACAAAACGCCCCGCGGATTTCCGCGGGGCGCTTCGTGTTCCGCTGGGACGGCGGGCTACCGGATTTCCGCCTGCCGGTAGAAATCGCGGCCGTCGTAGCCGTTCGGTCCATCCGTGCCGGGGCGGAAAAAGAGCTGGGCGATCAGCCAGAACGACCACGAGCAGAACAGGAACAGCAGGCCCCAGGCCCACCAGGCCGTATGGTCTTTTTCGGCGAGATGGAACAGGTCGATCACGCGTCCGGCCGCCCAGAGGGGGATGGCGACGGCCCAGAACATGCCGCCGGTGCGGCCCATGTCGTGGAAGCGGCGGACGACGTGGAGGATCGTCCAGAAGACGGTCCAGCCGAAGAGGAGCCAGGAGAGGGCCCAAAGCGGCCAGGGCTTGCCGACGAGCCAACTGGTCTGGGCGTCGTGGACGACGTAGAACAGGGCGACGGCGAAAAAGACGTCCTGGGCGAACTCGAAGCGGGTGCTGCGGCATTCGAACAGGGTTTCGACGTCGATGCAGAGCTTTTTCAGCATCCGCTGGAACGGCGAGACGGGCGCGGGGACGTGTTCGTTGCTCATGGGTGAACTCCGTTATTGGGCGGGGGCTTGGGCCGCGGGCTTCTTCGACTTCTTGCTTTTCTTCGGCGCCTTCGGCTTGGCTTTTTTCTGGAAGGTGTCGTCGTCCATGGCGGGGGCGATCCGCTTATGGGCGGCTTCGGCGGCGGCCTTGGCCTCGGCTTCGGCGGCCGCGGCGGTCGCCTGGGCATCGGCCTCGGCCTGGGCGGCGGCTTCGGCGGCGACCTTGATCTTGTGGGCGGCCTTTTGCTCGCGGTACTTGGGCACGCCGAGGCCGATGGCGGCGACGACCAGCGCGAGCATGAGGACGATGACGCCGCGGCAGGCCGCGGTGCGGCCCTTCTGGCGGAAGAGCAGCGCCAGCATGGCGCAGCCGCCGAAGAAGGCGAAGCAGGTCATGATGCCGAACCAATACGTGTAGTCGCCGTCGGAGACCCGCAGCATGCGGCCGGTGACGAACAGGCCGATGGCGGCGCCGTAGTACTGGAAGGAGTCGATGACGCCCGCGGCGAACCCGGCCATCTTCTTGCCGCCGATGTCCATCGGGGCGGCGGCGCCGACGATGGAATGCGTGCTGTTGGCCGTGATGGCGATGAGCAGCAGGAACAGGCAGCCGAGCAGGATTCCGCCGGCGGACGGGCCGATGAACTTGTAGGCCATGACGACGGCGGCGACGGCGATCACGACGGATTCCATGTAGTAGAGGAACATCGCGACGGGGTAGCGGTGGCCGCGGAAGAAGCGATCCGACACCCAGCCGGAAAAGACCGAGCCGGCGACGGCGATCATGGGGATCAGCGCGAGCGTGGCGACGGCGATTTCCGGCATGTTGGTCTTCATGTTGAAGCCCAGCACGTCCTCGAAGTAGAGCGGCGCGAGCTGGTCGGAGGCGTGCCGGACGGCGCCGGTGCAGGCGTAGGCGACCGCATAGAACCAGACCAGCGGATTCGAGAAGACGAACTTGAAGGAATCCCGGATGCGCACGGTGGTGCCGGCGGAATTGTCCACGTCGTCGTGGATCGCCTTTTCATAGCCGGAATCGTCCGGCGTCGGCGCCGCGATGAAATAGAACCAGATGGAAACGAGGCCGACGGCGATGGGCGGGAGGGTGAAGAGCATGCGCCACTCGCCGGGACCCACCGCGAAGGCCAGGAAGGTGAACCCGTTGAGGATGACGGGCGCCAGCAGGCTGATCATCGTCTGGCCGGACTGGATCATGAACCCGAAGATCCCGGCGAAGACGCCGCGTTCGTCGCGATTGAACCAGGCCGCGTTGGTCTTGACCATGCCGGGGGCGCCGGAGGCCTGCAGGTAGCCGTTGATCATCCAAAGCATCGCGAAGACGGAGAAGGTCGACGTGAACGGCGAGAACCCGATGATCAGGTTGAGGACGATCGTGCCGATGGCGCCGATCAGCATGGTGGCCCGGCCGCCGATGCGGTCGCTGAACAAGCCGTTGACGAGCTGGCCGGTGCCGTAGGCGAGGGAGAACCAGCCGGCCAGATCGGCGATCTGCTGGGCGTCCCAGCCGAATTCCGCGCGCATGCCGGAGCCGGCGAAACGGAAGTTGTAGCGGCACATGTAGAACGTGGCGTAGAGCAGGCCGATGGTGAACCAGTTGAGGCCGCGGCGCGCGCGGAATCCGGGCGGATGGACGTGGGAATCTTTCCATTCCGACTTGGCTTGGGGGGCGATGGTCATGGGCGTACTCCTCTGTAGTGGATCGGTTCCGAAATTTCGTTCGTGGCGGCCGCGGACGTTTCGGCGGCGGCCACCGCCGGGTTCTCGAACCAGACGCGGCGGTTTTGGTAATCGAAGACGACGGCGTACTCGGCGAGCACGCCGAGGCCGAGGCGCGCGGGAAACTCCGCCGGCAGCCCGACGTCGGCGGCCGCGGCGACGTCCACCGCGGCGGTCGCGCGCGCGCCCAGCGCCAGTTCGGCGCGGTTGGCGGCCGGCGCGGCGCCGGGCACGACGAGGTCGAAATCGCCCGCGGTGTCGAGCACGAGCAGGAGCGGTTCGCCGGCCAGCGCGGCCTGGACGGCGGGCCGGCCGCGCCAATCGAGCATGGGCAGGTTGGCGGCGACGGCGGCGGCATCGGCCGGCTTGTAGGCGCGGGTGG
The DNA here is from genome assembly GCA_938003985.1 of uncultured Verrucomicrobiota bacterium. Lineage (GTDB taxonomy): Bacteria > Verrucomicrobiota > Kiritimatiellia > CAIQIC01 > Lenti-01 > Lenti-01. The sequence goes on along the minus strand of CALKWZ010000012.1, from coordinate 80,257 downwards.
AGGACAATTCGACCGCGCGCGCCGGGAAATCGAATCGGACGTAGGCGAAATGGCGGAGCGTCTCGTTGCCCAGCACCAGCGGCAGTTTCCCGGCGGTTTTTTTCCGTTGGGCCGCGAGGTCGGCGGGCAGGTCCGGCCGTTCCGCGGCGCGGGCCAGCGCGCCGAGTCCGCCTTCGGCCGGCGCGATATAGTAGACGGGGCTTTCCACGTGCAGCTTGTCGAAGATGAGCTTGTTGCCCACGCCGGCATAGCCGGGGATGCTCGCCGCGACGTGGTCGGCGTATTCGCCCTCCGGCGGCGCGAACGTCCGGTATTCCAGGCCCTTGGCGGCCGCCAAGGTCGCCCAGGACTGCCGGGCCGAGGTGTCGAGCAGGATCGGGAAGGGATCCGTGATGGCGCTTTGGCCCTTCACGACGGGCCGCCAAGAGGACCGCGGCCCGGTAAAGTCCAGGCGCGTCCGCCGTTCCGGACGGGGCCGGTTCGCGAACTCGAAGCGCGTGCCGGAAGCGCCGGGATAGATCGTGATGCCGTAGGTGCGCGCATCCCGTCCGCCGGCGAGGAATTGGTCGACTTCGGACTGGGACAAGGGCACGGCGGCCAACCGGTCCGGGGTGGCGCACCCGCCGGCGCCCAGAAGGGCCGTCGCCAGAAGCCAGCGGATGGGCAGATGCTTCAACGTCATGAGAAGCGCGACTATGGCAAAGGCTCCTGCCGGAAGCAAGGCCCGAGGCGCCCGCGGCGGAAGCGTTTGACCGGAAAAACGCTTTATTCCCGGGGCCGGGGTTTGGTAAATTCCTGTCCATACGATTACCGGCCGGCCGGCCGGGGGAAGCGAGAGGGTGCGCATGAGAGCGAAAGCGTTTGGGTGGCTGGCGGCGGCGGTGCTGCTGATCGGGGCGGCGGGCGCGCGCGGCGAAGCGATGCGGGGCCGGATCAACGGCTGGGGCACCAACTGGATGGCGACCAACGCCGCCTTCGTCGGCGACACGCGCTGGTCGGCCACGGTGACCAGCACGCAGACCGTCGCCTCGAACATGACGTTCAAGATCGACCTGCGCGGCGACTGGACGACCAACTGGGGCACCGGGACGATGTCCACGAACGCCGTGATCAACGGCACGATCGGCCAAGGCCACAAGAACAGCGCGACCGGCAGCGACGGCGGCAACCTCAGCTACGAGGGCCAGACGAACGGCATGCGCTACACGTTCCGCATGGACGGCGACCACACCTGGTGGTACCGGACCTACACCATCCAGGCCACCACCAACGATCCGGTGGCCATCACGAACGTGTCCGACAACAGCGGCACGGTCGGTACGAATCCGGTGACGGTGACGGCGCACCTGGGCGCCGCGCCCAGCGGCGAAAAGGTCTACCTGCGCTACACGACCAACAGCTTCGGCACCTGGTCGGAACTCCGGACCGGTTCCGTGTCGGACGCGACGGCGACGATCCAGATTCCGGGCATGGTCACGGGCCGGACGGTGAAGTACTACGTGCTGACCAGCACGATGCCGTCGAGCCGGATCCTCACCGATCCGGACCTGTGCACGCTGCGCGCCGCCAACGCCGGCGGCACGAACTACGCCTATCTGGTGGGCGAGGCCATCCCCGTCTTCGGCAATTGCTGGCATTTCCCGACGAACGTGGAGCCGGCGACGGTGACCATGCGCAACCCGACGAATCCGACGCCCAGCGCGAACACCTACGTCTACGTGGGCAACTACCAGGGCGCCGCGGACATGACCGGCGGCTGGGTGGTCTACAAGAAGTCCACGGACGGCACCTGGTCGTCGAACAGCCTGGCCTGGGACTCGGCCGCCGGCGACAACGCCTACTGGGTGGGCACGATCCCGTCCAACGCGGTGGCGCTGGGCGAGACGCTCCAGTACTACCTGCGCGTGGACTACGCCAACGGCGGGGCCGACACGACCTGGCTCGGCACGACGACGCAGGCGGACAACGCGAAGTACGCGCAGGCGACGAACGCGGCGGCGCATCCCTTTGAGGTCGCCAGCGCGGCGAGCCTGGGCAACGCCTGGCACGCCCCGGCGAACGCCGAGCCGGCCGGCGCCTACATGCGCAACCCGCGGCATCCCTACGCGACGAACGCCGTGACGATCTACAGCGGCAACCAGTTCGCGGGCGCCGGCAACGCGGCCAACCAGAGCGGCGGGACGCTCTACTACCGCCTGGCGGGCGCGGGCGGCTGGAGTTCGACCGCGCTGGCGTTCGATTCCGAATCCGGCAACAACAAGTACTGGCGCGGCACGATCCCGGCCGGCACGTTCGCCAAAACCCAGACGGTCCAGTACGTCCTGGCCGTCACCTACACCGACCGCGACACGACCTATCTGGGCGCGACGGAGGAGGGGACCGAGAGCCAGCCCTTCGCGGCGCTGGCCGCGGCCCAGGCGGAACCGTTCGAATTCACCTTCGGCGACGATCCGGGGCTGGAACCCGGGTTCGTCTACCACGGCGGCAACGTGGTCAAGATCGCGGGCGACACGATCCAGATCTGGACCAAGATCGGCTACGAGGCCACGAACGGCTACCGCTGGGCGGACCACGCCGAGGTGCGCTATCTCGTCACGACCAACGCCGCCAGCAAGCGGACGTCGAGCGGGGTGTCCATCCTGAGCAAGCTGGCCCAGCCCAAGGTCACGGAGGGCGAGTTGACCGAGACCAACGCGATGGCCTACAGCCACGCGGAAGACGATCCCAGCCCGAACGGCAACGCCATGTGGTGGGTGGCGACGATCCAGGACGACGGCCTGACGAACCTCGAGGCGCGCGTGCAGTACCAGGTGGCGGCCTGGAATTCGGCCACGAACGGCGGCAACGGCGTGGTCCGCAAGGCCGAATGGCAGGCCGACGGCGCCAACGACGAATTCTTCGAGTACCGCATGTTCAGCGGCGGCTCCGGCGCGCTGACCGTCAACGGCCAGAACGCGGACTACACCACGACCAAGTTCTTCCTCGACGAAGCGGCCAGCGAGACCGCGACGGTTTCCGTGCGCTACAGCCCGCCGGCCGGCGCGCAGAACGTGGAAGTGTTCTCCAACGTCGGCCGGCGCGACCGCGTGGACGCCGACGTGAATGCCGACGGCATCCCCGACGGCATCCGGCCGCCGGACGGCAACTTGCTCACGACCAACGACGTCGCGGCCTATTTCGCCGCCTTCCCGATGGCGTGGGACGGTTCCGCGTTCGTCTGGAGCACGAACGTCGGCCAATGCGGTGCGTACCGCCTGACGGCGCGCTACCAGACGGCGGAGCAGGCCGGCTCGACCAACTGGACCTGGTACAGCTCCGAGGGCCGCCGCGACCACGCGATCGTCGTCTCGCCCGCGAAGGTGCTGAAACAGACGATGTACGAACTCAACACGCTGACGGTCAAGGCCAGCGCCAACACCGAAAACGGCCGCAGCACGTTTGACGACCTGATCGATCCGCTGGTGGCCAGCAACGCGAACACGTTCAACGAATTCAGCATCGAATACCTGAACAAGATCCAGGCCAACTGCCTGTGGTTCCAGCCGATCCATCCGGCCGGCTACGACCGGTCCGAGAACGACCCGAACACGGGCACGCGCTACAACCCGGGCAGCCCGTACGCGACGCGCGACTATTTCTCCGTGAACCACTTCTTCGGTCGGGCGGGCACGGAAGAGGCGGCGCTGGTCGAGTTCACGAACTTCGTGGCGTTCTGCGACCGGGGCACGAACCGGCTGGGCAGCGCCAACCAGATGGGCACGATCAACGTGATGCTCGACGGCGTGTTCAACCACACCTCGTGGGACGCCGAATTCGGCGACCTGGGCGTGGAACTGGGCTTCTGCACGAACAAAAACGACCGCATCGGCTGGTTCAAGCCGGGCTGGTACGCGAACTGGCAGGACTACGGCGAGCCGGCGACCTACTACCATACCGCGTGGAGCAACGACATCGCCACCGCGCCCGACCGCGGCGACTTCGGCAAGTGGGCGGACGTCGCGGAACTCTACTACGGCAAGTACTCCGCGCTGGTGCGGCACAATCCCGACAACAACGGCGACTACCTCAACGAAGAGGACGTCTTCGACTTCGCCGGCATGAGCGCAGACACGATCGACCTCTGGCGCTACATCGGCAAGTACACCGAATACTGGCTGGCGAAGACGGGCCACGGCCTGACCAACCGGCCGGGGCAGGTGGACGGCAACGGCGTCGCCTACGACGACTACGGCATCGACGGCCTGCGCTGCGACTTCGGCCAGGGCCTGCCGCCGCAGCTGTGGGAATACATCATCAACCGCACGCGGTCCATGAAGTGGAACTTCATGTTCATGGCCGAGACCCTCGACGGCGGCGTGCCGGGCTACCGCTCCAACCGGCACTTCGACATCCTCAACGAAAACATGGTCTTCCAGTTCACCCAGGCGCACGTCGGCAATCCGTGGGACCTGCGTACCCAGCTCGAAAACCGCCGCACGGCCTACAACGGCGGCGCGATCCTCCTGAACCTGACCGGCCACGACGAGGTCATGCCCTGGAGCGATCCGTGGGTGACGGCCTCGCGCTACGCGATGGTCTCCGCCGTCATGGGCGTGCCGATGGTCTTCTACGGCCAGGAACAGGGCATCGGGCCCTACGCGGGCACGGCGGACAAGTGGACGGGCTTCGCCGATTTCGAGCTGAATTTCGGCAAGAACATCCCGCACTTCAAGCGCTGGAACCAGCTGCGCGTCTGGAACGAGCCGCCGCTGGAGGCCGCCTCGCGCCAGATGGCGCAGTGGCACGGGCGGGTCAACTGGGCGCGGCTCAACAGCCCCGCGCTGCAGAGTCCCAACCAGTACTTCCTGAGCCGGACCGGCGGGGGCGACAATGCCAAGATCTTCGCCGTGGCGAAATACGAGGAGGCCGGCGCGGTCAGCAACGGCCTGGACGCCGTGCTGGCGTTCGCGCTGTTCGTGAACGACGGCGACCATTCCGGCGCCAACGACACCTACAGCCTCGCCGGCTGCTGGGACCAGCTGGGCCTGCGGAACAGCGCCGAGGTCTACTACAACGTGCGCAACTTGGCGTCCAGCGACGCGGGGTCGTATCTGTGGGCCACGCCCAAGAGCGGCGCCGATCTGTACGCCGGCGGCGTGTGGGTCAGCTTCGATTCCGACGGCGGCGGCCGCAACATCTACGACGACGGCGCCATCGTGCAGTACCTCAAGCTCGAGGAAGTGCCCGCGCCGGGCACGGAGACGACGAATTCGCCGGTGCCGGTGCCGTACGATTGGCTCGATGCCTTCTATCCGGGCGAGCACACCGCCCAGGAGTACGAAGACCTGGCCGCGCAAGCCGCCAGCAACGGCGTCCAGACGGTCTGGCAAGCCTACGTGGCGGGGCTCGATCCGACGGATCCCGCCGCCGTCTTCGAGATGGACAGCGTGCAGAGCGCCGCCGGCGTGCGGATCACCGTGGGGACGGTCTCGAACCGGACCTACCGCGTCGAATTCCTCGACGGCGAGTTGGCCGTGAATCCCCAGCTCTGGACCGGCTTCCAGGCCAACGGCGCGTGGACCAACGTGGAACCGTACACGAACTGGCACACGTTCTTCGACGACGGCACCGCCACGAACAGCGGCTGGCCCGTCACCACCCAGCGCAACTACCGCATCTGGGTCGGGTTGCCGTAGGGAGCTGCCGCCATGTGGATCCTGCGCGGACTTTTCGGCATCGCGGTCCTGACGGCGCTGGCCTGGGCGCTGAGCGAAAACCGCCGCCGGACGGAATGGAAGACGGTGGGCTGGGGCCTCGGCCTGCAGTTCGCCATCGCGCTGCTGCTGGTGAAGGTCCCGCTGTTCCAGCAGCTGCTGGCGCAACTGAACAAGGTCGTGCGCGCGGTCGAGCGCGCCAGCCACGCCGGCGGCTCGTTCGTGTTCGGCTATCTCACCGGCGGGGAGGCCCCGTTCCAGATGGCCGACGGGGCGTCGGCCGCGCCGCCGCTGTTCTTCTTCGGCCCGCTGATGATGCTGATCGTGGTGGGGGCGCTCAGCGCGGTGCTCTTCCACTTCGGGATCCTGCAGAAGATCGTGGCGGCGTTCGCGCTCCTGCTGCGGCGGACGATGGGCCTGGGCGGCGCGGAAGGCGTCGTCGTGGCCGCCAACGTGTTCATGGGCCAGAGCGACGCCCCGCTGCTGATCAAGCCCTACGTGGCGCACCTGGGCCGCGCGGGGCTGATGTGCGTGATGACCGCCGGCATGACGACGATCTCCGGCTCGCTGATGATCGTGTATTCCGCGATCCTGGAACCGGTCCTGCCGGGCATCGTGCTGGGGCATCTGGTGGTGGCCTCGCTCATCAGCGCGCCGGCGGCGGTGATGGTCGCGCGCCTGCTGGTGCCGGCCGAGCCGGGCGAGGTGGACCACGAAACGCCCCGGCTGGCGTCCGACACGCACGGGGTGGTGGACGCGCTGCTGGTCGGCGCCAACGACGGCGCCAAGGTGATGGTGAACGTGGCCGTGATGCTGGTGGCGATCATCGCCGTGGTGGCGCTGGTCAACCAGGCGCTGGCCCAGTTGCCGCTGGCGACGCCGCTGTCGCTGGAACGCATGCTCGGCTGGATCCTGGCGCCGGCGATGTGGCTGGTGGGCGTGCCGTGGAGCGAAGCCCGCGCCGCGGGCGAACTGATGGCGCTCAAGACGGTCTTCAACGAATTCGTGGCCTATCTGGCCTTGGCGAAGCAGGATCCCGGCGCGCTGTCCTTCCACAGCCGGCTGATCACGGTCTACGCCCTCTGCGGCTTCGCCAATTTCAGCAGCATCGGCATCCTGGCCGGCACCCTGACGGCGCTGTGCCCCGAGCACAAGCGCACGATCGCCGCGCTGGGGCTCAAGGCCATGGTGGCCGGCACGATCGCCACCCTGATGACCGGCGCGGTCATCGGCATCCTGATCCGGCCCTGACGCTTTACGTGCGACGTCAAACCGGCGCAACGTTTTTACGTACTACGTAATTTTCCGGCAAAGTTTTTACGTACTACGTAAAATCTGCGGAAAGTTTTTACGTGCTACGTAAAAGCCGGAGGGGCGGCACGTTCGGATTTCGTTCGGGCGCGGAAATCGCTGGCATCCCGCCCTGGGGGGGCCTATGCTGAAAGCGTGAGAGGCCGGTTCCATTTGGACGTCGCGGTTCTCACCACGCTGTGGGCGTTGGGGGGGGCAGGGGCATTTCCCGCGCGCGCGGCGGAGCCGGGGGGCGGCAACGGCGCGTTTGAACTGACGGCGGAGGAGCAGGCGTTTCTGGCGGAGCATCCGGCGATCCGCGTCGCGACGATGGCGGATTGGCCGCCGCTGAATTTCACGGACTCCACCGGCCGGCCGGCGGGCATCGGCGTGGACCTGCTGGAGGAAATGAACCGGCTGATCGGCGGCGCGCTCCAGATCGTGCCCGGGGCGTTCGACGAAAACCTCGAAAAGGTCCGGAACCGCGAGCTCGACGCGCTGATGGACGTGACGCCGAAAACGGACCGGGAGGACTATCTGCTCTTCACGCGGCCGTACCAGGACATCCCGCACGTGATCGTGGGCCGGCGGAACGCGCGCTACTACGGTTCGGCGCAGGCGCTGGCCGGCCGCACGGTGGCGCTGGAAAAGGGCTTCGGCAACGTGAAGTGGTTCGAGGAGAATTTTCCCGGCGTGCGGATCCGGCTCTACGGGTCCACGCGGGACGCGCTCGACGCGGTGGCGCGCAGCCAGGCCGACGCCTATGCGGGGAACCGGGCGGTGGCGATGCACCTGATCGAACGGGAAATGCTGACGAACCTGCACCTGCAGGGGCGGCTGGAAAAGCCGTCGGTGGTGCTGGCCATCGGCGTGCGCCGCGATTGGCCGGCCGCGGCGGCGCTGCTGGACCGGGCGCTGCAGCACGTGTTGCGGACGGAGGGCCGGGCCATCCAGGCGAAGTGGTTCGAGGCGTCCAGCAAGGCCGGCGCGCGCTTCCGCCCGACGCCGGAGGAGGCCGCTTGGCTGGCGGCGCATCCCGCGATCCGCATCGGCGCCATGGACAACTGGCCGCCGATGGATTTCACGAACGAAACCGGCGCGCTCGAGGGCATCGGCGCGGACTTCGTCGCGCGGCTGAACGAACTGCTGGGCGGGCGGCTGGAAACGGTTCCGGCTCCGTTTCCCCGGCTGCTGGAGGACGTCCGCGCCGGAAAACTGGACGCGCTGCTGGACGTCACCCCGCGGCCGGACCGCGAGGAATACCTGCGGTTCACCAAGCCCTACGCCGTGCTGCCGCACGCGATCGTGGCGCGCAAGGGCGGGCGCTACTACGATTCCTTCGCGAGCCTGCACGGGCGCGTCGTGGCGGCGGAAGCCGGCTTTTTCGTGGCGGCGCACATGCGCTCCAACCATCCGGCCATCCGGGTCGTGGAGTATCCGTCGACGCGCGCGGCGCTGCTGGCGGTGGCGGCGGAACAGGCGGACGCCTACGTCGGGAACCGGGCCGGGGCGGAATGGATCATCGGGCGCGAATTGCTGGCCTCCCTGCAGGTGCAGGGCCTCGTGCGCGAAACCGCGTCCGTGAACGCCATCGGCGTGCGCGCCGACGAGCCGCTGCTGGCGGCGATCCTGGACCGGGCGCTGGCGACGCTCTCGCAACAGAGCGTCCAGGAAATCTTCGCGCGGTGGGCCGGCGTGGGCCAGGACCGCGGCGGCGGCCTGTCGTGGATCCGGCTGACGCCGGAGGAAAAGCAATGGCTGGCGGCGCATCCGGTGATCCGCTTCGGCAGCAATCCGCGCTGGGCGCCGCTGGAGTTCATCGATCGGGAGGGGATTCCCCAGGGCATTTCGCACGATTACCTGGAGCGGTTCGGGCAGGCTTTGGGCGTGGATTTCCGGCCGGTGCCGATCGCCTCCTGGTCGGACGCGCAGGACCTGCTTCGCCGCGGCGAGGTGGACCTGCTGACGTCGCTGAACAAGGCCAGCGTGCGGAAGGATGAATTCGCCTTCACGCCGCCGTACCTGTCGCTGCAAACGGCGATTTTCACGCGGGAAGACACGCCCTACGTCGGGGATCTGGCCGAACTGAAGGGCCGCCAGGTGGCGGTGGTGCCCGGCTACGGCATGACGGAGCACCTGTTGCCGAAGTACCCCGGGATGGAAACGGTCAACGCCAAGGACGTGCCGACCGCGCTGCGCATGCTGGAAGACGGCACCGTGGACGCCTACGTGGGCTCCTTGCTGATCACCAGCCACTACATCCAGGCCGGCGGGCACGGCCGGATCAAGGTGGCGGGGGAGACCCCGTTCGTCTACCAGCCGGCGTTCTCGTGCCGCAAGGAATGGAGCCTGCTGGCCGACATCCTCGACAAGGCGCTGGAAGACGTCAACGACGACGAGAAAAACGCCATCGCGCGCAAATGGATGACGGTGACCTACGAGCAGCACGTCGATTACGCGAAGCTGTACAAGTACGCCGCCGGAGCGCTGGCGCTGCTGGTCCTGTTCGGGTACTGGAACCGGCGGATGGCCGCGGAAATCCGCCGGCGCAAAGCGGTGGAAGCGTCGCTGCACCGCAGCGAAGAGGCGCTCCGGGCCGCGAACAAGGAACTGGAGGCGTTCTCGTATTCCGTTTCGCACGACCTGCGCGCGCCGTTGCGGCACGTGGCCGGCTTCGTCCAGCTGCTGCAGGCCAAGGCGCAGGACAAGCTCGACGAGACCGGCCGGCGCTACCTGGACGTCATCGCCGGCGCCGCCGCGAAGATGGGGGTGCTGATCGACGACCTGCTGTCGTTTTCGCGCACGGGCCGGGCGCAGATGCGCCTGGAAACGGTGCCGCTGGGGGCGCTCGTGGACGAATGCCGCCGGGAACTGGAACCGGAAACGCGCGGCCGCACCATCGACTGGCGGATCGGCGAACTGCCGGAAGTGCGGGCGGATCGCGCCCTGCTGCGGCAGGTGGTGGCCAACCTGCTCGGCAACGCGGTCAAATACACCGGCAAGAGACCCGCCGCCCGCATCGAGGTGTCCGCCCGCCGCGAAGGCGGCGAAATCGTCGTGTGCGTGCGCGACGACGGCGCCGGATTCGACATGAAATACGCCGACAAGCTGTTCGGCGTGTTCCAGCGGCTGCACACGGAAGCGGAATTCGAAGGGACGGGCATCGGTCTGGCCAACGTGCGGCGCATCGTGGTGCGCCACGGCGGCCGCACCTGGGCCGAAGGCGCCGTGGACCAAGGGGCGGCGTTCTATTTCACCTTGCCGGCCGAGGCGCCGGCGCCGGAGGGTTGACGCGATGAATGCGACGAGCGGCAAATACATCCTGCTGGCCGAGGACAATCCCAACGACGTCGAGCTGACGCTCGCCGCGCTGGCGGACAGCCACATGGTCAATCCGGTGGAAGTGGTCCACGACGGCGCGGAAGCGCTGGATTTCCTTTTCCGCCGCGGCAAATACGCGGCCCGCACGCAAGGGGAGCCCGCCGTGATCCTGCTGGACATCAAGATGCCGAAAGTGGACGGCCTGGAAGTGCTGCGGATCCTCAAGAACGATCCGGCGCTGCGGCTCATCCCCGTCGTGATGCTGACCTCGTCGCGGGAGGAGGCGGATCTGGTGCGCAGCTACGAGAGCGGCGTGAACGCCTATGTCGTCAAACCGCTGAATTTCGACGACTTCATCCGCGCCGTGCGCGAAATCGGCCTGTTCTGGGGTTTTCTCAACGAACCGTCGCCGCCGCCCCGCGCCCCGGGGCCGGCCTGAGGAAGGTGCCGCATGGATGCGACCCGCGCCAACGAGACCGTGCCGCCGCCGGCCAAGCGGCTGAAAATCCTCCATCTGGAGGACAATCCCACGGACGCCTTGCTCGTCCGCGAAATGCTCAGCGCGGAATGCGTGGATTGCGACCTCGTCGTGGTGTCGGAACCGGACGACTTCGAGCGTGCCCTGGCCCAGGGCGACGTGGACGTGGTGATTTCGGACTACAGCCTGCCGCACTACTGCGGTACGGAGGCGTTGCAGCGGACGCGGGCCCTCGGTCCCGAAACGCCCTTCATCTTCGTGTCGGGCTCCATCGGCGAGGAACGCGCGGTGGAAGCCGTGCGGCTGGGGGCGACGGACTACGTCATGAAGGAGCATCTGCGCCGGCTCGGTCTGGCCGTGCGCCGCGCCGTCGAGGCCGCGGAGAGCGCCCGCCGGCGCCGGGAAGCCGAAACCCGCCTGGAAGAAGAGCGCGACTTCCTCGTCGACGTGTTTTCCAGCGTGCAGGACGGCCTCGTCGTGCTGGATGCGGACCTGAAAATCGTGCGGACCAATTCCACGATGGAAAAACTGTTCCCGGACCGGATGCCGCTGGTCGGGCGCGCGGCCGGCGGGCTGTGTCCGGCCGCGGCCGAACAGATCCGGACCGCCACCCTCCGGGACGGCCAGCCGGCGCAAATCGTCTGCGCCCTGGAAACCGCGCTGGGGCCCGGGGAATTCAGCGTGTTCGCCTATCCGCTGGTGGAACGCCGCAGCGGCCGGCAGACCGGCGCGCTCCTCTACGTCCGCGACGTCACCGCCGAACGCCGGCTGCAGCAGCAGCTGTTCCAGTCGCAGAAAATGGAAAGCATCGGCCAGCTGGCCGGCGGCGTGGCCCACGATTTCAACAACATCCTGCAGGCCATCCTCGGGTTCGCCGACGTGCTGGCGGCCGAAATCGCCGCGGACGATCCGGCCCATGCCGACGTGGCCGAGATCCGCCAGGCCACGGAACGCGGCATCGCGCTGACGCGCCAGTTGCTGGCGATCAGCCGCAAGCAGGTGCTGGCGGTCGAGGATCTGGACCTGAAGGAGCGGGTGGGGCAGATGGGGACCATGCTCCAGCGCTTGCTCGGCAAGACCTTCGAGCTGCGGTGCGAATTCTCCGCCGCGCCCGCGGTCGTCCACGGCGACGCGAACCAGCTCGAGCAGATTTTGCTCAATCTGGTGGTGAACGCGCGCGACGCGATGCCCGCCGGCGGCGCGATCTCCATCGGCGTGCAGCCCCGGGAAGTGGCCGCGGCGGAGGCGGCGCGGCGGGGACCGCCCTGGCGGGCCGGGGCGTTCGTCTGTTTGTCCGTGACGGATGCGGGCACGGGCATTCCGCCGGAAATCCTGCCGCGGCTGTTCGAGCCGTTTTTCACCACGAAAGCCAAAGGCCAAGGCACGGGGCTGGGGCTGTCCACCGTCTACGGCATCGTGCAGCAGCATGGCGGCTGGATCGACGTGGACAGCCAGGTCGGCCGGGGCTCCACGTTCGCCGTGTATCTGCCGGTTCCCGCACCCGGAGGAACGCCATGAGCGCCGCCACCGCCGCCGGTTCCAAGCCGCTGAAGGTCCTCGTGATCGAGGATTCCGAAATCGACGCGCTGCTGCTGCTGGAGCAGCTGCGGGCGGGCGGCTATGCGCCCGACGCCCGCCGGGTGGACAACGCGGAAGACCTGATGGACGCGCTGGACAAGCAGAAATGGGACGTCATCTTTTCCGACCACAGCATGCCGCGCTTCAGTTCCACGGAGGCCCTGGAAATCGTGCGGTCGTCCGCGTTCGACGTGCCGTTCATCATCGTGTCCGGCGTGATCGGCGAAGAAGCGGCGGTGGCGGCGATGCGGGCGGGCGCGCAGGACTATCTGATGAAGGGCAACCTGACCCGCCTGGTGGCCGCCGTGGCGCGGGAACTGGCCGAGGCGGAAGAACGCCGCGCCCACCGCGAAGCCGAACGCGCGCTGCTGGCGCAGGAAGAGGAATTCCGCATCGCGCGCGAAGTCCAGCAACAGCTGTTCCCCGCCGGACCGCCGTTGCTGCCTGGTTACGACATCGCGGGCGCCTCGCGCCCGGCCACCGCCACCGGCGGCGACTATTTCGACTTCATTCCGACGCCCGGGGGGCGGCTGCTGGTCGTGGTGGGGGACGTCACCGGGCACGGCCTCGGACCGGCCCTGCTCATGGCCGATGCGCGCGCCTATCTGCGCGCGTTGGCATTGTCGGGCCTGGGTTTCGAGGACATCCTGGCGCAATCCCGGCATTTGCTGATCGAGGATCTCGGCGACGAGCGTTTCATCACGCTGCTCTTCGCCGAACTCGATCCCGCGACGGGGGTCTGGCGGTACGTCAACGCCGGACATCCGCCAGGCTACGTGCTGGGGCCGGACGGCGATGTCCGGAACCAGCTGGCGCCGAATGCCGCGGCGGTCGGCATCGACCGCGCCGAAGAGCGCCTGGTGCCGGGGCGGCTCGTGCTGGCGCCGGGGGAATGGATCCTGCTGTTGACCGACGGCATCCTCGAAGCCCATGCGAAGGACGGCGAGGAATTCGGCGAGGCGCGCGTGCTGGAACTGCTGCGGCGCGAGCGCGGCCAGCCCGCCGCGGACGTCATCCGGTCCTTGCTCGATGCCGCGCAGCGCTTCAGCGATCCCCATAGTCCGCGGCAAGACGACATGACCGCCATCGTGGTCAAACATTGAAACCGGAGAACTCCATGGCACACCTGCGGCGGCGGTTGATGACGGCTCTGTTTTGCGGCCTGGCGGCGGCGTGGCTGGCCGGCGCCGCGTGGGCGGATCCGCCCGCCCCGGCCGCGGTGGAGCGCTTGCCGGAAATCCGGCTGATCGAACCCGGCCGCGACGATCCGGCCCTGGCGCGCATCGAAACCGTGCGCGCGCGGTTGCCGGAAAAAAACCGGCGGCGGAACAACTTCGCCTGGGCGGTGGCGCAAATCGAAGGTCTCGACAAGACGGAGTATTACGCCCACAGCGGCATCAACGGCTTGGGCGGGTTGTCCGCCGAGGCCGCCGCGTTGATCCCGGACGTTTCGCCGCGGTGCAAAAAGGGACGTTTCGAAATCCTGTGCGTGAACCACGCCGACGAGATCGAGGGCGAGGACTGCTGGCCGCGCTACATGGACACCGAATGCAAGATTCTCGAAGATCTGGCGGCGCACCTGCCCGATCCGTCCGCGGCGGGCCGCGTGCGGCTGTATACCGATCTCTACCCGTGCGCCAGTTGCCGGCACGTGATGGCCCAGTTCCTGGGCGCCTACACCAACGTGGAAATCCAGGTGCTGTACCGCGAGCGGTAACGTTAAGGCGGGGGCTGGATTAACGCGATTTTCATGCGGAACGGGTTGACCCGGCACGTCCGCGGAAGTTCCCTAGTGGATGGAGAGGGAGAAAACCGGTGCGGCGCGGGATCTCTCCGAAGGGAGCGGGCGCATGAAAACGATGCGGGCGTTTGCGGGGTGCGGGGCAGGAGTGTTGCTCTGGTTCGCGTGTTGGTGCGAGGGGGCGCCTTCGCTGTCCGTTACCAAGCCGCCGGTGCAATTGCCGACGCTGATGACGGGACCGCCCGTCGATCCCACCGCCGCCCAAGGGCAGTGGTTCATCGATGGCGGCGGAAGCGAAACCGTGCGGACGAACGAGTTCTACGACGAGGTCTCCGGTGGACTGGGCGCCAACGCCATCACCGGCTACGTGGACAACGTCGTCTACGTGGGCGGGCCGGGTACGCCCATCCAGGGATTCAGCATCCAGGCCACGATCCACAACGACACGACCATCGAAGCCGGCTGGGCCGCGGGATCCAACAGCCACGGCGAATCGCGGCCCCGGGATCTCAGCGAGATGCCCTACGTCGGCCCGCTGATCGACGTCAAACTCGCGGCGGAATTCGCCATCGGCGACACCAACAAGCTGCCCCTGGCGTTCAACTATCCCGCCGGGCCCTATCGCGAAGGCGAGGCGCCCTTCATCGAGGCGATCAACGAAGACCAGTGGGGCTGGTATTGCTGGAATCCGGAGGATCCGGATCCGGAGCACAAGCCGGCCGGCGGCTATTTCGTGCCGACCTGGGACTTCGGCACCATCCCGCACGGACAATCGGCCACGCGCCAACTGTCGTTCGCGGTGGTACCGCCCGGGCTTCAGCCAACGGATCCGCGCTATCTGGTCATCGTCGCTTCGTACAACGGGACCAACGACGTGCTGATGAATCGCAGCCTGTCGCTGAAGATCAGCACCTGGATCGACGACCTCGCCCTCGACCTGGGGGCCCAGCAGGAAGAGCCGCCGCCGTTGCGCCTGAGCGACGTCTCCGTGTTCCACAACCGTTTCGAGGAGGAGCCGGAGGTGCTGGACTTCGGCGATGCGCCGGACCCGGCTTATCCCACCTTGCTGGCCAACGACGGCGCGCGGCACGTCGTCGTGCCGGGCATCTACCTGGGCGCCCTGATCGATTCCGAGGCAGACGGCCAACCCGACGCCACGGCCACGGGCGACGATCTGGCCAATCTCGCCGACGAAGACGGCGTGACGTTCCTGAACGGCTGGGTGGCGGGCCAGGTGGCCACCATCCAGGTGGTGGCGGCGACCTCCGGCTATCTGCACGCCTGGGTCGACTTCAACGGCAACGGATCCTGGATCGAGGCCAATGAAAACGTCTTCGGCATCCAAGCGCTGGCGGCGGGCACCAACGTCCTGACGTTCGCCGTGCCGGGGGGCGCCGCCATCGGTCCCACGTTCGCCCGCTTCCGGTTCTGTACCGTGCAGGCGCCGCTGGGCTTCACGGGGTCGGCCGTCGACGGCGAAGTCGAGGACTATCTCTCGGCCATCCTGGAGGAAGAAGTCGACCTCGACTTCGGCGATGCGCCGGACGCGCCCTACCAGACCTTGCTGGCCAGCGACGGCGCGCGGCACGTCGTCGTGCCGGGCATCTACCTGGGCGCTTTGATCGATGCGGAAGCGGACGGGCAGCCCGACGCCACGGCCACGGGCGACGATCTGGCGAACCTGAAAGACGAGGACGGCGTGACGTTCCTGAACGGCTGGGTGGCCGGCCAGGTGGCCACCGTGCAGGTCGTGGCGTCGGTCTCGGGCATCGTCTCGGCCTGGGTGGATTTCGACGCCAACGGGTGGTGGGGGGATTTCGGCGAAAACGTCCTTGCGGGCACGCCGGTCGTCGCCGGCACCAACGTCGTGGTCGTCAGCGTGCCGACCAGCTCGAATGCCGTTTCCACGTTCGCCCGCTTCCGTTTCACCACGTTGCCGGTGGCCATGACCTACACCGGCCTGGTGGCCAACGGCGAGGTGGAGGATTACGCCCTGAGCATCCAGCAGGCGGAAGAGGAGGAATTCGACTTCGGCGACGCCAACGATTCGCCTTTGATCGTCGGCTATCCGACCCTGCTGATCAACAACGGCGCGCGGCACGTCCTCGTGCCGGGCGTCTTCCTCGGCGCCGCCGTCGATGCCGAGCCCGATGGCCAGCCCGACGGCACCGCCACCGGCGACGACAACAATCCTCCGGCCGGTCTCGACGACGAAGACGGCGTGGGAGTGCCCGCCGTCTTGGTGGCGGGCGCGACCGTGCCCGTGCCGGTCGTCGCCTCCGTGCCCGGATTCCTCAATGCCTGGATCGACTGGAACGGCAACGGCACGTGGATCGATCCCGGCGAGCAGGTGTGCCTCAATTACCCGTTGGCGCCCGGGCCGAATCTGGTGAGCCTCTCCGCGCCGACTCCGCCCGCCTTCGTTTCCGGCGGTCCCCAATCCCGCTGGCGGTTCACGACCTATCCGCCGGCGGTGCCGGCGTACACCGGCGCGGAAACGGACGGCGAAGTCGAGGACTACGAAGTGCGGCTGCAGGTGCTGGATTTCGGCGACGCGCCCGATCCAACCTATCCCACGGTGCTGGCCAACGACGGCGCCCGGCACCTGATCCCGTCCGTCCCGGTCTACTATCTCGGCGCCACGGCCCCCGACCTCGATCCCGACGGCCAGCCGACCGCCGCGGCCGACGGCGACGACCTGGCCGCAACGGACGACGAGGACGGGGTGTTCGTCGTCGCCGGCGCGCCGCTCGTGCGGGGCGATCCGAGTTCGGCGCTGGGCGTGATCTGTTCCACCAACGGTTATCTGAACGGCTGGCTGGATTTCGACGCCAACGGCAGCTGGGCCGACGCCGGAGAGCAGATCGCTTCCGATCGCGCCATGCCCGCGGGCTTCTCGGCCCTTGTGTTCAGCATCCCCGCCCGGGCGTGGGTGGGGCCGGTCGTCGGCCGGTTCCGCTTCGCCAGCGGCCCCGGGCTGGCATACACGGGCTACGCCGCGGACGGCGAGGTGGAGGACCACGAGTTCACGATCTACCAGCAAGCGCCCGACACCAACACGTTCTGGATCACCAACGTCGCGCACACCGCCACGAACGAAATCACGATCGAGTGGATGGGCGACACCAACGCGATCTACGAAACGCAGTACATTCTCGACCTGCCGAGCACGGCCAGTCCGCCGTGGACGGCGTGGGGACCGTGGGTGAGCGCTCCGCCGCTGCTGCAGCGCGACACCAACGCGGCGGAAACGGCGAAGCACTACCGCGTCGTCGCGCCGTTTTCCCCGCCGCCGCCCTAGCGGCGCGCGGCGGCCTTTTCGCGCAGCTTGGCCAGGCGCGCGATCGCTTCGCGCAAGGTGTCTTCCCGCTTGGCGAAGTGGAACCGGATCAGATGGTTCACCGGTTCGCGGAAGAAGCTGGAGCCGGGCACGGCGGCCACGCCGACTTCCCGCGCAAGCCACTCGCAGAAGGCGACGTCGTCCGGCGCGCCGAATTCGGACACGTCGACCATGACGTAGTAGGCGCCCTCGGGCTCGGTGAAAGTCAGGCCCGCGGCGCGCAGGCCGCCGAGGAACAAGTCGCGCTTCGCGGCATAGATTTCAGCCAGATGGGCGTAGTAGGCCTCCGGCATCTCCAACCCGGCGATGGCGGCCTCCTGCAACGGGGCGGCGGCCCCGACGGTCAGGAAGTCGTGCACCTTGCGCGCGCCGTCGATGAAGGCGGGAGCGGCGATCACATATCCCAGCCGCCAGCCGGTGATGGAATAGGTCTTCGAGAGCGAACTGCACGAAACGGTGCGCGCGAACATGCCGGGCAGCGTCGAGAAATAGACGTGGCGATGCGGCGCGTAGACGATGTGCTCGTAGACTTCGTCGGTGATGACGTAGGCGTCGAATTCCTCCGCCAGGGCCGCGATCTGCAGCAGTTCGTCGCGGGTGAAGACCTTGCCGGTCGGATTCGACGGATTGCACAGGATGAGCGCCTTGGGCCGCTGCTCGAAGGCCCGGCGCAATTCGGCGGGATCGAACGAGAAATCGGGCGGGCGCAGGGGCACGTAGATCGGCTCCGCGCCGGAGAGGATGGTGTCGGCGACGTAGTTTTCGTAGAACGGGGAAAAGACGACCACCTTGTCGCCCGGGTTGCAGGCGGTCATCATGGCGGCCATCATCGCTTCGGTGCTGCCGCAGGTGACGACGAGGTTCGCGTCGGGGTCGATGGGCAGCCCGGTGAAATGGGCCTGCTTGCGGGCGAGCGCGCGCCGGAAGCCGGGGGCGCCCCAGGTCACGGCATACTGGTGGGGGCCCGCGTGGGCGGTTTTCTCGAGGGCGCGGCGCAGTTCCTCGGGCGGATCGAAGTCGGGAAACCCTTGCGACAGGTTGACGGCGCCGCATTCCATGGCGACCCGCGTCATGCGGCGGATGACCGATTCCGTGAAGCGACCGACGCGTTGGCTGGGAATGGGCATGGGCGTTTCCTTATTCGGCGGCCGGGGCCGGGACCGCGGCGGGCCGGCGGGCGAGGAGGAGGTAGACGGCCGAGGCCGCCAAGACGGTGTTGAGCGGCGGCAGGCCGGGCAGGAATTTCGCGGCGCAGAAGCCGGCGGCCCAGGCGGCGACGGCCGCCCAGCGGACGCCGGGCGCGGGTTCCGCGTCCGGCGCGCGGCGGCGCACGACGAAGTAGTCCAGGATCAGGATCGCGCCGATGGACGGCAGCATCAGGTTGAGCAGGTTCAGCCACGGCACGAAATGGTTGTAGGCGGCGGTGGCGAAGACCGTGCCGAGGAATCCGTTGATCAGGACGAATTTCCGCTTGCGCAGGCGCGTGAGCGTGGCGAAACCGAGGCTGGCGGCGTAGAGCGCGTTGTCGTTCGTCGTCCAGATGTTCAGCCCCAGCACCAGCACGGCGACGGCGATCATGCCCTGCGCCTTGAGGGCGAGGGAGATGTCGTTGGTCTGGTAGAACGCCGAGGCCACCGCGCCGAACAGGAACATCAGCGAGTTGCCCAGCAGGAAGGCGATCACCGTGGCGGAGACGGAAATGCGCGAGGTGCGCGCATAGCGGGTGAAATCGGGCGTGAGCGTGCCGCCGGAGATGAACGACCCCACGCAGATGCCGATCGCCGCCGGCAGGGATAGGGAGCTGGCCGGTTCCATCGCGAACCAGGCCGAAAGGCCGCCGAAGTCGTGGAAGGCCTTGGCCAGCGAAGCCGAGCCGAGCAGCGCGATGGCCGGCACGGCCACGATCGAAAGGATCGTCAGGGATTTGATGCCGTAGTAGGCCGTCAGCGTCATGCAGGCGCCGGAGACCGCGATGAGCGCCAGCCGGGGCACGCCGGGGAACATCTGCGCGACGGGCAGGGCGAACATGGCGACGCCGACGCCGAACCAGCCCACTTGCGTCACGCCCAGCAGCAGCGAAGGCAGCGCCGCCCCTTGCTGGCCGAACGCCCGGCGCGCGAGCAGATGCGTGGACAGGCCCGTGCGGGCCGCGATGTGCGCCAACAGGCCCGTGTAGGCGCCCAGCAGCAGGTTGCCCGCCAAGACCGCCCACAGGAAGGTCGACGCGCGCAGGCCGTTGCCGAGCTCGGCGCCCGCCCACATGCTGGCGGAAAAGAACGTGAATCCCAACATGACGACCAGCAGGGACGGGAACCCGCGCCGGTCGGCGGCGGCCACGGACGAAAATTCGTATTCGGAATGCATGGAGGCGAAATGTGGCTTGTCCGCGGCGTTTTTTCAATCCCGAACGGATCCGGGGCGGACAAGCGGATCAGGGCGCCAGACGGACGCGGACGCCGAACACGTTCAGGTGCGTGGGCTGGTCGTTGGTGAACGCCATGGTCCCGTCGATGCCCGGCCGATCGACGTAGTCCGGCCGGTTGGTCAACGGACCGGTCAAGTCGTCGGCCGCGACGACGGTGTACAGGCGCTGGGTGCGGCCGGGCCAGGTGAAGATCTGGTGGCCGCTTTCGGCGTGGACGGCCGGGTTGCGGATCGCGAACAAGCTGTCGGGATCGACCGGATCCGTGCCGGCGACGATTTCGGCCCAGTCGGATTGGCCATCCCCGTCCGTGTCGCTCAGCCAAGGATGGGTTCCGTTCTGGAACTCCTGCAAATTGGAGAGGCCGTCGCCGTCCGGATCTTCGGCCGCGTCGTCGGCCAGCGGCGCCAGACCGTTGGGAATTTCCCACTCGTCGGGCATGCCGTCGCCGTCCGAGTCGGCGCCGGCATAGACGTATTCGTGGGCGCCGACGTCGTACCGCGCCGTGCCGTTGGCATCGCCGTCCAGCGGGCGCGGCGTGCCGTCCAGATCGACGCTCGGCATGGAGAAGGGCGTGGTTACGGCGTCGATGCACGGCGAGCCGGGCGCCAGCCGGTAGCCGCCGGGCTCCAGCAACAGCGGATCGGCATCGAAGGTGCCCGGGCCGTCGGCGGGGGAGACGCAAGACGTCTCCCACAGGCCACCCAAGACGTTCGTGCCGGAACCGCTCGCGGAATTGAAATAGACGATGCCGTATCGGCCAAGGCAATCGGCGGCGCCGCCGCCGTCGGCGGCCTGGTTGCCGGTGAGGGTACAATAATCCAGCAGGCTGTTTGCAGCGCCGCCGCCTTGGGCCGCGGAATTGGCATGCAGGAAGGAATTGATGGCGGTGCCGCCGCGGATGGCCCCGCCGCGCGCGGCCGCGGCGTTGGAAACGATCACGCAGTTGGCGACGACGGCATCGGCCGCGGCCCAGATGCCGCCGCCGCTTTGGTCGAGCGACGCATCGCCGGCCGCGCGCGTGGCGCCGCGGCGGATCGTGAATCCCTCCAGCGTCGCGCCCGCGGCCAGGTAAACGCCGCGGACCGCGGCGTCGCCGATGGGGCCGGAGCCTTCGACGACGGTTTGGCTATGGCCGTTGAGGGACGCGACCCGGATGGCCTTGTCCACGACCACGCGATTGGTCAAGGCGCCGAGATGCGTGCGTCCGCCGGCGTTGTAGACGCCGTTGGAAACCCAGACGACGTCCGGGGCGTCGGCGGCATCGACGGCCGATTGGAGGTCGCGGGCGGCATCGGCCCAGCTCAGGAACGGCCAGACGTGGCCGCCGTCGGGCGAGACGTAGTGCGCGGGCGTCAACTCGTAGGCGCCCATGTCCGGGGCGGCGGTTTCGCCCGGCCGGCCCGCCGCGGGGCGCGGCATGCCGGCCAGATCCTGGACCAGCGCGCTGGTCGCGGCCGCATCCAAGGCCGGGGAATTCGTTTGCAGGAAGTAGATGCCCGCGGAGCGGTCCACGAACCGGGGATCGTTGGTCACGTTGCCGACGGATTGGGGATCGGGAGTCGTGCAGGAGTAACGGCAGACGGCATTGAAATAGTTCGACCAGCCGTTGCCGGCGGAGTTGAAGTAGACGATGGAATTGCTGGCGACGCCGCGGTAGAGGCCGCCGCCGGCTTGCGCGGCGAAGTTGTCGGCCACGGTGGCGTGCAGGAGCGTGGCTTCCGCCGCGCCGCCGCCGTACTCGGCCTGGTTGGCCAGGACCAGCGCGTTTTCCAGCGTGCCGCCGTAGGCGCCGCCGCCGTTGCCGGTCGCGGCGTTTTCGGAAACAACGCATTGCCGCAACGTCGCGCTCGCCGCGCCGCCGCCTTGCGCGGCGCGGTTGCCCTGCAGGGTCGAATCGGTCACGAGGCCGCGGTAGACGCCGCCGCCGGAATGGAAAGCCGCGTTGCCGAGAATCCGGCAGTTGTCCACGGTTCCGCCGCTGTCGCACCAGGCGCCACCGCCGCTTTGCGCCGCCAGCACGTCGCCGGACGCACGGGTATGGCCGTTGGTCAGCGTGAAGCCGACGAGGCGCGCGCCGGCGCCCACGTAGGCGCACCGGACGGCGGCGTCGCCGGCGGGACCGCTGCCGACGATCCAGGCGTTTTCCGGGCCGTTGAGGCTGGCGACGGTCACCGCGTTGGTGAGCGCCACGCGGTTGGTGGGGCCGTCGGCGAGAGCCAGGCCGCCGGAATCGTAGATGCCGTCGGCGACCGTCACTTGGCCGCCGGCCATGTTGGCGGCGATGGCGGCCTGGATGTTCGTGGCGGCTTCCGGCCAGTTGGTGAAGGGGTAGACGTGGCCGCCGCCGGGCGCGACGTAGTTCGTGAATCCAGGGAAGATCTCGACGGCGAGCGAATTGGAGGACGCGCCGTCGGGATTCCACGCCACGACGGTGGCGACGTAGACGCCGGCCGTCGCGAAGGTCCGCTCGATCTGGGGCACGTTCGAGACGACGTGGCCGTCGTTGAACTGCCAGACGTAGGCGGCCGGCGCGCCCTCGACGTTGCATTGGAACGAAATCGGAGTGCCGACCACCGCGCGGTCCGCGCTGCTTGCGATTTCCACCGCCAGCGGGCCGCCGAGGCCGGGTGGGTAGAATTCGTCGCAGCCCATGTCGACGCCGTCGCCCCAGATGCGGGGTTCGCCGTCGAGGTCGAAATCGCCGGTGGCCAGGGCCCAGTTGCCCGCATCGATGCACGGGGATCCGGCGGTCAGCCGCCAGTTGCGGGTGCCGGCGAATCCCGGCTCTTGCGCGAGGTTGCCCGTTCCCGACGCGGCGGGAACCACGCAGGAGTAGGCCACGACGGCGCCATAGGTGCCCGGTCCGATGTCAGCTTGGTTCCCGTAGACGATGCAGTTGGCGACGTCGCCGCCGTAGATGCCGCCGCCGGAGGTGCCCGCTTCGTTGTCGAGCACGGTGTTGTTCCGGAGAACGCCGCTCCAGACGCCGCCGCCATAGGTGGCGGCCACGTTGCCCCGGATCAGGCAGTTCTGGACGGCGGCGCTTCCTCCCCACGCCATGATCCCGCCGCCGCCGCCCGCGGAAACGTTGTTTTCCACGACGGAACGAACGACGGCGGCGCCTCGGCTTGGGGCGAGATAGATGCCGCCGCCGTAAGTCGTCGCCGCATTGCCGGCAATGACGGAATCGAGGATCTGGACGCCGCTGGAACGGTCCGTGTTGTCGCCGGCGCCGTCGAAAATGCCGCCCCCGCGCGCGCCGGAGTTGAATTCGACCCGGCAGTCCACGACGCGCACCGGGACCGTCGGCAGGCTGGCGTCGTAGTTCCAGAACGCGACGCCGATGCCGCTGTTGCCGTTGCTGGCGACGGTGGAGGCGCGGATCAGGAAGTTGCTGACGCGCGGCACCTGGATGGGCGCGACGGTGTCGTTCTGGCGCAGGGAAACGCCGGTGCCGCCGGATTCCGCGACAAGGCAGTTTTCGATGCGCGTGTCGACGGCGCAGGTGAAGATGCCGTTCGTGGCGCTGCGGCGCACGATCGTGTTGCTGACGATCAGCCGGGAATCGGCGACGATCCGCGGCGTCGTGTAGCTGTCGATGCCGTTGTGGCGGGAGTGCGTGACGAGGCAGTTGAGGACGGCGCCATGTTCGCTTTTGATCCCGTGGCGGGGCGCGTTGCTGACGGTGAAGCCGTCCACCGTTCCGTATTGGAGAAAGACGGCGTCCTGGCCGGCGGGCAGGGCGCCGGCATCCAGCCCGGTGGCGTCCCGGCCGTTGACCGAGGCCAGCACGACGCCGTTGGTCACGCGCACCGTGGCGGGCAGGGCGTAGACTCCGTTCGTGGCCAGCACGAGATCGCCCGGCCCGCTGACGTCGATGGCCGCCTGGAAATTGGTGGCGGCCTCCGCCCACGTGGCGAACGGGGGGACGTGCGACCCGGCGGGGGAGACGTAGCGGGTGGCCGCCGCGCCCGGCGGCGTGCCGACGAGCCAGGCCGCGAGGCCCGCGGCCACCACAATCCGGATGTTGGATTTCATATGCCGGCCGGGCATCCCGTCCGCGGCGTCCAAAACCGGACATCGGGCGGGAACCTTCCTCCGTTGGGGGAAATGTATCAGCACCCCGTACCCAGCGTCAAACGCCGGACCCCGGATCCTTTCCGGCGCGCGTTTGACTTGCGGCGGGGCAACCGATATAATGTCGCCCCGTAGCGCCTGTTCATGACGTCGTCCGTTCCATATGCTCGCGCCCGTCGCACCGTTCCGGCCTGGACGGCGTTTTTTGTTTGGGCACTGGTCGCCGGGTGGGGGGCGGGGCCGGCGCGGGCCGACAAAACGACCCAAGCCGATGCTCCCAAGCCCGAACGGGAACCGTCGAAAATATTCGGCAAGACTTCGACGGTGGCCAAAGACCTGCGCGGGCCGGACGGCTTGGCGCTCGATCCGAAGACCGGCGATCTCTACGTCGCGGAAGAAAACGCGGCGGCCGTCGTGCGCATCCGGCCCAACGGCGCCCGACAGGTGGTGATCGACGGCGCGACGCCGGTGTACGAGGAGGAAGGCCGTTCCCGCAAGAAAACAACCGGCCTGCGCTCGCCGGAGGGCATCGTTTTCGACGGCCAGCGGACCCTGTACGTGGCCGAAGACGTGCCCGGCGGCCGCCTGATCGCGTTCGAGTTTTCCGACAAGCCCGGCCAGGCCTCCGCGGCCGGCACGGTCGTGCCGATCCCGCTGCCCAACCACCGCTTCGCCTGGGAATCCGTCGACGTCGGCCTGTCCGGCGAATTGTTGCTGGCCGGTTCGACGGCGGAAGCCTTCAACCACGATCCCGACGCGGGCGGGTTGCTGGGGTTGGTGCGCGGCGCGATCCTCTACCGCGACGCGCAGGGCGAATGGTGGTTGCCGCTGAACGACGCTCTGGCGAGCTATTCGGCCGCGCGGTTTTCGCCCGACGGGAGCTTCGCGTTTTTCGCCGACGAACTGACCGGCGACGTCGGCTGCCTGGACCTGCGGACGCGCAACGTCCGCACCTTCCGGTCCGTGAAGCGGTTCCGCTCGCCCGAAGGCCTGTGGGCGCTGGCGGGGGGCACGGCGCTGGTGGCCGAGGAAAACGGCGCGATCTATCGGTGGGACCCCACGACCGACACGCTCCAATCGATCTACGAAAACTTCGGCACCGTGGAATCCGTCCTGTGGGACGAAAAGGGCCAGCGGCTGCTGGTGACGGACGACCAGAACGGTCTGGTCAAGGCGTTGGAAATGAAACTTGGACTGGGTTTCCGCGCGGCCATCGGCACCATCCTGGACATCCGGTTCGAGGACCAGTCGTCGCCCGTGGAGATGATTCCCGAGCGCTGCCCGGCCTATCTCGCCAAAGTCCTCAAACTCGGCGGCTACGATCCCAACCGGGAGGGCAACAAGACCAAGTTCGCGGATTTCGCCCGGAAATACTGCATGGTCGCCCTCGACGCGGACGCCGAGCTGCTCGCGCCCGATCCGGCCGTCGCCGATCCGATCCAGCACATTCAGTTCGTCATCGTGGCGCCGTATCTGATCGGCGTGAAGGAAGGCGAACTGATCTGGTCGTCCAGCGGGTTCACCGCGATCCGGAAATCGGGCCAGAAGCTGAAGACCGAACTGGTCCAGCGGCAGGTCGTCCACGGCGACCTGATGGAAACCCGCTTCACGCCTGTCGGCGGCCAGACCATCGCCTTGCCGATGCCGTTTTCCGCCCGCATCAACAGCGACGGATTCGTGACCGTCCAGTTCATGGGAATGGGCTCCACGCCCGATTTCCTGCTGGAACTGAACACGGTGGATCCGGACCAAAGCGTCATGGTGGTGATGCCCACCGAAGGCGAGCCGGAACAATACCGGATTTCGCTGCCGGCCCGCCGGAACCGCAACCACTGGGTGATCGCCTTGGAGCGCAAGGCGCCCGACGTCTGGCGGCGCCTGTCCTTGCCGGCGCGCTGGAAGGGGAAGGGCACCCCGGACACCCCGCGCAAGCCTTGATGGCTGGCCGCACTTGAAAATCGCCAATATCCGAGTATGTTGCTAGACATATCGGATTTAAGACCGATGATTTTAATGAATAAAATGATTCCATGGCTTCTGGGATTGATCTTGGTGGCCGGCAGTGGAATGTGTGGTTTTGCCGCCGAACGGCGAGGCGGGCTCGCGTTGCAGTTCGACGATGGCTGGACCGCGTGGCTGACGGAAACGGCGCCGATCATCCAGCGGTATGGTGCCACGGCGACCGGGTTCGTCAACGACCGCTACGTGCACAACGGCCGGATCACGCTCGACGAGCTGCGCCGCCTGCAGGATGAATACGACTGGGAAATCGGCACGCACACGGCCAACCACCAGAACGCGCCGCGCTTCGTGCAGAGCAACGGCCTCGACGCCTGGCTGGACAAAGAGCTCGATCCCTCGCTGGCCCTTCTGCGGGGAGCCGGCTTGCGGGTGGAGGCCCTCGCGTTTCCCTTCAACGCCTCGACGCCGGAAATCGCCCAGGCCGCCCTCGGCCGGATCGGCAGCTATCGCCGCGTGGATCCCTTGGCCCTGGCCGACGGCGTGCGGCCGGACGGTTCGCTGCCGGGCACCTCCATCGACACCGCGCAATACGCCCCCGTGGAACTGGTCAAGAAGTGGATCGATCTGGCGCAGCGCCGCGACGTCGTGCTCTTCCTCTACGGCCACCGGGTCTTGCCGGATTCCGCCTTCACGGTCGGCCGCGTCGTGGCGGTCGCGGGCAACGTCGTCACGCTGGACCGGCCCGTCGAATTGGCGGATGGCGAGGAAAACGTCCTGGTGCCGTGCGTGCTTCGGCGGCAGGCCGCGCAGAGCGTGATCCCGGTGACGGCCGCTGCCGGATCCGAGGTGACCCTGGCGGATTTGCCGCCCGGCGCGGTCGCGGTCGGCAGCGATGTGCTCGTCGGCCCCAGCTACGGCACGCGCCAATCCGACTTCGAGGAAATCCTCCGCTACGCCTCCGAGCGCCTCCATTTCTACACCATCGCCGACGTCCGGGCTGGCCGGCACCGGCTCGCCGCGGCCGCCGCGCCGCCGCCGGAGACGGTCCCGTGAACCTGACGCCGGAGTCCTTCCAGCGCATCGTGGACAACCTCCACGACGGACTCTATCTGGTGGACCGCCGGCGCGTGATCACCTACTGGAACAAGGCGGCGGAACGGATTTCGGGTTTTGCGGCGGAGGACGTGATCGGCAAATCCTGCGCCGACAATATCCTCAGCCATGTGGACGGCAAAGGCTGCGCGCTGTGCACCGGCACGTGCCCGCTGGCGGAAACCATGTGCGACGGCCGGCTGCGCCAGTCCGACATCTATCTCCACCACAAGGACGGCCATCGGATCCCCGTCGCCGTCCGCGCCAGTCCGTTGACGGACGAAGCGGGCCGCGTCGTCGGCGGCATCGAGCTGTTCACGGACATCAGCCACCGCGCCGCAAGCGAGCTGCGCATCCAGGAACTCGAGCGGCTGGCGCTGCTGGACAACCTGACCCAGTTGGCGAACCGCGCCTATCTCGAACGCGAAATCGCCAGCCGGTTTGAGGAAATCCGCCGGTTCGCCGACCAGCCTTTCGGCTTCCTGTTCATGGACATCGACCATTTCAAGGCGGTGAACGACCGCTGGGGCCACGGCGTCGGCGACGAAGTGCTCAAGTTCATCGGCCGCACGCTGATCGCGAACGCCCGGCCCTACGACGCCTACGGCCGCTGGGGCGGCGAAGAGTTCGCGGGGGTCATCCGCTGCATCGGCGCCGCGGATCTGGAGCGGCTGGGCAACCGGCTCCGCTGCCTGGTCGAGTCGGCCTTCGTCGTGCACGAAGGCACGCGCATTGCGGTGACGATTTCCATCGGCGCCACGCTGTTCCGGCCGGACGACACGGTGGAAAGCCTGGTGCGGCGGGCGGACGATTTGCTTTACCGCAGCAAACGCGAAGGCCGCAACCGGCTGACGCTGGGCTGAGCCCGCGCCTCACTTCAGTTCGCGGAGATTCTGGAGGACTTCCTGCACGCCGCCGACGGCGGGATGGCGGCGGGCGGTCTCCTCCACGAACGCGATCGTCGGGCCGAGCAGATGCCGGTCGCCCAGCGCGAGGCGCTGCAGCAAGGCTTGGTAAATCAGCCGGCGCAGGGCCAGATCGTCGAAATCGCTGCGAACGAACGGCCGCCCGGCCGCGGCCCAGTAGATGGCCTGCGCCTGCGGCGTGCGCCAATCCAGCGGCGCGAGATCGGCTTCGATCTGTCGCACGAGTTCCGGATCGAGCGCCACGGCGCCGGCGTCGACTTCGGCGGCCCAGCGCGCGCGGTAGAATCCCGCGGCGGCGTCGAGGTCGCTGCCGAGCTTGTGCAGGAACAGCCACGCCAGCTCCTGGTGCAGGCGCGCCGAGCCGGGGTTGTAGACCAGGCCTTCGTCGCGCAACAGCCCGATGCCGTTGCGCACCCAGCGCCATTTTTCGGCGGGGTCGGACATCAGCGCCGACACGTTGTAGGCCATGTTCCACGAATGGTAGGCCCAGACCGCGACGCTGCGCGGCTGGAGCTTCGCGATCCAGTCCGACAGCTGCACCAGCTCGAAATAGCGGCCTTCCTCCTGCAGCGTGCCCGCGCGCATCCACAGCACGTCGGCCAGGATGCCGCGGAAGCCGCCCAGCGCGACGGTGGTGAAGGCCACCGCCGGGGGCATGTTCACGGTGGGCGGCGCCTGCGTCAGGTGCCGCTCCGCGCGCAGCGCCAGCAGGCGCTCGTTGAGCGCGCCGGCCAGCGCCAGCAGCGCCGCGGCGAGCAACATCGGGATGGCCAGGCGCGTTTTCACGGGATTTACGTAGTACGTAAAAACTTTCGCGGATTTTTACGTAGAACGTAAAAACTTTCAGGGATTTTTACGTAGCACGTAAAAAGGTTCATGACGTGGAGGGCAGGGCCCATTCGCGGTTCCGGAGGACGGCGGCGGAGAGCAGGCCGAGCAGCAGGGGCAGGACGAGGCCCTGCTGGACGGCGTTCCGGGCGAGGTCCCGGGGCGGCAGCCAGGTGCCGGTGGCGAGCGCGTCGACGGTGCGGTCTTCGAGCAGCGGGCGCAGGGTCAGATAGGTGGCGCGGTAGGCGTAGAACAAGCCGGCGGCGGCCGCGCGCGCCGCGGCGGAGGGCGCCGGCGCCGTTTCGTCGCCGTGGACGTGGCTGTTCCGGCCGAAGGGCGCGACGCTTTTCACGAACGTGGCGCGGTCCACCTGCGCGGCCGCCACGATGAATCCGGAGAGCTGCAAGACGACGATCAGCACCAGGGTCAGGAACGTGGCCACGGGCATGGAGAACAGCGTGCCGAGGGCGACGCCGACGGCGGCGAACAGCGCCAGCCGCAAATAGAGCTGCGCCAGCGCCCGCAGGTAGTTGCCGGCGAAGGTGCCGGCCGGCCGGCGCAGGACGAGGCCGGCTTCGGGATCGAAGAACAGCGTGGCGTCGTGCGCGCCGGCATTGGAAAAAGTGGCGGCGGCGACCGGCGCGGCGGGGAGGCCGTCGAACGCCAGCGTCTGCACGGTGCCGGGCATGGCGCGGACGTCGCGGGCGAAGGTCTGGCCGGCCAGGCCGAGCGTCAGCGTGCCGCGGACGTCGGCGGCGCCGGGCACGGAGGAATCGCACCGGAACTGGACGAGGAGCGGGCCCGCCGCGGACCCGTCCGGCAGCGCGAACGTCCAGGTCAAGGATTCGCCGGGGGCAATGGCGTAGCGCCGCGCGAGGGCGGTGCGACGCAGGGCTTGGAGAATGGTGGCCTCCGGCGCGTCGGGCAGGCGGCGGCCGGCGCGCAGCCGCTCGAACTCCGCGCGGACGTCGGCTTCGACGTCCGGCAGCGGCGCGCGCAGGGTTTCGAGGGCGGCCAGCGTGGTTTGCCGGGCGCCGGCGAGGGCTTCGGGCGCGAAGTTTCCGCGGCGCAACTGGAGCTGGAGGGTCGCGGCGGCGGCGGCGCCCACGAGCGCCAGCAGCGCGGCGTCGAGCAGCAGCAGCGCCAGCCATTTGCCCAGCCAGATGCGCAGGCGGGACACCGGTTTGACGAGCAGCATCTGGAGGGTCTTTTCGTCGGCCTCCTGCGCGACGGCGGCGCAGCCGGCCCAGAGCGTGGCCAGGGTCAGCAGGAAGGACCCCAGGCCCAGGACGTAGGCGAGATGGATGCGGATCAGCCCCTCCGGCGTGCCGTCGCTGCGCAGGGCCAGCGGCAGCAGGAACGCGGCGGCGAACAGCAGGGCGGACAGGACGAGGACGACGCGCGAGCGGAGGACGTGGCGGAGGGCCAGCAGCGCGATGGCGGCGATCTGGCTCACGGCTCGGGCGGCACGGGATGGGCGGCGGCCAGCCGCTCGATGAGCTGCAAGTCCTTGTAGGGGGCTTGGCGGCGGACGTAGCGCGCCTGGGTCTTTTCCAGCAGGATCTGCCAGTGCTCGGGCGTCGGCTCGAAGGCTTCCCAGCGCTCCATGGCCTTCGTGATCCGGCGCCAGAGGATCCGGTCCCCGCCGTCGAAGATCACGCGGATCTCGAACTTGCCCTCGTCGGTTTTTTCCTGCCAGCCGATGTTCTTGCGCATGACGGGGGAAATGTAGCATGATGGGGCCCGAGGGCAAAGGGCAATGAGCGGGCAGCCGGAACCAGAACGGAAGGCGGGCGGATTCGACGCGGGCGCGATCCGCCGCCAGTTCGCCATCCTCAACCGCGAAATCGCCTGGCTGGACAACGCCGCGACGACGCAGCGCCCGGAAGCGGTGCTGCAGGCGATGGACCGGTTCTACCGCCAGCACAACGCGAACGTGCGCCGGAGCGTGCACCGGCTGGGGGCGGAGGCGACGGCGGCCTACGAGGGGGCGCGGGCCGCGGTCGCGGCATTCGTCGGCGCGGCCGCGCCGGAGGAAATCGTCTTCACCCCCGGCACGACCGCCGCCATCAACCTGGCGGTTTTCGGCTTCGCGCGGTGGGAGATCGGCCCGGGCGACGAAGTCTGGGTGTCGGCCATGGAGCACCACAGCAACTGGGTGCCGTGGCAGCAGGCGGTCAAGGGCGTGGGCGCCACGCTGAAGGTGATTCCGCTGACGCCGGCGGGCCGGCTGGATCTGGACGCCTTCCGCAAGGGTCTGGCGGCGCACCGGACGAAGTGGGTGGCCGTGGCATGGGTGTCCAACGTCCTCGGGATCGAAAACGACGTGCGCGCGATCTGCGAGCTGGCCCACGCCGCCGGCGCGCGGGTGCTGGTGGACGGCGCGCAGGGCGTGGCGCATTTGCAGCCGGACGTCGCGGCATGGGGTTGCGATTTCTTCGCGTTTTCCGGCCACAAGACCTACGGCCCGATGGGCACCGGCGCGCTGTGGGGCCGGCGCGAGCTGCTGGAACAGACGGAGCCGATCGTGTTCGGCGGGGAAATGATCGCGCGCGTGGAGGATCTGAAATCGACCTGGGCGGAACCGCCGTACCGGTTCGAGGCGGGGACGCCGAACGTGGCCGGCGCGGTGGGGTTGGCGGCCGCCATCGCATGGGTGCGGGACTTGCCGGCGGGCGCGCACGCCTACGTGGCGGGGCTGGCGCGGGAAACCGCGGCGCGGCTGGCGGAACTGCCCGGCGTGCGGGTCTGGGGGCCGGCGGCAGGCCGCGTGTCGCTCGTCGGCTTCAGCGTGGCGGGCGTGCACGCGCACGACGTGGCCCAGGTGCTCGACGGCCGCGGCGTGGCCGTGCGGGCCGGGCACATGTGCGCGCAGCCGCTGCTGCGGCGGCTGGGCGTCGAGTCGGCCGTCCGGGCCAGTTTCGCGCCGTACAACGTGCCCGACGAAATCCGCCGGCTGGTGGACGGCGTGCGGGCCGCGCAGGAGCTGTTCACGTGAACGACATCTACCAGGCCGCGTTGCTGGCGCACGCGAAGAACCCCTACGGCGCGGGGGCCGTCCCGCGCGGCACCGAAGACGCCGAGGCGCTCAACAGCGGCTGCGGCGACGAAATCCGCGTGAAGCTCGTCTGGACGCCGGGCGGCGGCCTGGAACGGCTGGTCTACGAACTCCACGGCTGCGCGGTCAGCGTCGCGGCGGCCTCGATGGCCGCCCGGCGGCTGGAGGGCAAGACGCCGGACGAAATCGCGGCCACGGCCGCCGCGTTCGCCGCGCGCCTCGGGAAATCGGGATTCGAGGAGGAGTGGGGCGATTTCCGGGCGTTCAACGGCATCGAGCGTTTTCCGGCGCGCCTGCACTGCGCGCGGTTGGTCTGGCAGGCGCTGGAAAAGGCGCTGGCGCACGGGAAAGTTGCGCCGTGAAGACCGCGCACTATTGGCAGGCGCTGGCGGACGGCGCGGTGCGCTGCGACCTGTGTCCGCACCGGTGCCGGATTCCTCCCGGCGGCCGCGGCCGCTGCCGCGCCCGCGTGAACCGCGACGGCACGCTTTTTGCCGCGACGTATGGCCGGCCGGTGGCCGTGCAGGTGGACCCCATCGAGAAAAAGCCGCTGTACCATTTCCTGCCGGGCACGGACGTCCTGTCGCTGGGCACGCTGGGGTGCAACCTGGCCTGCCGGTTCTGCCAGAACTGGTCGCTGAGCCATCCGGACGGCGACGCGTCCGGCGGCAGCGCGGAAGTCGCGCCGGAAGAAGTGGCGCGGCTGGCGACGGCCCAAGGCATCCCCGCGGTGGCGGCCACCTACAACGAGCCGGCGGTTTGGGCCGAGTACGCCATGGACGTCGCCGATGCTTGCCACGCCCAGGGCCTGCGCATGGTGGCGGTGACCTCGGGCTATTTTTCGCCGGAATCCCGGCTGGATTTCTTCCGCAAGATGGACGCGGCCAACGTGGACCTCAAATCGTTCCGCGACGAGTTCTACGTCCACTGGTGCGGCGCGCGCCTCGCGCCGGTGCTCGAAACCCTCGAAGCCATCCGCAACGAAACGGACTGCTGGCTGGAAGTGACGACGCTGGTCATTCCGGGACTGAACGATTCCGAGGCGGAAATCGACGAGCTGACGGGGTGGGTGGCGGAGCATCTGGGGGAGGATACGCCGCTGCATTTCAGCGCGTTCCATCCCGACGGGCAACTGCTGGACCGGCCGCCGACGCCGCCGGCGACCCTGCGGCGGGCGCGCGAACAGGCCAGGGAAAACGGCCTGCGGCACGTCTACGTGGGCAACGTCCGCAGCGCGGAAGACGAAACGGCCACGTTCTGCCCGGATTGCGGCGCGCGCCTGATCGACCGGGAAGGCTTCCGTTCGCGGCTTCTGAAAATGGATCCGGACGGCCGCTGCCAGGTCTGCGGGAAAATCTGCGCGGGCGTCTGGAAATAGCGGCGCGATTCGCGAAAACGAGGAAAACCGATGAACATGAAATGGTTGGCACGTTGGGGTCTGGCGCTGGCGGTTTGTTTGGGGGCGGGTTGCGACGACGGCGGCAGCGCCGACGAAGACGCCGGCTACCACCCGGCAATCGACGTGAACGGCGACTGGAACGTCCAGGCCAACGGCGCCGCGCTGGGCGTCATGAACCTGACCGTGACCACGGCCGGCAAAGTCGGCGGCACGCTGACGACCTTGCAGGGGGCGGTCGCGCAACTGGCCGGCGCCATGGACGGCTACGGCACCGAATTCACCGTGGTTTTTCCGGCCGAGGAATATCTCGCGGCGCTGACGTTCACCGCCGACGGCGGGGCCGCCACCGGCGTCTTGATCGACGCCCGCGGTTTCCGGCAGACGTTGCGGCTGGATCGGGTCTTCGCCGCCCTGTAGGTCGCGGACGCAAAAAGCCCCGCGCGGGGAGCGCGGGGCGCAGACAACCGTTGGGGAACGGCCGCCTAGAACGTGTAGCTGGCCGTCGCGCCGCCGAAGAAGATGTCCGTCTCCGGGTAGTAGCCTTCGGCATCCACGTCGTCGCGCAGATCGGCGTCGAGCAGCGTGCTGACGCTGCCTTTGAGGCCGACCGAGACCGTTTCGCTGATCGCATAGGTCAGGACGGCGTCGACCTGGGCGTGCGAGAGCGCGTCGCCGGTGTCGGAGCCGTAGTTGCTGGCGACGTAGTACTGGCCGGCGTAGCCGAGCGAGGCGCCGAGGTCCAGCGACAGCGCATCGGTCAGGCCGATGGAATGGCCGATGCCGGCGATGACGATCCAGTCGTCGCCGTTTTCCAGATCGTGGCAGAGCTTGAGGGAGGGGGCCAACGGCACGTCCTCGGCGGCGAGTTCGAGATAGAGCTCGTAGCCGTCGTCCGCGGGGGCTTCCGAAACCCGCACGTTGCCGTCCGCATCGACGAGCGCCTCGCCGGTTTCCTCGTCCACGAGGACTTCGCTGCTGTCCTGCGGATACAGGAAGTAGGTGGCGCCCACGGTGAGGCTGACCGGACCTTCGGCCGGGCAGGTCCAGTTGAGGCCGAGATCGACTTCGCCCCATTTGCCGAACGTGTCGGGATACCACGGGGAGTCGGCGTCCGTCAGGTTCATGTTGGCCCACAGGCTGTAGCCGAAGCCGAAGGGACCGGCCACGTCGAGGCCGGGCTGGAACACGGCTTCGTCGTTGCCGACCACGCCGCGATAGACGTAGGCGGACAGGACGTCGGCGTAGACGTTGGCTTCCGCGGCCGACGCGGCCAACGGCATCGCGACGAGCGCCGCGAGGATCGACAGGGCGAGTTTCTTCATGTTCGTTTTCTCCTTGGCTGGGAACGGCGCGGCCGTTCCGAGGGTCTATTTCCGGACGTTTTCCTCCGTTTGTCAATGGGTTTGTGGCGGGAATCCGCCGGCCGCCGGGGCGCGCCGGGCAGGCCGAAATCCACGCGCCGGGACGGTTCGTCCACGGCGGCGAGCTCGACCTCGATGGACTGGCCGAGGCGGAACGCCGTACCGCGGCCGGTGGTGGCGGAGAGGCCGTCGGCGGACAGGGCGAAGCGGTCGCGGCCGAGGGCGTAGTAGGGCAGCATGCCTTGTTGGAGGGTATCGGCGAGTTCCACGATCAGGCCCTTGGGATTGAGCGAGATGACCGTGCCCCGGAACGGACCGGTTTCGCCCCGGGCCAGCCGCTCGGCGAAGTAGCGGATGCGCTTGATCTGGACGGACTGGCCTTCCAGCTCGGCGGATTCGCGCTCGGTGTCGGAACAATGCAGCGCGAGCTTCTCGATCTCGGCGGCGGAATAGGCGGGCGTTTTGCGGCCTTCCTCGAGGCCGATCAGGATGCGGTGCAGCACGAGGTCGGGATAGCGCCGGATGGGCGAGGTGAAGTGGGCGTAATGGGTGAAGCCCAGCCCGAAATGGGGCCGGCACGTGGCCTCGTAGGTCGCGCGCTTCATGTTGCGCAGCAGCGTCAGGGTCGTCATGTACTGTTCCGGCTTGCCGAGGACGGCGCGGGCGAGGCGGTTGAGGTCCTGCGCGTTCCGCGGCGCCGACCGGTGGCCCAGCGCGCGCAGTTCGGCGGCCATGCGCGCCCACTGCTCGTCGGAGGGTTCCTCGTGGACGCGGTAGATGCCGGGGACGCCCGCGGCGTGCACCTTGCGGGCAACGGCCTGGTTGGCGGCCAGCATGCACTCCTCGATCAGGTTGTAGGCCTCCGTGGCGCCGCGCCGCGTGAAGCCGACGGGATTGCCCTCGGCATCCAGGTCGCAATGCACTTCGGGCAGGGCGAAATCGAGCGCGCCGTTTTCGAAGCGCAGCGCGCGGATCTTTTTCGCCAGCCGCCGCAGATTGCGCAGCGCGGCGCACAGCTCCGCGGACGCGCCGGGCAGGTGGCCGGAATCGAAGAAGTCTTGGACCTGCTCGTAGGCCAGAATGGCCTTGGCGCGGATGATGGACCGGAAGGTCTTCGTTTCGAGAACCTGGCCGCGGTCGTCGAAGACGATCTCGACGGTGTGGGCCAGATGGTCTTCGCCGGGCAGCAGGCTGCAGACGCTCACGGTGAGGTCCTTGGGCAGCATCCGCACGACGCGGTCGACGAGATAGGTGCTGTTGCCGCGGCGGAGCGCCTCGCGGTCGATCGCGGAGCCGGGCTCGACGTAGGCGGCCACGTCGGCGATGTGGACGCCCAGCTTCCAGCGGCCGCCGGACAGCGGCGCGATGGATACGGCGTCGTCGTGGTCGTGGGCGTCGGCGGGATCGATGGCCACGATGAGTTCGCCGCGCAGGTCGATGCGCCCGCGCGCCTCGGCGCCGTGGCGCGCGAGCCGTTCGCGGGCCTGCCGGGCCGCGTGGTTCACGTCGGCGGGGAACGTCTCGCTCCGGCCGCGATCCTTGAGCAGGGCGGGCACGTCGCTGGCGGCGTCGTCGGGATCGCCCAGATCCTCGGAAAACTTCGCGACGACGGGCTGGCCGGCGGCGGGATCGTCCGCGACGATGCGGGCGACGACCAGATGGCCCAGATGGGGCTCCAGCTTGGCGAGGGGATCGACCAGGCGGATGGGGGTGCGCAGCAGCGGATCGCGCGGGACGACGAAAGCGTACTGCGGCGCGGCCTGCAGCAGGCCGACCACCCATTGGCGCTTGCGCTCCACGATGCGCACGAGCCGGACGACCTTCGTGTCGGGCCGGACGCCCGGCAGGCGCGCGAAGGCCTCGGGCCGGATCGGCACGGCCTGGATCTTGTCGCCGTTCATGGCGGCGCCGACGGAGGCCGGATCGATCAGCATGGGCGGTTGCCGCGGTCCGTCGGGCACGAGCCAGCCGAACCCGTTCGGGCGCACGCAGAACGTGCCCGCCACCGGCGCGGCGGCAACAACGGCGGCGGCGCCCCAGCGGCCACCGCTCAACGCGGCGGCTTGGCCGCGGGCCTGGAGATCGCGCAACGTTTGCCGCAGCAGGCCGCGCTGGCCGGGCTCCAGCTGGAGGTGTTGGGCCAGATCGCGTTCGGGAAGGGGACGGTAGCGGGGGGAGGAAAACAGCGCGGCCACGCGGCGCGCCAGGTCGTTGGAATTAGTCATCGGCCGGCATCATGCGGGAACGACGGGCGCGCTGGCGAGCCTTTTTTGGCCGCGCGCGCGGCGCCGTTCAGGCGCGCAAGGCGCGGCGCACGGTTTCCAGCAGGACGGCGGCGCCGAACGGCTTGAGCAGGAATTCGGCGGATTCCGCCTCCAGCGCCTGCGCCATCTCGGCGCGGGAAAGACCGCCGGTCATCGCGATGGCCTTGAGGTCCGGCGCGGATCGGCGGAGATGCCGCAGCAGCGCCGCGCCGTCCATGCCCGGCATCATGAGATCCGTGATGACGAGCTGGATGCGGGCCGGATCGCGGTCGACGAGCGCCAGCGCCTCTTCGCCGCTGGCGGCGGTTTCCACGCGGTAGCCGTGGCGCGCGAGGATTTGCCGGACGATCTCGCGCGCGGCGGGTTCGTCGTCCACCACCAGGACGCCTTCGCCGTGGCCCGGCGGAAGCGCGGCGGCCGCCGTGGCGCCGGGGGCCGGGCCTTCCGCGGGGGCGGCGGGCAGATAGATCCGGAACCGCGTGCCGGCGCCCGGCCGGCTGTCCACGCGGATGAAGCCCCGGTGGCTGCGGACGAGTCCCAGCACCGTCGAGAGGCCCAGGCCGGTGCCTTGGCCGGCGGGTTTCGTCGTGAAGAACGGATCGAAGATCTTGTCGAGGATTCCGGGCGGGATGCCGGTGCCGGTGTCGGCGACTTCCAGCACGACGTGCGGGCCGACGGCGGGGGCCGCGCAGGCTTTCGCCAAATCGGCGTCCACCGTTTCGGCGCGGGCGTCCAGCGTCAGCCGGCCGCCGGCGGGCATGGCGTCGCGCGCGTTGATGCAGAGGTTCATGAGCACCTGGTGCAGGTGCGTGACGTTGCCGAGGACGGCCGGCAGGTCCGGCGCGACGCGGGATTGCACGGACACGTTCTTCGGGAACGTTTCGGCGACGATCTTGAGCATGTCGCGGATCAGCGGTTCCAGCGCGAGGACCCCGTGGCCTTCCTCTTCGCCGCGGCCGAACATCAGCAGTTGCCGGAGAATGGCGCCGCCGCGCTGGGCGCTGGCCTTGATCATGTCGAGCAGGTTGCGGCCGTTGGGATCCTGCACGGCGTCGAGCAGGAGATCGGCGCCCATCAACACGGGCGACAGGATGTTGTTGAGATCGTGGGCGATGCCGCTGGCGAGGCGGCCGACGCTCTCCAGCCGCTGCGTGCGCAGCAGCTGCCGGTCGCGCAGCACGCGCTCGGTGACGTCGAACACGAGCGAGAAATAGCCCAGGACGGCGCCGTCGCTGGCGCGGCGCGGTACGTACTGCACGTCGAAGCAGTAGTATTTGCCGTCGCGGCCGGTCATTTCGTGTTCGTAACGGACCGTTTCGCCGGCCAGCGCGCGGCGGCTGTAGGGCCGCATGACCGCATAGGTTTCGGGGCGGTGGACGTCTTCCAGCCGGCGGCCGATGAACTGCCGGCGGGAGTCCTTGAACCAGTTTTCGTGGTAGCGGTTGACGAACCGGTAGCGCTCGTCGGCGTCCACGTAGGCGCCGAAACCCGGCACGGAATCGACGAACGCGTTGAGCGTGTCGGTCAGGGCCTGCGTTTCGGCTTCGGCCTGCTTGCGGCGGGTGACGTCCTTGACGGCGCCGTAGATGCCGACCAGCCGGTCTTGCTTTTCGTCCCAGACCGGATGGGCGGCCACTTCCACCCAGACGACGCGGCCGTCCTTGGCGAGCGTGCGCAGTTCGCTGCGCAGATCCCGGTTCGCCCGCAGCGTTTCCAGGTCGCGGTCGTCCTGGGCCAGGTCGTCGGGATGCACCGTCGCGCGCCAGCCGCCGCGCGCGACGTATTCGTCGAAGCCGTAGCCCGTGATCTTTTCGAAGGCGCCGGCCACCCAATTCAAAACCAGTTGGCCGTCCGGGCCCAGCGCCGACGAAAAGACGTAGTCCGTCGCCACGGCCGAAATCAGCCGGTAGCGTTCCTCGTTGGCCGCCGCGATCTCGGGTGGGGGGCCGGCGGCGCTCGCGGGACGGGGCGAATCGCTCATGGCGGCACCGGGAGCCAGTCGGCCTGGTCCGTATCGAGATCGAGCATAGCCACCGTGGGCGGGCCCACGCGGGGGCGGGCGGCCGAACCGGGGTTCAGCAGGCGGGTCGGGCCGGTTCGCCGGTCGGCGGGGGCGTGGGTGTGGCCGGTGAAGACGAAATCGAACTGGCCCGATTCCAGCGCCTGCCGCAGGACTTCCGCGCGGTCGCCGTGCAGGACGAGGCACCGTTTGCCGGCCAGGACGAAATCCGGCGCTTCGGCGCGTTCGAGGCCGGCGGGGCTGGCCCGGAACGGGGCGTCGGCCAGATGCTCCCGATCGCAGTTGCCGAAGGCGACGTGGGCGCGGAGACCGTGCGTCTGGCAGACGGCGGAAACCAGCTCCACGACGTCTTCCCCGGCGTCGCCGCAATGGACGAGATGGCCGGCGCCGCGCGCCACCAGCAAATCCAGCGCGCGCCGCGCTTCGCGCAGGTGGTTGTGGGTATCGGAAATCAGGCCGATCTTCACGCCGGAAATTGTTGTCCGTTCCGCCGCGCGACGCAATCCCAAAACGCGCTTTTGGCTTGTTCGCCGGCGGGGGGCGCGCCATCATCCCCGCCCGTCATGGATCGCGAAGCCTTTTTCGATGCCTTGGCCGGCGAGGACCACCCGCTGGCGTTCAAGCCGGAGCACGAGCCCCGGCTCGAACGCTTGCGCCGGCGCCTGGGCGATCTGCGCGGCAAGCGGGTCTACGAGCCCGGCTGCGGCGCGGGGCCGCTGACGGCGCGCCTGGCGGAGTGGGTGGGGGCGACGGGCCGCGTGCTGGCGCTGGACGCCTGTCCCGGCATGGTCGCGCGCTGCGCGCAGGAAACGGTCCGCCACGGCCACGTGCGGACCGTGCGCGGCAAGGCCGAAGAAGCCGATCTCGAGGCGGGCGCGTGGGATCTGGTGCTGTGTTTCCGGCTCTATCCGCATCTGGAGGATCCCGCGCTTTTCCTGGACCGCTGCGCGCGGGCGCTGGCGCCCGGCGGCGAACTGGTGATCGCCAACCTCGAAGGCAGCCGCGAACTCAACGCGCTGCACGCGCGCCGCGCCGGCGTCCACGGCGACGTCATGCCCGCCGGCGCCGACCTGGCGCGGAAACTGCGCGCCGCCGGCTGGCGGGTGGACGACGTCTGCGACGAGCCGGACGATTTCTTCCTTCGCGCGCGCCGCGCCTAGGGTTTCCGCGCCATGGAAAAGCCGTTTCCACGCCATGGAAAAATGTCGTTCGGGGCCACGCCCTGGCAAATCGGCGTGCGGGCGGCGCGGGCCAATCTCGTGCCGGGCTTGGTGCTGCAAGCCGCGGCGGCGGCGTTCGTGGCCGCCTACCATTTCTCGCCGGCCTTCCACGCGGGCCTGCAGGTGCTGGTGGATTGGCAGACCCGCTACGGCATCGCCTTCACGGTGCTGACCCGCGTGGTGTTCAACGGAATCGTGCCGGCGGCGTTTTGCGCGCTGGTGCCGGGGCTGCGCGTGCGGCGGCCGTGGGCGGCGCTGGTCTTCGGCATGGCCTGGTGGGGATTCATGGGCGCGAACACGCACCTGTTCTACGCCCTGCAGGCCCGGCTGTGGGGCGCGGACGCCTCGCTGGCGACGGTCTTGCTCAAGACGGCGACGGACATGCTGGTCTACTCGCCGTTCTACGCCTCGCCGATCGTGGCGGTGGCGCATCTGTGGCAGGACCAGAACTATTCGTTCCGTGCCACGAAACTCCAGTTGGGCCCGGGCTGGTACCGCCGGATCGTGTTGCCGAACCAAGTGCCCGGCTGGACCTTCTGGGCACCGTGCCTGCTGGTGCTCTACGCCCTGCCCACGGCCTTGCAGATGCCGATGTCGGCCCTGCTGGGCTGCTTCTGGTCGCTGATGTGCCTGCAAATCGCCCTGCGGACGCCGGCGCACGGGAGGGAGGCGCCATGAGCGGCCTGCTTTGGCTGTGCGGCTTGCTTTGGCTGGCGGGCGGGTGCGTCCGGATCGACGTGCCGCCGCCGGCGCCGGCGCCGGCCGGCACGGTCCAAGTGGACGTGGTCTGCGTTTTGCCGACAACCGGTCCCGCCGTGAGCAACGGCGTGCTGGTGGCGCGTCTCTACGAGTACGAGCCGCAACGGGCCGATTCCCAGGCGCGCGAGGCTGGCCGGACGACGTTGCCGGGCATCTTCCACCGCCCGGGACAGGAGACGACTGTGCGATTCGCCTGCATTGGCCGGACGACGGTTCCGAAGGCCTATTATCTCACGGCGGTGGTGTATCCGGCAGGCGCGCCGGCCGGCCAGTCGGGCTTGTACCGCCTGGAAGGCTTCCAGCGCGTGCTGGCGGCCGGCACCCGGGAAACGCTGCGCGTGACGCTGCTCCCCGTGCCCGGAGAGGGCGAGCCGACGAACTAGTCCGGGGCGCGCGTTTCCCGCTTGCTCCGATCCCCGAGGCGGCGCAAACTTCCGGCAAATACAGGAGGGATTGGTTCATGAAGACCCGCAGGTCGGTCGGCGTTTTTTTTGTCGGGGGATTGCTCTGGGTCTCTTCCGGATTCGCGGCGACGCGCTACGTGGACGTCTCGAACGCGGCGCCGGCGGCGCCGTACACCAATTGGTCCATGGCCGCCACGGCCATCCAGCCGGCCATCGACGCGGCCGCCAACGGCGACGACATCCTCGTGGCGCCGGGAACGTATTTGCTGACGGGCAGCGATATCCTTGTGCCCATCGACAAGGCGCTGGCGCTGCGCGGCACCCAGAGCCGGGCCGCCGTCGTCGATGCCCAAGGATTGAGCCGCGGCATGCGGATCGAAGGGGCCGGCAGCCGCATCGAGGGTTTCACGATCCGCAACGGTTCCGCCATCGGGTACGGGGGCGGCGGCGTGAATTTGCTGACCAACTGCGTCGTGCAGGATTGCCTGATCGTCAGCAATCGGGCCACCAGCGGCGGCGGCGTCTCTCTCAGGTCCGGAGCGGTCGTGCAGGACTGCGACCTCGTCGGCAACCGGGCGGATTTCGGCGGTGGCGCAATCGTCTCCCCCGGGGGACTCGTCCAGAGATGCACGGTGGCCAGCAATACGGCGACGTATGGCGGGGGAGTCGAGCTGTACGAAGCCGGCACCGCGGCGGAATGCCTCATCGAAGGCAACGTCGCCGACATCATGGGCGGGGGCGTGGTGTTTTACGCCGGCCAAAGCGGTCTCGCCCGGGAGTGCGTGATCCGCAACAATACGGTCACCAACCTGGGAATGGGCGTGGGCGGGGGCGGCGTGCACATCCAGCACTCCGGCGTCGTGTCCAACTGCTGGATCATGGGAAACAGCGTGGTTTCCACGAATGGCTGGGGCGGGGGCGTGAGGATGGACTCCGGAGGCCAGACGGGCACGGGCCGGCTCGTCAATGCCGTCATTTCCGGCAACTGGGCGGGCGGCTTGGGCGGCGGCGTGTATTCGATCGGCCCGCTGGGCGCGGTGCAACCCGTGATCAACTGCACGATCGTTTCCAACGCCGCGGGACGCGACGGCGGCGGTGTCTGGGCCAATACGACGCGTTTCATCAACGACGTCATCTACTTCAATACGGCGCCGACCAACGCCAACCTGAACGCGCACGACGACGTGCTCTCCTGCATCATCAGCAACTGCTGCACGACCTCCAACTACTTCTGGCCGAACATCACCAACGCCCCGGCGTTCGTGGACGCGGGCGCGGGGGATTTCCGGCTGGCGACCGGCTCGTTCGGCATCGACGCGGGCACGACCAACGGCGCGCCGCGGACGGACATCGACGGCCGGCCGCGGCCGCGGATCGGAATGCCGGGAATGCTGGTCACGAATTGCGACATGGGCGCGTACGAATACGGCTTCCATTTCAACGAAATCCGGACCGTCGGCACCAACGCGCTGCAGCTCAAGTGGGACGTCCAGGACCGCGGCATCTACCGGCTGCAGGCCGCGACGAACGCGGCGGGCAATCCGTCGATCCCGTTTTGGGAGAACGTGATGGCCTACACCAACGGCGGAATGCCGGCGGGCCAGTTCGCGGTGCACACCCAGGTCGTCTCGCATCCGGTCGCGATGCCGGGGCACGTGCTGCTCCGCATGCTCGTCAGCCACACGCCGTTCTGAGCCGATCGATGGGCCAGGACAATTTCGGTCCCGAACAAGCCGTGCACGGCGCCGCGTGGGAGCGGCTGCACGGCGGCTACTTCGGCGATCCCGAAGTGGCCCGGCCGCTGGTGGCGGCCGTGCGCGACGTCGCGCGCGAAACGCGGCCGGACCGGATCGTGGATCTGGGCGGGGGCACGGGGTTTCTGCTGGCGCAACTGCGCGCGGCGGGCCTCGCCGACGTTCCCCTGGCGGTGCTGGACGATTCGGCGCCGCAATTGGCGGAAGCCGAAAAGAACGGCTGGGCTTGCGTGCGCGGCTCCGTCGAATCCTTTTCCCGCGCCGCCGCGGCGCCGACCGGAGCGCGCGTCCTTTGGATCATGCGGTCGGTGCTGCACTACGCGGGCGAAACGGGTCTCGATCCGCTGCTGCGGCATCTGCGCGCCCAGGCGGCCCCGGGCGAGTTTTGGGTGCACCAGACCGCCTGCTTCGCGCACCGGACGGATGCCGACTGCCTGAACGCGCTCTATCGCCGGATGCGCACGGCCAAATGGTATCCGACGACCGCCGGTTTGCAGGCGCGGCTGGCGGCGGCGGGATGGTCCGTCGCGACGATCCGGCCGGCGCCGCCGCTGGATCTGGATTCCGCCGAACTGGGAATCCGCTACGGGCTGGATGCCCGCGCGCTGGCCGGTCTCCGCGCCCAAATGGAAAAGGATTTCGGGCGGAACCAGCCCGCGTTCCACCTCCGGCCGGACGGGTTCCGGGCCGAATTGCGCTATGCCGTATTCGTCTGCCGCGCCGGGTAACCGGTCCGGCCGCGCTCAGCGCGCCAACGAGATTTGCTCGGTGCCGATGCTGCCGTCTTCGTAGGCTCCGGTCATCGAGCCGTCCGCCGAATTGTCCTCGAACTCGAGGCGCAGGGTCCAGTTGTCCGAATCGACGGCGACCAGCAAGCCGTCGTCGTAGGTGCCGCTGAACGAGAACGTCTGGCTTTCGCGGTAGGTGTAGGACCCCGTGATGGTTTGCCCGTTCTGGTTGATCGTCATCGTGCCGCGATAGGAGAACGGCCCGATGGTGGGGCTGGTGCCGGTAATCGTGCTGACCCAGGCGCCGGAGACGTTCTCCGGCGGATCGTCGCCATCGAGATCGTCGCATCCCGCCATGCCCGCCACCGCCGCGGCGCCCAGAAGCGCCAGCCACCACCGCCCGATCCGGACCCGTTTCATAGCCGCTCCTTGCAGGGAGGAGTTGTGCTCCCTTGGCTCCATGCTGGTGGATTTCGGGCGGCAGACAAGCGAATTCGGCGCAAAACCCGGAAAATCGCGGCGGATCCGGCCGGAAAACGGCCGGAGCCGCCGCCCGCCGGGCAAGCTGCGACTAAAGCTTTGCTTTTGGACGGGGTGCGCTATCATGGAAGCACGCTGGAAAGGGCGCAACGATGAAAAGAAACGCGGACTGGATGAAGTGGCTGGGAGTGTTGGCGATGGCGGCGACGGTGACCTTCTGGGGCGCCGGCTGCGACGACGACGAGGACGATTTCGATCACGACGTGCCGGCCGGCAAGGGCACGCTGGTGGTCGACAACAACACGCCGGACCGCGTTCGCGTGTTCATCGCCGGCGCGCAGGTCCAAAGCGTCGGCAAAGGCGACGAACGCTACTACGATCTCGATCCGGGCCTGTACCGGATCGCGCTGGACGGCGAAGACACCGACCGCTTCTGGACGGGCGAAGCGGACGTCCTGCAAGGGC
This sequence comes from uncultured Verrucomicrobiota bacterium, assembly GCA_938003985.1. Classification (GTDB taxonomy): domain Bacteria; phylum Verrucomicrobiota; class Kiritimatiellia; order CAIQIC01; family Lenti-01; genus Lenti-01. The sequence goes on along the minus strand of CALKWZ010000012.1, from coordinate 35,594 downwards.
GGCTCACGATCCTGAAGGTGAGCGACGACCTCGGCGATTTCGACGAATTCGACGTCGATCTCGATTTCGATTAAGCCGCGCGCGCATCCACAAACCGGCGGAAGGCCCTGGGCTTTCCGCCGGTCGATGCCTAGTCGCCCAGGTTGACTTCGATTTCTTCTTCGAAGTTTTCCGGGGCGGCCGCGGCGGCGTCCGGATCGCCGTAGAGCTGTTCGACCAGGCGATCGAAGCCCCAGCTGAACTTGTCGATGTTGAACGTCGTGATGACGAACACGACCAGGTTCTTGCCGGCCAGCATGCGCTGGCCGTTTTCGATGCTGCGGTGCATGGTGCCGATTCCCGCGGGCGCGGGCAGCGCGCGCTCGGCGCGGCTGTCGAAGGAGCCCGGATCGGCCCCCCGGCCCCGCATCATGTAGAACCAGAAGTGGATGACCTTGCAGAGCCGGGAGCGCGCCATCGCGTCCACGAAGGTGAACCCGAAGCTGTCGCCGACCACCAGCGCGTTGAGCGGGGCCTCCATGCCGTCCGGCAGCGGATCCACGACGGGGTAGGCCGACGGGATCAACTCCCCGTGGTCCGAGAAGAAGAGGTTGAGCTGGTCGCGCAGTTCCCGGTTCATGCTGGACGGCTTGTCCATGATCACGTCGACGGCCTCCGGCACGGGCAGCTCGGGCAGGAGTTCTTGCCGGTTGACGAGCGGGATGGCGTGTTGCCAGGCGATCCACGCCCCCTGGTGGCCCCAATGGATGGCGTGCGGAGGCACGAGATCGTCGTATTGCGAGCGGAGTTCGCGGAACAACGCCAGCGTGTCCAGCAGGGGCACGTCGTGCCGGCGGAGGGCGTCGACGAACGCCCGGTAGTCGGTGTTCGTTTCGGACACGCGGCGGCGGGCCCAGCTTGGAAGCGTGTCGGTGTAGACGAGCGCCTTGTTGGGCGCGAGCACGACGACGAACGCCATGCCCTGCTCCCGCAACAGGTCTTGCGTGCGGCGCAGCCGGGCGGCGAAAATCTCCATCCGATCCGGCGGCACCTGGGGCGGACGCAGGGCGTCGATCATCAGGATGTTTTCGTACAGCACGGGCGGCGTGCCGATCACCAGCGCCCGCTTGCGCAGCGGCGCCGGTTCGACCTGGCCGAAGCAGGTATAGCGGATCTGGCGGTCGAGCGCGACCAGCCAGCCGCGAATGCCGACGTGCTCCGTGGCCCACAAATCGACCGTTTTGGCGAAGGAGCCGTCGAACCAGGACGTCCGCGTCAGGTCCGGGAAGGCGCCCGTGCGGGTCCGGAATCCGCTGAGCGGTTTGTCCGCCGGCCAGCCGGCGACGTGCTGGAAATAGGGGAAGAACAGCAGCGCGGCCGTCAGGGCGACCAGGAACGCTTGGAAACAGCGGCGGGCGAGGGTGGGGGTGGTCGTCATGGCTAGAATTGGAAGTAGATGAAGGGATTGAAGCCGGTGGCGCACAGTTCGCACGCAACGACGACGAGAATCAGGATGCTCAAGACGAAACGCAGCGCCAGGCGCGCGAACGGCACGGCGTCGGGATCCTCCGGATCCCGCGGCAGGAACCGGTCCAGCCCCAGCGCCGGCGCGAACGCGCAGGGAATGCCGATGGCGGCTGCCAGCCAGAGGGCGCGGTCGGCCATGATCTCGGGGAAGGCCATCAGCCCGGCGCCGTCCGGCAACAGGTTGAACAGCAGCAGATAGAAGCCGCCGGCCCGGTGGATCGTGCCCGAACGGAACAGCACCCAGCCCAGCGCCACCAGCAGGAAAGTGCCGGCGATCGCCAGCGGCCGCGGGATGCGCTTCATGCGTTCGGGGCCGAGGGTTTTTTCGATGGAAATCAACGTGCCGTGCCAGATGCCCCACAGGATGAACGTCCAGGCCGCCCCGTGCCAGAAGCCGGAGGCCAGGAACACCAGCCAGAGATTGAACACGGTGCGTCCATGGCCCTTGCGGTTGCCGCCCAACGGCACGTAGAGATATTCCATCATGAACCGGCCGAGGGAAACGTGCCAGCGCCGCCAGAATTCGCCGATGCCGGCGGAGGCGTACGGGAAGTTGAAGTTCTCGAGGAACCGGAAGCCCAGCATGCGCCCGAGGCCGATGGCCATGTCGGAATAGCCGGCGAAGTCGTAGTAGAGCTGGAACGTGTAGGCCAGCACGCCGGCCCAGGCCTGCGTCGTGGTCATCAGCGACGGCGGGGTGTCGAACACCAGGTCGGCCAGCCGGGCGAACGTGTTCGCCAACAGCACTTTTTTGGCCAGGCCGACGCAGAACCGCCAGAGGCCGTCGAGGAACAGGCCCGAGGTCGTCGAACGCTGGTCGATCTGCTGGGCGACGTCGTGGTAGCGCACGATGGGGCCGGCGATGAGCTGCGGGAACAGCGCGATGTAGAGCAGATGCCGCCCCGCGCTGTGCGCGACCTGCGCCGTGCCGCGGTACACGTCGACCAGATAGCTGACCTTTTGGAAGGTGAAGAAGGAGATGCCGATGGGCAGCACGACCGCCGTCCACGGGAACGGCCCCCGCCCGAGCAGGCCGAGCAAGCCCTGGACTTCCGCCACGAAGAAATTGGCGTACTTGAAGTAGAGCAGCAGGCCCAAATCCAACGCGAGGATCAGCCCGAGCAGCCACTTGCGCTTCGGAACCGGCAGCCGCCCCGGCGGCAGCCAGCGGCTGGCGTGGTAGTCCACGAAGCAGGACGCGATCAGCACGAACACGAACTTCGGCGCGCCCCACGCGAAAAACAACAGGCTGGCGACCAGCGCCGAGAAATTGCGGAAGCGCGGCGGCGTCAGGAAGTACAGCGCCAGCGCCGCCGGCAGGAAATAGAACAGGAACGTGGCCGAACTGAAGACCATAAACGCCGCCTAGCCCTTGCAACCGGCGGGAATCCGGTACAGTCCGCCCGAGGCGGTCACGAGATCCTGCAGCGAGTGGACCGGCAGGAGGTCCGCCGTGGCGGTCGCCGGATCGATTCCGAGATCGGCCACGGTCTTCACGATGCCGGCGGAACGCAGGGCGTCCTTCGCGGCGGCGTCGACCGAGAGGCCCACGGGCGTGTCGCCCGCGACGGCCGCGACGGCTTTCCGGCGCGTCTCGCCGTCGGGACATTTGTCGAGATAGGCGATGCCGACTTCCGTCACGACGTGCGTCACCTGGTCGCCCGCGATCATGACCGGCGGCTCGGGGAAAATGCCGTCCCGGTGCAGCTGCTGGGCGTCGAGCTCCTCGACGAAGACGGGGATGTTCTTCTTTTCGGAGCGGGTGGGCGTGAGCTGGACGACCAGCTTGCGGCCGCGGAACACCTGCTCGCGGGTGCCGCCGGCGGCGGTCGTGGCCGGCGAATTGTGCCGGCGGCCCGGCGGCGTGCCGCCGAGGTTGGGCGCGCCGCCGAAGCCGGCGATCATGCCCTTGATGGCCGTCGACGAATTGCCGAAGCGGTCGATCTGCAGCGTCGCGCCGATGAACAGGTCGATGGCGTAGAGCCCCGCGATGTGCGCGCAGCAGCGGTTGGAGCGCATGGAGCCGTCGGGTCCGACCGCGAAGATATCGGGCCGCGCCTGCACGTAGTCGTCCATGCCCGGCTCGCCGCCGAAGGCGTAGACGTGCTCGACGAAGCCGGCTTCGATGGCGGGGATGAGCGTGGGATGGGGATTCAGCACCCAGCGCGTCGCCACTTTGCCCTTGAAGCCCAGTTGCGCGCCGTAGGTCGGCAGCAGCAATTCGATGGCGGCGGTGGCGTAGCCGAGGCCGTGATTGAGCGCCTGCACGCCGTAGGGTTGGTAGATGCCCTTCATGGCCATCATCGCCATCAGGATCTGCTGGTTCGTGATCTTGCCGGGGTCGCGCGTGAAGAGCGGCTGCAGGTGGTAGTCCTCGTCCGTCACGACGATGAAATCGACCCAGGAGGCGGGCACGTCCACGCGCGGCAGCTGCGCGAGCTTCTTTTTCGCCTGCACGATCACGACGCCCATCTTGAAGCGCGTGGCTTCGGCGATGAGCGGGGAATCTTCGGTGTTGTTGCCGGTGTAGACGTTGCCGGCGTCGTCGCAGGCCTCGGCCGCGAGGATGGCCACCTGCGGATAGAGGTCCACGAAGTAGCGCCCGTAGAGTTCGAGATAGGTGTGGATCGCGCCGATCTGCACCTTCTTTTCGGCGGCGAGCTGGTAGAGGGCCTTGGACTGCGGCCCGGAATAGGCGAAGTCGAGGCGGTCGGCGAGGCCCAGGCGGAACAGGTCGAGGTGCTCGTTCAGCACGACCGTGGATTGCGTCATGTGCAGGTGGTTGACCTGCGCGGGGTCCAGCTTGACCAGTTCGCGCGCGAAGAAATCGGCCTGCTTCTGGTTGTCGCCTTCGATGCACACGCGGTCCCCGCTGCGGACGACGGCCTGCAGCAGGGCCAAGGCGTTTGCCTTGGCGACGAATTTGCCTTGGGCGACGGGGGCGGCCGCGCGGAGGCGGGCCAGGTAGCTGTCGCGAAGTCGGTCGAATTTCATGGGACATCCTTTTGCATGAAGGGCGTATCTCTTATCTGAAAGGGGAATGAAAACCAATGATGAACTTATGGGGGGCGCGGTGGTGGATCAAAGGAGCTTGAGCAGGGCCGCCTGCACGGGGTGGGTGGCGGGGCAGAGAACGAACGCCTTGTTCTGCTTGGCCACCCAGCCGGATTCCCGGAGGATGCGCAGATGCTTTTTCAGGTTGTCGGGGCCGGTCCGGACGAGGTTCGCCAAATCGCCGGCGCTCCGGGGCTGTTGCGCCAAGGCGCGGACGATGGCCACGCGGCGTTCGCACGCCAGGCCCATGGCCCGTCGGGCGACTTCATCGATTTCCCCGGGAGGGGTGCCGTTCCAGGCGGCTTGCAGCGCCTTGAGCAGGGGCGCGGCCGAAGGAACCTGCGGATCGGGAATGGGCAGATAGACCACGGCGGCACCTTGGCAGGAGCGCTTGAGGAGTCCGCGCGATTGCAGGCGGCGCAGTTCCTGGCTGGCGTCGGAAATCCCGATGGCCAGCAATTCCGCCAACTGGGACACGTTGCCGCCCGGCTTTTCTAGGACGTTGCGGAGCAAGCCCAGCCGCGTGCGTCCGCTCAACGCGCGACAAGTGCGCCACACGGTGGGATTCAGTTGCTTCACGGGATTCCCTCCATTGAACTTCGGGTATTGTTTTATAAAACAATACCCGGAATGGCAATCGGAATGTTGGGTACTGTTTTATAAAACAGTACCCGGGGCCGAGGGCGGAAACGGGGCGGCTATTTGGCCAGCAAGTTCCGCAGGACGTACGGCAGGATGCCGCCGGCTTCGTAGTAGGCGATCTCGATGGGCGCGTCGATGCGGTTGCGGATCCGGAAGCGGATCTCGCGGCCGTCGGGCTTGGTCGCCACGGCTTCGTGCGCGCCGCGCGGGGCCAGCGGGCCCGTGCCGCGGATGGACACCGTCTCGGTGCCGTCGAGGCCGAGCGTCTCGGCGGTCTGGCCGTCGACGAACTCGAAGGGCATCACGCCCATCTCGACGAGGTTGGAGCGGTGGATGCGCTCGAAGCTTTCGGCGATGACCGCGCGGACGCCGAGGAGCATCGGGCCCTTGGCCGCCCAGTCGCGCGAGCTGCCGGCGCCGTAGAGCTTGCCGGCGACCACGATCGCGGGCGTCCCGGCCTGCCGGTAGGCCATCGCGGCGTCGAAAATGCTCGTTTCCTCGCCGGTGGGCTGGAGCTTCGTCCAGCCGCCTTCGCGCGCAGCCATGCGGTTGCGCAGGCGCACGTTGGCGAAGGTGCCGCGCATCATGACTTCGTGGTTGCCGCGCCGCGAACCGTAGGAGTTGAAGTTCTTCGGTTCGATGCCGCGCTCGACCAGGTAGCGCGCCGCGGGGGAATCCTTGGCGATGGTGCCGGCGGGCGAAATGTGGTCGGTGGTGATGAAGTCGCCGAACAGCCCGAGGATGCGCGCGCCGGAAATCTCCGGCGAGGGCTTCGCGGCGGCCAAAAACGGCGGTTCGCGGATGTAGGTCGATTCGGGATGCCAGGCGAACGTGGGCTGGTGCGCGACTTCGATCTGGCTCCATTCGGGCGTGTACTGGTTCACGTCGCGGTAGGTCTCCGCGTAGAGCTTCGGATCGTTCGCCTGCGCGAGCAGGGCGTTGATCTCGGCCGCGGACGGCCACAGGTCGCGCAAAAAGACGGGGCGGCCGTCGGTGCCCGTGCCGACGGGCTCGGCGTCGAGATCGACGTCCACGCGCCCGGCGAGGGCGAAGGCGACCACGAGCGGCGGCGAGCAGAGGTAGTTGGCCTTGCACTGCGGATGCACGCGGCCTTCGAAGTTGCGGTTGCCGGAGAGCACGGCGGCGGCGACGAGATCCTGCCCGCGGATGGCCGCGGCGACGTCGTCGCGCAACGGGCCGCTGTTGCCGATGCAGGTGCCGCAGCCGTAGGCCGCCACGCCGAAGCCGATCTTCTCCAGTTCGGCCAGCAGGCCGTTGTTCGTCAGATAGGCCGTCACCACGCGCGAGCCGGGGATCAGCGACGTCTTCACGTACGGCGGCACCTTCAGGCCGCGGGCGACGGCTTTCTTCGCGATCAGGCCCGCCGCCAGCAGCAGGACGGGGTTCGACGTGTTCGTGCAGGACGTGATCGACGCGATGGCGATGGACCCGTGGCGCATTTCCGAGCCGTCGGGCAGCTTCGCCGTCGCGCCGAGGCGGTCGGCGGCCACGCCGAAGCCGCCCTTGTCCGGCGCGGCCGGCAACGCGGCGAGGAAGCGCTTCTTGATTTCGCCGACGGGCTGGTGGTCGTGGGGCTTCTTGGGCCCGGCGATGGCGGACACCACGCTGGACAGATCCAGCCCGAGCGTGCGCGAATAGGTCGGTTCCGGCGCGCCCGGCTCGAGGAACAGGCCCTGCCGGCGGGCATACTGCTCGACCAGTTCGCAATGCTCGGCCGAGCGGCCCGTCATGCGCAGGTAGGAAATGGTTTCGGCGTCGATGGGGAAGAACCCCGTCGTCGCGCCGTACTCGGGCGCCATGTTGGCGAGCACCGCGCGGTCGGCCAGCGAAAGGCTGGCGAGGCCGGGGCCGAAATACTCGACGAACTGGCCCACGACGTTGTGCTGGCGCAGGAGCTGGGTGACGACCAGCGCGAGGTCGGTGGCGGTTACGCCCGGCCGCAGCGCGCCCGTCAGCCGCACGCCGGTCACCACGGGCGTCAGCAGCGCGATGGGCTGGCCGAGCATCGCCGCTTCGGCTTCGATGCCGCCCACGCCCCAGCCGAGCACGCCGAGACCGTTGACCATCGTCGTGTGCGAATCGGTGCCCACCAGCGTGTCGGGATAGGCCAGCAGCGTGCCGTCGGCCTGCGGTTCCGCGTGGACGCCGTCGGCGAGGAACTCGAGATTGACCTGGTGGCAGATGCCGACGCCGGGCGGCACGATGCGCAGCTTCTTGAACGTCTGCTGGCCCCAGCGCAGGAACTCGTAGCGCTCGTGGTTGCGGCCGAACTCGATTTCCATGTTCTTGAGCAGGGCGTCGAACGACGCCGAGCAGTCGATCTGCACGGAATGGTCCACGACCAGGTCCACGGGCACGAGCGGCTCGATCAGGCCGGGATCGCCGCCCCGGCGGACGACTTCCGAGCGCAGGCTGGCCAGATCCACGACGCACGGCACGCCGGTGAGGTCCTGCAAGAGGACGCGCGCGGGCAGGTAGGGGATTTCCGCGGCCCCGTCCGCGCCGGGTTGCCAGCGGGCAAGGGCCTCCACGTGGCTCCATTGGTAGGCCGGGTGGGCCTGGTTGCGCACGGCGGATTCGAGCAGGATGCGCACCACGTAGGGCAGTTGCGCCAGCGGCGCGCCGCGCAGGGCTTCCAGCGCGGCCAGCTCGTGGTAGGCCACGGTCTGGCCGGCGTGTTTGAAGGTCTTCAAGGTCGAAAGGGGTTGGCTCATGGGTCGCTCCTATAGGCAAAATGTCCCGGAAAAATACCGTTTGGCGCCCCCGGGAGCAATCACAGAAAACCGGGCCGCCGGGCTGGGGAGCGGGGCTGTTGCGGCTCGAAGGTCGGGCGGCCCCGCGAGGGCGCCGGGGCGGGGAACTCAATATCCAACAACCGATATCCAATGTCCAGCGGATGGGGAGGGGAGCGGAAATCCGCTCTCACACAAAGACGCGGAGGGCGCGGAGATTTCATCGAAAGAATCGGATCCGGGGGCGCGGCCGGGCGGGCCGAAAACGGGGCGCGGCTACGAATGATGCAAATGGCGCGAATTTGGAGCCCGGAAATGGGCGGAAGGTCCATTTGGGGTCGAATTTTAGTGTTTTGGGGCCTCCGGAGGGCCTGAAAACGCGAAAAATTCCGTTTTTCGGCCAAAAATCGGGATTTTCGGCAGGAAAACAGGAAATTGGCAGGAAAACAGGAGGGGAAGGGCCTTCGGACTGTGTTCCTGCTTAGTCTGGGGTTTGGGGTCCGAGCTGGCGCGTGGCGGGCTGTCATCCCGAGCTTGTCGAGGGATCTGGGGCTACATGTTGGCGCGGGTTGTCGGAGGGGCCCAGATGTCTCGACTTCGCTCGACATGGCCGGATTTTGTCGTCGACGGGCGATGGCAATGGATTGCGTGGCTGCCAGAGGTCCATTTGCGTGGATTTGCGTTCATTTGCGGTCGATTTTTCGCCTCCAGGGGCCTCCGGAAGGCATAAATTCGCCTGAAAGCGCTCCCAACGGCCCTGTTCGGCGATGAGCCGCAACGGGCCGCGCAATGGGGCCACGGAAGCGGATGGTTCGGACCGGGGCACGAAAAAGGCCGGGAGGAGGTCCTCCCGGCCGCGAAGGGCGGATGCCGCCTACTTCTTGTGGGCCTGGATGAAGGCGCGGGCGTCGTCCACCTGGCCGGCGCTGCCGAGCAGCACGTTCTTGGCCGCGATGAACTTGGCGTATTCGGGCATGAACACCTTGCCCGGATCGCGCAGGTCGAACTTCTCGGGGTGGTTCTTGAAGAATTCGCGATGCACGCGGCACCAGACCAACCGGCCGTCGGTGTCGATGTTGATCTTCGTCACGCCCAGCTTGGCCGCGCCGAGGAACTGGGAGGCGTCGACGCCCGAGGCGCCCTTGAGGTTGCCGCCGGCGGCGTTGATGCGGGCGACTTCGTCCTGCGGCACCGAGGAGGAGCCGTGCATGACGAGCGGGAAGCCGGGGAGGCGCTTCTGGATTTCCGCGAGGATGTCGAAGCGCAGCTTCTGGTCGCCCTTGAACTTGAACGCGCCGTGGGAGGTGCCGATCGCGCAGGCCAGGCTGTCGCAGCCCGTGGCCTTGACGAAGGCTTCGGCCTCTTCGGGCTTGGTGTAGACGTGCTCGGCGGCGACGATGTCTTCCTCGATGCCCTTGAGCTGGCCGATTTCGGCTTCGACGACGACGCCCTTGGCGTGGGCGGCTTCGACGACGCGCTTGGTGACGGCCACGTTTTCCTCGAAGGAGGCGTGGGAGTGGTCGATCATGACGGACGAGTAGCCCGACTTGATGCAGTCCATGCAGGTGGCTTCGTCGCCGTGGTCGAGGTGGATGGCGAAGACGGCCTCGGGGAAGATTTCGTTGGCGGTCTTCATCATGGCTTCGAGCATGAGCTTGTGGGTGTAGCTCCGCGCGCCCTTGGACAGCTGGACGATGAACGGCGCCTTGCTTTCCACGTTGCCCTTGAACAGGCCCATGGTCTGCTCGAGGTTGTTGATGTTGTAGGCGCCGATGGCGTATTTGCCGTAGGCGTGGGCGAAGAGTTCCTTGGTGGTGACGATCATGGTGGGGGCTCCTGGGGGTGGGTCTTTTCTACAGCATTTCTTCCGCTTCTTCGGCGGGTTCTTCTTCGGCGTCCGCGTCGGTGCCTTCTTCTTCGCCGTCGGCGGCGCGCTGGAAGTCCGTGAAGCGTTCGGGCGCAAGCAGCGCGGCCTGCCAGTCGCGGAACAGGCCCTGGCCGCGGCGGGCGCGGATGGCGGAGGCGATTTCGGACTGGTAGGAATCGAAGGTGGCCGGATCGGCCGCCGTGCGGGCCTTCACGTAGGCCACGACCAGGCCGTCGGCGTGCGGCACGGGATCGGCGACTTCGCCCTGGTTGTAGCTCACCACGGCCTGCACGAGCGTCTGCACGATCTCGTTGGTGGAGGTGGACCCGGACATGCCCGTGAAGGGCTCGGCGGACTGCGCCGCGGCGCCGGTGCCGGCGACGGCGTCGGCGAACGACCGGCCGGCCGCGAGCCCGGCGGCGGCGGCTTCCTGGATCGCCTGGCCCTTGGCGGCCAGCGCGGCGGCCAAGGCCTTCTGCCGGGCGACTTCCCGGACCTGGTCGGCGACTTCCTCGAAGGCCGGCACGCGCGGTTCCTGGACGTTTTCCAGATACAGCACGTAGACGTTGTCCGTTCCGGCGATGGTCGAGCTCACGCGGTCGTAGGAATTGGGCGCCAGCTCGAAGGCCGCGGCCGCGAGGGCGGCGCCGCCGTCTTCCAGCGGGACGGAGAAGCGCGCGAAGGGCGCGAGCTTCTGGGCCTTGCGGCCGGCCTTTTCGGCCTCGGCGGCGAACTCGGGCACGGTGCCTTCGCGGTCGGGCAGGGCGCGGTAGGCCAGTTCCGCGGCGGCCGCGTCGGCCTTCTCGAACGCCGCCTGGCGGCGCAGGGCGGCCACGATGCCGTCGCGCACCTCGTCGAGGTCGGCCACGACTTCGCGCGGCTGGCCGTTGGTGCCGGTTTCCGTCGTCGTGTAGTCCGCGATGTTCAGCTCGTAGTAGTCCTGCACGTCGTCGTCGGAAATCTCGAGGTCGGCCTCGAAGTAGTCGGCCACGGGGAAGGCGGCGTAGGACACTTCGCGCCGCTCGGGGATGGTGAACGCCGCGGGGTCTTCGTCGAAGAGCTGGCGGACGTCGTCGTCCGAAACCTTCACGTCCTTTTCCACGTCGGCGGGGCCGGCGAAGACGTACTCGACTTCGAAGGTGTCCAGCAGCGTGTCGAAGGTCCGGCGGATTTCGAGCGGGGTGACGGTGGCCTGGCGGCCGATCAGGTTGGCCAGCTTCTGGATCTGGATTTCCTCGCGCAGGTGCTGCTCGAACTGGCCGGTGCTGAAGCCGAGCGGACGGATGAAGTTCTGCAGGAAGGCCTGGTAGCGGGCCGGATCGAAGACGCCGTTGGTCTCGGCGAAGTTGGAGCGGATGGCGCCGCGGAGTTCGTCGTCGGTGGCGACGAGGCCCATCCGGTTGGCTTCGCGCAGGGTGGCCAGGCGCTGCCAGGACAGCCGGCGCAGGATGGCGTCGCTCTCGGGCGTGGACTGGACGTCGCGGCCCAGCGCCAGGGCGCGGGCGAGATAGGTGTTCAGGTAGGCCGAGCGGAACTCGCCGAAGCCGACCGTTTCGCCGTCGAGGCTCCCGGCCGCGTTGGCCTGTTCGGCCTTGTCAAGGTCCGAGGGCCACACCATGCCCCAGATGACGAACGAAAAGACGATGATCACCAGGAACGTCCCCCAGAGCAGGCGGGACTGGATCAGCTTGTGGAACTTCGAAATCATCATGGCCATCGCGGTCTCTCTTTCCTTCTATGCGCAAACGGAAAACGCGGTTCCGCCGGGTGCGGCCCAAACGGAGCACGTTGGGGCAGGAGAATACGGGCCGGCCCCCCGCCGGGCAAGCGGGAAATTCGGGCGCCGGAACGCGGAATAAAGCGTTTCACCCTTTTGAAGTGTTGCCTTTTGCCGGCGAATCGTTATCTTCTCCCTTTTGTTTGCCTCCGGAATCCCGGCGGACGTCGCACGTGAAATTGCCGTTTACAACCAAGATGCTGCAGGACTGGGGGGGGGCCGTCACCTTCCGGGACGGCCGCACGCTGTTCGAGCGCGGCCTCGTGCTGGACGCCGAAGCCGACGGCGAGCACATGCAGGGCACCATTTCCTGGGGCAGCCGGTCCATCAAGACCGCCGCGCGGATCCTGCCCGACCACTCCTGCGAAAACCGCTGCCCGTGCCGCGACAACGTGGAGCGCGGCATCATCTGCGCCCACGTCATCGCCCTCGGCCTGGCGCTGCTGGCGCGCAACGACGATCCCGAGCGCGAGCGCAAGATCCAGGAGGAAGAACGCCGCGCGCGCCACCTGCGCCAGGTCGCCGCGCAGGCTTTCTTCAAGCGCGCGGAACCGGGCACGCCCGGCGCGCTCAACTGCGCCCTGCACCTCGTGTTGCCGGCCGGCTGGCGCGAGCGGGCCTTGGCCGGCCAGGTGCCCGTGCGGGTCGAGCTCGAATTCCGCGGCGCCCGCCATCCCATCGGCTCCGTGCCGCACGACGTCGTGCTGGGCCTGGTCTCCCACGACGAATCCGTCCTCTTCGTGCTCGAGGAAATCGCCGGCGGGGCCGTGCCCGACGAAATGCTCTTCGGCGTCGCCGACTTCATCAACCTGCTGGCCCTGCAGCAGGGCCGGACGCTGGAAGAGGCGGGCGGCCGCGCGCTGCCCGTCAACGCCACCCGCGTGGGCAGCGTGCTCCGCGTGGACCTCGACCACGAAAACGGCGAGCTGCTGCTGGTGGCGCACACCGAACTGCCCTTCATGCGCGGCGCGGAATTCCCGACCTATCTCGTGGCGGGCAAGCACGGCTGGGTTTTCGGCGGCGGCCATTTCTGGCCGCTGGACAAGCTGCTGCCCGAACCGCTCTGGGAAATCTACAAGCGCCAGGTCGTCGTGCCGCGCGCCGACGTGCCCCGGTTCCTGCGCGAGGAATTGCCGCGCCTCGAAAGCCTCGTGCGCGTGGAGGCCGAAGTGGAACCCGACGTCTTCGGCTTCGAGCCCGAGACGCCCGAGATGCGCCTGGAAGTGCGCGGCAGCCCCGCCAGCCTCGCCGCGAAGCTCGTGGCCGTCTACGGCGACGTCGAACTCGTCGCCGCCCAGGCTTCCGCCCGCGGCTCGTTCGCCCATCCCGATCCCGAAGACATCCTGCGCTACACCGTGCGCAACCCGCCCGCGGAAGCGCAGGCGCTGGCCGCCCTTGCGCGCTACGGCCTGTCCGGGCGCCACGGCGGCGACCTGAATCCCATCGTCGGCACGCGCGAAGTCCTCAATTTCCTCGGCAGCGCCGTGCCCGCGCTGCGCCGCAAAGGCTGGCGCATCGCCTGGGACGGGCGCATCCGTTCCACGATGGATGCCGCCGTCTTCGCCACCCCCGTCGTGCGCATCGAACCCGAAAACGGCCCCGACGGCTGGTTCGACGTGCGCTTCGAGTACGACGCCGGCGCGGGCGGGGGACCGACCGGCGCCGACGTGCAGCGCGCCCTGCTCAAGGGCGATTCGTTCGTCGAGCGCGACGGCCGCGTCGTCCTGCTGGACGCCGACGCCATCCGCGCCCTGCAAAGCGTCTTCGCCGACTGCGCCTCGGGCGAGGGGCGCCGGCCGGGCAGCTTCCGCCTCGCGCCCGTCTACGCCGCCTATGCCGCCAGCGCCCTGCAGGCACTCGACGGCGTGGACGTCGAAGCCCCGCCCGCCTGGCTCCAGGGCGCTGCCCAGAAAAACCGCCTCGAACCCATGCAGGCCGAGCCGCTCGATCCCGCTTTCGAGCGCCTCCTGCGCCCGTACCAGAAGGACGGCGTGCGCTGGCTGCGCTTCCTGCAGCGCAACCGTTTCGGCGGAATCCTGGCCGACGAAATGGGCCTCGGCAAGACCCTCCAGACCCTCGTTTGGCTCACCATGGCCGCCGCCGAACGCACCGGCGCGGAACGCAAGCCCTCGCTCATCGTCTGTCCCACCAGCCTCGTGGACAACTGGGTGGCCGAAGCCGCCCGCTTCACGCCTTGGCTCAAGATCGGCGCCATGACCGGCGCCGACCGCCACGCGCGCTGGAAAGACCTCGCCCAGCTCGACGTCGTCGTCACCTCCTACGCCCTCATGCGGCGCGACGTCGACCAGTACGAAGCCATCGAATTCCTCTCCGTCGTGCTCGACGAAGCCCAGCACATCAAGAACCAGTCCACCCAGAACGCCCAGGCCGCCAAGCGGCTGCGGGCCGAACACCGCTTCGTCCTCACCGGCACGCCCATCGAAAACGGCGTCTCCGACCTGTGGAGCATCATGGATTTCCTCATGCCGGGCTACCTCGGCCGGCACGACGCCTTCCGGACCAACATCGAGCAGCCCATCGCGCAGGGCGGGCCCGAGGGCGAACTGGCCCAGTGGAAACTGCGCCGCAAGTTGCGGCCGTTCCTCCTGCGCCGGATGAAGAAAGACGTCGCCAAGGAACTGCCGCCCAAGATCGAGCGCATCGCCGGCTGCGCCCTCAGCGCCGACCAGCAGAAGGTCTACGTCGCCCTGCTCGAGGATTCCCGCCGCAAGATCGCCGAGCTCGTCGCCGCGCAGGGTTTCCAGCGCTCCAAGTTCGAGATCCTCAACACGCTTTTGCGCCTGCGGCAGGCCTGCTGCCACCTCGATCTGCTCAAGCTGCCCGACCTGGAATTCAAGGAACCTTCCGCCAAGATGGAGCTGTTCTTCGAACTGCTCGACGAAGCGATGGACGCCGGCCACCGCGTGCTGGTCTTCAGCCAGTTCGTCTCCATGCTCACGATCCTGCGGCGCGATCTCGACCGCCGCGGCCTGCGCTACTGCTATCTCGACGGCGCCACCCAGGAGCGCCTCAAGATCGTGCAGGAATTCAACCGGAACCCGTCCATCCCGCTGTTCCTCATCAGCCTCAAGGCCGGCGGCACGGGCCTGAACCTGACCGGCGCCGACATGGTCATCCACTACGACCCGTGGTGGAATCCCGCCGTCGAAAACCAGGCCACCGACCGCGCCTACCGCATCGGCCAGAAGCGCACCGTCTACAGCGTCAAGCTCATCGCCCAGGACTCCATCGAAGAACGCGTCCTGGCCCTCCAGCGCAAGAAGCAGCAGCTCTACAACGCCACCCTCGAAGACGGCGACGACGCCACCGACGTCCACAACCTCACCTGGGAAGACGTCCAGGAACTCCTCGCGCTGTAGGCCGCCGCGGCGCGGCGGGCGCGGCGCGCGAACGGTCCGCGCGCGCCGGGTTTCGAAGCTGGAATCGGCTGAACGGGGCGGCGCAGCCCGGTTAAGCGATGATTACGCCGTGACAATCGAATAATGGCAATTTAACTGGGGGTTAACCACGCCGGCGGCGCAGTTGGGGCATATTGCCCCCCCTTGAACTGCGAAAAGACAATTGCGTGCTCGCTGATGACGGTGGTCCTGCCGGCCGTTGTCGTTTGGCATTCCCACGGATCGACGACCAAGCTCGACGACGCGCTTCGCCATGCCCCGCAGGTCCACGTGTTGGCCCGCGCGGAACCGGTGGTCGTTTCCGGCGTCGCCCACTCCGAAACCCGAAGCGCCAACCGGCCCGGGGTATTTCCCGGAACGGCTCCCGAGCGGTCGAAGTATTCCTGGAACTAGAGCATATTCCGAAATACTGTAGCCGTTGATCATCCCCCGACGGGGTCGTCGGGGGCTCCAAAGACATGGATTGATCAGGCTGTTTGGAGCCGGGACGACCTCGTCCCGGTCTTGTTCAGTGGCCACAGAATAAGCGAATTTGCTCTAGCTCCTTGCCCGAACGGGGTCGGCGTCTCCCGCCCGGTTCGCTCATGACGGATTCGGATTTCCCGAAGCGGACCTCGTGAGGCTAAGGCTGTTCGGCCCCGCTGTAGCCGGGGGCCTTGACCCCGGTGAGTTGATCCCGTCCGTCCTGCCGCCCGCGCGAAATGCGCGAAGCCCGCGTTTGCCCGCCTGCGGCGGCAATGGGGTCGGCAGGGGAGAGACGGAGTGCGGGGGATGGGGAGGGAAACCTGAACCGCAATTAAGGGAAAAACGTCTCCGTTGGTTTGATTTCCGCGATGGACATCGTACGGTGCGAACTACAACGTTCGCCGCCGCATCGTCGTGAATGGAGAAACACCCCCCGTGGGAACGCCCGAACACCGCCGCCATCCGGTCAAACTGCAACTGGCCATGGGTTCGACCCTCGTTCTGTTGGCCATCACGTTGCCCCGCCGGACGCGCGGCGAGGATCTGTCCGATTTCAAGGTGATGTATTATCTCGAGGACGACAACCGCATCAAGGTCCTGTCGCCGACGGTTTCCTTCCAGAAGGAGCTGACCTCCACGCTCACCATCCGGATCGACGGCATCTACAATTCCATTTCCGGCGCGACGCCTACCGGGGCGCCCGCGTCGCGCTCTGCCGTTCCGCTGGCCGTCCGTCCCGCCGGTTCCGCGCCCCGACCCTCGCCCGCATCGGTTCCGGCCCCGGCGCCCGCGCCGGCTCCGGCCTACGACGACGAGGAGGACGAAGATTGGAGAGAGGACGACGAGGACGAGCGCGAAGAGGAAGAGGACGACGATCGCCGCGGGGTCGTGGGCATGCCGCCGGTCCGCCTGCCGTATTGGGCCAAAGCCGGGGCCTCGCCGGCGCCCGAACCCGCGCCCGCGCCGACTCCGGAACCCGCGCCTCCGCCGGCGTCCCAGCCGTCGTCCTCCTCGAGTTCGGATTCCAAGCCGAAGCCCCAACCGGCCCCGGCCCCGGCGGCGCCCGCGCCGGCCCCCGCCGCGTCCGACAAGAAAGCCAAGGTGCCCAAGGCGGACTTCAGCGACGAGCGCTATGCCGGCAACGTCGAGCTGATCAAGCGGCTGGGCAACCACACTCTTTCCGGCCTGCTCTCCTACAGCACCGAGTCGGACTACGACTCCCTCGGATTCGCGCTCAAGGATGCCGTGGACTTCAACCAGAAGAACACCACGCTGCTGTTCGGCGGCGCCTATACGCACGACAAGATCACGCCCGCCAACGGCGTCCCCGCCGACACCAAGGACACCGTGGATGCCATCGTCGGGCTCACCCAGCTGCTCGATCCGCGGACCGTGTTGACGATCGATCTTTCCCTGGGCTACTCCCGGGGCCTGTTGTCCGATCCCTACAAGGTCGTCGAGTTGAACGGCCAGCTGGTTCCCGAGCAGCGGCCCGACTCGAAAAACAAGCAGATCGTGTTCCTTTCGCTGGCGCACTATTTCCCTGCCGTCCACGGCAGCGTGGAAGGCAGCTACCGGTACTACGTGGACAGCTTCGGCATCGATGCCCACACCGTGGACCTGGCCTGGTTCCAGAAACTGGGCCGCCGCTGGACCCTGCGCCCCTTGGTCCGCTTCTACAGCCAGTCCGCCGCCGATTTCTACGCCGTGCGGTTCACCGGATCGCCCGCAGCCTATTCCTCCGACTACCGCGTCTCCGCCCTGAACTCGCTCGGCTACGGGCTGAAGCTCGTCTTCGTCCCCAACGCGCGGATCCAGTTCGATGCCGAATACCTGCGCTACGAACAGTCCGGCACGGACGGCGTCACGCCCGACGACGCCTATCCCGCCGCCAACGTCTTCATCGTGGGGGCGCGCATATGGCTGTAAGCTCCGCTCCGCTGCCGCCCGTTTGCGACCGGGCCGTGCCCCTCGACACCGGTCCCGGCGGCTTCCACCGCTTCGCGTTCCAGGCCATGGGCACGCTCTGCCGGGTGGATTTCGAACTCGCCAGTTCCGCCCGCGCCGCGCAATTCAAGGCGGCGGTCCTCGGCTGGCTGGCGGACTTCGAAAGCCGGTTCTCGCGCTTCCGCCCCGACAGCCTGATCAGCCGGATCAACCGCGCCGCCGGCCGCGAATGGGTCGAAATCGACGAGACGGCCGCCAGCCTGTTCGCCCTCTGCGACTGGTTCCACTGGACCACCCGCGGCATTTTCGATCCCACCAGTTTGCCGCTGCAGCGGCTCTGGGACTACCGGGCGTCGGCGCCGTCCATTCCCGCCGACGAAGACGTCCGGCAGGCCCTGGCCCGCGTGGGCTGGACGAAATTCCGGCGCGATGGCCGCCGCGTCTTCCTCCCGGAACCCGGCATGGGCCTGGACGTCGGCGGCATCGGCAAGGAATACGCCGTGGACTGCGTCGTCGAAATGGCGGCCGCCCACGGCATCGCCAACTGCCTGGTGGATTTCGGGCACGATCTCCGCGTGCGCGGCGAACCGCCCGAGAAAGGCCCGTGGCGGATCGGACTCGAAGACCCCGCCGACCCCGGCCGCTGCTGGGGCGGCGTCGCCGTCCGCGACCGCGCCGTGACGTCCTCCGGCGATTATCTCCGCCATTTCGAAATCGGCGGCACGCGCTATGGCCACATCCTCGATCCGCGCACCGGCCGGCCCGTCGCCAACGGCTGCCGGGCGGTCGCCGTCGTCGCGCCCACCTGCACCGAAGCCGGCATGTTTTCGACCGCCGCGTTCATTCTCGGCCCGACCGCCGGGCTGGAGTTCCTTGAAAGCCAATATCAGGCCGCCGGGTGCCTCTGGGACGAGACCCGCTGCCTGCAAACCGGGAGATTCCATGAATACCTCATTGCGTAAGTTGCTTGTCCTGGCATTTGCCCTCGCGGCGGGGACGAATCTCGCCTTCGGCCAATGGCGGGCCGGCGACCGGCTGCCGGATCCCGCCGCCTTCGGGCTCGCGGGACGCCTTCCCAACCTGAGCGGCCAGGTCGTGCTGGTGGATTTCTGGGCCTCGTGGTGCGCGCCCTGCAAGGCGTCCTTCCCGGCCCTCGACGACCTGCAAAAGAAATACGCCCCCCGCGGGTTCACCGTGCTGGCCGTCAGCGTCGACGACGACGCCGGGGATATGGCGCGGTTCCTCGAAACCCATCCCGTTTCGTTCCCCGCCGCGCACGACGCCGGCCAGAAATACGTCGCGGCCGCCGGCGTGGAAGCCATGCCGTCGTCGTTTCTCGTCGACCGCGCCGGAACCATCCGGTTCGTCCACGTCGGCTTCCATCCCGAATCGACGCCGGCGGAACTGGCGGGGGAGATCGAAAGCCTCCTGGGCGCGGAGGCCGCGCCGTGACCCGCGCGGCTTCCATGTCGGCCGTGCTGGTCGTCCTGCTGGGCCTCGCCGCCGGCTGCGCGAACGTGAAACCGTACCAGCGCGGCACGCTCGCCGACTATACCATGCGGGCCGATCGCGACCCCCTGGCGGATTCCCTGCACGAGCACGTCTACTTCACTCGCGAGGCGGCCGCCGGCGGCCGCGGAGTCGGCGGCGGCGGTTGCGGCTGCAACTAGGCCCCCGCCGCGCGAGCGGGCGCCATTCCCGGTTGGGACTCTTCTTGGCGCTTGTGGTTTCGGGCCGATTCACCGATCATGGGCGGCGGAGCAAACCGCATGAACGCCGGCGCGAATATCGGGACCGCAAGGATTTTGGAATTCAACGCCGGGCCGCCGCCGCCCGCGCGTGGGTGGCGGCGACGGTTATCCATCTGTTGCGCCTTGGCGCTGGGTTGCCTGACGCCGGGGTGCGAAGACTCGGACGACGGGCCCGTGCGGGAAGGGGTCTTTCTCGACAGCGCGGTGGCGGGATTGACCTACCGATCCCCGACGTTGCGCGGCGCGACCGATGCGCGCGGAGCCTTCCGATATCGCGAAGGCGAATGGATCTCCTTCTCCGTCGGCAACCTGGATCTGGGCCGGGCCAGGGGACGGTCCGTGGTCACCCCGCTGGATCTGACGATCGATGGCTACCATCAGGCGCGCCACGTCACGGCCAACGTCTGCGTCTTTCTGCAGACCCTCGATGCCGACCGCAATCCGCGCAACGGGATCGAGATTCCGGAAGCGACCCGCCGCTTCTTCACGGAGAACGACGTGGCCGCGCGGGTGCCGTTCCTGGCGGACCCGCAAACCTTCCGGGCGAGCCTGCACGGCGTGATGGAACAGCACCATCTCGCGGTCGGAAAGTCGGAGGAGGTGGAGATCGTGCCCCACGAAACCGCTTATCCGAATGAGGTGATGCCGATTGGCGACTGCGACGATCCGCTCAGCCGGATCAAGGCGGGCATTCAGATGGCCATGCAGGCGTACGTCTATCAGGCCAATGACGCGAACACCTGGCAGGCCGTGCATGCCATGCTCAACAGCTGGCTGACGAGCGAATGGGTGGAGGGCACGCTGGCGGGCGCCACGGCCGCCGAGGCCTTTTCGGTGTCGGTCGGACTGGGCTCTACCATGACCGCCGACGACCTCCTGGACGGCGTGCTGCGCGTGCGGGTGCGGGTGCGGCTGAGCGGTTCGACCGAGCCCGTCGAACTCGACTACATGCAAATCATGGCGAAAAGCGGCTGAACCGTCCGGCGCGGGCCGCCGGGATGGAGTAAACCGCCGGGAGCACGGAGCGCGCGGGTGGGGCGGGCGGAGTTGGAATAAAAGAATTCGGCGAACGACGACCCGCCCGTTCGATCCGTCGAAGGGGCCCGGACCATATGAAAAAATGACCGGACCACGGTCAAGGAGGGGGATCGTGGCCCGGTCGGTGGTCGCGCATGATGCGCGAACGGGTTGGCTATTCGGCGGCCTCGGCGGGGGCTTCGGCTTCAGGGGCCGCTTTGGCGCCGCAGCACTTGGAGCTGTCTTCGCCGCAACAAGCGGCCTTTTCGGCTTTGGCCTCGGTTCCGCAGCCCGACTTGGCGGCCTTGGCGGCGCAGCCGGATTCGGACTTCTTGGCATGGTCGCCGCAGGAACCGGCAACGGCAACGGAAGCCAAGGCGACCATCGCGATCAGGGCGACCAAGGCGATTTTGAGTTTTGTCATTTTCGTTTTCCTTTTGTTGGGTTGTCGGCGGGAACGGGGTCCCGCCGGGGGATTTTGTGCCGGAACCCTATGGTGCCGGGGCGGGATTGTCAAACGAGCGGGCGAAGTTGTTGAACCACTTCAGCTGTCCGTCGCGCGCCCGCGCGGCGGGTCCGCGCCCCGCCCCGGGTCGCCGCGAACGGCAGGCCGGACTCCGGCGGGAACAGACGATGCGGCGGCCCCGCTACCGGGCCGCGTCCTCGAAAAAAAAAATAATCCCAGATGGCTTGCGCCGCATCGAACCCCCGCAGGGGGTGATCGTCGGGCCGGGCGCGAATGATGGATCCGCCGGGCCAGTCTACAGTCTCTGGTCTATAGTCTGACGCGCGCCGCGCGCCAGGGCCTGGCCGCCCGTGGCGGATCCGCCTCGGAAGGAGCCGGAAGCCCCAATGGGGAGCCCCTGTTGGCTGGCCGACAAGACCCCGTGTGCTTCTCGTGCAGAACTTCCGCTCAGAAATGCCACGTCGCCCCGACAACCGCATAATGGAACAGCGAATAAGCATACACCTCGTCGTTGTCTGCTCCGCCCTCGAGGATCCGATAGCCGGTCTGCAGGGCGAGCCGCCGGTTGACGTCGTACTGCGCCGCAAACAAAACGTCTTCCGCGCGGCCCTGGGAGGCCGCCAGCGCCTCGCCATCCACCAGCAAGTGCCATTTCTCGATGGGGGTCCATGCCAGCTTGAAGCTCAGCAGGGGCACCAACCCGGTGTTGGTCTTCTCCGACTCCAGACCGCCGCCTTCCAGCCCAATGGCGGCATCGCGCACCTTCAGCGCTGCGCCAAAGCTGAAACTCCACCGATCCGATTCATGGAAGAGATAGCGATAAATCAGCCGATAGGAATCGAACCGGAACGTGGAGGCGACGGGCGTCCCTTCCGGAAACGCCGTGCCGTTGAAATCGACGTCTTGGTCCAGCGTTCCCTGCGATTCCACGGTCAACGGTGCGGCGAGGATCCCGACCCAGTGCTTTTGGGCGAAGGTGTGGCCATATCGGACGCGAAACGCGGCCGTCCCCTCGGCCTCCAGATCGTCGGTCAGCGAAACCCGGGTGCCGGTGTCGCCCGGAACCGCCACGTCGACGTACCCGGGAATGACGTAGCCCCCTTCCACCTCAAGGGCACCTTGCGCCCATGCGCCTTGAACCATCCCGAGTCCCAACAGAGAAACAGCCCAAATTCTGTTCACATTTTCACCTTGGACAGAGTGTAGCATGCCCTGAACGAGAATCGATGTTATTGGCATGGCTCTCGCTTGGCCGATTTCAAGATCGTGAAACTCCCTATGCCGGAACTTCACGGACGCATAAGCAACGGTTGGGATGGGGAGGGTCAGGGGGGGAGAGACTAGAGACCATAGGCTGGAGACCGTAGACGGGGAGCCGGAAAGTCCCAGGCCTCCAGTCTGTAGTCTATGGTCTATGGTCTTCAGTCTTTCCCCCAGTCTCTGGTCTAGTGTCTGACGCGCGCCGCGCGTCTGGGGGGGGGGGCGCCCGCGGGGGAGAAAGGGACTTTTTGGGGTTTTTCAAAGATCCGCCTCAGGAGGAACCGGGGCCTCGAATGGGGGACTTCGTATTCGACCACTTTACCCTGGGCGGGATTTGCGGTTGACAGGACATACCAAACATAATATCGATATCGCAAGGATGTATGGTAAACGGGTGTGCGGCCATGTTTCTGAAGGACATGCTAAAAGAAGAGCTGGCGAATTCGCGGCGGATCAAGGCGGACGTCGAGGACGCCTTGCGCAAGCTGCCGCCGGGGGCCTTGGTGCGCAAGAAGGTCGGCGGACGGGTCTATTGCTATCTGGCCGAGCGGAAAGCCGGCAAGGTGGCCTTCGCCTATCTCGGTAAATTGCCCGCCGCGGAAATCCGCCGCTACGAGGAAGCCAAGCAGCGCCGGGCGGATTACCGCCGGCAAATCCGAGACCTGAAAGGGCAAATCCGCTATCTGGAGAAGGCCACCCGTGGTGAATGAGCAGCAACGCCTGGTGTACCGTTTGTTCCGCTCGCTGGAGGGCGCGGGCGTGCTGGACCACGTGGTTTTGATCGGATCCTGGTGCCTGCTGGCCTACAAGCACTATTTCGCCGGGATTCCGTTTGAGCCCGGCATCCGGACCCGCGACATCGATTTGCTGGTGCCAACTCCGTTGCGACTCAAGCAACCGATCGATATCGAACAGGTTCTTGGCCCGTTGGGTTTCGTCCTGCGTCGCGGCGGCGAAAAGGGCTATATGCAGTTCGTGCATGCGGAACTGATGCTGGAGTTCATCGTGCCGGAGCGGGGACGAGGAAGCGAGAAGCCCTACGACCTGCGGGCGTTGGGCATCAATGCCCAGCCGTTGCGGTTCATGGATTTCCTCTGCAAGGACGTTCTCCGCCTGCCCTTTGGAGGGCTGGAGGTGAGCGTGCCGCATCCGGCGCGTTTCGCGCTGCTGAAACTGATCGTGTCCGGCCGGAGGCAGAAGCCGGTCAAGCGGGAGAATGACCTGCGACAGGCTGGACTGGTGATTCGGGCGCTGGTCGCTTCCGGTCAGCAGAAAACGTTGCGAGAAGCGTTTGCCGCCATGCCAAAGAAATGGCAGGGGGATGTCCGACGTGCGCTGATCGCGCTGCCTGACGGCGAAACATGGGGGAAGGGGTTTATGGAGTGAGGATCTGTTCTTGATCGTTTTGTCCGGCCGGCGGGAAAAATGTCAAAGGTGTCTTTTGGACGGTTGGGATGGGGGAGGGCCAGGGGGGGAGAGACTAGAGACCATAGACTGGAGACCGTAGACGGATAATCGGGGTCTCTGGTCTGTAGTCTATAGTCTCAAGTCTAAAGTGAGGGGCTGGCCGCCCGCGGGGGAGAAAGGGACTTTTGGGGTTTGTCGAAACCTGTTCGCCCATGGCGGAGGTCCGCCGCGGAAGGGGCCGGGTCCGGGGCGCATGGTGAATGTCAGGGCGGTCCTCCTTGCGCGAAACCGGCGTCAAGGGTTTCGGGCAGACGGAGGTACCTGAACCTCGTCAGGTGAGGGCAACGCCGCGGCGGACGAGGGGCCGCCCCGGACTTTCAGCGACGTGAACGTCGCGCCTGGTTTTCCGACTTCGGTGCCGTCCCAAGTGAAAGAAAGTGAATAGGGATATTCCCGGCCGTCCAGCGACTGAACGACAAGCCCATCGGCCAGAACTTGGTCGTTCCACGTCACGCGGATCCGGTTATTCGTTTGTTGAATGAGGAAGGAGGAGGGGTTGGAAAAATGGACGCCGTGTACGGCAACGTGATCCTGTCCTGTCTCGGAGCCGATGCCGCGGATATTGGCCTGGGGCGGATTTTCGTAGATCATCAGGGATATTCCGCATTGCGGGCATTGGTCATCGTTCGCGACTTTCAGCTCGAGCTGCAACGTGCGTCCAACGGCATTCCCGCATTCTGATTGAAGACTCTCGCCGAATTCAACGATGCCTTGCATTTCGAAATTCCACGCGAGGGGCAAACGGCATTCAACGGTAGAGGGCTTGTCGCTCAACGTTTGGCCTTCCAGTTCTTCGTTTCGAAGGTGCCAGCTGCCGGCCGGGCTGTTCCAGGCGACGACGCCGGGTTGCAGGAGCGAAACCCATTGCCCCGCTTGAAACGACTCCCGGGTCTGAATGCTCCGAAGAAGATTGTTGAAGGCCCGGCACGACGGATCCGCCTCTTCAAGGCCGGCCAACGCCGGTTCCAGCGCCTGCCGGGCGCCGGCAAGATCCCCCTGGGCGAGGAGTAACAACGCCTGTTCCGCATTCGCGCGATGGGGGCTGGAAAGGAGTTCGACCTCGTTGCGGAGCTGCTCTCGGTCCAAGTTCAACTCCGGCAGGACGGAATCGTCGAAGTTGGGGCCTAGGTGGGCGAGGATTTCGGCAGCTTCGGAATAGCGTCCGCAGGCCCAAGCGTATGCGGCTTTCCGCGATGCCCAATAGCGTTTGGTTTTCCGGTTGCCTGGCGCGGACTGCCAGCCATCGAAGAGCGCCATCAGGTTTTCATAGCATCCGGGACGGCGGTACACGTCCAGCGGCGAATCGGCATTGTGGCAGCTGATGGACTGGACGGCATCGAGGAAATATCCGGGCACGGGAGTGTCGAAGCGCCCGGTTTTCAGGCACTCCTCGCCGAAGGCGTACCATTCCTCGTCCGTGCCGCCCCAGAGGGGCGTGAGACAAGTCACGTAGCGACTATAGGCCTCGGGACGGTCCATCTCGACCTGGACGGCCCGATCGAACCATTTGCGCATGGCCAGGTGCTGGCAACGCGCCAACATGGCGGAGATCATGTAGGTGGCCGCATCCGGCTGGGAGGGGTCCAAGCGATATGCGGTGTTCAAATGGACGACGGCCCTTTGGATGTTGGGATCCTGCGCGCGCAGAAATTCGTCGGCAGCCCAGCCATCCGCCAGATAAACGACGCCGCACAACATATGGTACAGCCAGGGGTTGGCGGTTTTCACGGGATCGATATCCGCCAGAATGCCCCGGGTCTTCTGTGAAATGGGAGTGTATTTGCCGCTGACGAAATCTTCGCAGACCGACACCAGAACCGGGGCGTTCTGCTGCACGAACCAAGAGTCATCGAGCAGTTTCAAATACAGTTCCCAGGCCGATTCCGCCCATTGCGGATCGGGGAGCATATGGTTCATGTACGCGCGCCAGTACGCTGTGCGCATGGCCAGATAAGGGTTCTTCCAATGGCCGGATCGGAAGGCGGATCCCGCGGACTCCAGCAAGGGATAGATTTTGTCGTGCAACAGCATGACGGAAACGCCTGCCGCACCTTCTCGCCGGTCGTTGAAATACGCCAGCAAGGCGACGACGTAACGGAGCGTCGGCAAGTCGGGATTTCGGTCTAGCAACTCTTCGGCCTCCCGCTGTAGCCGCACGCCGTCCTCCCGCGGAGTGTCGTGCAGCAGATACTGGCGATAATCGTCCAGAAGATTCAAAACCAGGTCGCGATCGGCCAGCCGGGGATCGGCGCGTTTCGCGAAATGGTCCGTCAAGACTCGTTTCAAGAAGGCGTCTTGCCGTTTGTAATGGGACGAAGCCGTATGGGCGGGGATGCCGTTGGTGCGGGCGGTTTCGTCGGCCGGGGCTTCGGCATCTTCGACGAGCGCCGTCTCGTCCTCCGTCGGTTCGGGGGCGGGACCGGCTTCCGTGAGTTGTCGCAGATTGGCCGGATCGTCCACCTGCCATTGGCCGTACCATTCCTCGGCCAGCGCTTTTTCTTCCACGGCGAGATCGGACTGCAGCTCGGCGCGAGCCATCACCTGCCGGATGCTGAGAAGAAAGGGCTCCGGCCCTTGCTGGATGCGCAGTTCATAAGCGGTCTGGTCGGCTTGAGGGATGCGGATGCCGTAGCAAATGGAATTGTTGTAGTGGTAGGCCTGCCCGTCGCTGGGCGCGTCGGGGTCGATCGCCTGGGCCAGCAAGCGGTCCGCCAGCCGGCCGGCCAGCAGGTCCGGCAGGAAATCGGAATGGCAGAGGCCCCGTTCGAATTCTTCGGGAGCTTCCGGCGACGCGTAGGGAAAGTTGGTGATCGCGGCGGGGTGTTCGATCAATTCCCCGGTCGATGGCCAAGAGATGGAAACCTGGCCGAACGAGTAGTTCCAAATCACGGGATTGAAATAGTCGTCGGAAAGCACGCGCAAGCGATCCGGCAGGGCGGCGGTGATTTCGAACGATTCGCAGCGGGGCTTGCCATGGTCGTAGAGGCATGTGCAATTCACGTAGAAGTTGGTCAGGCCGGCGGAGAAATCGGCGCAGGATCGAAGAATGTCTTCAACGCTTCGCGGAACGGCCTCTTCGGCGGCGAGGGGAACAGGCAGCGCCAGCAGGCCCAGGCTAATCCCGAAAACCACGGCCCTCGTTTTCGCCACCCGCATCGTCATTGTGCTCGCCCTTTTGATAACCATAAGTTTTATGCAGTATCGCAAACCAGTCGCGACGGCACAAGCCGGCGCAATTGCGGGAGAAAGAGCCGGCTTGCAGGAATCGGCGGGGGGGCTGACCGCCCCCGGCGGCGATCCGCCTCGGGAGGAACCGGAGCCTTTATTGGGTGGCCCCATTTTCAGAAGGGCCCTGGCCAGTGCGACGATTATAGCCAAGAGTCCGGACAAACGGATCCCGAGATTCGTGCGGACGCTGAAGGCAAAGCGCAGTTGAAGGCTTGTCTGTGAAAGTTCTATGTATTGGTCGTGCATGTGTCCTCCTATTTTCTGGGGGACTTGTCCGCACGCGCGCGTTGTCAGGCTGATGGGAAAATTGTCAAAGGTGTCTTTTGGGCGGTTGGGATGGGGAGGGGCAGGGGGGGAGAGACTAGAGACCATAGACTGGAGACCGTAGACGGACAATCGGGGGGCTATGGTCTAGTGTCTGACGCGCGCCGCGCGTTTGGCGCCTGGCCGCCCGCGGGGGAGAAAGGGACTTTTGGGGTTTGTCGGCCTGTCCGCCTGTGGCGGAAGACCCGCCTCAGGAGGAACCGGAACCTTTATTGGGGGGCATCCTTTACAGAAGGGCCCTGGCCAGTGCGATGATTATAGCCAGGAGTCCGGACAACCGGATCCTGAGATTCGTGCGGACGCTGAAGGCAAAGCGCAGTTCAAGGTATATCTGGGACAAGTCTTTGGATTGGGCGTGCATGTGTCCTCCTACTTTCTGGGGGACTTGTCCGCACGCGCGCGTTGTCAGGCTGATGGGAAAATTGACAAAGGTGTCTTTTGGACGGTTGGGATGGGGTGGGGCAGGAGAGGAAGGCGGGATAAGAACCAGATGGGTGACTGAACAAACCGCGCGATGAAAACCATGGAAAAGACGGCCGGGACGTGGCCACGGTTGATCACGCCATGGCGTGACAGGCCCGTTCGGAACAAGTGAATTGAGGCGTCCGTTTTAGAAACGGCTCAAAGGGACTTTTTGTGTTTGACCGGAACCTCTACTGGGTGCCCCCTTTTTTATCTCGATGGAGTATCACTTGAGATAAACTCAAGAATTGACTCGAATAGATCCGTAGGCGAGAGCCCGGCACACTCTTCTACAAGACTTTTGATTGAAAGCTTGTAGTATACGCCACGCCTCGGATTCAAAAGGGTTACAGACTGCAGTCCATAACGCTTCGATGCATAGTCAAGGCTACAATATACAAGTATCTGTCGAACATCGGTCACTCGAAAGCTTCGGTCGCCCGCCTTTATTTCATAAAGTGTCGATCCAGAAATAATATCGCCTTTACACGCGCGAAGAATTCCGCAACCAGGAAATGGCGGCCAAAAAATCAGTTTATCGGCGGATATATCGCGGAAATATGTACGGAGAGAATTTGCTAATGCAAGGGCCGTCATGATCTCGTCGTCTGAAACAGGCAACTCGACTACGCCGTCGTGTTCGTTGGAAAGCCGTTCAATGTACACACGAACATTCTCGGCAAGTGTCGCAATATGTGCGGGAGCTAAGCATGCTTTTGCGGGATCTTCCTGGAATATACGAAACGCCAATTCGTTAACAATTCCCCGCCTATCACGATGTGTGGAAGAAATGTCATACACTTCTTTGCAATAACGCTCGCACGAGCAGTTCATTCGTCGCACGAATGTATCCATTCGTGGAAGCAACTGGCTCCAGAAGGATGTGTATGTGCCCGCAAATTTACGTTCAGATATCATATGATTCAGAGCTCTATTCCCCGCCCGGCTTGTTTCCTTTTACCAGACCACTTCATGATAAGCTGATCAAATGGCGACAAGGTCGTTTTTACTCGTCTTCGCCAGTGCTCGCCCTCGTCTTCTAGTATGTATGAGGCGACGAGAAGTGCACGTTGCTCCCATGTAGTGCAACTACTGAAACGCTTAAGTTGTGCAGATATCCAGTAGTCCGCATTGTGCTGTGCTAAAATCAGAACAATATCACGGCGGATCAACGCAGATGCTGACTTCCCGTGCAATTTCATAAGTGCCGCATCCGTTTCCTCTGAATTGTCATGCGCAAGCACTCTTAGGGCAAATGCAAGGTTTACGGGTACTTCACAAAGGTAAGAATCTTGAGCGACTAGTGTACGAATTGCTGCAAATACCTTAATCCGAGTCTTTGATGAAATCGCGGTTAAAACATCACGGACGACCATCATCACCGTTGGAAATATTGGATACAGAGTGGGCAGATTGTCCATTAATGAAGAAATTGCACTGTCGCGCAACGGAGCTGAAAGATGGCGTATGGCTCTAACAAGCTTGCGAGTTAGGCTTTCAGCAATTCGGGCCTTTTGCATTTCCGCAGCCAACATTCCAACAATATCGAATTTCCTCAACTCCTTTTTTAAGGTTTCATAGTCATCGGCAGCGGTGTCGGAATACGGGTCATAGTGAATATGTAGTGTGAGAAAATTGCGTTTAACTACTTCCTCTTCATCTTCACCCCGGCCTTCGTCTGAAAACGAAGAGCTTTCGAGAAATTCAGCAGCCGACATAATCCGGGTCTTGGTTTTCTGAAGAGTGAGCCCTTCGTTTTCTAGTAATGACTCACACAAGAAAATGAGGCTAGAGTATGCCTCTTCCTTTGTATGGGCAAAGATATGATAGTCATCAACAAATCTGCAGAATGCTATATTCCTGGTGATAAGTAGACGGTCTACCCGATTAAGTAGTAATTCGCTAAGTAGGCGTGCGGCGGGGCCCCCTACAGGAAGCCCATAAGAAGCGCCCCTGGAAAGTTCCGACAATATTTTATTAATCTGTGTTATGGCCTGTGTATTTATTGTGGCCTTCTTTAGGGCGTTCTCAAGGCGGTGATGATAGATGCGAGGGTAAAAATCAGATATGTCACATGTAAGTACGTATTTGAAATTCCTTGCAAGCGCGACCGCTCGCTTTTGAAATGTTGTCCAGCCGTAGTCTTTCGAAAATATCGCGAAATTCTTTTGATCGGGCTTAAAGCGATATGAAAATACGATGTCCTTAGTTGCGGGAACGCGTGCAGCCTCAATATCTGGCCCAATGTGGGTCAATAGTCCCAACAGGTAAGTATTCCATATTGGATCAATTTGGGTGCCCTGTCGGAATCCTGTGTAGCCAACGGCTTGAAGCAAGCGCTCGCTCTCAACGGGCATGTCGCGAACATTATCGAGGAAATTCTTATGTATTGTCGTAAGCAGTTGAACTACATCTTCTATCTCGTCTCGAATAACTTGCCTCTCAATTGGATACGGAAATATATCTGTATCGCCGAATCGCACGATATGATTCGCCGCAAAGCGCATGCATTGTTCAAACGTTGCGATTTTTGAGGCGGGTTTCTTGTGTGGCGAGGGCTTGTGGGTTTTACTTGTATGGTATTTTTTCATGTGTATTTCATAGTTGATAAATCATGTATATAGTTAGGATTCGGCATGAAGAATGACCCTTCAAGTATGTATGGCCTTTTGTTTTCCCTCAAAGCGGCAACGGTCGCCTCAACATCTACGAGATATTCATCTGCAATATTCTCATGGGAATCTAAAGGGGTCATCTAAAGGGGGCAGTCCTATGAAATGATGTTATCCGGCTGATGAGGGGTTCGATTAAGCGTTGGACGTGTGGTGGGGCGGGGAAAGGGCGGTGGCTGAGGAGGTCGAACCACTCGCGATCGGTTATCCCGACGAAGGCTTTCATTGGAAAAGCGCCGAATTCACGGGCAAAGAGTAGCAAAAGAGTGGCGGGGTGTCCAGTGCGCCCGGAGGGCGCAGTATTCAGGAGTCAGGATTCAGAATGGGCAGCCGGGGGACAGGGCGGCAATGTCCCGACCTAACGAGTCGGGAGGCGCGGCTACGGCGGCGGCCGGGGCGGGTTTTACGTAGTACGTAAAAACGGGGGCCCAAAATTACGTAGTACGTAAAAATCGGGCCCGAAAATTACGTAGAACGTAAAAAGTTTCAGGGGAAATTACGTAGAACGTAAGAACTTTGAGCCGCAACGGGGGGCGTGCGCCCGGGGGGGGCGCAGTATTCAGAATCCAGTATTCAGGATTCAGAATGGGGACAATGATGGGCGGGATGTAGGCCGGGGTTGCATCCCCGGCGGGATCGGGGCGCAACAGCCCGCCACCCGTAAAAGGGTGGGGCCTACAACAGCCGTGCAAAACCCCGGGACGGGCTCAGGCGGAGATTTTAAACAGGATTAACAGGATTTACAGGATGGGGGGATGGGCCGGGCCGCCTTGATCGGGGGCGAAAGCGGCGTCGAGCCGCCGCACTCCAAATGAACAGCCCACGCCTGGGCGTGGCAAGCCGCCAGCCATGCAAGGCTGGCCTACATGATCCGAACGGCCCCGGCCTCAGCGAGGCCGGCTACAACGCGGATTCCGCGCCTGGCGGCGCGAGCATTCAGAATCCAGTATTCAGGATTCAGAAGGGTTTCGATCCGCATTCTGAATTCTGACTCCTGACTCCTGAATACTAGCTTTTGGCCGCGAGAGCGGCCAAAACCTTCTCCGGCGTCACGGGAATTTCGTGGAATTCGAGGCCGGTGGCGTCTTGGATGGCGTTCAATACCGCGGGGGCGACGCCGACCACCGGATGCTCGCCG
Source organism: uncultured Verrucomicrobiota bacterium (assembly GCA_938003985.1). Classification (GTDB taxonomy): domain Bacteria; phylum Verrucomicrobiota; class Kiritimatiellia; order CAIQIC01; family Lenti-01; genus Lenti-01. The sequence goes on along the minus strand of CALKWZ010000012.1, from coordinate 4,379 downwards.
ATGCCGCGGGCGCCGAAGGGGCCGACTTCGCCGGGGTTTTCGACGCATTCGATGGTCTGTTTGCCGGGGGCGTCTTTGATGTTGGGGAAGCGGTACTTGCCGAACGAGGGATTCAGGATCTTGCCGTCGGCGTCGTACTTGATCTCTTCGTGCAGGGAGGCGCCGAGGCCGATCATGACGCCGCCGGCGATCTGTCCGCGGATCTGTTTGGGGTTGATGACGGTGCCGACGTCGAAGGAGGACGCGAAGTGATCGACGAGGATCTTGCCGGTCTTCTTTTCGATGCGGATCTGGCAGGCCTGGGCGCCGAAGGTGTATTCGACGCCGAGTCCGCCGCGTCCGTCGGCGTCGGGGTTGGAGTAGCGCGGGAGGCGGGCGTCGGAGACGGCATGGACGACGTCGCCGATGGTGATGCCGGTCTCGGTGATGTAGCCGTGGATGAGGCGCTGGATGGGAATGCCGAGGTCGGGGTCGTGCTTGAGGAAGACGCGCTGGCCGTCGTAGTCGAGGTGGTCGACGTCGACGAGGAGAGCCTTGGCGGCGGTTTCCTTGAGCATGGCGATGGCTTTGTTGCAGGCGCGGACGAGGGCGCGGCCGCCCTGGGTGGTGAACATGGAGCCGATGGTCTGCCATTCCCAGGGGCAGTACTGGGTGTCGATTTCCTGGTAGACGCGGATCTTGGCGGGGTCGATCTGGAGGGCTTCGCCGGCGATCTGCTGGACGGCCATGCGCAGGCCCTGGCCGACTTCGGCGCCGCCCATGTTGATCACGACGGAGCCGTCGGGGTTCATCTTGAGGTAGCAGGACTTGGAGGAGAAGGGGGCGCCTTTGGGGGACTTCATGAGGGCGGCGAAGCCGCGGCCGTAGAAGTAGTTTTCGTCCTCCTTGGGCTTGTCGCCGGCGAAGACGGCGGCGCGGACCTTTTCCTGGCATTCGAGGACGGAGCCGTTGGTGGGGTAGTAGCGCTCGCCGGCGGCGTTCTGCTTGCCGGGGCCGAGGTAGTTTTTCTCGCGCAGGGCGAAGGGGGACATCTGGAGCTTGCGGGCGAGGACGTCCATGAGGCGCTCGACGGCGAAGTGGCCTTCCTGGTGGCCGTAGCCGCGGAAGGCGCCGACGGGGGGCGTGTTGGTGTAGACGCACTTGGATTCGAGCAGGGCGTGCGGGAATTCGTAGGGGCCGGTGCAGTTGTGCGTGGCGGCGTTGCAGACGTGGATGCCGGTGTCGGAGAACGCGCCGGTGGAATGCAGGATGTCGGCCTGGATCGCGACGAGCGTGCCGTCCTGCTTGGCGCCGATCTTCATCTTGTGGCGGAAGCCGTGGCCGATGAGGGTGCTGGTGAAGTCTTCGCGGCGGGAGGCGATCCACTTGACGGGGCGGCCGGGGACGTGGGAGGCGATCCAGGCGACGGTCTGCTCGACGGTGATGTCGGACTTGTAGCCGAAGCAGCCGCCGATTTCGGGGATGCGCACGCGGACCATGGAGGAGGGCTTGTGGTAGGCGTGGGCGAGGTCGTCGCGGATGATGAAGGGGCAGATGGAGGAGGACCAGGCGTCGATGGTGCCGTCTTCGTTGAAGCGGACGATGGCGCCGTGGGGCTCGATGGCCGCGCAGGAGCCGTGCGGATAGACGAATTCGCCTTCGACGACGACGTCGGCTTCGGCGAAGCCTTTTTTAATGTCGCCCTTCTTGAGGCGGTAGGTGTTGGCGATGTTGGTGCCGGGGACGGCGCCAAGGCCGGGGAGGTGCCAGTAGTTTTCGGCGTGGTCGTGGATCAGGACGGCGTCCTTGGCGAGGGCGGCGCGGGCGTCGGTATAGACGGGCAGGGGCTTGTACTCGACCTTGATGCCCTTGAGGGCTTCGACGGCGTGGCGCTTGGTGTCGGCGATGACGGCGGCGACGTGGTCGCCGATGTGGCGGACCTTCTTGACGGCCATGGGGGAGATGTCGCTGACGTTGTCGCCGTAGAGGGTCTTGCAGTCGCGGCCGGTGACGACCTTGACGACGCCGGGCATTTTTTCGGCGGCGGAGGTGTCGATGGAGAGGATTTCGGCGTGGGCGAAGTCGGGGTGGAGGATGGCGGCGTGGAGGAGGCCGGGGAGGCGGAGGTCGTCGAGGTATTGGGATTTGCCGAGGGCCTTGTTGATGGCGTCGGGGCGGGTGAGGGATTGGCCGATGTATTTGAATTTCGCCATGGTGGGGCTCCGTGCGGTTCTGGATCTGGAATGGGGGAGAAATGTAGCATGGGGGCGAGGGCGGGGCAACCGGGAAGGGGCGGGTTCGGGCGGGGGCGGTGGAAGCGTTTTAGCGGGCGGCGGCGGGGACGGAGGCGAGAGCGGGGAAAGGAGGGAAGACGGGGATTTCTTTGGGATTTGGACGGCGCGAAAACCAACCCGCGCCTTTTTCGTTCTGCCGCTTCGAGGCCGACCTCTCGCGTACACGAGTACCGCTCGGGTCGGCCGCAAAACGGCATCTCCGAAAAATTCGCAGGTTATTTTCGCGCAACAGCCCCGTCCAAATCCCAAAGAAATCCCCGGCGTGCCACGTCCTGGCGGTGGGGCGATGGCCTTTCCCGCGGTGCCACGTCCTGCGGATCGAAGGCATTCCATTCTGCACTCCGATACTCCGAAACTCCCGACTTCCAACCTTGAACCGTGAACCCTGAACCTTGAACCTTTAACCTTGAACCTGTGCGCTTGCCAAGCGGAGCGCGGCTGGCGCACAATCCGACCATGAAACCGTGGAGAATATCGCGCAAGGACGTCATCGGGCTGAAGTTTGCGTGTCCGGACTGCGGACAGCACGTGGACGCGGGGCGGGAGCTGCTGGGCGAGCTGGTGGAGTGTCCCACCTGCGGCAAGCTGATGCAGGTGCCGGACCTGAAGAACGCGCCGGGGGACATGCCGCCGAAACGGCTGCCGAAGACCCGGAAGATCCGGTGATGCGCCGCGGGCGGGGCACAGGCTGCGGCCTGGGGCTGGTGCTGCTGGCGGCCGGGGCGGGCTTTGCTTGGGCGTCGCTCTATCCGTTCCTGGCGCGGCAGGCGCCGGTGCCGGCGGAGACGCTCGTGGTGGAGGGGTGGGTCAGCGACGATCTGCTGGCGCAAGCCGCGGAGTGGGCGGCCACGAACGGGGTGAAGAAAATCGTGGCGACGGGCGGGCCGCTGGAAACCGGCAGTTATCTGGCGCAATGGAAAACCTACGCGGAGATGACGCAGGCGCGGATGGACGCGCTGGGGCTGGGGGCGAAATTCGAGCTGGCGGCGGTGCCGGCGGAGAAGGTGCGGCGCGGGCGGACGCGGGAGTCGGCGCGGGCGCTGCGGGCGGCGGGGGCGGCGGCGGGGGCGTTCAATCTGGCGAGCGAGGGGCCGCATGCGCGGCGGAGCTGGCGGGCGTTCCGCGCCGCGTTCGCGGGGCGGGCGGAGGTGGGCAGCGTGGCGCTGGCGCCGGCGGAGTACGACGGGGAAGATTGGTGGCGGTGTTCGGAAGGCGTGCGGGACGTGATCGGCGAAGCGATCGCGTACGCCTACGACGTCTTGCCCGGCGGCGGCGGGGAATAAAAGACTGTCCCGCGTTTCTGCGTCCTGTGTTGTAGGCCGGGGCGGTGACCCGGCGGCGCGTCAGCGCGCGCCCTTGGGGGGCTGCAGGAAGGTCTGGGCGACGAGGGCGTCGCGGACTTCGCGCCGGGCGCGCAGCTTGGCGCGCAGGGGCGCGCCGGTGCGCTGGACGGGCGCGAAGCCGGGCAGGGGCAGCCGCGGCCACTCGGAGAGCTTCAAATCCATCGCGCCGATCCGCGGCAGGATCGCGGTCGTGCGCCGCAAGGCGGATTCCGTCGCGCGGCCATCGCTGGTTTGGCTGTGGATGCCGGAGCCCGCGACGAGCGGGGCGTCCGCTTCGGCCTGGCGCGCCGCGGCGGCGCGCCGGGCGGCTTCGGCCGCTTCCTGCTGGACGCGGGCGAGGCGCTTGGCGATGGCCGGCGACACCTGCGGCGGGTGTTTCGCGGGCGGGGGCGATGGCTGCGCGTCGAAGCTATCCGGGGCGAGACGTGCTGGGGCTACGATCTCTTGCGCGAGGTTGCGATCGTCTTTCCGGTCCGCCTCCTGATCGACGGCTGGCGGCGCGGCCGGCTGAGCGTGGAGGGCTGAGCGATGGAAGAACAACGTCTCACGGACCGCGCGGGTGAGTTGGCGGCGCTTGTGCCCCGGATCGAAAAGGCTCTGCGCGGCGCGCTGACGCTGCGGTCCCTCGAATGCTGTCTGTCCGACGGCAGTTGGGCCGGGAACCGGCGGGCGGTTCGGGCCGAGGCCGCGGCGATCGAGTCGCGCATCGGCGACGCACTCAAGAGCCTGCAAAGGATTTCTCAAACCCCGGAACGAAAGGACA
>CALKWZ010000011.1 GCA_938003985.1 uncultured Verrucomicrobiota bacterium | reverse complement strand
TCGAACCGAGACTTGGCCTTGGAACTTTCGTGCACTTCACCCTAGACACCGCCAGTACGTAAAAAGTTTCCGCGATTTTTACGTAGAACGTAAAAACTTTCCCGCGCCTGAGCGCTCACCCGCCGCCGGCGCGCGTTGCGGTTTTCGGCGGCGAAACCGCCGCGTCGTCCGCGCCGGACAAGCGGACGGACTGGACGGCCCGGAGGCGCGCCGTGCCGTAGGTGTCCCGCAACCGGATCCACTCGCCGCCCATCGCGGAAAACCACTGCGCGCAGCCCACGAGGATCGCCGCGGCCAAGGCCAATTGGATCCGCCGCTGCGGCACGGCCTGCATCCGCCGCCGGCTCCCTCCCGTCCACGCCGTCCACACTTGCAGCAAGCCCAGCTTGGCCATGCCGTTCAACCACAGAAACATCATCAGCGCCGCGGCCGCCGCCTCGCCGGTGGGTTCTCCGCCGCCCCCGGCCAGATAGACGCCCAGTCCCAGGACCATCGTGGCCACCGGCCAGATTCGCCTGTCGCGCGCCACCCGAAAAGGAAACGCCGCCACGCCCCCGCATGTCGCCATGGCCCAGAAGTAAATCCAGTCGTTCCAGCCGTTCATGGTGCGCCTCCCGATTCCGGTCCCGTCGTCTCCTCGGCTTCAGTTCCCCGAAGCCCGATTTGGTTCTCGCTCGCCTCGCTTTTCTTCCGCAATCGGCCCGTTTTCCGGATATAACAATGAAACAATGCAAATCTAATGCAAACATAATAATCGCTCGACGGAACGATTTTCCCCCGTCGCAATTTGCTTGTCGTCTATGGGATGCGCATATTGAGCGCCGGATGCCGTTGCGGCGGCCGCAGGGCCGTTTTCGGGGGTGGATTCGCCGCTCAGCCGGGCCAGGCCGGGCCCAGCGGCACTTTGCCGCCGCCACCGGGGCGGTCGAACATGAAGTGCGGCACGGCGTAGCCCGTCGTGCGCCCGCACATCGCGCGCAGGATCGCGCGGCCTTTCGCGACGGTCGAGCGCAGGTGCGCGGTGCCGGCGGCCAGATCGCCCTGGTGCAGGTAGTACGGCTTCACCCCGAGCCGCAACAGCCCTTCATTGAGGGCCAGCATCGTTTCGAGATCGTCGTTGATGCCGCGCAGCAGCACGGTCTGGTTCATCAGCGGAATCCCCGCGTCCAGCAGGCGGCCGCAGGCCTCCGCCGCGCGCGGCGTCAGTTCGGCCGGATGCGTGAAGTGCAGGCTCAGCCACAGCGGCCTGTATTTCTTCAGCATCTTCGCCAGCGCGGGCGTCACCCGTTGCGGCAGCGCCGCGGGGATTTTCGTGCCGAGGCGGATCAGTTCCACGTGCGGAATCGCCCGCAGTTGCCGCAGCAGGCGTTCCAGTTGCGCATCCCCCAGCGTCAGCGGATCGCCTCCGGAAACCAGCACGTCGCGGATTTCCGGATGTGCCCGCAGCCAGGCCAGCGCCGCCGTCCCATCGGCCCCGGCCCGCCCCGCGGTGCGCGCGCGGGTGCAATAGCGGCAGAACGAGGCGCAGTCGGCCGTGGCCAGCAGCAGGGCCTTGCGGGGATAGGACCGGATCAGGCCGGGCGCGACCTGATGGGCTTCCTCGCCCAGCGGATCGCGCCGCTCGCCGGCGGCGACGCGGGCCTCGCGCGCGTCGGGCAGCAGCGTCCGGCGCAACGGGCCGTCGGACGGCTCCGCGGCCAGCAGGCCCAGCAGATACGGCGGGATGGCCAGCGGCATCCGCCAGGTTTCCGGCGCCGCCAGCGCCCGCCGTTCGCGCGGGGACAGGTCCAGCGCGCGCGCGACCGCCGCCGCCGTCCGCGCGCGGTGGCGCAACTGCCAGAGCCAGTCCGCCCAGTCCGCGGCCGCGGCGCCGGGAAAGGCCCGGAGCCGGAATGCGCGCTCGCGGCGGAAATAGTCGGCGGGGGCGGATTTCATGGCGGGCGATATTGCCAAACCCGCGCCTTCCGGTAAACTCTCCATCGTGTCCACCCCCGTTTCATTCGACAAGACCACGGCGCTGGAAGTCGTGCCGGGCGCCTCGCTCGACGCCACCACGGCCGTCGCGGATCCGAGTTCCGCCTCGGAGCCGTCGATTTTGCGCGACCTGGTGCCGCGCGCGGTCGGCGGCTCCGGCGCCGGCAGCCGCCAACTGACCGCCAACTACCGGGCCATTCTCGCCGCGCGCGCCATCCACTACCCCGTCGCCTACCGTTTCCCGCGCGAACTCGGCCGCGGCCGCCAAGGCATCGTGTTCCTCGGCCTGCGCCAAGGCGCGCGCGGCTGCGTCACCCGCCACGCCATCAAGCTGTTCGATCCGGGCATCTACGCCAGCGCCAAGAAATACTGGACCGACATGGGCCGCATCGCCGCCCAGACCTCCAAGCTCCAGCTCGTCAAGAACCCCGCCCTCGTCGCCCCCGACGTCTACGAGGAAAGCAACGGCATCGGCTACGTCCAGATGGAAGTCGTCGACGGCATTTCCCTGCGCGAATTGCTCGACGGCGTCCATTCCGACCAGGTCCGCGCCCGCTCCACCGACGAAGAATGGCGGCGCTTCAACGACGTCATCTTCCGCCAGGAAAACGGCCGGCGCATGATCCAGCCCGGCATCGCCCTCTACGTGTTGCGCCAGGTGCTGCGCGGCCTCGAAACCCTGCACGAAATGGGGTTCATCCATTCCGACGTCAAGCCGGCCAACATCATGATCGACCGGCTCGGCTACGTGAAGCTGATCGACTACGGCCGCGCGACGCTGGTGGACGAAAAAATCACGCTGCTGCTCGGCACGCCCGTCTACATGGCGCCGGAGACCCACGCCGAGCGCGTCGCGCGGACCCAGTCCGATCTCTACAGCCTCGGGCTCGTCGGGCTCGAGATGCTCCGCGGCGAGCGGCTGTTCCCGCCCGAGATGGGCCAGAACGAGCCTGCCCTGCTCCAGGCCAAGCGCGAGCTGCCCGGCCGGCTCTACGACCTGCTGCCGGAGCACGTCCGCCAGAACGCCCAGTTCCTGCTCCTGCTGCAGCGCCTGCTGGACCCGAACGTCGCCGGCCGCTTCGCCACCGCCGAAGAAGCCGAAGTCGGCAGCACCGGCCTCGCCATGCTCCACAAGCAGCTCACCCTCGCCGGCAAGGACACCGACTACGGCCGCGAGCTGGAAAACTACCTCTCCAAGATCGTCAATCCCCTCGGCCCGGCCTGATCCGGCGGCGCCACCCGCTTTTCCGCGGGAATCGTCCTGGCCCGGCTCCGGTTGGCGTTGACTCCCGCTCGCGCGAGGCTCATTCTCCCGCGGTCGGACCGGCCTGCGCCGTCCGGCGTCGAAAGGGGAATCCATGGCCGCGCTGTCGATCCGGAAACGGGAAGGCGAATTCGAGAACGTCCTCGTGCGGGACGTGCAAACCCGCGTCGCCGCCCACGTGCAGCTTCCCGCCGGCGGCGAGGGCCGCCGCGTCGTCGTCGCCTTCCCCGCCGGCAAATCGGCGCTGGTCTTCGAGACCGCGGAGCCGGCCGGCTGGCGCCTCGAAAACGATCCCGTCCCGTTCGCCGAAGCGGACGGCCAGCGCGGCGTCGCATTCGTCTTGGCCACGGACCGGCCGGAAGTCGCCGTCCCCGTCGCATCCGTGCTCCTGCACCACACGCTGATGGCGCGGTTCGGCCTCGATCCCGACCGCCGCAGCGAAAACCGCCTGAAAGATCTGTTCGCTTCCGGCGACATCCGCGCCGTCGAAACCGCGCTGGGCCTGTCCCTGGAAGATCTGGCCGACCGCGGGCACCTCCACGGCCCCCGGGCGGACGCCCCCGGCGGTCCGTGCGCGTTCGTCCGCCGCGCGCTGGACGGCCGCCACCGCTACCGGCTCGCGTTCGCCGCCGGCCCCGGCACCGCCCTGCGCGCGGACGCCGACCGACTCGTTTTTTCCCGGGCGCCCGGCGCGGGCGCCGCGCCGCTCCGCGCGGTCGTCCGCGCCTCCGTCGATTTCGAACCGCTGACGCCGCTGCCGTTCGCGGAACTCGTGAACGACCGCGGCCGGGAACTCGCCGCGCGGGATCCGGCCTTCGCCGAGGCGATCCGCAACTTCGAATTCCTGGCCTACCGCGAAAAATTCCTCGCCGGTTCCTGGAACTTCCTGTCCTACTTCGGCCGCGACACGCTGATCGCGCTGCGCATCATGTGGCCCGTCCTGTCCCCGCTGGCCAAGCGCGTCGGCATCCAAAGCGTCGCCAACGAAATTTCGGAAGCGGGCATCGTCGACGTCACCGACGAATGGACCGACGACCGGGCGGCGATGGATGCCCTCTAACGGTTTTTCTGCGAATACGACGGCGGCAACCTCGCCGCCGCCCGCGCGACGATGGAAACGATCCTGGCCGGCGCCGTTCCCGCGCATCCCTTCTTCGACGTCCTCGATCCCACGTTCATGTATCCGTCCGCCGCCGCCCGCTGGTTCCGGGAAACGGGCGACGCCGAACTTGCTGCGTGGCTGCAGGCGGACCACGCCGTGCTCGGGCGCGCCGAAACGAACCTCGCGTCGCTCCTGCGGAACTGGAACTACCTGCTGGCGGCGGCCGCGCCGTTCGTCGCGGGCTGGCAGGCCCTGCGCGTGCAAAATCCCGGCCTCGCGCCCGGGCGGATCGTTGCGGAACGCCGCGCCGAATTCCTCGCCTTGCGCGGCGCGCTCGTGCCGACCGTCGCCGACGCCGCCAACTGGCGCGACACCTACCACTTGCCCTTCGGCGTCCGCTCCGAGGACGTCAACGTCAACCTCCTCCCGCTGGCCATCGCCGCCATCCGCGACATGCTCGCGCGGATCGACGCCCTCGGCCTGGGGGATTTCCTGCGCGACCTCGCGCAACGGCCGGGCCTCGACGCCGTCCGCGCCCATCTCGAAGACCCCGTCCGCTTCGCCGCCGCGCTGGAAGCGTGGGACCGCGCGCGCGTCCGCGAACTGTTCCTCGTGCGCCGCGGCGCGGATGAAATCCGCCGCGACCTCGCGCGGCATCTCGACGGCCTCGCCGCGGGCGACGCCACCTGGGGCGACTGTGTCCGCGGCGAACGCGAACGCGCTGCCGCGCTGCGATGCCGGGCCGACGGCGTCTCCGTCGCCGAATTCCTGCGCGGCGACCGCGCGCCCGCCGCCGTCGCCGGCGGATTCGACTTCACCGCGCTGCTGCTGTTCCCCGACGGCACGCCCCTGGCCGTCCCGCACAGCGACGACGTGTTCCTGCTCCTGTTCGGCGATCCCGACATCGCCCAGGTCCGCGAGATTCTCCGCCCGCTGCTGCTGCCGTATCCCTTCGGCCTCGGCTTCTGGGACGACGACGGCGCCTTCGCCGTTTCCTCCGCCGCCTACGTTCTTCGCGACGTCCCCGCCCTGCGCGACGGCTGGAAAAACGCCTGGGTCAAGTTCGGCCCGGACGAATACCACGGCCGCGCCGCCTGGCCCTGGGTGCTCTTCGCCCTGCTCGACGGTCTCCGCGAACAGGCCCTGAAAAACGTCGCGGACGACGGCACCCTCCGCCACGGGATGACGCCCGCCGACGTCGCCTTGTTCCGGCATGTTTTCGAAAAGGCCCGGATCGCCCTGCCGAAGCTCGGACCCCTCGCGACTTCGGAGGTGTTCAAGTACGCCCCCGCCGATTCCTCGAACGCCATCTGGCAACCCGTGCCCATGGGCATTTCCACGCCCATCCAGCTCTGGAGCGCCGCCCCCGCCAGCCTGATCATCGACGACGCCCTCGCCCGCCTCGCCTTGGTCCAAACCGCCCCGTAGCCCGTTTTTTCAACGCAAAAGTTCGCCAGCGTCCGGCCATTTTCCAAAAAATCGCGATTTTGGGCCATTTTCGATGCGTTTTTGCGGATTCATGGCCATTATTGCCCATTTTTTGATGAATATCGCCTGTTTTGAGCTGATTTTCGCGATTTTTGGGCTTCCTCGTCCATTTCCCGGATCCTTGTCCGGCGTTTGCGCTCCTGTTGCGTGCCCACCATAGCCTTGGCGACGGTGGGCGACCCTCGCGCCTTTTGCGTTAAATGGCTGTCCTTCTTTCCTTCCCCCGGTCTATGATTTATCGATTGGAATCGCCCCATGGACATCGTCATCCAGCCCGCATCCCTCGATCTGGCCGACAGCTTCCGGCAGGCGCTGGACGTCGTCGCCCGCGAGCACCGCTATTTGATCTTTCTCGAAGCCCCGCCGCTCGAATCCGCCCGGAAATTCATCGCCCAGGTCCTCGCCAAGGGCTGGAGCCAATTCTACGCCTTGCACGACGGAAAAGTCGTCGGCTGGTGCGACGTCGTCCGCGACGAACGCCCCGGCATGACGCATATCGGCCGCCTCGGGATCGGAATCTTGCCCGACTACCGCGGCCAAAAAATCGGTGCGCGCCTGCTCGCCGCCACCGTCGCCGACGCCTTCCAAAAAGGCCTGACCCGGATCGAGCTGGAAGTCTTCGCCGCCAA
>CALKWZ010000010.1 GCA_938003985.1 uncultured Verrucomicrobiota bacterium | reverse complement strand
CCCGGCAGGCCGCGCGCGCGCGCCGCCCAGTCCACGAGCCGCGCGGCGCCGCAGAAAACGCCGCCGGTCAGCGCCACCTGCAGCGCGATCAGGCCGAAGGCCGCGCCGCGCCGGTGCCACGCCGCGTGGCGCGCAGCAAGGAACACCTGTTCGCGGCGGCCGAGGCCCCGCCACGCCGCGGCCGAATACACCGCGCGGCGGCGCCGGCCCCACCCCGCCAGGCGCACGTCGTCGAGTTCCTCCTGGTGCTCGAAATCCCACCACGCGGCGCCGGCGATCTCGAGGCCGGCGATTTCCCCCACGCGGCGCAGCTCGCGCTCCAGCTCCGGATCGTCCGCCGGCACGGGCGGGCGCACGCGCGGCAGCAGCCACGAGGGTCCCCACTCGCCCAGGCCCGGCACCAGCAGCGCATAGGCACCCGTGGCCGCCAGCCAGCCCCAGACCGGATAGAGCCGCATCAGCACGTAGAGCCCCGTGAACGCCGCCGCCATCAGCCCCGTTTCGATCAGCAGCGTGGCGACGTAGCCCCGCAGCCACGCGCCGAATTCGACGTGCAGGCGCCCGCCGTGGCGCTCGAGGACGTAATCCGCCAGCACGGCCAACGGAAAAAGCGCGACTTCGTAGCCGAACGTGGCCAGCGCCGCCAGGCCCGCGCAGACCAGCGGCCAGGCGAAGGGATGCGGAAACCAGTTGCGCAGGCCGGCGGCGAGTTCCCGCGATCCCCCGGACGTCCAGAAGACGGCGGCCAGCGCGAACAGCAGCGCGAAGCGCAGCAGGTACAGCAGCGCCTGGCCGCGGTCGTAGGCCCGCGCCTGCGCCTCCCGCCGTTCGTCGAACGCCGCCGGCATCGCCCGCGACTCCGTCAGGCCAGGTCGCCGAGGTTCAGCGTTTCCAGCAGGCGCGAGAGGTCTTCGTTGTCGAAGAACTCGATCACGATGCGGCCCATCTCGCGCTTGCCGTCGGGCAGCGCGCGCGCGGGCGTCAGGGACACTTTCGTGCCGAGCTCCTGCTGCATGCGGTCCGCCAGGAACTTGAGCTGGCGCGCGCTTTTTTCGTCGCCCGCCGCGGCGGGCTTCGCCGGTTCCGCGGTTTTCTTGCCGGCTTTGGGCCGGCCGAGATCGCCCACGAGTTTTTCCAGCGCGCGCACGGAGAGGCCTTGCGCGATGGCGCGCGCGGCCAGCAGGTCGCGGTCGCCGGCCGCGGCGCCCAGCAGGACCTTGGCGTGGCCGGCGGTGAGCGCGCCCTCGGAGAGCGCCCGCTTGACGGCGTCGGACAGATCCAGCAGGCGCAGGGCGTTGGCCACCGTGGCGCGGGCCTTGCCGATGCGCTTGGAGACGTCTTCCTGCGTGAGGCCGGCCTCGCGCATCAGGTCGCGGTAGCCCTCGGCCTCTTCGATCAGATCCAGGTCCGCGCGCTGCAGGTTTTCGATCAGCGCCAGCTCGCGCGCTTCGAGGTCGCTCACCTCGTGCAGCAGCGCGGGGATTTCCGGCAGGCCGGCCAGTTGCGCCGCGCGGAAGCGCCGTTCGCCGGCGATCAGGTGGAAAATCTCGCCCGCCCGCCGCAGCCACACCGGCTCCAGCACGCCCTTTTCGCGGATGGAATCGGCCAGTTCCTTCAAGGCCTCTTCGGCGAAGCGGCGCCGCGGCTGCCACGGGCCCTTCTGGATCTTGTGGACGGGCACGAGGTGCACGGTGCCCTTGGCCTTCGTCCCCGGCTCCGCCTTGGCCGCCGGCGCGGCCGGCGCCGCGGCGGCGGGTTTCGGCGCCGGCGCGGTCCCGGGGCGCGTCGCCCCGCCCTTGATCAGCGCGTCCAGTCCCCGGCCCAGGCCCTTGTGTTTCGGTGTGGTTGACATGATGGGTGGTTCTACCCCAAACGGCCGCGCGGCGCAATAATTCAGAATTGCGGAACGCGCGGCCGCTCCGTATGCTTCCCGGCCATGAACTCGATCAAATTCCTGTTTGGCGCCGCGCTGTGGACCGCGGCCGTCGCCGCCGCCGCCCAAACCCCCGTGCGCGTCACGGCCGACAACGTCAACCTGCGGGCCAAGGCCCTGCTGACCGCCGAAGTCGTCGCCCAGGCCGCCTACGACGCGCGGCTCGAAGCCTATGAAATCGGCGAGGAATGGGTCGAAGTGGCCGCGCCGGCGCATGCGGACCTGTGGGTCACCAAGAGCTTCGTCCAGCAGCCCGCCAACACCATCGGCGCCAACCGCGTGAACGTCCGCGCGGGCCCGGGCATCAACTACAACGTCGTCTGCACCCTCGAACTGGGCGCGACCGTCGAACCGCGCGGCGAGGAAGTCGCCGAATGGCTCAAGATCGCCCCGCCGGCGAACGCGCGGCTCTGGATCAGCCGCGACTACGTCGAAATCCTCTCCGGCGCGGCCGCCGCGGCTCCCGAACCCGAAAAATCGGCCAAAATCGGCTCCCAAAAGGCCAAAAGGGCCGAAAAAGAGGCCGAAATCGCCGAAAACGAGCCCCCCAAGGCCGAAAAAGCGGAAAAGAAGGCCAAAAAAGGCAAAACCAAGGCCACCGAGCCGGCGGAGCCGACGTTGGCGCCGGAAACGGCCGCGCCGCCGCCCGCGGACCTGCCCACGCCCATCGTGGCGCCCTCGGTGCCGGAAACGGAAGAAATCGTGCGCGAAATCCCGGTGCCGCCGCCCGCGAACCTCAAGTTGATTCCGCTCGAAGGCCAGGGCCGGCTGGTGGAGGTATCGGGCGAGCTGCGCGCGGCGCCGTTGATCAACGAAGCCCCCACCCGCTACCGCGTCGTGCGCTGGCTGGACAACCGCTGGCAGATCCTCTGCCACGTCTACGGCGAGGCCAGCAAGTTCCGCAGCCTCCAGGACAAGCCCGTGCTCGTCAAGGGCCGGCAGTACTGGATCCAGGGCGCCGCCGCCCCCGTCCTCGTCCCCGACCAGGTGCAGGAACTCTCCGCGGTCGAATGACCCGCCCCGCGACGGACTTTTACGTAGAACGTAAAAACTTTGCGCGGGTTTTACGTAGCACGTAAAGACTTTGCGTCCGGTTTTACGTCGTACGTAAAAATCGGTAAGGTCGCGCCATGAAAAAATCCGTTGCGCTGTGGCTGGGCGCGGGGGTGCTGGGCGCCATCAGTGGTTGCACCCTGCCCAAAACCGGCGCGGGCCCGGCGGCGCGGGCCCTGGCCACGGAGCGGTTCGCCCCCGCGGCCCTCGCGGTGCAGGACGTCCTCTACGTGCTGGGCGGGCATTCCGACCACGGCCTCGTCGGCGACGTCGAGCGGTTCGCCGCCGACTCCGCCGCGACGGAACAAGTGCCCACCGCGCTTCGGCCGCGCCGCTTCCATGCCGCCACAACGCATCGCGGGAAAATCTATCTGGCGGGCGGCGACGTCTGGGACGCCGCCGCCGAGACGGGGGTGCCGACCAACGCCGTCTTCGAAGAATTCGATCCGGCCACCGGAACCCTCCGCCCGCTGCCGGACTTGCCCGTGGCGACGTCGCGGGCCGGCGCGGCCGTGGCCGGCGACCGCCTGATCGTCGTCGGCGGCGCGCGCCCGGACGGCACGCGGACGGGCGCCGTCCAGATATACGACTTCCGGACGGAAACCTGGAGCCGCGGCGCCGATCTGCCCGTGGCCCGCGAGGGGTTGGTCTGCGAATACCACGGCAAGATCTATGCGCCCGGCGGGTTCGACGGAACCAACGCGCTGCGGGATTTCCAGGTCTACGATCCGGCGCAGGACGAATGGAGCCCCCTGCCCGACTTGCCGGAACGGACGAGCGCGCACGGCGGCGCCGTGGTCGACGGCACGCTTTACACGTTCGGCGACTACGCCGCGCTCGACCGGACCGCCGCCTACGATTTCGAAAAGCGGGCCTGGGCGCTGGTGGACGTCGGCTACAAGCCGGCGCGGCACGCGGCCGCGGCGCGGCTGGGCGACGAGGTGTTCGTGGTGGGCGGCAACGTCCAGCCGGGACCGCCCTATCTCAACCGCATCCAGCGCTTCTCGACGAAGCGACTGGCCGCCGCGCACCGCCGCCCGTGGAACCCCGGCGCCGAACCGGCGGCCGGTCAGGATCGGCGGCGGTTCATGAAGCGGTAGCAGCCCACGATGCCGTGGCGCACCAGCCAATGGATCGCGGCCTGCGGCGAGCAGCGGCCGGCGTCGGCGACGGCCGCGCGCCATTCTTCTTCGAACTGGCGCTCGTAGTGGGTGCCGCTGATCGAGCCCGGATGCCACTGGAAGTCCGCCAGCGGTTCGCCGGCGATCCGCACCCCGCCGCCCTGCCGCCACAGGCGCAGCGTCAGGTCGTAGTCCCACGCCGCCTTGAAATCCGTCCGCAGCCCGCCCGCCGCGGCCAGCGCGGAGCGCCGGAACCACGAGGCCGGCTGGGAAACGTAGTTGATGCACTGGATCAGGAAGCGGCTCGAAAACGGAAAGCACGCGTTCTTGACGAACGTCGGGAAGCCGCGGATCTCGGCGCCCTGCTCGTCCACGATGCGGCATTTGCCGAAGAAAAACGCGGCGCGCGGATGCGCCTTGGCCGCGGCGATGGCCTTCGCCAGCGCGCCGGGGCGGTAGACGTCGTCGGCGTTGAGCCAGCCGACCAGCTCGCCCGTCGCGCGCGCGAAGCCCTTGTTCAGCGCGTCGGCCGGGCCGTTGTCTTTTTCGCTGACCATGGCCGCCAGGCGGTCGCGGCGCGCTTCGGCGATCTGCAGCGAGTCGTCGGTGCTGCCGCCGTCGAGGAAGAGGTATTCCAGTTCGTCGCCCGGCGCGAGTTCCTGCGCGAGGACGCTGTCCATGCACCGCGCGAGCCAGCGGCCGCCGTTGTAGTTGGGCGTCAGGACGGTGATTTTCATATCGCCGCCTCCGTCACCGGCACCACGACCGGCGCCTGCGGGATCATTTCGATGGTCTTCCATTTGCCGCGCTTGAAGCGCAGCCAGAAGCCGGCGGCCAGCAGGAACACGAAGAGCGTCATCCACAGCCACGCCACCATCAGGCCGGCATCCAGCCACAGCAGCAGGACGAGTTCGCCCGGCATCCACACCAGCCAGGTCGCCAGCGCGGAATAGACCAGCACGAAGCGGGTGTCGCCCGCGCCCTTCAGCGCGCCGCCGAGGATCAGGTTGACGGCGTCCAGCAGGCCCCACAGCGCCATCATCGCCAGCAGCCAGCGGCCCTTGCCGAGCACCTCGCCCAAGGTGACCATGCCCGGGGCGTCCCCGGTGAACAGCGCGAAATAGGGCTGCGGGAACGCCACGAACGTGAGCGCGATGAATCCCATGTAGGCCAGGCCGATCTTCAGCGCCGTGAGGCCGGCGCGCTCCGCCGTGGCGGCCTGCCGCGCGCCCTGGTACTGCCCCACCAGGATCGTCGCCGCCATGCCCATGCCCAGCAGCGGCATGAAAGCGACGTTGTTGATGCTGAAGGCGATGTTGCTCGCCGCCATGTCCGCCGGCGGCAGGCGCCCCAGCAGCACCACGAAGAACGTGAAGGCCCCCACGTCCTGCAGCGAGTTGATCGAGGCCGGCACGCCGTAGCGCAGCAGCGGCTTCATCAGGCGCCAGTCCAGCCGCTGGCCGCTCCACGTGCCGTATTCGTCGCGGAATTCCTTGCGGAAATACAGCGCGAACAGCACCGCCAGCCCCAGCGCCGAGGACACCACCGTCGCCGTCGCCGCCCCCGCGATGCCCCACGCCGGAAAACCCCAGTGGCCGAAGATCAGCGCGTAGTCGAGCGCGATGTTGGCCAGGTTGGACACGATGTGCGCGATCATCGGCGTGCGCGTGTCGCCCCGGCCCGAGAAGAAACCCGAGACCGCGTTGCCCATGGACCAGAAGCCGCAGCCGACCATCAGGATGCCCAGATAGGTTTTCTCCGCCGCCAGCACGTCCGCCGGGTGGTCCGCCGCGGTCAGCAGCCAGAAGCCGAACGGGATCAGCGCGAGCCCCACCGGCCAGGTCAGCAGGCCGATCCACAGCCCCTGCGCCGTGGCGCGGCCGCACTCCCGCTTCTGCCCCGCGCCGTGGTACTGCGCCACGAACGTGCCCGCGTAGCCCGCCAGCGCCTGGAAGAACATCGTCAGCGTCAGCGCCAGGATGCCCGCCGGGAACGCCGCGCGCAGCGAGACCGAGCCGTGGTGCGCCAGGAAGATGCGGTCGCAGAACTGCATCAGCGTGAACGACGCCATCGTCACGATGATCGGCGAGGCCACGCGCACCATTTCGCGATAGCCGCCGGGACTCGGCGGCGGCTTCAGGCTGGTCCATCTCCGCAGCATGGCTCCCCCGGTCCGCCTTCAGCGGGCGTGCGGCTCCTGGTCGCCGTGGCTGGAGCGGTAGCGCAGGACCAGCGGCACGCCGGCGAGGTCGAACGCCCCGCGGATCTTCGCCGCCAGGAAGGCCTGGTGGGTCGGCGTGCTGAGCTTCGGATCGTTGACGAACAGCGTGACGCGCGGCGGGTTCTGGCCCGTCTGCGTCGCGTAGTAGAACTTGAGCTGGCGCCCCTTGGAGAACGGCGGCTGCGAGCGCGCGAAGGCGTCGCGCACCACGCGGTTCAGCACGCCCGTGGGCATCTTGGTCTGCAGCCGCGCGGCCACCGCGTCGATCACCTCGAAGCTGCGGCGGATCTGGTGGCCGTTCATGGCGGAGACGAACACGATCGGGATGTCGCCGAGGAAGAACAGTTCCTTGCGCATGCTGTCTTCGTAGTCCGCCGCCTTGACCGCCGTGTCCTTGGCCAGGTCCCACTTGTTCACCAGCACGACGCAGGCCTTGTGGTGCTCGCGGATCAGCGCGGCGATCTTCTTTTCCTGCGTGCCGGGGCCGGCTTCCGCGTCCAGCACCAGCACGACGATGTCCGCCTCGCCGATGCATTCCTCGGCGCGGAACAGGCTGAACTTCTCGACCGATTCGTGCACCTTGCCCTGCTTGCGCATGCCGGCGGTGTCCACCAGCCAGTAGTGCCGCTCCGCGCCGTCCGCCGCCTTCAGCGTGAACGGCACGTCGATCAGGTCGCGCGTGGTGCCCGGCACCGGCGAGACGATCACGCGGTTGCGGCCCGTCAGCCGGTTGATGTACGACGACTTGCCCACGTTGGGCCGGCCGACGACGGCCACCTTCATGCGCGCCGGTTCGGCTTCGCCCGATTCCGGCGGCAGATGCTTCAGCGTCGCTTCCAGCAGGGCCTCGACGCCGCGGGCGTGCGCGGCCGACACCGGAAAGACCGGATAGCCCAGCTCGGCGAAATCGCCGGTCTGGCCGTCCTGTTCCGGCAGGTCCGCCTTGTTGGCGGCCACGACCACCGGCCGGCCCGCCTTGCGCAGCAGCCGCGCGACTTCGCGGTCCAGCGGCTGCAGCCCGGCCGTCAGGTCCACGACCAGGATCACCGCCGCCGAATCCTCGATGGCCGCCTGCACCTGGTCGGCCGTCGCCTGCAGGATCTCGTCGCCGCTGCGGGCGCGGTCCATCAGCGACAGCCCGCCGGTGTCCACCACGCGGAACTTTTCTCCCAGCCACTCCGCGGGCGCCATCAGGCGGTCGCGGGTGACGCCTTCTTCCGAATGGACGATCGCCAGCCGGCGGCGCACGAGCCGGTTGAAGAGCGCGGACTTGCCCACGTTGGGCCGGCCCACGATCGCCACGATGCGCTCGGATTTCGGTTGTTCGTCCATCGGTTGTCCGGGGCGCCCGCCGGATGAGCAACGGGCCGGGTCCTCGCGGCCCGGCCCCTTGCCTGCGGTTCGGGCTCTGCCTTTAGTACTGGAAGAAGCTCTTGCCGATGAATTCGCGGATGACGCTGGTCGGCGGCACGCGGTCCGTCGGGATGACCATGAAGTTCGACAGGAACTGCTGGATGCGCACGGCCTCGGCGTATTCCGGCATGGACGGCTTGATTTCCGCCAGCAGGGGTTCCGCGTAGGGCCGCAGCACGGCGAGTTCGTAGTCCAGCGCCGAGTTGAAGGCCACGTCGGCTTCCTTCTGGAACGGGAAGATCCAGGTCTTCTCGCCGCGGCGCACCTTGGGCCACATCTGCAGCGTCTTGAGCGCGCTGTGGCTGCGGAAGTTGTTGTCCCGCACCATGCGCCGGATCAGGCGGTTGTCCGTCGTGGAGATCCGGTTGTTGCTGTCGATGTTCAGCTGCGTCAGCGCGCTGATGTAGATCTTGAACTTGTGCTCCGCCGGCACGCTGGCCGTCAGGCGCGGGTTCAGCCCGTGGATGCCTTCCAGCACGATCACGTCGTCGGGGCCGATGTGCATGAATTCGCCGCGGAATTCCCGCTGCCCGGTGTGGAAGTTGTAGTACGGCAGTTCCACCCGCTTGCCTTCGTCCAGCGCGGTCAGCTGTTCGTCGATCAGCGCCAGGTTCAGGGCCTCCAGGTGCTCGTAGTCCACCTCGCCCTTCTCGTCCACCGGGGTTTTGCCGCGCTCGACGAAGTAGTTGTCCAGCGAGATCGGCTTGGCGTTCAGGCCGCTGGCCTTCAGCTGCAGCGACAGGCGCTTGGAGAACGTCGTCTTGCCCGACGAGGACGGCCCGGCGATCAGGATCCACTTCACGTGGCCCTTGCGCTGGGCGATCGACTCGGCCAGCAGCGCGATGCGCTTCTCCTGGTAGGCCTCGTTGACGTCGATGAAGTCGTCGATCTTCTTGCGGGCGATGCGCTCGTTGAGGTCGCCCACCGTGCGCACGCGCACGATCCGGCCCCAGTCCTTGTGGCCCTTGAAGACGTCGTAGATGTAGTGCGCGGGCTCGAACGGCGGGAAGACGTTCGGGTCCATGCGGTCCGGCCCCATCACCACGAAGCCTTCCTTGTAGGCGATCAGCTGGTAGTTGCCCAGCGCGGCCGCGTTGTTCGCCAGCGGCTGGTTCGCCAGGTCCATGTAGTCGCCGCACTTGTAGACGCTGACCTTGGAGCTGTTCTTGTAGCGCAGCAGGTTCAGCTTGTCCGTCGCGCCCGCCTTCTCGAAGTGCGCGATGGCCTCGTCGTACGTCACCTTGATGCGGTCGATCGCCGCCTTTTGGTCGAACAGCTTGCGCAGCGCGCCGTCCAGCTTCGCGAGCTGGTCCTTCGTCACGCCGGCCTCTTCGCCCAGGCGGAAGCTGCAGTACAGCCCCTTGGACAGCGAGTGCTCCACCGCGAAATCGCAGCCCGGGAACAGCTCGTGCGCCGTCTTCGCCAGCAGGAAGGCGATCGTGTGCCGATACACCCGCTGCCCGTACGAATCCCGGTAGCCCAGCACCTTCACCGCGCTGTCCGTCTCGATCCGGTATTCCACCGAAACGAATTCGTTGTTCACCAGCGCGCCCAGGGCGGGGAAATCGACCCCTGCCTTCGTCGCCGGATACTTCGCCAGGATCTCGCTCAGCGTGATTCCGGCTTCCACGTCCTGTTCGGGCCCATGCTCGAACTTCACCTTAACCAACCGATTGGTCATGCTTCTCTCCTATTATTTGAATCGGACACTTTACCCGTGCGCAGGAACCCGAGGCAAGCTATATTGCCCCCCATGAGTGAATCGTTCCAGCCCGCCCTCGCCGACTACCTGCGCGACGAGTCCCGCCGCGTCGGCCGCGCCGACCGCATCGCCTTCCCCCGCACCGAGGACGACGTCCGCGCCGCCCTCGCCGAAGCCCGCGCCGCCCAGCTGCCCGTCACGACCCAGGGCGCCCGCACCGGCGTCACCGGCGGGGCCGTCCCCGAAGGCGGCCTGATCCTCAACCTCGCCCACATGGACCAGATCCTCTCCGCCGCAAACGGCGAGCTGCGCGTCCAGCCCGGCGCCACCCTCGCCGCCATCCGCGCCGCCGTCCCGCCGCGGTTCTATTTCGCCCCCGATCCCACCGAACCCTCCGCCTCCATCGGCGGCATGATCTCCTGCAACTCCTCCGGCGCCCTCTCGTTCCTCCACGGGCCCACCCGCAACCACGTCCTCGGCCTGCGCGTCGCGCTCCCCAGCGGCGAGGTCGTCGATCTCCGCCGCGGCCGCGACCAAACCGCCGGCCTGCGCTTCCAGCTCGGATCCGTTGCCGGCGAACTCCCGCCCCTGCGCCGCCCCGCCGTCAAGAACGCCGCCGGCTACTTCGTCGATCCCGACATGGATCTCGTCGATCTCTTCGTCGGCGCCGAAGGCACCCTCGGCGTCGTGACCGAAGCCACGCTGCGCCTCCTGCCCGCCCCCGGCGCCGTCTGGGGCCTCATGGCCTTCCTGCCCTCCACCGCCGCCGTCGTGGGGTTCGTGAATGCGCTCCGCCAGGGGACAGGGGACAGGGGACAGACGACCGAGGTCCGAGGTCCGAGATCCGAGGTCGGAACACCTGCAACCTTCAACCTTCAACCTGAAACCGGCCGCCTGCAACCCTCCGCGCAGCTTGCGGCGCTGGAATATTTCGATTCCAACTGCCTGGCCTTCCTGCGCGAGCACGCCGACGAACTCGCCTCCAAGGGCATCGCCGTCCCGGCCCTGCCCGACGGCTCCGCCTGCGTCTACGCCGAGTGGCACGCCCCCGACGCCGCCGCGGCCGAGGCCGCCCTGATGGCCGCCGCCGAACGCCTGCCCGAATTCGGCGCCGATCCCGACGCCTGCATCCTCGCCGACAATCCCCACGACCTCGAAAAGCTCAAGCTCTTCCGCCATTCGGCGCCCGAAATGGTCAATTCCGCCATCGACGAACGCCGCAAGATCCATCCCGGCCTCGTCAAGCTCGGCACCGACATGTCCGTGCCCGACGCCCGCCTCGCCGACGTCCTCGCGCTCTACGAGAAGGATCTCGCCGCTTCCGGCCTCGAACATCTGATCTTCGGCCACATCGGCGCCAACCATCTCCACGTGAATATCCTGCCCCGCCATCCGGCCGACTACGACGCCGGCCGCGCCCTCTACGCCCGCTGGGCCGCGCAGGTCATCGCCTGGGGCGGCTCCATCTCCGCCGAACACGGCATCGGCAAGCTCAAGCGCGACCTCTTCCGCCAGATGGCCGGCGACGCCGCCCTCGCCCAGATGCGCGCCCTGAAAAAACTCTTCGACCCCGACAACTTGCTCAACCCCGGCACGTTGTTTGAAACCCTCTGAAAATATGTGTTTTAGACAGGATTAACAGGATTGTCAGGATTCCGATCCCCCATTCTGATCTCCCCGCAAAAAATGTACCCGGCTGTTCCATCCTGTGAATCCTGGTATCCTGTCTAAAAAGGATTCCCCACCCCTTTTTTGCTTTCCGCGCCCTGTTCTCAATCCTGTAAATCCTGAAAAATCCTGTTCATCCTGTCTAAAATGTCTACCTCCAAAACCAAACTCGAACGCTGGGAAGCCCGCCTCAAGCAGGTCTTCGACGAAATCAACGACGAACTCGAGGCCGAATACGGCCAGCGCGCCCGGCGGCACCCCAACCGCCCGCCCCACGGCGCCACCTCCAACCGCGAAGACGACGGCCTCTTCGACCTCGGCGCCGCCTTCACCGTCGGCATCGGCTCGCAGCACGGCCCCGGCTACGTCGTCCAGGCCCGCATCGCCACCCTCGACGCCGTCCCCGCCGAAAAGCAGGAAAAATTCGAAGCCGAAGTCGTCCGCCGCCTGAAAGAAAAACTCCCCGCCGCCTTCCCCGGCGTCGCCCTCCACGTCGACCGCGACGGCCCCGTCTACAAGATCCACGGCGATCTCTCGCTCGGCAGCCTCTGAGCTCAACAGACCCCCGCGACCTCGCGTCGCGGGTGAATCAGTTCCGTTTCCGGCGCGAGCGGCAGCACTGCCCCCCAAAAAAAACCACGCTGAAGCGTGGACCACGTACCCCATCCCGCATGCAGTCCAGCCTTCAGGCTGGCTCGGAATCGAGGCGGGGGGATGCGCGGCGGCGCGTTACTTCGCCGGGGCCGCGGCCAGGGCCTGGAGATACGGCATCCAGCTGTTCAGGGTCTGCTCCAGCCAGCCGTTGGCGCGCCAGCGGGCCAGCGCCGCGTTGGCCTGCCCCCGCAGTTCGTCGTCGCCTTGGCGCACCGCCCAGGCGAGTTGCTGCGCCTCCAGCGGACTCCGCACCAGCTCGAGCCGCGATTCGTCCTGCGTCACGATCTGCACCGCCGCCGCCAGGTCGTCGACGTACAGATCGATGCGCTGGTTGACGAGATAGAAGGCGACGTCGTCGCGCGTACTCAGCGGCAAGACCTTCGCGCGCGTGCACCGCCGGCGGGCGAACGCATCGGCCGAGGTGCCGCGCAACACGCCGATGCCGCTGGTGGTTTCGAGGACCGCCGCGGCGGACGCGAACCGGCCGGCCTCGCCGCGCCGCACCACCGCCACGAGCGGATTGTCCATGTAGGGCTCGCAAAACGCCGCCCGCGCCTGGCGGGCCGGCGTGATGGTCATGCCGGACATGACGACGTCGATGCGGTTGGCTTCGAGCTCCTCGAACTGCAGCTCCCACGGCACGGGCACGAGTTGGAGCGGCCGCCCCAGTTCGGCGGCCAATTGCGCCGCGAAATCGCATTCCGCTCCGGCCAGCTTGCCGCCTTGCCGCATGATCAGTGGCGGATAGTTCGGCGTCACCCCCACCCGCAACGGCGGCGGGGCCTTCATCGTCGCGCAGGAAGACGCCATGAGGGAAACCAGCAACGCCGCCATCCACCGCATCTGCTTCACGAAACCTCCTCACGCGCACCCGCGCCGTTCCAATGGGAAAAGGTGCCGGACGTCCTCCCCAAAAGCAAGTCCGCCCCGCGGAATTTTCGTTGTTGCCGCCATTCCGGAGGCGCCCTATGTTGCCTGGCCAGCCCCCGAAAGGAACGCTTCATGCACGGCCCCAACCCAACCGATCCCCATCCCATGGCCGGATTTCCCCAGGTCTGCTTCATCCGGAACGTGGTGAAGAACCCCCATATCGTCGTCGGCGACTACACCTACTGCGACGATCCGGAAGACTCGGAGAACTTCGAGCGCAACGTGCTCTACCATTATCCGTTCGTCGGCGACAAACTCGTCATCGGCAAATTCTGCGCGCTGGCCCGCGGGGCCAAATTCATCATGAACGGCGCCAACCACAAGCTGACCGGCTTTTCCACCTATCCCTTCGGCATCTTCGGCCAGGGCTGGGAAGCCGCCATCCCCGCGCCCGAGGACCTGCCCTCCCGCGGCGACACCGTCGTCGGCAACGACGTGTGGATCGGCTACGACGCCCTCGTCATGCCCGGCGTCAAGATCGGCAACGGCGCCATCGTCGCCGCCCGCGCCGTCGTCGCGAAGGACGTCCCCGCCTACGCCGTCGTCGGCGGCAATCCCGCCAAGATTCTCAAATTCCGCTTCCCGCCCGAAACGATCGCCGCGCTCGAACGCATCGCCTGGTGGGATTGGCCCGTCGAAAAAGTCACCCGCCACCTCAAAGCCATCGTCTCCGCCGACCTCGCCGCCCTCCAAGCCGCCGCCCACGACCCCAAAAGCTGATTTTTCGCGATTTTCGCCCTTTTGGATACCTTTTCTGATCCGTTGTAGCCGGCCCCGGTGGGGCCGGGGCTGTTCCGCTTCTGGCCGGCCCCACCGGGGCCAGCTACAATGAAATCCTCCATTCGCGTTCATTCGCGTCCATTTGCGGTTGGCGTCCCCTTTTCGCCCGCGGCGCGCGGATTGACCTCCGCCTCCGGATCGGCTATCCTTCCTCTCCAACATTTGCCCGTCGGAAAACGGGCCCGAACGGAAGGATCCGCACCATGAAAACCGTTTCCCTCGCCGCGCTGCTTCTGGCCGCCTTCGCCGCGACCGCTTCCGCCGAATGGGTCAAGCTCGAGAAAGCCACGTGGCGGTCCGATCCCTCCAACGACGGCGACAGCTTCCACGTCGCCTGCAACGGCAAATCCTACTATTTCCGGCTCTACTTCGTGGATTGCCCGGAAACGCAGGACCGCCTGAAGGACCGCATCCTCGAACAGGCGCAGGTCTTCGGCATCGAACCGAAAAGCGTCATGAAAATGGGCAAGGTGGCGGAGGACTTCACCCGCGACCGCCTGCGCCAGCCCTTCACGGTCTGGACGGAATGGATGGATGCGCAAGGCGCCAGCGGCATGCAGCGCTTCTTCGCCTTCGTGCGCGACGCCGACGGCCGCGACCTCGGCCAGGAACTCGTCGGCAACGGCCTGGCCCGCGTCTACGGCGCCCAGGCCGACCATCCCGAAGGCCCCAACCGCATGGCCCAATGGGGCCTCCTCGACCAGCGCCTCCAGCAGGCCAAAGCCCAGAAACTCGGCTGCTACAGCGACAAGGTGAAGTAGATCCCCCACGCTGAAGCGTGGACTACCTACTCGACCCCCGTTTGCAGTCCACAGCCTTCAGGCTGGGCTCGAAAGCTTTTTCGTTCTTCCATGGGTTTTCGGATCCGTTGTAGCCGGCCCCGGTGGGGCCGGGGCTGCTCCTCTTCTGGCCGGCCCCGCCGGGGCCAGCTACAATGAAATCCGCCCCATTTGTGTGAATTTGCGTTTCCCGACTCTCCGCGAGAGGTCGGGACGGTAAAAAATCCGCCTTTTCGCCCCTCCCGGCCCCGTTGCGCCTCGTTTTTCGCGATTTTTCGTCCCTCCAGGCCCCAAATCCGCCGTTTTCGGCAATTTCATCCCCCGACGAGGTCGTCGGGGGCTCCAAAAACAGGGTTTTCCGGCTGTTTGGAGCCGGCACGCCCCCGTGCCGGTCTTATGTCCCGTTTTCGCCTCCCCAGACCCCCACGGGCTTGCTTGTCCGACGAAGCCTTGGCGAAGTCGGGCCCCGTGGGCGAATCAGGTCCGTTTCAAGCCATCGCCCCCCAATCATATCCTCCATCCTTTGCCCGTTCCTGAATTCCCCGTTGACCGCCGCCCCTCCCGAAGACTAGCCTAGGAAACGACAACTGGTTTATTCACAATACTAGCGCACAATTAAGTACGACGCGTAACTGCTGGATTATAATGAGTATGAATATTTCAACATTCAATGAAGATTTACTTAATCTTGAACCCTACGCCGATAAGCTACTGCGGTTTATTGAAGTTGAGCGTCAATTTGTTGATAACAGCCTTGTAATTGCCATTAGCTCGGGTTTCGGATCTGGAAAAACAACATTTTTGAACATGTGGAAGGCGAAAATCGAAAGTCTCAAGAAAGAACGCGAGGTTCCTTTTGTAATCTCACTGAACGCATGGGAAAGCGATTACTATGGCGACCCTCTATTTGCAATCATTTCCGGTCTCGTAAACTGCATTCAACAGAGCGGAAAATCCGCCGAGTCTATTATTGATGCGGCGAAAGACATTGGGTGGTTTGCAACAGCGATCGCCAGTCAGATCGTGCAGAATTTTACGGGTATAGACCCAGTAGCAGCCGGAGAGCACGCCGAGAAAAAGAAGGCGGAGCGCGCGGGACCGGCACTGGCACTTGGCGATACATTTTCAGCCTATCAGGGCAGAAAAGATGCTATGGGCAAGCTCAAATACTCAGTTCAACAATTTGTAGATTCGGTTAAACCCATGGTTCTATTCATTGTAGATGAGCTTGACCGCTGCAGACCTGATTATGCCATCTCGTACCTGGAAACGATCAAGCATATCTTCGATGTAAAAGGCGCGGTATTTATCCTCGCCGCCGACAGAAAGCAACTTGAAAACTCGTCTATGATGGCATTCGGGGCCAACCTCGATTTTGATGAATACTATCGCAAGTTCGTCCATCGAGAGGTTTCCCTACCCCGAATATCTGATGCCTGCTATATGCGTTTAGCTGAATACTATGTCCCCTACTATATAAAACGCGCAGGGGTCAGAAGCTCCATAGTTAATTTTGAAAACAATTTCATGGGGTACGCCACTAGATTAATTGGAGCTCTAAAGTTAACTCCACGTCAGATACAAGAAACATTTCGAATTCTTGGGCACATCTTAACGAGACCGGATGGTATAGATGGTGAATTAAGATGGAATCTGGCAGTTGGCACCATTGCGATGGCTGCATTCAAAGTTGGCAGGCCCCGCGTATATCATCTGCTTGGCAGTCAATTGTATGAACCCGATGAGGCATATAAGTTCTTAAGCGGCCTTTTACCAAATGATTCTCCCGAAAGGTGGTTCACCATCTTTTTAACAGGGGGCGGACTTAAACTAGGTAAGAGCGATACGGAAGAATCAGTATTAATCAAGTATGGCATACTTAAGAAAGATGATGAAACAGGGCATCATAAGTATTTAAGCCCTTTCCACCTTGCCTGGGGCCATTCTTCTTCAAGTCGTTTTGTGCAAATTTACGACATGATAGAACATATAATGCAGTGGAACTAAAGACCGATGAGAACATTTTGCGCCGCCACATTCGAATGCGACGAGAGGATGACCATTCTCCTCTTAAGTATTCCGTTGCAGCTCTTCACCCTTCTCCCCCATGCAGCGCCGCATAAATGAGGGCGGCGGTTTTGGGGCCGACGTCGGGGGCGGCGGCGATTTCGTCGGGGGTGGCGCGGCGCAGGCGGTCCACGGACCCGAAATGGGCCAATAGCTTTTCCTTGCGCTTGTCGCCGATGCCTTCGACGTCGTCGAGGATGGATTCGCGGATGCGCTGCGAGCGCAGCTTGCGGTGGTAGGTCAGGGCGAAGCGGTGGGCTTCGTCGCGGATCTGCTGGATCACGCGCAGTGCCGGCGAATCGGGCTTGAATCGCAACGGGGCGCGCTCGTTCTCCGGATCGTGGTACAGCTCTTCGAACTGCTTGGCGATGCCCGCCACGCGCTGTCCTTTTAATCCCAGCGCATCCAGCTCCGCGCGCGCCGCGCGCAGCTGCGTGATGCCGCCGTCCACCAGCACCAGATCCGGCAGTTTTTCCTTCTCCTCCAGCGCGCGCGAAAACCGCCGGCGGATCACTTCGGCCATGGAGGCCGGATCGTCCGCGCCCGCGACGGTCTTGATCCGATAGGTCCGGTAGCGCGCCGGGGTCGGGATGCCCTCCACCGACACCACGCGGCTCGCGACGGAATTCGTGCCGGAGATGTTGGAGATGTCGTAGCACTCGATGACCTCGGGCGGGCGCGCCAGGCCGAGGCGTTCCCGCAATTCCGCGAGGCCTTTTTGCGCCTCTTCCCGCTTCAAATGGAGGCTCTTGCGGCCCCGGGCTTTTTCGCGGATGCCCTTGATCAGCAGCAGGTACATGTCGCGCAGCGCGGCGGCCTTTTCGAACTTCAATTCCTTGGCGGCGGCGGCCATCTGCTGGCGCAGGCCGTCGAGGAATTCGCGGCGCTCGCCGTCGAGGAACGCGCAGGCGGTCAGCACGCGCTCGCGGTACTGCTCGGGCGTGGCCTTGCCGATGCAAGGCGCGGAGCAGAACCGCACGATGTCGTTCAGGCAGTGTTTGTGGTCTTCCGGCCCCGGCGCGCGCGGCGCGCAGCGGCGCAGGCCGAACTGCTTGTCCACGAACTCCAGCGAGGCCCAGGCGGAGGCCGAGGTGGCGTACGGCCCCCAGTAGCGCGCGCCGTCGTCCTTGCGGATGCGCACGGCGTCGAACCGCGGAAACGGCTCGTTCAGATTCACCCGCAGCAGCAGGAAGCGCTTGTCGTCCTTGAGCGACACGTTGTAGCGCGGGCGGTAGTCCTTGATCAGGCGGCTTTCGGTCAGCAGGGCTTCGGCCTCGGTCTTGAGCGGCACGAAATCCAGGTCGTCGATGCTGCGGATCAGCCCGCGCAGCTTGGGATCGGCCTTGGAGAACGTGCTGCGGCGGAAATAGGACGACACGCGGCTGCGGAGGCTGGCCGCCTTGCCGACGTAGATGATCTTCCCCTGCCGGTTCCGCATCAGGTAGACGCCCGGCTGGTCCGGCAGCGCCGCCAGCTTGGCTTTCACCTTGTCGGAAAATTGCAGCATGCGGACAAGATACCAGTTCCGGGCGGGTTTTCCACGTTCGGAATGGGCGCCCCCATCCGCGTTGTAGCTGGCCTCGTTGAGGCCGGCGGCTCGATCCCCGGCCTCAGCGAGGCCGGCTACAGTCGATCCAAATCCACAGATCCACATTCCGCGTTGTAGCTGGCCTCGTTGAG
>CALKWZ010000009.1 GCA_938003985.1 uncultured Verrucomicrobiota bacterium | reverse complement strand
GCTTGCGGAAACCGCCGCCGTAGGGTTTGCGGAAACCGCCGCCTTCGCCTTCGGCGCGCGGACCATAAGGTTTCCTGAAACCACCGCCCTCGCCGCCTTCGGCACGGGGACCATACGGCTTGCGCGGGCCAAAGGGCTTGCGGAACCCGCCACCCTCACCACCTTCGGCGCGCGGACCGTAAGGTTTCCTGAAGCCACCGCCTTCGCCGCCTTCGGCGCGGGGACCGTACGGCTTGCGGAAACCGCCGCCGCCTTCGCCTTCGGCGCGCGGGCCGTAGGGCTTGCGGAAGCCGCCGCCGCCGTACGGCTTGCGGAACGGGCGCGATTCGCCCGGGCCGTCGCCGGAGCGCGCCGGGCGCTGCTTCTTGCGATAGCCGAATTCGTTGAAGGAATCGGAGGGGGGCTGGTTTTCCATAGGCGCGACACCCTGCGCCAGCTCCCCCCATAAAGCAAGCCGAAAGCGCCCGGGGCGAACGCTCAGATTTCGAGCAGTTTTTCGCCCGGGAAGAAGCGCTTGAAGAGCTTGGTCTTCAGCGCGGGCACGCCTTCGCCGAGGGCGGCGGCCAGTTCCAGCGGCTTTTCCTTCGTCTTGCGCTTGAAGGCGGCCAGGTTCTTCTTCGCGGCGGGCTCGTCCATCTTGTTCGCGAGCACCCAGTACGGCCGCTCCGCGAGTTCGGGATTGTAGAGCCGCAGCTCTTCGCGCAGGTTCAGGAAATCGTCCGCCGGGTTGCGGCCGTCGTAGCCGGCCATGTCGATCACGAACAGCAGGAAATTCGTCCGCTCGATGTGCCGCAGGAACGCGTGGCCCAGGCCGATGCCCTGGTGCGCGCCCTTGAGCAGGCCGGGCACGTCGGCGATCTTGATGACGTGCGTGGCGTCGAACACGACGGTGCCCACTTGCGGATGCAGCGTGGTGAAAGGATAGGCCGCCACCTTGGGCCGCGCCGCGCTCAGCTGCGACAGCAACGTGGATTTGCCGGCGTTGGGATAGCCCACCAGGCCGACGTCGGCCACGGTCTTCATCGTCAGCCGCAGGGTCTTGATCTGGCCGGGGGTGCCTTCGGTGCATTCCGTCGGCGCCTGGTGCGTGCTGGTCTGGAAATGCATGTTGCCCAGCCCGCCCTTGCCGCCCTGCGCCACCTTGAGCTGGTCGCCGTCGGCCAGGACTTCGCCGAGGAATTCGTCGGTCTCGAAGTCGCGGATCTCGGTGCCCATCGGCACCGGCACGATCTTGTCCGAACCGCCGCGGCCGTACTGCTGCTTGCTGCGGCCGTTTTCGCCGTGCGCCGCCCGGACCAGCGGCGCGAAATGCAGGTCCAGCAGCGAGGCGACGTCCTTCGACGCGCGCAGGAACACGCTGCCGCCGTCGCCGCCGTCGCCGCCGTCGGGTCCGCCGTAGGGGATGAACTTCTCGCGGCGGAACGTCGCCACCCCGTTGCCGCCGTTGCCGGCGAACGCCTGGATGCGGACCTGGTCTACGAAGGTGAGGTTTTTCATAAATCAAAAGGGCGGCGCCTTGCGGCCCGCCCTTGGTCGTCCCGGGGACGCGCGTCCGCGGCCGCTCAGGCCTGGACGAGCTTCTGGACGTTGACGCGCTTGCCGGCGCGGTCGAACGAGACCACGCCGTCGACCAGCGCGAACAGGGTGTAGTCCTTGCCCATGCCGACGTTGAGCCCGGGTTCCTTCATGGTGCCGCGCTGGCGCACCAAGATGCTGCCGGCGGTGACTTCCTGTCCGCCGAACCGCTTGATGCCGCGCCGCTGCCCGTTGCTGTCGCGCCCGTTGCGGCTGCTGCCTTGACCTTTTTTATGTGCCATTTGTCCGTCTCCTTGCCTACGCGATGGACGCGATCTTGACCTTCAGCAGGTCCTGGCGGTGGCCGACCTTGCGGTGATAGCCCTTGCGGCGCTTTTTCTTGAACGCCACGACCTTCGGGGCGCGGAATTCCGCCACCACTTCGGCCATGACCTTCGCGCCCGCCACCACGGGCGTGCCGACCTTCAGGCCGGTCCCGTCGTTGAACGCCAACACGCGGCCCAGTTCGATGGGCTTGCCCGCTTCGGCGCCTTCGAGCAGTTCCACCGCCAACACGTCGTCCTTTTGAACCCGGTACTGCTTGCCGCCGGTTTCGATCACCGCATACGCTTCCATCTGAATCCTCATTTCCAAGGGGGCCTGTTTGCCGCCCCGATTCCACAAAACAGGTGCGCAAAATACGCGAAGCCCCCGCCGACGTCAACCTCGGGTTCCGGGAAAGTTTTTTTCGCCGGACGGGTTGACGGAGATACGGCGGCGTGATACAACCTCCCGCATCGTCTGAGGATTTGGGGGGTTAGCTCAGTTTGGTAGAGCGCCTGAATGGCATTCAGGAGGTCGGGAGTTCGAACCTCCTACCCTCCACCAAATCCCGGACGTTTCCGCCTCGCAAGGGCGGTTTTTTCATGCCCGCCGCCGGGCTCAATCCGCATCGAACCAGACGGCGAAATCCAGCGTCCAGCCCGCCAGCCGGTTGCGGATGATCCGCGGCTTCCGCACGCCCGCCGCCGCCAGCACGCGGCGCAGGCCGGATATGCCCAGCAAATGCATGTAGTCGCCGGCCGCGTGCCCCCGGCCCAACCGACGCAGGATCCGGTCGCAAACGGACTTGGGCAGCCAATGGACGAACGGCAGCCGCGTGTGGAGTTCCAGGGGGAACCCGCGGTTGGGCGTGCTGAAGAACACGCGCTGGCCCACCCGTCGCAGCTCGCGCACGAACGCCACCTGCCGCTCGAACCCGCCGACGTGTTCCAGCACGGCGTTGGACCAGACCGCGTCGAACGAACCGGCGGCGAACGGAAAGGCCGCCCCGTCGTAGCGCACGGCCGTCACCCGGGGATAGCGCCGGCAAAAGTCCTTGGGCTCGTCCAATCCCAGCGCGGTCAGGTTTTCGGGCCAGGGGTAATGGCGCTCGAGATAGTTGTCCACCGGCGAATATTCCAGTTCGGTGAATCCCACGTCGAGCACGCGCGTGGCCGGGCCGGGCCGGACGACGTCCAGGAACAGCCGCCATTTGCGTTCCCGATTGAACGCGGAGACCCGCTCGGCCAAGCTCATGCGCCGCTCCGCGGCGCGGAAGACCCGGCTCGTACTGCATTCCAATCCATCCGGAAAATATAGGGCGGCGGCGGCGCGGCGGTCGAGAAAAAATCCGCCGCGCGCTCGGGCCTTGTCATCCCGCCGGGTTCGGGCATACTGGATTTCCGCGCCATGAAAGTCCTGCTGGTCAACTACCGCTACTTCCTCTCCGGCGGCCCCGAGAGCTACCTGTTCAAGGTGGAGGAACTGTTCCGCCGCCACGGGGACGAAACGATCGCGTTCTCCGCGCAGGATTCCCGCAACCGCCCCTGTCCCCAGGCCGGCTATTTCGCGGGCTCGCGCGGCGGCGAAGTCTATTTCAGCAAGATCCGCCTGACCCCCGGCAACGTGCTGCGGCTGCTGAAAGGCGCCTTCTACAATCCGGAAGCCGCGCGCCAGCTGGAGCGCCTGATCGACGCCGAGCGGCCCGACGCGGTCTACGTGCTGCAGCAAATCAACCTGCTCTCGCCCAGCGTGTTCGTCGCCGCCAAGCGCAAGGGCCTGCGGGTCGTGCACCGGTTGTCGGACTACAACCTGTTCTGTCCGCGGTTCGACTTCCTGCGCGGCGGCGAGCCTTGCGAACAATGCCTGCGCGGGTCCCTCTGGAACGCGGTGCGGTACCGCTGCGTGCACGGCTCCCTGCCCGCTTCGCTCATCCGGGTGCTGTCCATGTTTTTCCACCGGCTGATCGGGGCGTTCGACCGGATCGACGTCTTCGTGGTCACCAACCGCTTCATGGAAGAGAAGCTGGTGCAGTCCGGCGTGGCCCGCGAACGCATCCGCCGCATTCCCACCTTCACGGAATCCGCGGCCATCGCCCCGCGCTACGACCACGACGGCTACGTCCTGTATCTGGGCCGCGTGAGCCCCGAAAAAGGCCCGCAATACGCCGTCGAAGCGCTGAAGCACCTCCGGGACCTCGGCGTGCGCCTGCGGCTCACCGGCACGCCCGCCGACGACGCGAACGGCGACATCGCCCGGCTCATCGCGGAAAACGACCTGGCCGGCCGGGTGGAATTCGTCGGCTTCCAGCAGGGCGCCGCGCTGGATAAACTGATTTCCGGCGCGCTGTGCGTGGTGTGCCCCTCGGTGCTCTACGACAACCTGCCCAACGCGATCCTCGAGGCCTTCGCCCACGGCAAGCCGGTCGTCGCCTCCAACCACGGCAGTTTTCCGGGCGCGATCGACGACGGCCAAACGGGATTCCTGTTCGCCCCGAAGGACGCGGCGGACCTGGCGGCGAAAATCCGGCGGCTTTGGACGGAACCGGGCCTCGCGGAAACGCTGGGCCGCAACGCGCGGCTCCGCTGCGAGCGCGAACACGCGCCCGAAACCCATTACCGGCGGCTCGTGGCGGCGCTCACCGGCCAGCCGGCGTCATAGCCGGCCGGCGGCCGGATCGGGCCGTTGCCGCAAGCCGTCGCGCAGCCCCCGCAAGCCGGCCCAGCCGGCCGCCCGCCGCCGCGGCAACAGCAGCATTCCCAAGGAACGCGGCACGCGCCAAACGCCGATCAGGTGCGCCAGCGCGACGAAGCGCCGAACGCCGCGCGGCCGGCTGTGCTGCCGGACCACCCAGACGAAATTGCGCGTCATGAGGTACTCGACCCGCGGGGTGGATTTCCGGACGGTCGCCGGGCCGTCCTTTTGCGAAGCGCCGAACATCTTGTGCCAGAGCTGCGCCCGCGGCTCGTAGCGCAGGCGGATGCCGGCGGCCCGCGCGCGCAGGCTCCAGTCGAGATCCTCGCCGTAGGCGAAAAAATCCCGGTTGAACAAACCGATGCGCCGGATCGTTTCCGCGCGGATGAGCATGCAGCAGCCGGAGAGGATCTGCACGTCTTCCGCCTGGTCGTACTGGCCCGCGTCGGACTCCCACAGGCCCCGCCACTCCACCACGAACGTCCACGGCCGGCAGCGCGCGCCCGCATAGCACAGCGGCTTGCGCGCGTCCATGAACCAGATCTTCGCGCTGGCCGCGCCGAGGGCGGGATCGGCCTCCATCGCCGCCACGAGCGCGCCCAGGCAGCCGGGCTCGACGCGCGTGTCGTTGTTGAGCACCCAGACGTAGTCCATGCCCGCGGCCAGCAGCGCCTGCGCCGCGCGGTCGTTGCCTTCCGCGAAGCCGAGGTTTTCGCCGGCGCGCGCCAATTCGATCTCGGGAAATTCCGCCGCCAGGCGCGCGGCGGAACCGTCGGTCGAGCCGTTGTCGAACACCAGGATGCGGGCCGGGCGGAATTCCGACGCGCGCAGGGACGCCAGGCAAACCGCCGTATCGGCGTAGCCGTTCCAGTTCAGCAGCGCGACGCCGACCTTGGGAACGGAATTCATGCGGCGCCGCCCTCCCCCGCGGCGCGCCGCGGCCGCGGCAACCCGCGATACAGCTCCAGCATCGCCGCCACGTAGGCCTCCCGCGAAAACAGGTGGCGGGCCCGTTCGCGGCCGGCCGCGCCCAGCCGCGCGCGGAGTTCCGGATCCGCCAGCAGGCGCGCCGTCGCGGCGGCGAATCCCGCCGCGTCTTCCGGTTCCACGAGGAAGCCGGTCTCGCCGTCCGCCACCATTTCGGGAATGCCGTCCACGCGGGTCGCCACCACGGGAATGCCGCGGCACATCGCTTCCATCACCACGCGCGGGAAGGAATCCCGCCGCGTCGGCAACAACAACACGTCCAATTGGGCGTAGAACGGCTCCATGTCGGCCAGCGGACCGCGGTCGGCGACGATCGAATCCAACCGCTGCGCGCGGACGTAGTCGTCCGCTTCCCGGCGTTCCTCCGCGGAATTCCATTCGCCGACGAGCCAAGCCCGGAACGCCGTTCCGCGTTCCCGCAGCCGCCGGCAGGTTTCCAGGAACACGTCCACGCCCTTCGCCCGGCCCAAGCGTCCCGGCAGAGCCACGAGCGGAGGATTGCCGGCCGGCGGCGGACGTTCCGGCAACGGGGCATGATAATTGAAGACGACGCGGCCGCCTCGGAACCAGCGCGGATGCTGCCGGACCATGGCCTGCGTCAGGAAAACCACGCGGGCGGCCAGGCCTTTCGCCCACAGCAAATCCACGAGCGCCTCGCCGCCGCCCGCCCAAGGTTCGTGGATCGTGACGACCGCCGGCGTCCGCGCCCAGCGGGCCGCCAGCAGGGCATACGGCAAATGCGGCGCGCGGCTGTGCACGTGCAGGATGCCCGGCCGGTCCCGCAACTGGCGGCGCAAGCCGCGGACGTAGGCCCAGCGGGACCGGACCACGGCGCCGAACCCTCCCAGCCAACCGCGCAGGCCGGCGCGGCGCAATCCGCGGAACTCGAACGGCGCGCACCAGACCGGCACGCCGGCCGCGCGGGCCCGATCTTCCAGCGGACCGTGCTGGCACAGCACCAGACGGACTTCGTCGAAGGTCCCCCGCAGCGTCAACAGATGCTCCAGCGCGCAGATCGGCGAACCGGACAGATTGCTCCACGGCGCGGCGGAGTAGAGACAGCCCGGGAGACGCTGGACCTCAGGGGGCATCGCCGTCCGCCTGTTCTGCCGGCGCCGCGAAGGGCCAACCGGGAAGCGCCGTGAAATCCACCAGCCGAATCGGATCATGCACGTCGCGCCGGTCCGTTTGTCCGGGAGCCTTGACCAGCAGCGGCACGTGCCGCTTGCCGGCGGGCGTTCCGGCGTAGTCGCGGAAATGCGGACCGTGGTCGGAGACCACGATCACCCACGCTTCGTCCCAGCGGCCCGCATCGCGAAGCGCCCGCATCCACTCGCCGAACAGCCGGTCGGCATAGACCAGTTGGCCGGGATAGCCCGCGGGATCCAAGCTCGCGAAACCGCTCGGTCCGCCGTCGGCGGCGAACACGTAGGGCTGATGGGGCACGGGCAGGTGGAGAATCGCGAAATCGCCGGGCGAGAGGCTGTCGCGAAGATAGCGGCGGCCTTCCGCATGGACGGCGGCGTTCAGGTTCCGGTAATACCGGCCGTACAGGGCATCCAATATCCCGAATTGCTTGGCCAGAGCCGACGCCGGATCTTTCGATTCCGTCGCAAAGCGGACCCATTGATGCAGAAAGGCGTTGGCCAATCCGGAGCCGGCGCGGGGTCCCAGGGCGGCGCCGTAGTATGAATCGGCGAGAATCGCGTCGAAAGCCCCGGGCAGCAGCGCGGCATACGGCAGGTAATATCCGATCAGCACCCGCCGATAACCGGCGCGGGCGAACGCATAGGGCAATGCGCGCGCGAATTCCGGCGCGCGCAGGAGGGGGGCGGCCGGCGCATCCAACGGCCGCCAACGGGCCTCGTGGCGGTCGAGTTTCACGACGTCCACTTCCGCCTGCAGCAACAAGCCGGGCAACGAGCGCCCGGTTTCGTCTCCCGGCGAGCGCGCGCGGTGAAACACGGTTGCGGTTTCGGCAAACGCGGCCAGCTGCGGCAGTTCGCCGCGGACCTGGCCGGCCGGCGTGAAGGCGTCCTCGTAGCCGATCATGTCGAGGATCACGACGACCACGGGCGGTCCGGAACCCTCCGCGCGCGGCCCCAGTTCGGCCGGCCGCGGCCCCGCGCTTCTCCAGTGCGGCGCCCACAGCAGATTGCCGGCCAGAATCGGCAACAAAGGCCACAGGAAAACGGAACATCGCCAGCCGGCGGAGGCGCCATTTTCCATTCGGCGCCAGGCGTAGCCGGCGGCGGTCAGCAGGCCCCCCAGCGTCCAAATCAACAGATAATACACCGAACCGCTCAGCCACGGAGCATGCGGCAGCAGGGCCAAGCGCAGCGCCGGCCGGAGATTGAACGCCGCCAGCACGGCAAAGAAATAGAACCACGGCGCGAGCCAACGGTCCGAACGCCCTCCCGTGGCCCGCGCCAAGCCTTGCAGGCCCGCGGCCGCCAGCCATGCGGCGGCCAGCAAGCCCAGGATCAGCGCCGCCGTGTCCCGGCCGGCGAACAACATGGCATAGCGGTTGTACGGGTCCAACGCCAGCCCCAGATAGCCTCCGCCGAGCAACACGACGGCCACGGCACAGGCCACCAGCCGGCGCGGGAAGGTCCAGCTTTTTTCGCCTCCAGGCATCGCCGCAACCGTTTCCGCTTCCTAGGCTGCCGCCGGTTCGTCCGCCCGCATGTCCCACGTCCGCCCGATCAACAACCACAGCGGAAACACCAGCACGGGGATCGTCGAAATCGACGTCAGCACCGTCAGCATGACCAAGAAGATCAAGCAACAGCACAGCGCCATGTAGATGCCCGAAGCCAGATTGTGCCGAGGCAGCGCCGCCGATTTCCGGAACAGCCGAACCATCACCCAGCCCATGAAGGCGTAGTACGCGGCCGCGCCCAGCCAGCCGAATTCGCCCATGAGCACGAAGAAGTCGGCGTTCACCGAGCCGGCGACCGAAGAAACCACGGTCGTGCCCTGCAAGCCGAAGTACCCGCGCCGGCGCGCCTCGTCGTAGTAGGGCAGGATGTAGCGGCGCGCCAACGGCACGCGCGCTTCGCGGGCCTGGTTGGAGGCAAACCGCCCGGGTCCGGCCCCGAGAATCGGGTAGCGGACCAGATGATCGAAATCTCCCGTGACGGCGTAGAACATGTCTGCCTTGGGCGAATCCTTGATGGAGTCCCAGGTTTGGCCGACCCGGACGCCGCCGGTGGACGTGTTGAAGTACGCGATCGACATGAGAACGAAGCCGAGCCCGGCCGTCAACAGCCAGATCCGCAGGCGCACGGGGAAATGGGGGTGGAACAGGAAGGGCGCGAACGCAAAAGGAAACAGCACCAGCGCGTGTTTGGTGTCGGTCATGAAGATCAGGTTGTAGGCAATGATCAGGGTCGTGAGCCCCACCATCCAGCGCCGCCGCCGGCTCGCGCGGCCGCCCACGCTGACCCACCAGCCCGCGATGCAAATCAATCCGAACACGCACAGGTAGCCGACCAGATGGGCGTTGCCGCCCAGCGGCCCGAACACGCCCCCGCTGGCGTCGGGATGGAAGCGCAGCCACGGCCCTTTCTGCCAGAGACAATTGTACAGGAACTGGAACGCCACGTAGGCGATGTAGCCCCACAGCCACTTGGACAATTGGTGCGGGTTTTCGAAGGTGCAGGTCAGCCGGCAGTAATACCAGACGATGTAGAATTTCAGCATGATCAGGGTGACCTGAACGGCGGTGAACAACGCCGGCTTGCCGTTCACATACCAGCTCATCGCGCCCAGCAGGCAGAACGCCACCGGAAACAACGTGGCCTCCTTGAGCTGGCGCCGCTGGATCCAGTTCATCACGATCACCGCGATGAACGGCAGGAAGAACAGTTCGTCGAGGAACGTCGGCATCGGCAGCGCCAACAAGCCCATCAACCGGTTGCTGGGCATCAGCAGGAAATAGAACATCATGGTGCCCAGCAGCAGCTTGGGACGGTCCAGCAGCATCGCGCCGATGACGAACATGACGACGAGGAACGCCCAGCCCAGCGGCGCGGGAATGCCGAACATGCCGGCGATGAAAAACATCGCCGTCAGACCGGCGGCATAACCGGCCACGGTCAGCCAGCCGATCCAGCGATAGACCGGAAACTGGTAGCTGGACCGCCGGCTGGCCGGCAGTTTGGTCGGACTTGGGGAGGACGACGCGCTCGTTTCCATGTGAATTGGACAGTATGACGTCGCCCCGGCCCCGAAAGCAACTGGATTCAGGCCGCCCCGGCTACTCCAGCGTTACCATGAACTGGTTTTGCGGATCGGTCAGATAGGTCCCGTTGTAAGGCGAAAAGGTCTTGATCTGGACCGTCTTGCCGTCCGGCCGAAACTCCAGCAACCGCAAGTAGCCTTCGCCGCCGAGGGGCCGGATCTGGTAGTTGACGCACGTCTGGACGACGCTCCGGCCGAAATCGTTCGTGCCGACCAGGCGCCCCAGGCCGTCGTTGGACACGTGGCCGTTCAGCACGAGCGCGACGTTGCGGCGGTTCCGCACCAGTTTGTTCCAAAGTTCCTCGCCGTCGTTCGGTCCGTCCGGATCCCAGTCGATCGCATAGGCGTGGGGATTCCAGTTCTGGCCGGCGCCTTTCGCGCCCCAGTCGTAGCGGGTGTCGTCGTCGTAGAGATAGACGTGGGTCAGGAGGATCGCGCGCCGTTCGGGATACTGGTCCAGAATCGAATTGGCCCAAGCCACCGTGGAGTTGCGGGGTCCGAATTCCAAAGACAGAACCAGCCAGTCGATGCCGCCGGCCGAAAACAGATGGTAGCTGTTTTCGATCCGGCCGGCGTCTTTCACGCCGCCGAACGTGGGCCAGGCCTGGAACTTGGACGGCGGGAAGTAGGCGTTGATGCAGGTGGTCCGCGCCGGATAGAAATCCGAGTAGTCGTGGTTGCCGGTGGCCAGCGCATACGGCACCACGCCGTCGAGCCGCGCCAGCGCGGCGACGGCGTTCGTCCATTGCGCCGGGACGTCGCCGTTCACGAGGTCGCCGACGTGGAGCACGTAGCGGATATCGTAGCGGTCCTTGTTGGCCGCGATCCAGCGCGTCTGGTCCGCGAACAGCTGGGGATAACTCTCGGAATAGAACTGGGTGTCGGGCAACACCGCCAGCGTCCACGAACCCGGCACGAAAGGGGGCACCTGGACCGGCCGCGCCCGCTGGGCCAAGCGCAAAAAGCGCCGGCCGGCCCCGCTGGGCGTCGCGATGACGAAGGAGTCGGGCAGATTGCTCGCCACGGGCTGCCACACGTTGCCGGCGAGATCGACGCAACTTTCCAGATTGAAGCGCGCGCCGGACTGGTTGAGCACGTTCACTTGCAGCCCGTTGGTCGCAACCCGGGTGCTGTTGAAGAAAAACCGCTGCGACCCCGCCGAAACGCCCGCGTTGGCCGGATGCATCCGATCCGGCCAACCGTCCCAACTGAGATCGGCGGCGGATTGCAAACTGCCCCAATAGGTCATTTCCCACGCGTCGGCTTGACCGTCGGCATCCCGGTCTTCCTCGAAGTTCGCCGTCAAATCGAGCGGCCGGTCCAACGCGACGTTCAACACCGGTTGTTGCGACTGGACGTCCCCCGTCCAGCCGACGAACACGTAGCCCGGCGCGGGCTGGGCCGAGACGACCACGGCCGTGCCTTCGGGCAGCCATCCGTCGGCCGGTCCGACCACCTGTCCGCCCGGGCCGTTCGTGGCGGCAAACCAATACTCGGTTTTCCACTTCCAATGCAGTTGGGAAAAGGAATCGAGAACGAACGAGACGGCGTTGCCGGTTCCCGTGGCGGGGACCGAGCCGGCCCCGGTCCAGCCGATGGCCGTACGGCGGATACCGGGACCCGCCGAGTCGGCTCCGGCGACGGCGTCGATCTGCGCGCCGATCTCGAAGTCGTTGAGTCCCCGGGGCGGCATGGGGGCGCCGTGCGGCGAGGACACGTAGAGCGGAGCGCCTGCGCACACGCGAACCGAATCGAACTCCACCGGGGACATGAACCAGCTGAACAGGCCCATGCGTCCTTGGTCCAGTCCGGCGATGGCGATCGGATTCCAGCGGACGACCTGGGCCGCGCCGTCCGGATCGGATACAGCCAGGACCTGCAACGCGTTGGAGCGGATTTCCGCGACCAAGTCGAAGGGCACCTGCGGGGTCGGCACAAAACGCGAAGGCGGGTCCATATGCACCGACGAATAGGTTCCGGCCACCCGCTTCTGGACCGTCAGCCCCGAGCGCATGCCCTCCCCGGCCCAAGGCGCCGCACGCAGGCCCACGCGATAGAAATTCGAGGGGTTTTGATAGCGGAGCAGCAATCCGAACCCCAAATAATCGCGCGGAACGATCCGCGCCGCCACGACGTAGTTGCTCCAGCCCGCCTCTCCGGCAACCAGCGAGGGCCCGGTATAATCCACGTTTCCAGGCAGATCCCAGCCCGCGCCGGTGCGACTGGATTCCGTCAGCGCGCCCCGCTGTCCGCGGGGAACCCATTTTACGGTCCACAGCGCCCGGCCGACTCCGCCGGTCCAATTGGCCAACGCGGCGCTGCCATCCGCCCGCGACGGCACCACGGCATCCCAACCCCGGGTCCATTCAGCGCCGTGCAATCCGCCGGGATCCAATTCCATGTCCTGGATGCGAAAGCCCGGCGGGTCGCCGCCCCCCATGCCCCACGCGAACATCCCGACCTGGCCCGCGGCTGAAGCCGGCAAAGTTTGACGGTCGATCAGCCGGTGGAATATCGCCGCCCCGTCGGGATCGTCCACGACGTCCAGCGTCAGGCGCTGCGCGCCGTCCACGTCGAGAGCGACGGTGAACGGTTGCCCCATGGTGGGCACGAACGAAGACAAAGATCCGAACAGCACCTGGTGGACCCCGTTCGCCTTGCGGTCGAGGCTCCAACCCCGCCGCGGAAAATTCGTGCGCGCCTGCTGGGCGAACACGACCCGGAAGAAATTGTTTTCGTTCCGATAGCCGAACACCAGACCGAAGCCATCGTCGTCGCCGGCGGTCAGTCGGGCGCGAAGCGTAAACGGCGCGGCGGCCCAGGCGCCGTTGACCAGCATCGGCGCCGTCGCCGATGCCGACCCGCCGCCGGAATCGGTATGGACGTTGCTCCGCTCGAAAAAGGCCCGGGCGCCGACGTCGTATTCCCAGCGCAAGGGGCCTTCGTAGTACGCGCCGGGCGGCTGAACGACGGTCCAGCCGGCAAGGCCGCCATCGAAACTCTCGTCCAGCAGGACCGCGGCGCGAATCGGCAGCACCAAGGCCAGCGCGACCCAGCCGCAGGCGAGGAAACACTTCGCGGAAAACGAACTCCCCTCCGGGAACTTCGGAGAGGAGGCGGGCCGGGGACGCATGATCCGAGGCAAATGATTCACAAAGAAGGATCCAAGTGGATCGATTGGGGACGAACGATAGACGAGAGGACGAAGAACGTCAAAAGATTCCGCGACAAACCGTCCGCCCCGGGCTGCGCGCAGGCCGCCGGGCGACGAACGCGCCTAGACTTCCGGTAGCCGGATCCAAGTCCCCAGCAAATCGTCGTAGGACTCCGGTGCGAAGGGCTCCGCCCCGCCGCCGTGGTGCAACGTGAACTCCCCGAAATAGATCCGCTGACCGATCAGATACAGGTCCGTCCGCATGAACGGCACTTTGGGAGTAATCCGGCGGACAAAAGCCAGAACCTCGTCGAGATTGGAAGGTTTGGGGATCTCCCTCGTCGGATCGGTGGGATACATCAATTGGAACGGCTGGTAACGCCAATCCAAATCGTACAGGTTGCGCTTGTGATCCACGAACCGGTCGAAATCCACCTGGATCAGGCGGGGTTCGCCGTCGAAGCAGAAGAACTTGTAGTCCTTCAGTTCCGTGCCGGATTCGTCCACCATCAGCGGCTCGGCGATGATCCGCGGCCGGACGTCCTTGTAGGCCCATTCGCGGCCGGCCCAGTAGTAGTTCCGCTTCAAGCCGTCCGCCAGTTTCCGGCGGGCGGCGCGCACGTCGAACCGGCTTTTGTCCCGGCAGATGACCGTGCCGCCGGAATCGTGGGTGCACTTCAGCACGAACCGGTCGGGCAACCTGTCCCAGTCGACGTCTTCGACCCGGTCCCAGACGCCCAAGAGCGGGAACAAATGCCCGTCGCCGGCCGTCTCGGCGATGAGTTTCCGCACCTCGAATTTGTCCACCCAGCGGGTTTGTTCCGGCCGGCGATCATGCAACTTGAGCCATTGCAGCTTTTCGTTGAAGGTCCGCGGCGGATCGAGTTCCAGCCGCTTGCCCATCTGGATTCGGTAGCACATGCGGACGTAGGGTTCGTCCGGGATGAACTTGAAATGGCCCTTGAGTCCCAGATAGAAGAACAGGCGCGCGGGGTTCTTGAGATACTTCCAGGCTTTGTCCAGCGGCGTCATTCCGGTGCCCCTCCGTTCGGACCGCCCCGTTCGAGCCGCCGCATCTCGGCGGCGATCCGGCGCACTTCGTCCGCGCACGCCGCTTCATAGGAATACCGCGCTTTGAAGGCGGCCCGCGCCCGGGCTTTCAGGACCGGCAAATCCTGTCGCAGCAGCTCGCCCAGCGCGCGCGCCAGGTCCGCCGGGGCATCGCCCCGCGCGCAAACGCCGATGCCTTCGCCTTCGACGACGACGCGGAGCGACTCGTTGTCCGAGCCCAGCACCGCCAGGCCGCAGGCCATGAATTCGTACAGCTTGGTCGGCGCGCAGAACTTCTGGTTGAGGGTGGGCTCCACCGAAAAGGCATAGTCCACCACGCCGACGTCCGCTTCCCACCAGCTGGCGCGCAACGCGTCGCGGGCCACCGCCGGATGCAGGTGGAAGCGATCCGCCGGCAGCTTGTCCGCGGCGTAGTCCCGCAAGCGCTGGATCTCGGCGGCGGACGCCGAACAAAACGCGAGCAGGAAGACCGGCTCGGGGAGCGCCGCGACGGCGTCGATGATGCGCTCGAACGGTTTTTCGCGCACGACGCCGCCCGCATGCACCAGCACGGGCAGGCCCGGCGGCGGCGGGGCGCGGCCCGCCAGCGCCCACAAGCCCCCGGCCGGGGCGCGGGCCGGCAATTGCGATTGCGCCACGGTGTTGCGCAGCACGAACGGAAGTTGGCGCAATCCATAGTATTCGGCGCGGGCCGCGGCCCGCAACGGATCCACGTCGATCACGACGTCCGGCACCCGCGCCCAGCGCTTCTGGGTCCGGGGCCAACGGTCGTGCGGATACTCCTCGGGCAAGGCCAGTTCCTGGCAGAACTGCACCAAGACCTGACGCCGGCCCTTGATTTTTTTCGCCAGCGCCGCCTCGCGCAGATAGGCCGTCTCCGTGATCAGCACCCGGCGGGCGAACAGCATGCGCAGGCCGACGAAAACCCGGAACAGCTTGGACATCAGTTTCAGGCGCCCCCCGTCCCAGGCGGAGCCGCGGAGAGGAAATGCGCGGCAAGCGAACGGCCGCCGGGCATACCACCCGCCCCGGCCGACGTCCGTGAACACGTAGGCTTCCACGTCGAACTCGGCGGCGAGGCTTTCCAGCAAATGCAGGGTGCCCGCATAGGACCGGTCGAAATCGGTTCCGATCACGGCCACCAGTTTGTCTTTGCGCGGCGCCATCGCCTACTCCGACCCGGGGGCGCACGACGGATTCCGAGCGATCCGCCGTTGCATGAAAACCACGAATCCGAACGTCCATACGGCATGGACGAGATAGGCCAGCAAGCGCGCGCCGGCCAAGCCTTCCGCGCCCCAGCGCACCATCCACCAGCTCGCCAGCAGCATGGCCGCGCCCCAGCCGGCGTTCATCCCGAACCCCATCCACATGCGGCCGCTGGCGGAAATGAGCTGGCCGACCGGCGTCATCACCGCCAGCAAGGCCGCCGTGGCGACGGACAGGACGACGACCCAATGCCCCGCCGCGAAGGATTCGCCGTAGCCGCGCATGATCCACGGGCTCAAGAGCGCCACCGCGAGCGCCAGCGGCAGAACGACCGCCGCGACCATCTTCATCATTTTCCGCATGACGGCAAAACTGCCGTGCCAATCCCCGTGGCCGCATTTTTCGGACAGGATCGGCAGCAAGGCGGCCCCCATCAGGCCGGGCAGGAATTGGATCGCCTGCTGCCACTGGTTCGCCGCGTTGTAGACTCCGAGTTCCGCATAGCCTTGAGGTCGATTGGCCAGCATCGCGCTGCAGCCCCAGATGACCGGCCCCACCGAGATTCCCGACAGAAAGGTCGGCAGACTGAAATCGAGCAACACCCGCCACTCCCGCGCGGCATCCTGCCAGGCGAGGCGCAACCGGAATCGTCGCCACGTCCGGATCACGCTCCAGCGCGTTACGAGAACCGTCAGGAAGGCGGAGAGCGCCATGGCGGCGACCGCACCTTCGATGCCGCGCGTCCAGGCGCCGGTCAGGACCAGACCCGATTGCAACAAGGAACACACCACCCCCACCAGCGTGTTGATCCGGAACGCCTCGCACCCCGTCAGCGAATACACCTGCACGCTGTTGATCACGCCGAACGCCACCGTGAACG
This sequence comes from uncultured Verrucomicrobiota bacterium, assembly GCA_938003985.1. Lineage (GTDB taxonomy): Bacteria > Verrucomicrobiota > Kiritimatiellia > CAIQIC01 > Lenti-01 > Lenti-01. The sequence continues at coordinate 11,377 of CALKWZ010000009.1, read as the reverse complement.
CGCTGATGCGCAACAACGGCGCCAGCGCCGGGGCCGCCAGGGCCTTGGCGGCGATCCACGGCGCGAAAACCACGAACGCGACCGCGTACAGGAAAGCGCTGGCCCAGGTGACGGCGGAAGACAACGCCAGGATCCGACTCGCCTTGTCCGGATTGGACAGCTTGAACTCGGCGATGTGCTTGACGACCGTTTCGCCGATGCCCAACCCCGCCATGCCTCCGATCATGCCGGCCGTCGTGTTGACCATGCCGTACTCGCCGAACCCCTCCTGCCCCAGCAGGCGCGCGAGCAGGAATGAAACCAGCAGGGTCACGCCCCGCGACAAGACGAACGCCACCCCGCCCCAGATCGCGCCGTAGGCCAACCGTTTCCGCGTGCCGGTGCCGAAAGAACCGACGAGCCGGGAACGCCAAGAGGAAATCCAGCGGAATGGAACGGAAGGTTCGGGCATATCTAGGGGCACTATGCCCATTCCGCCGGGAAAGTCGAGTTTCCGTCCGGCGCCCGGCGCGGCCGAAAAATCATGTCCGGCGGCCGACGGTCACCAGCAGATAGCCTTGGCCCAGCGCCCGCCAACCCGCTTCCGGCAACAGCCGCCACAGCATCGTCAACGTGCGGCGGAACGCGGCGGCCCGGATCGTATGCGCGAACGCCAGCGCGGTTTTCACGTCGATCGCGTATTCGCGGACGTCGTTCAGGCCCGCTGCCCGGAAAAACGGCTTGAGCGTGCGCTTGGGATCTTCCTGGCCCCACGGCCACAGGCCGTGGGTTTCCTGGTACCATTTGCCCGCGCGATAGAACAGCGACCCCGCGTTGGGCACGAGCGAGACGACGCATTTGCGGCTGACCCGGGCGGATTCTTTCAGAATGTGCCCCAACTGCTCGTCCGTGAAATGCTCGAGCAAGCCGCTGCTCCAGACGCAATCGAATTCGCCGGCGGCGAAGGGCAAGGGCTGGCACACGTCCGCCTGGACGAATTGGCCGGGCAAGCCCGCCTGCGCGAAGACTTCGCGGCAGAACGCGACGCTTTCGGCGCTGAAATCCAGCAACGTGGTGCGGCGGCCGCGTTTTGCGAGGATGCCCGAAAACACGCCCGTGCCGCAGCCTAGTTCCAGCAAGGAATCGCCGGGCGCGGTGGCGTCGAGCACCGCCGGAAACCACCGGTTGTTTTCGCTGGCGACGTTTGCGACGACCTGCGGGACGGTGAGATCGCCGACGATGGCTTCGTGCCACTGGGCGCTGTTCAAGGGGGCGGTTTCCACGTCAGGCGCGCTCCATGGCCAAGCGATCCGCGATGCGCCGGGCGGCCTGGCCGTCGCCGTAGGGATTCCGGGCGCGCGCCATCCGGCCGTAGACGGCGGGATCGGCGGCGAGTTTCCGGATCCAGCGCAGGATCGCGGCGCCGTCGGTCCCGACGAGCCGCGCGTTGCCGGCGCGAATGCCTTCGGGCCGTTCCGTCGTGTCGCGCGTCACCAGCACGGGCACGCCGAAGGTGGGCGCTTCTTCCTGGATGCCGCCGGAATCGGTCACGACCAGCCAGGCGCGCCGCAGCAACGCGACCATCTCCGGATAGCTCACGGGCGGGACCAGGAATATCCGCGGATGCCCGCCCAGCAGGCGGTGGACGGGAGCCTTCACGTTGGGGTTGAGATGGACGGGATAGACGAAGTCCAGATCCGGGCAAGCCGCGGCGGCCGCCTTCAAAGCCCGGCAGATTTCTTCCAGGCCTCCGCCGAAGTTTTCCCGCCGGTGTCCCGTCACCAGCACCAACCGGCGGCCTTTGGCCGGCGGCGGAATCCCGGCCGGGAGCGGCGGCGGCGACCGGCGGATTTTCCGGGCGGCCCACAACAAGGCATCCGTCACCGTATTTCCGGTCCGGACGATGTTCCGCGCGGGAACGCCTTCCTTGCGCAGGTTGCGGACGGCCTGATCCGTCGGGGCGAAATGCAGATCCGCCAGCGCGCCGACCAGGCGCCGGTTGATTTCTTCGGGAAACGGCGAAAGCTTGTCGTTCGTCCGCAGGCCCGCCTCCACGTGCGCCACGCGGATTTTCCGGTAGAAGGCGGCCAGTCCCGCCGCCAGGGCCGTGGTCGTGTCGCCCTGGACGACGACCCAGTCGGGCCGCTCGGTCTCCAGCACCCGATCCAACCCCGCCAGAATGCGCCCGGTCAGTTCGCCGAGCCGCTGGTCCGGCCGCATGACGTCCAGATCGTGTTGCGGAGCCAGACCGAAAAAGTCCAGCATCGGAACAAGCATTTCCCGATGCTGGGACGTGATGGCCAGCGCGCAGCGGAATTCCCGGCGCCGCCGGCGCAAGGCGAGCACCACGGGAGCCAGCTTGATGGCTTCCGGCCGCGTGCCCAGCACGACCAGGATCTTCTGCTTCTTCACGTTCGGCATGCTGCCCCGCGCTACGGCTCGATGTGTCCGGCCCAGCCCTTGGGCGGCCGCGCCGCCGGAAACGGCGGATTGAATTCAGGCCACGTCGGCTGCGCCGCGCTGATTCGCCAGCGCATCTCGTCGCCCGCATGGCGCAACAGGGCGATTTTCGTTTCGTCGAAGCCCAGCAGGCGCGCGCCGAGCCGGTCGCCGACCGCCGGATTGCGCGCGGCGAACACCGCGCCGGTCTCCAGCGGGTCGGGCGCCAAGGGGCCTTCGCCCTGCCCGGCCACGATCGCGTCCACGATGGAGATTTCCTCGCGCTGGGGCACGTCCCGCATCTGCCCCGTCTGGTCCGCGTAGAGCAGCGCGCGGTTCAGATCGAGGCAGGTGCGCCAGATGGTGTCGTTGCCGTGCCAGTTGCCTTCCAGCTGGGCCAGCGGATCTTTCCAGCGGTAGACGCGCAGCCAGCCGTAAACGACGTATTCGCAGAACCGATAGAATTTGGGCCAGTCGCGGTGGCGGTTCATCCCGTCCAAAGCCGTTTCCAGCGCCCAGAGCAGCCAGGAGCCGCGTTCGTGGCTGTCGCCGCCGCGACCGACCCGCCGGGCCCCCTTGCGGTGATGCGGCAGGTATTCCTTGTTGCCGTTGATCCCGATCAGGTTTTTCAGGCAACAGGTGATGCCCGCCTTCTTGTGCGCCTTCAGCTTCGGGACGTTCACCACCAGATCGGCTTCGAGGATGTCCCGCGCGAGCAGGAACCGGTGCCGGCCCGGCCGGTGGTGGGCCCGCATCTTGCGCGGATCGTAGACCGTCACGCGGAATTTCTTCCAATTCCCGGAAATCGGTTCCAGCAGGCTGTCGGCCCCCAGATCCACGAGGACATAGTCCGATTCCGGCCGGAGATCCTCGGCGACCTGCTTGAGCTCGTTGGTCACCGTCATGACCGTGCGGCGGAAATCCTTCACGACGAGCGGCAGGCCGCGGCCGTGGAACTCGGCGATCACCGCCCGCAGGCCGCCGTGGTCCAGCATCTTCTCGAAATCGCAGCCCTGCAGCGGCGCGTCGCCCAGCACCACCTGCGCCGGCCGGGCCAAGAAGACGTATTCCAAGATCGCCCGCAGGAGGGACGGATGGGAGATCATGCAATCCATGCCCCCCGCCCCTTCGTTGCGGTGCAGCACCCAGTTGGGTTTCACCACGATCTTGCCGCCGGGCCGAACCAGTTCGCCGAGCGGATTCCACGCCGGCGTGTCGAACCGCGCCGCATCGAGCCCCAGATCGCGCAGCGCACCCCGCACCAGCGCGAACACGGGATTGGGCGTCCGCCCGACCGGCAACGCGGCGAATTCGGGATAAGCATCCCCCGGCGGATACGGTGCAGCGGCAAGCGGCGGATAGGCCGCCGGCCCCTGCAGGCGGCGCAAGCCCCAGGCCGCGGACTGGACGATGCTCTCCGGTTTACCTTCCATGTCTGCGCACCCTACGGAAAAACGATCCAAAAGAAAAGCCCGGTCCTTCGCGGCGTTCTCGCGAACGGCTTACGGATGGCGCGGATCGGTTCCCAACAAATACTCCTCGCCGTTGGACGTCCCGTCGCCGTCCGCGTCGCCGACCCAGTCGTTGACCGCCCCCAAGGCGGCGGGATCCAGCGCACGACGGTACACGCGGACGTCGTCGATGCCGCCCTGCCAATAGGCCGTGGGCACGTTCACGTGGCCGCCACCGATCCGCAGCTCGGGCATCCGGCGGGCGGAGAACGTGCCGGCGGCGGCCGCGACCTGGCGGCCATCGACGTAGAGCCGGGCCGTCGTGCCATCGTGCGCCAGCGCCACGTCCACCCAGCGTCCGGCCAGCGCCGGCAGCCAATTCGTCTGCGCCACCAGCGCGTAGGCCCGGTTGCTGCTGCCCGCGATCCCGACCAGCGCATTGTGCCAATCCTGGTAGCGCAGCGCGAAGCCCGGCCAGTTCGTGTCCACCAAAAGGCCGTCCGACACCACCGTCGGCACGCCGGACGTCGCCCCGGGTGCCTGCCAGATCACGGCCGTCACCGTAAAGGGCGCGCCCGTGACCACGGTCGGGGAATTCGACTGGGCCACGGACACGAAATCGTTGCTCCCGTCGAACCACAGGGCCGTCCGGTTGCGGCCGGCGATCCGGTTGCTGGCCGCCATCGCCTGCAACGTTCCCGGCCAGTTGGTGGAAACCGAATTCGTCGCGTGCTCGCCCGCGCCTTCGTCGAACGTCCAGCGGGCGACCAAGTCGTAGGCCAGCCCGCCATCGGAGCGCGGATCGAATGCATAGGTCGTTTCCCAGCCGTCCGGCAATCCGTCGGAATCCGTATCGGCCTGCAAGGGATCGGTGCCGTGGATTTCCGCTTCTGCCCGGTCGTCCAAGCCGTCGCCGTCGGTATCCGCGACCCGCGGGTCCGTGCCCAGTTCCCATTCCTGCAGGTTGGACAAGCCCTCGCCGTCCGGATCGCCGGCCGCATCGTCGGCCAGCGGATCGAAGCCGTGGACGACTTCCCAGCCGTCCGGCAGGCCGTCGCCGTCCGAATCCGGATCGAGCGGATCGGTGCCGGCGTCCTGGACTTCCGCGCGGTCGTCCAAGCCGTCGCCGTCGGTATCCGCCAGGAACGGACTGGTGCCCCATGCGATTTCCTCGCCGTCGTCCAGGCCGTCGCCGTCGGCATCGGCCACTTGCGGATCGGTGCCGTACCCCTGTTCCTGCAGATTGGTCAAGCCATCGCCGTCCGGATCGCCGGCCGCGTCGTCGGCCAACGGATCGAGGCCGTGGGCCAGTTCCCACGGATCGAGCAAGCCGTCGCCATCGGTATCCGCAGCGTTCGGATCGGTGCCGTAAACCTCCGCTTCCGCATGGTCCGTGAGCCCATCGCCGTCCGTGTCCGCCTTGCCGGGGTGCGTGCCCAACTGCCACTCGCGGCCGTTGTTCAGTTCGTCCGCGTCGGGATCGCCGAGCCAATCGTTGACGGCCACCAGCGCGGTCGCGTCCAGCGCGCCCCGGAAAATCCGCACGTCGTCGAGCTTGCCGCGCCAATAGGCTTCGCCTTGGTTCACGTGGCCGCCGCCGATCCACAGTTCGGCCTGGCGCGCGGCATGGAAGGCGCCCGTGGACGTCGCCGCCAGGCGACCCTCGACGTACAGCCGCGCCGCCGCGCCGTCGTGCGCGAGCGCCACGTCCACCCAGCGTCCGGCCTGGGCCGGGAGCCAGTTGGTCTGGGAAATCAAGGCGTAGGGCGCATTGCTGCTGCCGAAAATGCCCATCATGCGGTTGTTTTGGGCTTGGTAGCGCAAAGCGAAACCGGGCCAAAAGCTGCCCACGAGGTTTCCGTCCGACACGATCGTCGGCACGCCCGACGTCGCCCCGGCATCCTGCCATACCACGGCCGAGACGGTGAACGGCGCACCCGTGACCACGGCCATGGCGTTCGACTGGGCCACCGCGACGAAATCGTTGACGCCGTCGAACCACAGCGCCCGGCCGCCGCGACCGGCCATCCAGTTGCTTTCAACCATGAACCGCAACGTCCCGGCCCAATTGGTGGAAACCGAATTCGACGCAACGCCGCCGGCCCCTTCGTCGAACGTCCAGCGCGCCACCAGCCCCCGCTCCGCGCCGCCGTCCGACACCGGATCGAACTCATAGGCCACTTCCCAGCCGTCCGGCAAACCGTCGCTGTCCGAGTCCGGGTTGCGGGGATGGCTCTGCCAGTATTGCTCCTGTGAATTGGACAAGCCGTCGGCGTCGGGATCGTCCGCGGCGTCGTCGGACCGCGGATCGAGGCCGTGCCGGACTTCCCAGCCGTCCGGCATGCCGTCGCCGTCGGTGTCGGGATTCCATGGATCGGTTCCGTGCGCCAGCACTTCGGCGCCGTCGTCCAGACCGTCGCCATCGGAATCCGCCGCCGTCGGATTCGTGCCGTACGTCGCGATTTCAGCGGAATCGCTCAGGCCGTCGCCGTCGGTATCGGAATTCTGGGGATCCGTGCCGTGGCTGAATTCCTCGGTGTTCGTCAGGCCGTCGTCGTCCGGATCCTCGGCCGCGTCGTTGGACAAGGGATTCAGCCCCATGGAGACTTCCCAGTGGTCGGAAAGCCCGTCGCCGTCCGTATCGGCCGCCCGCGGATCGGTGCCGTGGACCACGATTTCGGCATAATCGTCGAGACCGTCGCCGTCCGTATCGGCCGCCAGCGGATCGGTGCCGTAGGTCACGGCCTCCGCGCGGTCGTTCAAGCCGTCGCCGTCCGTGTCGGCCAGCGCCGGATGGGTTCCCAGCAACGTCACTTCCGTCAAATCCGTCAGGCCATCGCCGTCGGTGTCGACGTTCAGCGGGTTTGCGCCGTGGGCGTATTCCTGAACATGGGTCAGGCCGTCGCCGTCCGCATCGTCCGCCGCGGTGTGCTCCAGATCGCCGAACCAATGGCGTTCCCAGGCATCCGGCAAGCCGTCGCCATCCAGATCGGCCAGCGCCACCGGCGCCGGCGCCGGCGCCCAGGCGCCGTAATAGAAATTGGTCGCCGTGGGACGGCCTTTGTCGTCGAAGGCCAGCGCGTGGAACACGCCGCGCACGCGCCAATGCAACGGCACGCCCGCCGGCAGGGGGTCGGCCAGCATGGACCAGTCCAGATTCGTCGCGGCCGTCCGGACGCTGGCGTCCGTCGTCGCGAAGTTGGCGGAAACGCCGATCTGCCAGTCGTAGGCCCGGGCCTGTTCCAGCGGCGCCCAGCTGAACCGCAGAACCGGATTCGTGGCCGAATCGCCGCCGACCGCGTGGCCGGTCAGGGGACTCCACAGTTGGCCGAACCGGCCCTGCAGCCAAGCGTCCGCGACTTCGGGCACGTAATGCACGTTCTGCCACGGATTGGTGTAGCCCGGCCGGTTGACCAGCATTCCGGCCGAATAGGGCACCACCACGCCGGACTGGAACTCCGGCGCGGCGGCATACGCCACGTCGTGCGCCAGCCAATCCAGGTCGAAGGTGGCATTCGTGACGCCGTTGACGACTTCGGGATAAGGGCTGGAATGCGCCATCACGAAACTGCCGAAGCCTGCGTTCGTCGCGGACGCGGCCTTCAGGCCGCGCAGCTGCAGGAGAATTTCCTCTTCGGTCCGGGCCGGCGAGCCGCCATAGGAATAGCCCCGGTGGTTCTCCATCACCAACCAGTCGAGATGCGGAATCTTCGCGAGCAGTTCCGGCTGGATGCCCGAACGCGGCGTCCAAGCGGACGACGGCGCGATGAAGTGGATCGCGCCCCGCCAATTCGCGTTCGTCCGGTTGAGGTCGGCCAATTGCCGGGCATATCCGGCCAACAGGTTCGCAAACACCACCTGGCGCCACTCCCACCACTTGGCCCAATGGCCGGGATCGGTGGTCAAAACCGCCCGGTTGGTCACGGCCTCGTCGAGCACGACGCGGAAAGCGGCGGCGTTGCTCTCGTCGGCGATGCCGTAAGCCAGCGGGCTGACCGGGAACCGGATATGGGCGTGTTCCGGACCGTATTTCGAAACGACGTATTCCCGGAACCAGGCCAGGCCGTTCGTGCTCGCGGTGCGGCTGTTGAGATATCCGGAAGCATCGAAAATGGACTGGAGCGAAATTTCGTTGAAGAAGAAGTAGCTGTAGCCCGAAAACCGCGACAACTCGCCGCGCCAGGCGGCCAGGTAATTACTGACGGTGGCGCGGTCGGCGGCGTCGAACTGCCGCACCTGGAAAGCGTCGTTGATCTCCCAAAACGCGTTGGTGAGCTGGACCCGGATTTCCCCGCCGTTCGTCGTCGCCACGAACTGTTCGGCCCAGCGCGGAATGGCGGCCGCATGCTTGTGGCAGACTTTGGCGTCCAGATGGATCCAGCTGCTGAGCGCGATGTCCAATCCTTCTTCCCGGCCGATCTCGATGGACGTGCGGATGTTGTCCTCCAGGATGTCCCAGTTCTCCGGCGCGCTGGCCCCATATCCCATCCAGCTCATTTCCTTTTCCGCGGCGTCCACCACCTGGGCGTAGCGTCGGATCAGGATCCGCATGTCGTTGCTGGAAACGAAATCCGCCGCGCTCAGGGGCCGGGAAATGCTTTGGATCAGCGTGCGGGGACGCGCGCCCGGATCCGGGACCGCCTTCGGCTCCAGCACGAACGGCGGCGTCGGCTGGGTGGCCACCATGCCGTACGCGTCGGCATGCACGTGCGTTTCCACCCACTCCACCCGGGCCGTGAACGTGCCGTCCGCCCAGGAGCCGAATCGCACGCGGTTGGAGGTGACCGCCGCATCCCATGGCGCCGAGACGAATGCCGCCAGCCAATAGTCCGACCCCTGTTCCCACGCATAGGTGGTCAGGCGGGGATTGTTGACGAAGCCGAGATCCGCGCGCGCGTCGAGGCCGTTGACGAACAGCCGCATTTCGGCCGTGGGCGCATCCGTCCCGAACCCCCGCCAGCTGGCCGTGATCCGGTTGACGGCGTTGGACAACAGGTAGTTGCCCGCCACGAGACCGTGGTGCCGGATGGCGTGGCGCTCGCCATCCGCATCCAGCAGCAGGAACGTCAGCACGTCGTTTTCGACGTACAGATGGATTTCGCCGCCGGGATTCGGGCCGCCGAATTTCGCCAGGTATTGCGGCGGTTCGTTGGTCGTCCAGTCCCGCGGCACGAACAGCAGGTCGAGGGAGCCTTCCAGGGAAGGCGCCGGCGCGTCGGCATGCGGATCCTGCGCCGCCTGCCACGCCTCCAGATTGCTCAGGCCGTCGCCGTTGGCGTCGCCGCGGGCATCGTACAACTCCCGCAACTGGTCGGCGGTCAGCGCGGCGCCGTACAGGCGCACGTCGTCGAGTGCCCCCTGCCAGCCGGAAGTCGACGCATTGACGTGGCCGCGGCCGATCCAAACGGCTTCGTTGGTGGCCGGCGCGAACGGATTGTCCGTCTTCTGGTCCCACAGGCATCCGTCCAGGTAGAGCCGGGTCGTCCCGGCTTCCTGGACCAAGGCGACGTGCGTCCAGCGCCCGCCCCAGCGTTCCGTCCACCACCCGGCCGACACCGTTTTCGCCGCCGCGGAGTCGTCGCCGACCACGCCGACGATCCGGTTCTGCGCGGCATCGACCCGCAACAGGAAACCCGGCAGGCGGACGTCGCCCAGCCAGCGGCTGTCGGAAACGATCGTGGGATAGGCCGCCGTGGAAGCCGGATCGTACCAAACCCAGGCGCTGACCGTGAACGCCGCGCCGGCCACGACCGGATTCGTGGCCTGGGGCACGGCGACGTAACCGTCCGTTCCGGCGAACGCCAGCGCTTGGCCCGCCGTGCCGTTGGTCCACGCCGTGGCGGCCGGAAAACGGATCTCCCCGCGGTAATCCGTGCGCGCCGAATTCACCAGGGACGTGCCGGCCCCCTCGTCGAAACGCAACCAGCACCGCAGTTGGAGATTCGTTTCCATGCCCGACAGCGGACTGAACGAGTAGTCCGCTTCCCAGCCGTCGGGCAATCCGTCGCCGTCGGTGTCCGCATCCAGCGGATCCGTGCCCAGCGCCAACTCTTCGTCGTCGTCCAACCCGTCGCCGTCCGTGTCGGCCGCCAGCGGATCCGTGCCCAGCAGGTATTCCTGGAGATTGGTCAGTCCATCGCCGTCCGGATCGCCGTCCGCGCCTTCGTCGCCGGTGCCGGACAGTGGATCCAGTCCCATGGCGACTTCCCAAGCGTCCGGCAAGCCGTCGGCGTCCGTGTCCGGATCGTTCGGGTCCGTCCCGTGCACGGCCACCTCTTGGTAATCGTTCAGCCCGTCGTCGTCGGAATCCGCATCGAATGGATCCGTGCCATGCTCGATCACTTCGGCATGATCGTCCAACCCGTCGCCATCCGGATCGGCGTTCCGCGGGTCGGTGCCGTGCGCGAACTCTTCCTGATTCGTCAAGCCGTCGCCGTCCGGATCGCCGTCCGCGCCTTCAGCGCCAACGCCCGACAACGGATCCAGTCCCATTGCGACTTCCCACGCGTCCGGCAAATCGTCGCCGTCCGTATCGGCGGAATTCGGATCCGTGCCGTGGACCACGATCTCGGCATAATCCGTCAAGCCGTCGGCGTCCGTGTCCGGATCGTGCGGATCGGTGTTCGCCGTCTGCTCCCCGCCGTTGGACAGTCCGTCGCCGTCGGGATCGCCCAGCCAGTCGTTGATTTCCGCCAGCGTATTCGTTTCCAGTGCGGACCGGTAGATGCGCACGTCGTCGATCTTCCCCTTCCAATATGCGTCCGCCACGTTCACGTGGCCCGCCCCGATCTTCAGTTCCGCCTGCGTCCCCGCCGCGAACGCGCTGCTCCGCGCCGCCGCCAGCCGCCCGTCCACGTACAGCCGCGCCGTCGTCCCGTCGTGGGCGAACGCCACGTCTACCCACCGCCCCCCCATCTCGGGCAGCCAGTTTGTCCGCGCCGCCAGCGCGTACGCTTCGTTGCTGCTCCCCGCGATCCCCAGCAGTGCGTTGTTCCAGTCCTGGTAGCGCACGGCGAACCCCGGCCAGTTCGTGCCCGTCAGCAGGCCGTCGGAAACGACCGTCGGCACGCCCGAGGTCGCGGCCACCTCCTGCCAGACCACCGCCGTCACCGTGAACGGGGCCCCCGTCACGGCCGCGCCGCCGGCCTGGGCAACGGCCACGAAATCGTCGTCCCCGTCGAAAGCCAGGGCCCCGCCCGCGCCCCGCCCCGCCGTCCAGTTGCTCGACGCCGCGTTCATCAGAACGCCCGGCCAGTTCGTCGACACCGCGTTCGACGCCACGGTTCCTTCGCTTTCGTTGAACGTCCATCTCGCCACCAGACCGCGGGCAAGCCCACCGTCCGACAACGGATCAAAACCATGCGTCGCTTCCCATCCGTCGGCAAGGCCGTCGCCATCCGTGTCGGGCACCAGCGGATGGGTGCCCAGCGCCAATTCCTGAGCGTCGGGCAACCCGTCGCCGTCGGTGTCCGCATCCAGCGGATCCGTTCCGCTCGCGTGTTCCTGCG
>CALKWZ010000008.1 GCA_938003985.1 uncultured Verrucomicrobiota bacterium | reverse complement strand
GGCCTGCCGGTGCCGCACCGCGCGATCGTCGGCGGCGACGCCGCCAGCCTGTCCATCGCCGCCGCCAGCGTGATGGCCAAGGTGACGCGCGACCGGCTGATGGTCGAACTGGCCGCGCAATTTCCCGCCTACGGCTTCGAGCGGCACAAGGGCTACGGCACGCGGGAGCACCTCGACGCGCTGCGGCGCCACGGTCCCTGCCCCGCCCACCGCAAGAGCTTTGCGCCCGTCGCGCAGCTTTCCTTCGGGTTCTGAGATGCGCTGGCCCTGGCCATTTTCCCTGTTCCGGCGGCGGCGCACCGCCGCGACGGCCGCCCAACGCGCCGGGGCCTGGGGCGAACGGATCGCCGCCGATTTCCTGGAGCGGCGCGGCTACCGGATCCTCGGGCGCAACGTGCGCTTCGGTTCGCGCTGCGAACTGGATCTGGTCGCCCGTTCGCCCGCGCCGGAAGCGCTGGTTTTCGTGGAGGTCAAAACGCGCCGCACCGAGGAGTTCGGCCGCCCCTTTTCGGCGGTAGACGGCGCCAAGCGCCGCGCGCTGGGCCGCGCGGCGGTGCGCTACCTGCGCCGCGTGAAGGCCAAGCCGGCGCGCATCCGTTTCGACGTCGTCGAAGTCGTCGGCGCGCCCGACGGCCCGCCGCCGGTCGTGCGCCACGTCGAGAGTGCATTTTCGCTCGGACCGGGGTATCGTCTGCCGTGGTGACATGAAGCCGGTGCGTTCCAGCTTGATCGCGGCCGTTGCGCTCGTCTGGGCGCTCGGCGTTTCCGCGCCGGCGTTCCTGCAGGACTGGGAACTCGACTACGAGCGGATGGCGGACACCGGCCAGGCGGTGTTCGACCGCGTGGCGCCGGCGGCCGTCAAGGAGAACTACGAGGTCCTGACCGCGCAGGAAATGGCCGGCCTGTTCACGACGCTGCAGGCCGCGCTGAGCGGGGAAAGCCTCGACTCCCTCGCCGCCAACGCGCCGCAGGTGCGGCAGACCCTTGCGCGGTTGCGGGCCGATCCCAAGACCCAGGACTACGCCGACTGGCTCGAGGCACGCATGGACTACGTCGACATGGCCGCCGAAGTGGAGCGCGCCATCCCCGCGCCGAAGCCCGCCCTGCCGCCGCACCCGACCGCGCCGCAGCCGCCGCTGATTCCGCATCCGAAGGAGCCGCAACCGCCGTTGATTCCGCATCCGAAGGAACCCCAGCCCACGCTGATTCCGCATCCCAAGGAACCGCAGCCGCCGTTGATGCCGCACCCGAAGGAACCCGCGCCGGCGCCGAAGCCCGCGCCGGTCGCGACCGACGTCGCCCAGGCCCGCAACCGCTACGTGGAAAGCAAGCAGGTTTGGCTGCGCAAGCTGGCGAACCGCCCGGCGCCGGCACGCGCCGCCGCGCTGCTGCCCGACCTGAAGCGCGCGTTCCAGGCGGAGGGCGTGCCGGCGGCGCTGGTGTGGCAGGCGGAGGCCGAATCCACGTTCAATCCTTCCGCGCGCAGCCCGGCGGGCGCGGTGGGCCTCTACCAGTTCATGCCGGCGACGGCCCAGCAGTTCGGCCTGAGCCTGACGCCGCAGGACGAGCGGCTCGACGCCATCAAGAACGCGCGCGCGGCCGCCAAGTACCTCAAGCTGCTGCATCGCCGTTTCGGCAACTGGCCGCTGGCGCTGGCGGCCTACAACTGCGGCCAGGGGCGGGTTTCCGGCGTCCTGAGCAAGACCGGCGGGCGCACGTTCGACGACATCCACGACAAGCTGCCCGCGGAAACCCGCATGTACGTCCCCAAGATCGCCGCCCTCGTCCAGCTCCGCGAAAACGCGGACATCGAGCGGCTGTAGAACGCTTGACCCGCCCCGCCGATTTCCTTTTTTCGGGGGTTGCGCGCCCGCGCGGCCTTGGGTAGCATCCTCCCGTTTTAGTACCAAACAAAGAAAGACCATCAGAAAAATGAACGCCATTGAAATGCTCAAGGCCATCGAAAAGCTGAACGCCAGCTTGACCGGCAAGGACTTCCTGCTGACGTGGGACAAGTCGGTGCCCGAGCTCAAACTCATCCTCCAGACCGCCGAACTGCTGAAGAAACTCTACGAGGCGAACGTCTCGCTGCGCGTCTTCGACACGGGCCTGGCCATCTCCAACTTCCGCGACAACTCCACCCGCACGCGCTTCTCCTTCGCCTCCGCCAGCAACCTGCTGGGCCTGGCCGTCCAGGACCTCGACGAAGGCAAGTCGCAGATCGCCCACGGCGAAACCGTCCGCGAAACCGCCAACATGATTTCGTTCCTCACGCAGATCATCGGCATCCGCGACGACATGTTCCTCGGCGCCGGCCACACCTACATGAAGGAAGTCGGCGAAGCCCTCGACGACGGCTACGCGCAGGGCGTGCTGCCGCAGCGGCCCGGCATCGTCAACCTCCAGTGCGACATCGACCACCCCACGCAGTCCATGGCCGACCTGTGCTGGCTGAAGGAACACTTCGGCTCCCTCGAAGCCCTCCGCGGCAAGAAGATCGCCATGACCTGGGCCTACAGCCCGTCCTACGGCAAGCCGCTGTCCGTCCCGCAAGGCATCATCGGCCTGATGACGCGCTTCGGCATGGACGTGACCCTCGCCCACCCGCAGGGCTACGACCTGATCCCCGACGTCGTCGCGCTCGCCGGCAAGCAGGCGCAGGAAAACGGCGGCTCGTTCAAGCAGGTCGCCTCGATGGAAGAAGCCTTCGCCGGCGCCGACATCGTCTATCCCAAGTCCTGGGCGCCCTACTCCGTCATGCAGAAGCGCACGGACCTGCTCCGCGCCAACGACCGCGACGGCCTCAAGGTCCTGGAGAAGGCCTGCCTCGAGCAGAACGCCAACTTCAAGAACTGGGAATGCGACGAAGCCAAGATGAAGCTGACGAAGAACGGCGAGGCCCTCTACATGCACTGCCTGCCGGCGGACATCACCGACGTCTCCTGCAAGGCCGGCGAAGTTTCCGCCAGCGTCTTTGAGAAGTACCGCATCCCGACCTACAAGGAAGCCGGCTACAAGCCCTACGTGATCGCGGCCATGATGCTGACGAACCGCATGAGCAACGTCGTCGGCACCATCGCCGACCTGATGCAGTACCCGATGGAGCGCGTCATGGACGTCTCCGTCGCGGCCCCCGCCCCGGCGAAGAAGGCCGGCAAGACCAAGAAAGCCGTGAAGAAGGTCGTCCAGAAGGCCAAGGGCAAGGCCAAGAAGGCCGTCAAGGCCGTGAAGAAGGCGGTCAAGAAGGTCGCCAAGAAGGCCCAGGCCAAGCGGAAGTAATTCCGCCGCGCCTCTCCGCGCCGCCCGGCAACGGGCGGCGCTTTTTTTGCGCGAATCGCCTTCCGCCGCCGCCGGGTGGCCTGCTAGACTCCGACCGTCGCGGAACGGACCGGACACACGGAGGACGGAATGCAGATCGTCGCGTTCGATTTTGCCGCCAAACGGGAACGGACCTTGGACGAGCGGGAAAAGCCCGCGCGGCCGGAACCGGGGATGTTCTACTGGATCGTCGCCGCGCCGGAGGAACAGGCGCCGCTGCAGGACTGGCTCGCCGCCGTCGGCGTGCCGCCCGCCCTCGCCCCGCTGCTGCAGGGGCCCCAGCCCGAGGCGCACGTCGAGCTCTACGAAGAAGCCATCCATTTCACGCTCTCCGAAGTCCGCGTCGACGGCCGCGCGCTGAAGACCGACGTGCTGGGCTTCTTGCTCGGCGAAAACTTCCTGGCCGTGGTCGCTCCGCCCGCCTCGGCCGTCCTCGACAAGATCCGGCGCATCTATCGCGACGATTTCCGCAAGTTCGCGCGCTCGGCGGGGTTCCTGCTCTACGAGCTGGGCTCGCACCTGCTGGAATCCTACCGCCGGGTCTTCCAGCATCACGTCGCCGAAGCCGAGCGCCTCCAGCTGCGCCTCTTCGGCGAGGTCACCGACGGGATCTTCGCCGAGGTGGCCGACCTGACGGGCGACATCCTGGCGTTCCGCCGCACGGTGCTGGCCGCGCGCGACTTCTTCAACGATCTCGCCACGCGCAAGTCGGCCTTCGTGCCCGAGTCCACGCAGCCCTCGCTGGACATCCTGTCCGACCGGCTGGACCGCCTCGGCGGCGACGTCGCCGGCGTCCGCAGCGTGCTCAACGAGACGCTGAACCTCTACATGGGCATGGTCAGCCACCGCACGAACCGGGTCGTGAGCCGCCTGACCGTCTTCAGCATGATCTTCCTGCCGCTGAGCTTCCTCGCCGGCGTCTACGGCATGAATTTCGCGGTGCTGCCCGAACTGCAGTGGCGCTACGCCTATCCGGCGTTCTGGATCGCCGTCGCCGTCTTCGTCGCGGCGTTCGTGGTCTTCGTCCGGAAGAAGAAGTGGATTTGAAGGCCGCCGGCCGCGGCGAAATCCGGCGGTCGGATCCCGGTCAGGGAATGGCCAAGACCTGCTGCCGGACCGAGAAGGTGCGCCGGTCGCTGGCCGGACCCTCCTCGACGGTTTCCGCGGTCACCGGATAGCGGCCGTGGATCCACCAGGTATAGTCGCCGATCGGAAATTCGAGGGTGGCGGAGTTCTCGCCGAACACGTAGCCGCCGGGAAAGTGCCCCATCCGGAACGTGTAGCTGTCCACGCCTTCCAGCGGCGTCCACGTGAACGTCACCTGCGCCTTGGAGCCGACGACGAAGACCTTGAATTGGGCGCCGTCCGCCGGCGCCACGAGCTGGGCCGCCAGTTGCTCGACTTCGCCGGAGGCAGCCGGCGCGGCCGCGACGTTGGTCACCACGACCGTCGTGCCGCCGACGACGTTGGTCACCGCGACCGTTGCGGCCGGAGATTCGTCCTCGTCGTCGTCGTCGCAGCCCGTCGCGCCGGCCAACCCCAGCGCCAGCGCGCACGTTGCCCAAAACGCCATCCGCCCTTGTGCTTTCACGCCGCTTCTCCCTGGGCCACGGATTCCGCGCCGCACGTTCCTCCGCCGGCGATTCCCTAGCCGCCCGCGCAGTATAGTCCCGCCGGCGGGGCCCGAACAAGAGAATTGGCCGGCCCAAACGGCCCCCAGCAAAAGGCCCCGGATCGCTCCGGGGCCTGGGGACGATTCGCCGCCTAGATCGGCACCAGCAAGATCACGTTGATGGAGAAGGAATCCTTCGAGCTCGCCGGTCCGCTCGCGCCGTTCGCATCCTTGGCCCAAACGCGCCACTTGTGGTTGCCGAAGTCCGACACCGGCAGCGTGACGGTCGTGCCGGCCACGGCATGCTGCGTGCCGTCCAGTTCGAGGACGTAGGACGCCGCGCCCGGCACCGCCGTCCACTCGAAGCTGACGTTGTACCCAGGATCGAGGATGACGATGGTGGAATATTCGGTGCCGTCCGCCGGCGAAACCTGCTGCGGCGCCACCAGCGCCTGCGGTGCAGGCGGTGCCGCGTTGGTCACCACCACCGTGGTGCCGTTCACCACGTTGGTCACCACCACGACTCCAGCGGCATCATCGTCGTCGTCGTCGCCGTCGCTGCAGGCCGTCATCGATACCGCGCACGCCAACGCCAGCAATCCCGTGCAGAAACACATCCACCACCTGGACTCTTTCATGAAGGCTCCTTTTGTTGCGATTCCTCGCTGAAATCAGTCTAGGCCTCCTTCCCGGAGGTTGACAAGATGAAGATGGATAATTCTATTTGCCTGCGGCGCAGCGCATAGCGCACGGCGTTCCAGAAATGCCGCTCCGGACAAGTCCGAACTTTCCGGCAAACGATCGTGCTCTGCCGCATTCGCGGTTGAATCCTCCCGCCGTTCCGCTAAGCTCCCGTCCATGCCCACGCCGAACGTCCGTTTCAAATGCCCGCATTGCGGAGAAGCGCTCGAAGCCCCCGGCGACATGCTGGGCCAGCTGATGGACTGCCCGACCTGCGGCGAGACCGTCGAAGTGCAGAAGGCGCCCGCCACGCTGCCCCCGCCCCCGCCGGCCCCGCATCTGCCTCCCCGGCCCCTGCCCAAGCTGAAAATGCCGCTGCCGGCCGTCGCGAAGAAAGCCGTCCGGCTCAAGGAATACAAAGTTTTGACGCAACGGGACGAGCGGTTTGGCGGCACGTTCAGCCCTGAAAAGCTCGAAGCGGTCTTGAACGCCTACGCCGCGCAGGGATGGCACGTCGTGTCCGTCGCGACGCTTCCCGTTCCGGACGCCGCCGGCGGCGCGCGGAACGAACCGATCGCGGTCCTCGGGCGGGACAAATAGCGGCCCGTTCGATCCCGCACCAACTCCGCGCTTTCCCGCCCGCGGGCCTTCGGCTATCCTGCCCCGCATGCTGACGCTGTTGAGAGTGAAAAACCTCGCCCTCGTGGAAGAAGCGGCCGTGACGTTCGCGCCGGGGCTCAACGTGGTGACCGGCGAAACGGGGGCCGGCAAATCCATCCTGATCGGCGCGCTCTATCTCCTGCTCGGCGAACGCGCGGACACCTCCGCGGTGCGCGCGGGCGAAACGCAGTGCGTCGTCGAAGCCACGTTCCACCTCGCGGATCCGCGGGCCGTGGACGCCGAACTGGCGGCGGCCGGCCTGGAGCCGTGCGACCACGGCCAGCTCATTTTGCGCCGCACGGTGAAGGCGGCCGGCGGCGGCCAGGCCTACGTCAACGACGCGCCGGTCACCCTGCCCCTGCTCAAGCGCCTCGGCGCGCGGCTGGTGGACCTCCACGGGCCGCACGACCACCAGTCGCTGTTCCAGCCCGCCGCCCAGCTCGACATCCTGGACGCCTTCGCCAAGGCCGACCGGGAACGCGCGGCCTACGACGCCGCTTTCGCGAAGTGGGAAGGCCTGCTGGCGCGGCGCGAAGAACTGGCGCGCGACGTCGGCGATCTCGCCGCGCAGATCGACCTGCTCGCCTACCGCGTGAAGGAAATCGAGGAAGCCGAACCCGTCGCGGGCGAAGAGGAGAAAGTCCGCGCCGAGCAGCAGACGGCCGGCCACGCGCAGCGCATCCTGGAGCTGGGCCAGCAGGTCGTGCAGGCGATCTCGGAGGACGAGAACGCGGCGCTGGCCGTGCTGGCCCCCGCCCGCAAGGCGCTGGACGAACTGGCGCGGCTGATGCCGACGGCGCAGGATTGGCCGGACACGCTGCGCGCCCACACGGACGCCCTCGCCACGCTCTCCGTGGCGATCCAGCGCGAACTGTCGGCCATCGACGCCGACCCCGCGCGCCTCGAATGGCTGGACCAGCGGCTGGCGACCTACGACAAGCTCAAGCGCAAGTACGGCGGATCCTTCGCGGAAATCCTCGCGACGCTGGAAACCGCCCGCGCGCGTTTGAAGGATCTGCGCAGCCGCGACGAGCAGAAGGCGGCCGTGGCCAAGGAAATCGCGGCCGTCGAAAAGGAACTCCGCACGCTGGGCGCGGCGCTGCGCAAGCGACGCGCGGCGGCGGCGGAGAAACTGGCCCCGGCCATCACCGCCGAACTCCAGGCGCTGGGCTTCGCGCACGGGGCGTTCGGCATCGAGCTGCTGCCGACCGAGGCGCCGGCGGCGACGGGCCTGGACCGCGCGGAGTTCGGCTTCGCGCCGAACGTCGGCGAGCCGATGCGCGCGCTGCGGGCCATCGCGTCGTCGGGCGAAATCTCGCGCGTGATGCTGGCGCTCAAGGTCGTGCTGGCGGAGGCGGACCGGATCCCGCTGCTGGTGTTCGACGAAATCGACGCGAACGTGGGCGGCGAGACGGCGCACGCGGTGGGCCGGAAGCTGGCGCAGGCGGCGCAACGCCGCCAAGTCGTCGCCATCACCCACCTGCCGCCGGTGGCGGCGTGCGGCGCGCACCATTTCGCGGTGCGCAAATCCGTGCGGGACGGCCGCACGCACACGACCGTGGCGCCGCTGGACGAAGCGGCGCGCGTGGACGAGCTGGCGCGGATGCTCGGGGGGCGCGAATCCACCAGCGTGGCCCTGCGCCACGCCGCCGAACTGCTCGCCGCGGCGCGCCAGGCGTAGTTTTACGTGGCACGTAAAAAGTGTTCCGGATTTTTACGTAGA
>CALKWZ010000007.1 GCA_938003985.1 uncultured Verrucomicrobiota bacterium | reverse complement strand
TTTCAGCCCCAAATCCGCTCCCCGACGCCTCCGGACCGCCCAAATGCCGTTTCGGCTTGCCCCTTGCCCCGTTTTCCGCAAATATTGTGCCGCCAGCTAAAACCCCATGTGCACGACGACGCCCAGGCGAGTTGCGAGAGCGGAATTACAATTTATAGGACTGATCCATTTTCTGACCCCTTTTTATACATAAGAGGAAAACAATGATTATCACTCGAGTAGCAATATCGCGATACCGTTCAATTTACGAGGAGACTTTAGAATGCGGAAAATTCACGACACTGATCGGTCGCAACGGCGCAGGAAAGTCAGCGTTTCTTCAGGCGTTGAAAATGTTCATGGATCCAGGGGCCACACCGGCGGATGATGATTATTACAATCGGGATGTAAAAGCAGGCATCACGATTTCGGTCACCTTCGGCAAGTTGTCAGCGGAAGAAATGGCGGAGTTCGACAGTTATCTAGACGGCGATATGCTCGAAGTACAGCGTCGCTTTCCGACTGGCGACTATTATGGACGTGCATTTGGCTGTCAGGATTTCGAGGGCATTCGCGACCAGTTGCGTCAGAAGGCGAAAGTCGGCGAGGTTGTTCCAGAATTAAAGAAGCTTGTTGATTCGGGAAAATTTCCGGGTTTGAAAGCTGTAAATCGGAGCATTGAAGAGGAATTGAGTCGATGGGAACAGGACAATAAAGACCGGTGTGCGGTCTACTTCAGAGCAGGCATATTCCAAGGCCCTACAAACATCGCCGGCGGAAAACTGCGTAATAGGACCCAGTTCGTGTATGTCCCACCTGTTCGCGAGGCCGAGGCAGACGCGACAGGAACCGGCAGGCAGAGTGCACTAACGAGTCTGGTCTCCCCACTCGTGAAACTCATGACAGAGAAGAATGCGGCAGTTAAGGCAGCCCGCGACACACTAGATGTCGGCTACGGAACATACAAAGCAGCAGTCGAATCGGCGTCTGAGAAGAGTGGGCTAGAAGCAGACCTCACGGCACTTCTCCGCCGGTACGAAAACACGACGGCTGCTCAAATACAGTTGGCGCTAGAAGACAAATTACCCATGCCGCCAGTCACCCCAATGGTTTGGCTTGATGAGGACGGCTACCGCGGTGAAGTGGCTCGAAAGGGTCATGGTCTTCAGCGCCTTTTCATATTTTCGATACTGGAATTGTACGAAAAAGTTCGCGCGACAGCGGGCACTGATCCGTCTGCTGGCAACATGGTTCTGGCAATAGAAGAACCCGAACTCTACCAGCACCCTGCACGGGCACGCGCACTCGCGCATATTCTCAACGACCTTTGCGAAACAGATGCTAAAGGTGCGTTTCAATTCCAGATATTCGTCACAACACATTCCCCATATTTCGTCGCAATTGACAGATTCATGGATATACGACGAGTCGAAAAAGTTTCCTGCGCCCATGGTCCGATGCAATCAAAGATCACATCGACAACTCTACGGGCCGTGAATACGGATGTACTCGACGCTTTAGGGAAGTCCCACAAAGCTACTGAAGCCAGTTCATGGGCTAGACTTCGATCAGTTCTCGGACTCCGCGCAAGCGAGGCTCTCTTTGCAGATGGCGTGATCCTTGTAGAGGGGGATGAGGATGAAGCAGTCATTGCAGCAGTTGCAGACTGGCGCGATATCTCTCTAGATGCTCTAGGTATTGCCGTGGTGCCAGCGGAGGGCAAAACAAAGCTGCCCAATTTGCTGGCTCTCTATCGCCGAATTGGACTACGAACATACACTGTGTTTGACGCCGATTGCGATGAGAAGAGCGATGAAGAAGCACACACAATTTACAATGAGGCCATCCTCAAAATGAATAGTCAAAAGCCAGAAAAAAGGCCGAACACCACAATTCACGCCAATGTTGCCGTGTGGAATATTACGCTAGTCCACGCTGTAAGAGACGGGTTTGGTCATGATGTCTGGGATAAAGCATTTGAAGCTGCATGCATTGAATACTCTTTACCTGCCGATCAAGCGCGAAAGAAATATGCAGTTATTTGGCAAACGGTCGGGTCATTGCTTCGTGACGGGAAGAAATGTCCGCTACTGGAAGATCTGTGGGCCGCTATCACTACCCTATTTGGCATAGAAAAGGGGTCAGTCCTATAATTTATAAATCCGCCCCTTCCGTCCGCCAGCTTGCGCCTCGGTTCCGGGCGCACGATCCCCGCGCCCCCTGAAAATTCCTTTTCGCGCCTTTCGCGAATTTCGTAGTGGCTGGCTTCAGGGCTTCTTGCCCGCCGCCGCCAACCGCCGCAGAACCTCGCGGCACAGGTCAAATTTCTTCTTTTCCACGCAAGACCCCCTTCAGATAACGGATCTGCTTCTTCAACTGCGACAGCGACCGGCGAAACTTCGCCCGTTTGGCCTTGGCCTCGCGGTAGCGGCGCAGTTCCGCCGGCGGCACGGATTTGCCCCGGTAAACGGATTGGAACCGGCCGTTCTCGCGGGAAATCAGGTAGTAGTACGCATGCCCCTTGATGATCCGCCGCACCAGGCTGCCCCGCGGCAGCGCGGCCAATTCCGCCGCAAACCGCGCCTGCATCCGCACGGAGGCCGCCAGTTCCTCGCGCAATACGAAAAGGGGTCAGTCCTATAATTTATAAATCCGCCCCTTCTGTCCGATAGCCTGCGCCTCAATTTCAGGCGCACGATCCCCGCGCCCCCTGAAATTTCCTTTTCGCGCCTTTCGCGAATTTCGTAGTGGCTGGCTTCAGGGCTTCTTGCCCGCGTCGCAAGTTTTGCCGGCGAAGGGGCAGCCGTCGCAGCCGGTGAGGCAGGCGCGCGATTCGCGTTGAGCCCCACGGGGCTTGCCGGATCAATCTTCCGGCCAGACGGCCACGGATTTCCCGCGCGCGGCCAAGATGGGCTGGGCGATCTTCTGCAGTTCGATCACGACCTTGACCTTGTCGGGCCAGGACAGCTTGCGCTGCTTTGTGCGGTAGGCCGCCTTGCCCGCCGGGGCTTCGGCCACGATTAGGCGCTTCGGGTCCATCGAGTGAATTTCTCCAGCAATCCGTGGCGCTTCAGAACATCGTCCAACCGCGCCCGATCCAGCACGCCGGCATCCAGGAACATCTGCACCCGCTGGCGGTCCTTCGCCCGGCCGGCCTGCACGGCCACGGCGACGAGATGCTCCGGAGAGAACACCCGCGTTTGCACGTCCGCGTAGGGCACTTCCCGGGCTTGCGCCAAGGCCTCGTCCAGCAAGGGCGTTCCCGCCGGCAAGAATTGAACCGGGATTCCCTCGATCATCACGCATTCGTCCTGGGCGGGATATCCGCGCCTGGAAAGTTCCCCGTACAGCGGCGCCAGCGTCACCAGCCCGCCCGTTTCCGGCAACACGACGAACACATCCAGATCAAAGGTGGTGAACGGCTCGACGTAGAAGGTCGCCCCCATGGCTCCGCCGATGGCATACCGCCCCAGCACGCCATCGCGCTCCAATCCGTTCAACGCCTCCAGCGCCTTCTTCATGCGGAAGTTGTATCACACCCCAGGGCCACCCCGCAAATCCGCAAGACGGTGCGTCTCCTCGGTTCCGGGTGCACCCCGCGCCTACTGAAAATCCCTTTTCGCGCCTTTCGCGCCTTTCGTAGTGGCCCGCTTCAGGGCTTTTTGCCCGCGTCGCAGTTCTTGCCGGCGAAGGGGCAGCCGTCGCAGCCGGTGAGGCAGGCGCAGGAGCGGTTGGCGTTGTCGCGCTGGGCTTTCCAGGTCCGGCGGATGCGCCAGGCCAGCCACAGGGCCGCGGCCACGACGGCGACGCCGACGGCCGTCCAATCGAGCCAGGTCGCGTTCATCCCCCCACCCCCCAGCCGAGCAGCAGGCCCAGCCGGTACACGGCGAAGGTGACGATCCAGGCGATGGCGGTCATGCCCAGCAGCATGCCGAGCGCCCAGCCCCAGGAATCCGTCTCGCGCTTGGTGGCGGCGATGGTGGCCACGCAGGGCGCGCTGAGCAGGCAGAAGAGCATCATGGCCAGCCCTTGCAGCGGCACGTAGTGCTCGCGCAGGGTCTGGCGCAGGCCTTCGGAACCTTCGTCCACGCGGCCGAGGGAGAACACGATGCCCATCTGGGCCACGAAGACTTCCTTGGCGGCGAAGGCGCCGACGAGCGCCGTCCCCACGCGCCAGTCGAAGCCCAGCGGGCGGATGGCGGGTTCGATGGCTTTGCCGATGCGGCCGATGGCGGTGTATTCCAGCGTTTCGGCCTGTTCGGCGGCGGCCAGGGCGGCGGCGGCGGCGGGCGTGGCCGCGGCGGCGATCTCGGCCGCGTAGTCGCGGCTGAATTCGGCGCGCCGCGGGAAAGTTCCCAGCGCCCACAGCAGGATGGAAATGGCCAGGATGACCGTGCCGGCCTTCTGGAGGTACATCCAGGCGCGGTCCCACATGTGGATGCCGACGGAGCGCCAGGTCGGCAGGCGGTACGGCGGCAGTTCCATCACGAACGGGGCGCTCTCGCCCCGGAACAGCGTGCCGCGCAACAGCCGCGCGACGAACACGGCGACGAGGATGCCGGACATGTAGATGCCCCAGAGCACCCACCCGCGCCACTGCGGCGCGAAAAAGGCCGGAATCAGCAGGGCGTAGATCGTCATGCGGGCCCCGCAGCTCACGAACGGCGCCACGAGGATGGTGGTGAAGCGGTCGCGCTTGTGTTCGAGCGTGCGCGTGGCCAGGATGGCCGGCACGGTGCAGCCCAGGCCGATCAGCATGGGGATGAAGCTCTTGCCGTGCAGGCCCATCTTGTGCATCACGCGGTCCATCAAAAACGCCGCCCGCGCCATGTAGCCGGTGTCTTCCAGGAACGCGATGGCCAGGAACAGCAGCAGGATGTTCGGCAGGAAGGATATCACCCCGCCCACCCCGCCGATGATGCCGTCGACGATCAGCGATTGCAGCAGCGGCGCGGCGCCGGCCGGCCAGGCCGCGACGATCCGCTCCGCCAGCCAGCCCAGGCCGGCTTCGATCCACTGCATGGGCGGCTCGCCCAGCGCGAAGACGAGGTTGAACACGCCCCACATCAGGAACACGAAGATCGGCAGGCCCCACACGCGGTGCAGCATCAGGGAGTCCAGCCGCAAGGTGCGCGCGTGGCGCACGTGGGGCGAGGATTCGCGGGCGACGTCCGTCGCCACGCCCAGCGCGAAGCCGTAGCGGGCTTCGGCCAGCTGGACGTCCAGCGGCCGCCCGCCGCGCTTTTCGAGGCGGGCGGTCTCGCGGCCCGCGGCTTCGCGCGCGGCGGCCGGCGCGTGCGGATCCGGCAGGCCGTCGAGGAGGGCGATCGCCCGCCGGCGCGCGCTGACCGCGTCGTCGCCTTCGAACTGCTCCGCGACGGCCGCGATGGAGGCTTCGGCGTCGAGGCCGTAGAACACGCGCCCGGTGCAGGGCACGCCGGCGGCGGCGACGAGCTGGGCGGCCGCCAGCAGCGCCCCCGTGCCGTCGCCGTTGCTGCCGTTGGTGGGCACCACGGGGCCGCCCAGCAGCGCGGACATCAGCTCCAGGTCGAATTTCAGGCCGTGGGCTTCGGCCTCGTCGCTCATGTTGAGGGCAAAGACGAGCGGCACGCCCATTTCGGTGAGCTGCGCGGTCAGGTGCAGGTTGCGCTCGAGGTTCGTCGCGTCGAGCACCTGGATCACGACGCCGGCCGCGCCGGAGAGGATCTCGTCGCGCGCGATGGCTTCCTCGGGCGAGGCCGCCAGCAGGCTGTAGGTGCCCGGCAGGTCCACCAGCTCGAGCGCGAGGCCGTCGCGGACGAACGTGGCCGATTTCTTTTCGACGGTGACGCCCGGATAGTTGCCGACGTGCTGGTGCGCGCCGGCCATCCAGTTGAACAGGCTGGTCTTGCCGCTGTTGGGATTGCCCGCCAGCAGGATGGTCAGCTTGGATTTCGTCGGTTGGACGCCCATGGTTTCCGTTCAGATGAGCCCCGGGCGCCACTTCACGCGGATCCGCGAGGCTTCCGCCTTGCGCATGGAGAGCCGGTAGCCGCGGACTTCCACGGCGATGGGATCGCCCAGCGGCGCGACGCGCTCGACGGCGATCAGCACGCCGGGCGTCACGCCCATTTCCACCAGCCGCTTGCGCAGGCCGCCGTCGACGTCCACGGACATCACCACGCCGCGCACGCCCGGAGGCAGTTCGTCGAGGCCCGACTCCACGCCCGGCGCGCGCTCGCCCTTGGCGGTCTCGCGCACCTTGGCCCACTTTTCGATCAGGCCCGGATGGGAGCGCAGGAAATCGCCCAGGAGCCCCATGCGGTCGAGCACGAGCGGCGTGGCGTCGTGTTCCATGCCGCAGGCGGCGACTTCGGCGTCCTCCTGGGCCAGCCCGAGGGTTTCCGTGAAGAACCGCCGCAGGGCCACGTGGCGGCCGGAGACGTCCTCCGCCACCTGCCGGCCTTTCGGGGTCAGGCCGACGGCGCCGTAGGGCGAATAATCCAGCAGCCCCTGCTCCTTCAGCGACTTCAGCGCGGCGGAGACGGTCGAAGGCTGCACGTCGAGGGCTTCCGCGATGTCCCCCGTCCGCGCGCCGCGCGGCGTTTCCGACAGGCGCAGGATGGTCTCGAGATAGTCTTCCGCTTTGGCGCTGAGCCGTTCGATTTTCATGGGGTTTTCGGGTTTGCTCGAATTGTTAGGGGGCTCTAACAATATCACGTGGGACGAAGATGTAAAGAGGACCGCAGACCTCGGGATCCAATTGTAGCCGGCCCCGCCGGGGCCGGGGCTGTTTCTCTTCGGGCCGGCCTCACCGAGGCCAGCTACAGGAAAGACGGGACCGGAGGCCGCGTTGCGTTGACAGGATCGACGCCGCGGCGTATCGTCGCCGCCTCGATGAACACCCTGCCCGCCGACACCCACACCCACACGCGCCTGTGCCGCCACGCCGGCGGCGATCCGATCGACTACGCCCGCGCGGCGGCCGCGCGCGGCATTCCCGAAATCGCCTGCACGGACCACGTCTATTTCCCCCGCGATCCGCATCCGTCCATCCGCATGAAGCAGGAGGAATTCGCGGAATACCTGGCGCTCGTGCGCGCGGCGCAGGAGGCCAACCTCTGCACCGTGCTGCTGGGGATCGAGGCCGACTACCAGCGCGATCTCGTGGGCGAGCATCTGCCGGCCGTGCTGGATTCGGCGGAGTTCGATCTCGTGCTCGGCTCGATCCACACCGGCCCGTTCTGGGATCTGGCGCCGGACGATCCGACCGCCACGCCGGAATTCGTCGAGCAGATGAACCGCACCTATTACCTGCGGATGGCCGAACTGGCCCGCACGGGGCTCTACGACGTCTGCGCGCACTTCGACATCGTCAAGCGCGGGGGCATCCACGCGCCGGAAAAGCTGCTGGCGGAAATCGTGCCCCCCGCCCTCGACGCCGTCGCCGCCGCCGGCATGGCCATCGAAATCAACACGAGCGGCTTCGACCACGGCGCGGCGGAGGCGTATCCCTCGGCGCGGATCCTAGCGTGGATGCGGGAGCGCGGCATTCCCCTGTGTTTCGGGTCCGACTCGCACGATCCGAGCCAGATCGGCCGGCATTTCGAAAAAGCCCTCGCGCTGGCGAAAGACGCCGGGCATACCCACCGCGCGCAGTTCCGCCGGCGGAAGCAAACGCTCGTGCCGCTGCCGTAGGGCGGTTTTGGATCCGTTGTAGCCGGCCCCGCTGGGGCCGGGGCTGTTTTCTCTCGCGGCCGGCCTCAACGAGGCCAGCTACAGAAAACCCTGCAACCGTCCTGCGGCGCGGCGCGACAGGACCGGAAGCACGGCGGGTTGGGCCAACCCGCCCTGCCTTGGGAATCTCAGTAGCCTCCCCGGATTTGCTGTAGCCGGCCCCGGTGGGGCCGGGGCTGTTCAATCATGGCCGGCCTCAACGAGGCCAGCTACAGTCCGCCCCCCCAACGGGCCTCAGAACAACACCGGCGCGTCCAATTCGTCGGGAATTTGTTCTTCTTCCTCGATCGGCGCGACGGGGGCTGCCGGTTCGGCCGGGATTTCGGGCGCGCTCAGGTCTTCGGCCGGCTCGGATTCTTCCGCATGGGCCGCGGCGGCGTCCTCGATTTCCGCCGGATCGCGGCCGCCGTACTTGCGGTAGAGCTTTTCGTAGACCCGGAACTGGATGCTTTCCGAGCTGCGTTCGATCACCTGCGGATTGGCGACGGCCACGACGCGGCCTTTGTCGTCGAAGACCCAGAAATCGCGCGCGGGCTGGTTGCATTTGACGCACTGCGGGATGAGATTGCCCGGGCCAAGGGGCTGGGTCGGGTCCATGTGGCCCTTCTGGAGCACGGTGAGGGTGTCGGGCCAGTTGAAGTTGGGCTCGCCTTCCTTCGAGCCGCAACAGGCGCAGCGGTAGCCGTAGGAGGCCTTGAGCTGCTCCCAGAAGTCCGGCGACGACAGATCGACGCGGCGCTGGCTGTTGAAGCCCGGATAGGCCTTTTCCAGGCTGATGAGGCGGTATTCGCCGGGCTGGATGTTCAGGTCCCGCCCGTCCTTGCGCGTGCCGGAGAGGATGTACCAGCCGCCCTGCGCGGCCAGGTGCCGGGCCTGCTGGACGTCGTTGATCTCCGGCACGTACTGGCGCATGAACTGGGTCAGCTCGGACTTGGAGACCGTCTTCACGTCGGGATAGCCCCGCGCGAGATAGACGAGCGTCAGGGCCGAGAGCACGTAGTCGCCGCTCGCTTTCCGCAACTGCGGCAGCTTGACGCCGAGCTCTTCGAGATGCTTGCCGTGGAAATCCGCGATCCGGTCGTAGGTTTGCTGGATTTCCGCGTCCGACGGGAACGCCAACTGGCTGGCGTCGCTCGTCGCGCCCGCAACGGCGGCGAGATCGCCGCCGGCAAGGGTCTGGGAAGCGGTTTGCTGGCCCCAGGCCGCGACGGCGAGCAGCGCCGCCGTCCATCCGATCATCCAACGTTTCGCGCGCGTGTTCATGGCGTTTGTTGTACGCCCCGGCGGCGGAAATGGCAACCGTGCCGGCCGAAAAACAAAAACGCCCCCGCGCGGGAAGCGCGGGGGCGGATCGCAACGGGCGGGTTTTACCAGTTGGCGAGGAAGCGCTTGATGACGGGCTCGAAGTTCAGCAGCACCGGCGCGATGACGAGGGCCACCACGCTCATCAGCTTCATGAGGATGTTCAGGGACGGGCCGGCGGTGTCCTTGAAGGGATCGCCGACGGTGTCGCCCACCACGGCCGCCTTGTGCGAGGGCGAGCCCTTGCCGCCGTGGCTGCCGCCTTCGATGTGCTTCTTGGCGTTGTCCCAGCAGCCGCCGGCGTTGCTCATGAACAGCGCCATCAGCACGCCCGAGGCCGTCACGCCCGCGAGCAGGCCGCCGAGCATTTCCTTGCCGAACACGAAGCCGGTCACGACCGGCGTCAGGATGCCCAGGAGCGCCGGCACGGTCATCTTCTTGATCGCGGCGGCGGTGGAGATGTCCACGCAGCGGGCGTAGTCGGCCTTGGCGCCTTCCTTGCCCTCGAGCAGGCCGGGGATTTCCTTGAACTGGCGGCGCACTTCTTCGACCATCGCGAAGGCGGCCTGGCCCACGGCCTTCATCGCGAAGGCGGAGAACAGGAAGGGCATCATGGAACCGACCAGCAGGCCGGCCATGACCTTGGGATCGGTGACGTCGATGACCGGCAGGTTGACCGTCTCGCGGAAGGCCGCGAACAAGGCCAGGGCCGTCAGGGCGGCGGAACCGATGGCAAAGCCCTTGCCGATGGCGGCGGTGGTGTTGCCGACGGCGTCGAGCTTGTCGGTGCGCTGGCGGACTTCCTTTTCGAGGTGCGCCATTTCGGCGAGGCCGCCGGCGTTGTCGGCGATGGGCCCGTAGGCGTCCACCGCGAGCTGGATGCCGGTGGTGGCCAGCATGCCCAGGCCGCCCAGCGCGATGCCGTAGAGGCCCGCGAAGTAGTAGCAGGCGATCGTCGCGACCGCCAGCACCAGGACCGGCGCCGCGGTCGAGATCATGCCCACGCCCAAGCCCGCGATGATGTTCGTGGCCGCGCCGGTTTCCGAGGCGTCCGCGACGCTGTTGGAGGGCCCCTTGCCTTCCGCGGTGTAGTACTCGGCCAGCAGGCCGATGACCGCGCCGGCGACGAGGCCGACGACCGTGGCGAGGAACACGCCGCCGCTCGTGCAGGTCAGCGCGCTGGCGCCGGCCACGGCGGAATCGATGTTGAATTCGCCCGGCAGCATGCGCTTGCAGATGAAGTAGGTCGCGACCGCCATGATCAGGCAGGCGCCGAAGGTGCCCTGGTTGAGGGCCTTCTGCGGGTTGCCGCCTTCCTTCGTCCGCACGAAGAACGTGCCGGCGATGGAGAACAGGATGCCCGCGCCGGCGATGACCAGCGGCAGCAGGATGAAGGTGACGTCCTTGACGCCGTTGACCGTGATGGTGGCGCCCAGCACCATGGCCGCCACGATGGCGCCCACGTAGGACTCGAACAGGTCGGCGCCCATGCCGGCCACGTCGCCGACGTTGTCGCCCACGTTGTCGGCGATGACGGCGGGATTGCGCGGATCGTCTTCGGGAATGCCGGCTTCGACCTTGCCGACGAGGTCGGCGCCGACGTCGGCCGCCTTGGTGTAGATGCCGCCGCCGACGCGCGCGAACAGCGCGATCGAGCTGGCGCCCATCGAGAAGCCCGTCAGGATCGGCAGGACGGTGCTCTTGATGACGTCCACGTCCGCGCCGAACTTCTTCAGCAGGACCAGCAGGGCCAGGGTCAGGCCGGTCAGGCCGAGGCCGACCACGCACATGCCCATGACGGCGCCGCCGGAGAACGCGACCTGCAGGGCCGCGGGCAGCCCGGTGCGGGCCGCGTTGGTCGTGCGCATGTTGGCGGCCGTGGCCACCCGCATGCCGAAGAACCCGGACAGGGCCGAGCAGAACGCGCCGAACGCGAAGGCCGCCGCCACCCAGCGCACCGCGCCTTGGTTGATGACCGCCAGCAGGACCGCCACGAGGACGACCACGACGGCCAGCACCTTGTATTCGCGCTTGAGGAACGCCATGGCGCCTTCGCGGACGGCCGCGCCGATCTCCAGCATCCGGGCCGTGCCGGGATCCTGCCGGTTGATCCATTGCGTCTTCCACCAGGCGAACAGCAGGGCGACCAGGCCGCAGCCCAAGGCCCCATACAGCAGATTCATGTTCATGGTAAAGCGTTTCTCCTGTTTGTTTTTCTAAATCGTCGGGCCTGAAGGTAGGAGATTTGCCCCCTGCCTGTCAAACCCGAAGGGGCGGCCTACAGCAAATCGCCCATCCGGCCCCCGAAGAGGATTTCCAGGCCGATATGCAGCGACGGGCGCGGTTTGTACTCGTCTTCCTTGGGGAATTGGACCTGGGGCGTGATCGTGTAGTAGATCCATTTGCGGTAGAGGGCGTCGCGCCAGGTGAGGTTGATCAGGGAGTCGTCCCAGTACCAGTCCGAACTGCGGATGTGCGGGAACACGCTGCCCTGGGCCACCCAGCCGCGCCCCCGCCCCGACCGCAGCCAGGCGAACCGCAGGGACTGCTCGAATTCCACGTCGTCGCGGCTTTCCGAGGTGCGCTCGGCCGTCCGGCTCTGGAAATAGGTCTTCGCGCCCAGTTGGCGCGTCCAGGTCACGACGGTCTGCTGCCCCAGCCCGTCGTCGGTGTAATAGAACGCGCGCGGGTTGAGGCAGAACTGGCCCACGCCCACCTGCCGCTCCCAGCGCCAATCCAACGAGACGTAGGCCACCGGATGCGAGTCCCGCCAGCGCAGGCCGCCGCCCAGCGACAGGTCGCCGCCCGACAGATCCTCGAACATGGTGGTGATGCCCAGGCGGGGGTCGGACTCTTTCTTCATCGGGTCCGTGCCCGGCAGCGAATCCCGGCCGGCGTTGTCCAGCACCAGGTGCAGCTTGCGCTCCAGGCCCGGCAGGGCGACGTCGGCGCGGAAGCGGATCTTGAAGTCGGACTGCTTGTCGCTGCTGCGGCCGCCGAAACGCGAATAGAGCCGCAGGCGGAACGTCGACAGCTCGGGCTCGTAGGGCACTTCATCGGCCAGCCACTTGAGGTCCACGATCCGGACGGCGTTGTCCATCGCGCAATAGAGCCGCCGGTGATATTCGTCCAGCCGCTGGGTGAAGCTGTTCCGGCGCGGCGGGCGCTGGTCGAACGGCGTGTTCAGTTCGTTCAGCTCCTGCATCTGCAGGGCCAGGATCCGTTCCGGCGGCAGTTTCAGCGCCGGCTGCGGCGCGGATTGCGCGGCGGCCGGCCGCGGCCCCGCCGCCGCCAGGATGCCGGCCAGCAGGCCCGCCGGCCACGGGAATCGGAAACCGCGCCCGCGCGTCACGTCTTCCTCCGCCGCGCGCGGCAATCGTACGTCCCGGTCCGGACGATCTTCGCGGCCACGAAATCGCCCGCCCGGGCATCCCGGTCCGCGTCTTCCAGCACGACGTCGCCGTCCACTTCCGGCGCCTGCCACGGCGCCCGGCCGTGCCAGCCGTCCTTCTCCCGCCGCTCCAGCAGCAGCGTGGTCGTTTCGCCCTTGCGGGGGCGCGCAGCCGCGCCGCCGAAACCTTCGCCTGCGCCGCCATGAGCCGGTCGCGGCGCTCCGCGGCCACCTCCGGCGCCACGCGATCCGCCATGCCCGCCGACACCGTTCCCGGCTCCGGCGACCAGACGAACACCCCCGCGTGGTCGAACGCCCCCTGCTCCACGAAATCCAGCAGATCCGCGAATTCCTTGTCCCCCTCGCCCGGGTGGCCCACGATGAACGTCGTGCGCAGCGCCGCGCCCGGCAGCCGCCGGTCGATCGCCGCCAGCGCCGCCTCCACCCGCGCGCGGCCGTAGCCGCGGCCCATCCGCTTGAGCATCTTCTCGTTCGCGTGCTGCAGCGGCAAATCCAGATACGGACAAATCCGCGCGTCGGCCGCCAAGGCGTCGAGGATGTCGTCCGTCAGGTGCCGCGGATGCGCATACAGGACGCGGAACCACAGCTCGCCGGGCAGTCGGACCAGTTCCCGCAACAGCGGCGCCAGTTGCGGCTCGTCCGCGAGGTCGAGTCCGTAGGCCGTCGTGTCCTGCGCGATCAGCACCAGTTCCTTCGCGCCGGCGGCGACCAGCTCGCGGGCTTCCTTCAAAACCGCCCGCGACGGGCGGCTGGCCCGCCGGCCGCGGATCAGCGGAATCGAGCAATAGGCGCAGCAGTTCGAGCAGCCCTCGCCGATCTTGAGATAGGCCGTGGCGGCCGCTCCGATCCGCATGCGCGGGCGGCCCAGCCAGTCGAGATAGGTTTTCGGCAGGACTTTCCCCGCGTAGCCGCGGCTGCGGGCCGGCGCCGCCTGCCCCGCCAGCAGGTTCCGGCACGTTTCCGCCACCCGCGGATACTCCGCGAAGCCGATCCGCGCGTCCGCCGCCGCCAGAAAATCCGCCAATTCCGGCGCGCCGCCGGCGCGCTCCACCAGGCAGCCCGTCGCCACCAGCAGCGGCCGGCCCTTGCGGCCGCGCCGCGCCGCCAGCTCGCGCAGGACCTCCGCGGCTTCGCGCCGCGAGGCGTCGAGGAAGCCGCAGGTGTTCACCAGGCAGACGTCCGCCGCGGCCGGATCCTCCGCGAACGCGAACCCGGCCAGCGCCATGGCGCCGAGCAGGCCTTCGGAATCCACGGTGTTCTTCGGACACCCCAGATTCACCAGGCCGAACGACTGGACGCGCCTAGCCACGCTTCTCCTGCAACCCCAGCAGCCACGCGATCTGTTCGCCCAGGTCTTTCATGTTGGCCAAGCCTTCTTCGTCGGCCAGCACGTCGCCCGGATCGCGCCCCAGGCCGAAATTCCAGTAGGTCGAGCCCGGCACGACCATCTGGTTGGCCAGATACAGATGGTTGATCGCGTCCACGGCGTGGATGGCGCCGCCGCGGCGCGCCGCCACGGCCGCCGCGCCGATCTTCCGCCAGAGCAGGCCGCCGTTGGTCCGGGCCACGCGGCCGGCGCGGTCGATCAGCGCCTTCGTTTCCGCCGTCACGTCCGCGAAATAGACCGGCGAGCCGATCACGATCGCGTCCGCTTCGAGCATTTTCGCGAACGCGAGGTTGAAGATATCGTCCTCGATCACGCAACGCTTGTTCTGCAGGCGCCCGCATGCGCCGCAGGCGGTGCAGCCGCGGATGCGCGTGCCGCCGACCTGCACGTAGTCCGTCCGGTGGCCCGCCGCGGCGAGCGGTTCGAGGACCTTGCGCAGCAGGAGTTCCGTGTTGCCGCCCTTGCGCGGGCTGCCGTTGATCGCCAAGACTTTCATCGTTCCACCTTGCCGGCTTCCCGGAACCCCGAGCCCTGAACCCCGTCTTCTTTTTCCGCCTCTTCCCAGATCCCGTCCCAGCAGGCCGTCTCGTGGTCGGCCCCCACGGGGCGCAGCCGCGGGGTGCGCCGCCGGCAGACGGCGCGCGCGAGCGGACAGCGCGGCGCGAACCGGCAGCCCGGCGGCGGGGCGGCCAGCGACGGCAATTGGCCGGGGATGTCCGGCAGGCGCGCCGCGCCGCCGTGCAGGCGCGGCATGGCCGCGAGCAACCCGCGCGTGTAGGGGTGCGCCGGCCGGTCGAACACGGCGGCGCGCGGGCCTTTTTCCGCGAGCCGCGCGGCGTACATCACGTGCACGCGGTCGCAGACGTCCCACACCACGCCCATGTCGTGCGTGATCAGCAGCACCGCCGTGTCGCCGCCGCGCAGGCGCAGCAGCAATTCGAAAATCTGCGCCTGGATCGTCACGTCCAGCGCCGTGGTCGGTTCGTCGGCGATCACCAATTCCGGCTCCGGCAGCAGCGCCATGGCCAGCATGACGCGCTGGCGCATGCCGCCCGAAAGCTGGTGCGGATAATCCCGCATGCGCTGCGCCGGATCCGGCAGGCCCACGCGCTTCAGCCAGTCCCGGCCCAGCGCCCAGGCGTCGGCGCCCGAAATATTCCGATGCAGCCGCGCCGTTTCGACGAGCTGGTCGCCGATCCGATGCAGCGGCGAGAGCGCCGTCATCGGTTCCTGGAACACCATGCCGATCCGGCCGCCGCGGATCGCGCGCAGTTCTTCGATCGGCATGGCCAGCAGATCGCGGCCCTGGAACAGCGCCCGGCCGCCTTCGATGACCGCCGGCGGCCGCGCCAGCAACCGCAGCAGCGCCAGCGCCGTCACCGTCTTGCCGCAGCCCGATTCCCCCACCAGCCCCAGCACTTCGCCGCGGCGGATCTCGAACGACACGCCGTCCACGGCGCGCACGAAGCCGCCCGCGGCCGCGAATCCCACCCGCAACTCTTCCACCTGGAGCAACGCTTCGCCCATGTCCGCGCCACTATCCGATGCTCCTGCATCCGTTGGCAAGCGTTTTGAGGTTGGCGGATTCCGTTTCGGCGCGGTATGTTCCCCCGCGATGAAATTGGACCGCCTGCTCGACATTCCCGGCACCGAGTGCCTCCTGCCCGCCCCCGCGGGCGCGGAGGTGTCCGGCGCCTTCACCTCCGACCTGCTCAGCGACGTCATGGCCCACGCCGCCGAGAATTCCCTGCTGATCACCATCCAGGCCCACCAGAACGCCATCGCCGTCGCGACGCTGGTGGGCATCCGCGCCATCCTGGCGTGTTCCTCGCGGCCGATTCCCGCCGACATGCTGGCGGCGGCCCGCAAGGAAGGCCTCGGCCTCTACTGCACGCCGCTGAACCAGTTCGACGCCTCCGTCGCCGTTGCGCGCCTGCTCGCCGACCGATGAGCTACCGGCCCTATTATCCCCATTCGAGCCCGACCGGCCGCGCGGCGGGGTTCTTCGCCCAGCTGCCGCCCGTCTGCGCGACCCTGATCAAGATCAACGTCGGCGTGTTCCTGTTGTTCTGGCTGTTGCGGCCGGGCGCGCTCTACGGCCTGCTGGCGCTGTCGCTCGACGGCATGCGCCACGGCCATCTCTGGCAGCCGTTCACCTACATGTTCCTGCACGGCGGATTCACGCATCTGCTGTTCAACATGTTCACGCTGTATTTCCTCGGGCCGGAGACCGAGCGGGCGATGGGCTCGAAGCATTTCCTGTCGATGTATCTGCTCAGCGGGCTGCTGGGCGGGCTGGGCTGGATCTGGCTCTCGCCGCAGCCCTACGCCCTGTGCGTCGGCGCGTCCGGGGCCATCTACGGCGTGCTGGCGGCGTTCGCCACGCTGTATCCGCGGCGGCAGCTCACGCTGCTGGTCCTGTTCATCTTCCCCGTCACGCTGCTGGCCTGGCAGCTGGTGGCGGGGCTGGCGTTCATCGAATTCGTGCTGGCCAACAACGATCCCGCGTCCGGCATCGCGCACACGGCGCATCTGGCCGGGGCCTTCGCGGGATTCCTGTACATCGACCAGTTGTTCGAGAGCGCCACGTTGCGGCAGCTGTGGGGACGCCTGCGCGACTACGTCGCCCAGCGGCCGCACGTGCCGCGCGCCGCGCCGCCGCCGCCCGACCAGGCGGAGGTGGACCGCATCCTCGACAAGATTTCCGCGCAGGGCATCCAGTCCCTCACCAAGGCCGAGCGCCAGACCCTGCACCGCGCCTCGCGCACGATCTAACCCCGTCAGGGTCAGACCTAGACAATAGACATTACGATCGCAACATGTTGCTTTGCAACATGTCCAGTTTCACGCCGATTTCCTTGTCTGCACGGATTTGGGCAGCCAACCGGCGCCGACGCTTGCCCACCGCGTGTTCGCCGATGCCCAGCGCAAGGGCAATGTCCCGTTGCGAAAGATGCGCAAAGCGGCAAGCCAGCTCGATTGCCATCGCCTTGTCCAAGCTCGCACTGCGCGCACGCCCCTGAAGCGCGCCGACCGAAATCCCGCATGCTTCGGCCGCGGCCTTCAACGCGACCGCGGCCGTGACGGGCTCCTTGCGCGGCGGCAGCAGATCGCCCGGCAAAGCGGATTTCCGCCGCGAAAGACGGATTTCATTTTCCACGTCCTGGACATGGCGTTCGTCGCCGATCGCGTAAGCACTGCGGCCATATGCCTCCCCCATCACGGGGTCGGTTTTCGTCAGGACCGCGCGGACATATGCGCCATAGGCGCGCCGGCAGGCGTCGCGCCCGCTGCGATGCATCAGATCCAGCCACCGGTAATCCACGTCCGCCTCGGCGCGGTTCCGATCGAGATAGCCGGCCAGACTGCTCCATCGGTATGCGCTCAGCTCGGTCCATTTCTCGTCGGCGGTTTTGTCCTGCATGGTTCTCGTTTTTGCGGGATTCAAGTGGATATAGCGCGTCAAGCGCAGCAAATAGTCGTCGCCTTTGACCAGCTTCGCCCCGTAACGCCCTTGAAAACAGTGTCCCGGGCGCGTCCGCTTGTAGCGAAAGTACATGGCGTAGGCCGTATTCAGCCGCTGCATGAATCCCGCCAGATTGCCGCGCGGCGTTTCCAGCAGCAAATGATAGTGGTTCGGCATCAGCGCCCAGGCATACAGCACCACGCCATCCTGCTCCACCGCATCCCGCAGTTGATCGCGGAACCGCTGCGCATCTTCGTCGCCCAGCACGATCCGTTCCCGCCCGTTCCCGCGGCACGTCACGTGATAGACCGCCCCCGCAAACTGCTTTCTCCAAGGTCTTGGCATGTCCGAAACATGCACCCGACCGGCGACTAGGTCAACTCCTAATGTCTAATGTCTAGGTCTGACCCTGATTGCTTGAATTCATTGAACGGCATGTGGATAAAACAAAACCGCCACCCGGAAAGGGCGGCGGCGGACGGAACGGATCCGCGGGGGCTACTGCTCCAGCCGCAGCTGGTAGTAGGACGGCATCGGCGGCGCGGCGTTGCTCCACGGCGACGTGCCCGCCGAACCGAGGTTGGACCACGCCGCGTTCGTGCCGACGATGTTCGTGCTGCGCCAGACCGAGACGGCGCCGCCGGCGTTGGGATTCGTCCAGGTCAGGTACAGCACGCCGTTGGTGTACAGCGGCCGGACCGTGAAGGCCGGCGGATTGGTGTAGGCGCCGACGACGTCCAGGTTGAACGTGCGCTCGGCGTGGCCGGACGCGTTGGTGGCGCGCACGATGAAGTTGTACAAACCGGCGGCCCCCGGCGTGCCGTCGAGCAGGCCGGCCGGGCTGAGGTCCAGGCCGCCGGGCAGCGCGCCGCCGACCACGCTGTAGGCCGTCGCGCCGGTCGCTTCGATCTGCACGGCCACGTAGGCCACCCCCGCCGTGCCGGTCGGCAGGTTGCTGGGCGTGACGAACACGGGCACGGCGCCGATCGTCAGCGCGAAGTCGCGCGTGGCCCAGCCGTAGTCGTTGATGGCGCTCACGGTGAAGTTGGACGTGCCGACGGAGACGGGCGTGCCCGTGACCATGCCGTCGGACCGCAGCCCGAGGCCGGCCGGCAGGGCGCCGGCGTACAGGTTGAAGGAATTCGCGTCGGTCGCGTCGATCTGGACCGCGTAAGCCACGCCCAAGACGCCGTCCGGCAGCGGGCTGGTCGTGATGAACTCCGGCGGGCCGTTGACGTGCAGGCTGTAGTTGGTGGCGGCGCCGCCCGTCATGTTCGAGGCGAACAGCGTGAAGCTGGCGGTGCCGGCCACTTGCGGCGTGCCGGTGATCATGCCCGACGCCATGATGCCGAGCCCCGCCGGCAACGCGCCGGAGACCACGCCGAAGTTCGTCGGATAGTTGTCGGCGAGCACCTGGTACTGGTACGGCGTTCCGAGCACGCCGCTGGGCAGCGGATTGGGCGAGGTGAAGACCGGCGCGGCCGCCGGCGCGCCCACGACGATCTGGAAGGTCCAGTTGCTGTAGCCGACCGAGTTCGTGGCGCGCACGATGAACTGCGGCGATTCCACCGTCGTCGGCGTGCCCGCGACCAGGCCGCTCGGGTCCAGCGTCAACCCCGCCGGCAGACTGCCGTTGACGATGCTCAGGGTGCCGCCGTTGGTGATGACGATGGTCTGCCCGTACGGCGCGCCCACCGTGCCGCCCGGCAGATTGGTCGTGATGAAGATCGGCGGACCGGCCGGCTTCTCGAGCACGACCACCCGGAACCCGGCGTTCGTGGTCCGGCCGTACGCGTTGCTGCCGACGACGCTGAACGTGTAGGTGCCCAGCGCCGGCGGCGTGCCGCCCAGCGCGCCCGTGTTTGCGTCCAGCGTCAGCCAGCCGGGCCACGAACCGGATTTGTGGTAGGTGACGGCCGGATCGCCGGCCCACCGCACGAGGCCGTTGGAGTAGACGTTGTCGCGGAACGCGTCGGGCGTGAGGGAATACAGGAAGCGCGGCGGCATGACGCCGCAGATGGCCAAGGCGTGGCCCTTGCCGGCCGCGATCGCCGTCACGCCGTTGCTGGCGAAATTCGGAATATCCGTCTGGCCGTGGAAGTTGTCGCCCCACGCCACGAGCGTGCCGTCGGATTTGCGGGCCAGGCTGAACACGTCGCCGGCGGCGATTTCGACGACGTCGCTGGTCGCCGCGGGCGGCACGTTGGTCGCATCGGAAAACGAATTGGTGCCGTCGTAGCAGGCGCCCCAGGCGATCACCCCGCCGTCCTTGAGCGCCAACGCGTGCCATTTGCCGGCGGCGATCGCGGTCACGCCGCTGCCCGCCTCGGCGGGCACGTCGTGGATGCCGTATTCCAACGCGTTGGTCGGGGAGATGCCGAACACTTCGACGGCGCCGCCCTTGAGCGCCACGCTGAAAAAGCCGCCGGCGGCGACGTCGTCCACGTCGTTGGTCAAGCTGTCGGGCACGTCGCACTGGCCGTAGGTGTTGCTGCCCCACGCCACCACGCCGCCGTCCTTGAGCGCCAGCCCGTGGGCTTCGCCGGCGGAGATCTTCGTCGCGCCCGCGGCCAGCGCCACGGGCACGTTGGTTGCGGCGCTGCCCCCGCCCCAGCCGATCACCGCGCCGTTGGTCTTCAGCGCCAGGCTGAACGCGCCGCCGCCGGCGATCGCCGCCACGCCGCTCTGCGCGGCCAGCGGAATGTTCGTCAAGCCGTTGGCGCTGCTGCCCCACGTCCACACCCGGCCGTCCTTGAGCGCCAAGCTGTGGACATAGCCCGCGGCGATGGCCGTGGCGTCGTCCATCACGTTGGTGGGCACGGGCGAAGCCTGTTTGTCCCCGTTCAGCCCCCAGCCCAGCGGATGCGTCGCCGCTTCGGCCGTACCGGTTAACAACAATCCGCCCAAGGTCCACGCGCCCAAGCGCGCCAAGACAGAATGGGTGGAGTGCTTCATATTGTTAATATGTCGTAAACACTTGGATTCCGCAAGCCCAACTTCAGCCCCGATTTTGGCGCGCCTCCCCCCGCCGGAACAGGCCGGAGCCGCTCAGCGCGGGCGTACCCCCCAGCGGGCCAATTCTTTGGCCAAATCCCGGCACGCCAGCTGCCCCGGCGCGGTGGCGGCTTCCAGCGCGCCGTAGGCCAGGCAGGAGCCCGCCGCCGGCAGCGCCACCCGCGCGATCGCCCCCAGCGGCCCCATCCCCAGCGCGCAGATCGGGCCCTGGGCCCGGGCGGGCAAGGCGAACAACCGGGCCAGATCGGCCGCGGTCCGGACGTGGGCGGCGATTTTCACGACGTCGGCCCCCTGCGCCCGGCCGCGGGCTTCGATCGCCGCCAGGCGCGCCGCGCCGGGCGTGGCGCGGAAATCGTGGAACGAGCCCACGACGGCCACCCCGCGGCGGCTCGCGGCCTGCGCCACGCGCCCGAACGCGGACGAGGCGATTTCCACGTCGACCGCCGCCGCCACGTCCAGCCCGCGCAGCAGCAGCGCCGTCCGTTCGGCCTCCCGGCCGCGCCACCGGCCGCCTTCGCGCGCGGAGCGGACCGTCAGCAGCACCGGCCGGCCGTTCCGGGCGGCCGCCGCGCACAGCTCGGCCCACTCCCCGCCGCACGGACCCGTCAGGTCCAGACGCACTTCGATCCAGTCGCAGTCCGCCGGCGCCTTCCGCGCGCAGCGGCGCAGCAGCGCCTCCGTCGCGACGCAGCCGACGATCAGCGGTTGGTTGCCCCAGCGGCGATCCATGGTGTTCCTCTCCGGTTTTACGTGGAACGTAAAAACTTTTCCCGGCTTTTACGTGGAACGTAAAAACTTTCGCGGGATTTTACGTAGCACGTAAAAACTTCCGGGCATTTTTACGTACTACGTAAAACGCGCGCGGCGGCTACTTGGCCGCGTCGACGTCGACGGGCACGCCGGCGTTTTCAGGTTTGTAGAAGCCGCCGGACAGCTGGTTGTAGCTGGCGAAGGCGACGTCGAACCACCAGTCGCGGCCGACGCAATCCAGGCGGGCCGTGGCCGGCGGCGTCGCGCTCGAGACCGAGCCGGCGAACGTGCCGCTGAAGGTCGGATCGGTGAAGGTGTAGCTGCCCGAGAGGCTCGTGCCGTTCTGGTTGACCACCATCGTCAGCCCGCGCCCGCCGACGTGGCCGGTCCAGGTGCCCGCGTAAGAAGAGCCGGACGTCGTTCCGCCGCCGCCGTTGTCGTCGTCGTCCTCGCACCCGACCGTCAGCCCCAGCGCGGCCACGGCCGCCAACAGCACCAGCCACTTCGTCTTGGACATGGAAACCTCCTGCTCTCCGTTTTCTCGGCGCGGAAACGGTATCTGCGCCCATGGCTTTTTTGTAGCACCGCCCCCCGGCCGCCGCAAGCCGTTTCGGCCCGCAAAAGACGTTTTGCGTCCGGGCGCGCGCATGGTATCCTGCGGGCCATGAACATGAGTCCCCTGTCGTGGTACGTCGCGCTGCTGGCCGCGGGCCTGCTGCTGGTCGTCGCCGAGGTGTTCATCCCCGGCGGGGTGGCGGGCGTCGTCGGCGGCCTGGCGCTGCTGGGGGCGATGGCCCTCGGGCTGTTCTCCTTTCCCCCGCCGTGGGGCTTTCTCTCGGCCGTGGCCATCGTGGTGTTCGGCGGCATCGCGCTGCTGACCTGGGTGATGGTCTTCCCGCGCAGCCGGACCGGCAAGCGGATCGCGTTGCGCACCGACGGCGCGGCGTTCAAGTCCGCCGCGCCCGCGCCCGATCTGGTGGGCGCGGCCGGCGAAACCGCCACGGCCCTGCGGCCCGGCGGCATCGCGCTCATCGGCGGCAAGCGCTACGACGTGCTGGCCGACGGC
This sequence comes from uncultured Verrucomicrobiota bacterium, assembly GCA_938003985.1. Lineage (GTDB taxonomy): Bacteria > Verrucomicrobiota > Kiritimatiellia > CAIQIC01 > Lenti-01 > Lenti-01. The sequence goes on along the minus strand of CALKWZ010000007.1, from coordinate 2,518 downwards.
GGCGAATGGCTGCCGGCCGGCGCGGCCATCCGCGTGGCGGCCGTGCGCGGCGGGCAGATCCTCGTGCGCGGCGCGGACGGCGCGGCATGAGGCGCCCCCTCTCCAGCGCGTTTCTCTCGCTGGCGCTGCTGGCGGCGCCGGCGGCGGCCTACGAATGGCGCCTCGGCGATTCCACCAACGCCGTCGTCCTGCCCGCGGGCGAAACGCTCGCCGCGGAAGCCCTGCTGGCCGCGTACCATCTGGACGTCCAGGGCGCCGCCGCGCGCGACCTGTGGCTGCTGGCCGCCGGCTCCGCGCGCTGCTCCGGCGCCGTCGCCGGCGACCTGCGCGCGTTCGCGTCCGCCGCCACCCTCGCGGGCGCCGTGGACGGCAATTTGTTCGCCTACGCCAAGGGCCTGCAACTGGCGACCAATTCCGTCGTGCGCGGCGACGCCGCGCTCTTCGGCACGGACCTGATCTGCGAAGGCGCCGTCGGCGGCGACGCGCGCATCTTCGCGCGCTCCGTCACGCTGGGCGGCACGTGGGGCGGCGACGTCCGCGTGGACGCCGAGGAAATCCGCGTCGCGCCCGGCACGCGGATCGCGGGCGACCTCGTCTACGGCGCGCCCAAGCCCCTGGCGCTCGACGCCAGCGTGGCCGTGGGCGGCCAAGTGAAAGCGGCCGCCCGCGTTCCCCAGCCGGCGGCGGAACAGCCGGCGCGGTTCGCCCGGCACGGATACTTGTTCCTCGCGGCGCTGCTGGTGGGCATGCCGTTCGTGGGCTTCTGCCCGCTGACGGCCGGCGCCGCGGTGCGCGAGCTGCGCCTGGCGCCGTTCCGGACGCTGCTGGCCGGCCTGGCCGCGCTCTTCCTGGGGCCGTTCCTGATCGCCTTCGCGTTCTCCACGCTCGTGGGCATTCCCCTCGCGCTGCTGCTGGCCGCGCTCTACGCGGGGCTGGCCTACCTGTCCCACGTCGTCGTCGCCCTCTGGCTGGGCCACGCCCTACTGCGCGCGTCCGGCCCGCAGACGTTCGGGCGCGTGCTCTCGGCGCTGGCCGTCGGTTTGTTCATTCTCTATTTCGCGGCGGCGCTGCCGGGCGTCGGCGCGTTCCTCGTCTTCCCGGTGCTGGTGCTCGGCGCCGGCGCGCTCGCGCGCGCCGCGCTGCAGCGGCCGATCGTGTTCCCGCCGCCGCTGCCGCGGCCGCGCCCGCCCCCCGTCCCGCAAGATCCCGGTCCCCCCGTTCCATAAGAAAGGAGTTCCCCATGCCCTTCGTCAACGTCCTGTTCATCCTGCTGGCGATCGTCGTCGTCGTCCTGCTGAGCCTGTTCTTCTACTTCCTGAAGGTGTGGGTGCGCGCGTGGATGAGCGGCGCCTACATCTCGCTGCTCAACCTGCTGGGCATGAAGCTGCGCAACGTGCCGCCCACCCTGATCGTCGATGCCCGCATCCGCGCGGTCAAGGCGGGCCTGCCGCTGGACACCGACCAGCTCGAAGCGCACTTCCTGGCCGGCGGCGACGTCATCAACGTCGTCCAGGCCCTCATCGCCGCCGACAAGGCCAACATCGAGCTGACCTTCCAGCGCGCGGCCGCCATCGACCTGGCCGGGCGCGACGTCTACGACGCCGTGCGCACGTCCGTGAATCCCAAGGTCATCGACTGCCCCGATCCGGCCAAGGGCGCGCCCATGCTCGACGCCGTGGCCAAGGACGGCATCCGCCTGCTGGTCAAGGCCCGCGTGACCGTGCGCGCGAACCTCGCCCGCCTCGTCGGCGGCGCCACCGAGGACACCATCATCGCCCGCGTCGGCCAGGGCATCGTTTCCGCCATCGGCTCTTCCCCCAGCTACAAGAACGTGCTGGAGAACCCCGACGACATCAGCAAGAAGGTGCTCAACTCCGGCCTCGATTCGCAGACCGCCTTCGAGATCGTTTCCATCGACATCGCCGACGTCTCCGTCGCCGGCGTCTCCGGCGCGCGCGAGGTCGCCAACGTCGGCGCCCTGCTCGAAACCGAGCGCGCCGAAGCCGACAAGAAGCTGCGCCAGGCCGAAGCCGAAGGCCGCCGCGCCACGGCCGTGGCCGCCGAACAGGAAAACCGCGCGCTGATCCAGGCCAAGCAGGCCGACGTCGTCGCCGCCCAGGCCGAGATCCCGCGCGCCATCGCCGCCGCCATGAAGGACGGCAAGCTGGGCGTGATGGACTATCTGCGCATGCAGAACGTCATGGCCGACACCGCCATGCGCGAATCCCTGGCCGAAGGCGACAAGCCCCCGCAGGCCTGATGCCGCTGCGCCCGCCCATCTTCCTCGCCGCCGGCGACGACTCGCTCATCGACGTCGTCGTCTGGCTCGTGGCGGGCGCCTTCTGGCTGATCGCCCAGATGCACGGCGCCAAGAAGAAACAGGAACGGCAGAAGAAAGCGGCCGCCGCCGCGTCCGCGGCGCGGCCCGCCGCGTCCGCGGAAACGCCCGACGCCGACGAGCTGGCGGAAATCTTCAAGCGCCTCGGCGCGAACGTCCCCGGCACGCCGCCGCCGCCCC
>CALKWZ010000006.1 GCA_938003985.1 uncultured Verrucomicrobiota bacterium | reverse complement strand
AGGAAGCCTTGATCTACCTCAAGTTCGCCGGCGGCATCGATCCCGCGCGCAAGGACCTGCTGGCCCGCTGGATGGCGCCCGCGCGCGAAGAAGCCGCGCCCCCGCCGCCGCAACCGCGCCGGCATGAGCATGGGCCGCGGACGGATCACCCGCCACGCCGCGAACCGCGCCGCCGCCCGGACGCGCCGCCGAGCCCGCCGCCCGCCGCGCCGGACTCCGAACCGATGCCGTAGAATGAACTCCGCCGCTTCACGCCGGCGGAACGAGTCTTTCTTGTCGCCGGCCCCGCTGGGGCCGGTTTCATTTTTCCAGCCGCCGGCCCCAACGGGGCCAGCTACAACGGATCGAAATGTCTAGTCCCAGAGCCACGCGGCGCCGCGGACGCCGCTGGAGTCGCCGTGTTTGTTGCGGACGACGGGGGTGTTCGCTTCGCCGCCGAAGACGTAATTCGCCAGCTGCGGGGGCACCATTTCGTAGAGTTCGTCCACGTTGCTCAGGCCGCCGCCGAGGACGATCACGTCGGGGTCCAGCAGATTGACGACGTGGGCGAGGGCGCGGGCGAGGCGGTTCGCGTAGCGTTCCAGGGCGCCGCGCGCGGCGGCTTCGCCTTGGCGGGCGCGGGCGACGATCTGCTCGCCCTTGAGCCGGACGCCCGCGGCGCGGGCGTAGTCGTCGGCGAAACCGGTGCCGGAAATCCATTTTTCGATGCAGGCCGTTTTGCCGCACCAGCAGGCCGGGCCGGAAACTTCGTCGGCCGTCGGCCACGGGAGGGGGTTGTGGCCCCATTCGCCGGCGACGAGGTTGGCGCCGGCCCACGGCCGGCCGTCGAGCGCGATCCCGGCGCCGCAGCCGGTGCCGAGGATGGCGGCGAAGACGACGCGCCGGCCCGCGCCGGCGCCGTCGACGGCTTCGGACAGCGCGAGACAGTTGGCGTCGTTCTGGCAGCGCACGTCGCGGGCGAGGGCGCGGCCGAGATCGCGGTCCAGCGGCCGGCCGTTGAGCGCGACGGTGTTGGCGTTTTTGACGAGGCCGGTGCGGGCCGAAACCGTGCCGGGAATGCCGACGCCCACGGTGCCGCGTTGGCCCAAGGCGGATTCCGCCTCGCGCACCAGGCCGGCGAGAGTCGCCACGATGGCGTCGTAGCTCGCGGCCGGCGTGTCCACCCGTTTGCGATAGATCTCGTGGCCGCCGTCGCCGAGCGCGACGATTTCCGTCTTGGTGCCGCCGAGATCGATGCCGATGCGCATGGAGTGGGTGTCCCAATGGATATTGTCCTGATAGCCTAGCGCAGCCAGGACGGGGCGTCAATGGCGGCCCCGACACGCGGCCGGTGGGGTCTCGGCCTTCGCAAAACGAACATTGTCGGCCGATGGAATATTTGACATCATGCAAACATGAAAACCGTGCAAGTGTTCCTGGCGATGGCGGTCGCATGCGCATGGCTGCCTGCGTTGGTTTTAGCCGCCGATTACGAGTATTCGGTGAATCCCGCTGATACGAACACGATCACGATCACGCTCTATACGGGGACCGGCGGCGCGGTAGACATTCCCGCCACGATCGACGGCAAGACCGTCACGATTCTCGGTTCGGGCTCGTTTTCCGTTCCCAGCCTGACGGCGGTGACGATTCCGGACTCGGTCGAAACCATCGCGATGGGCGCTTTTCAGCCCGGCCGCCATACGGCCTTGGCGCGGGTGGCGATGGGCACGGGCGTGACGAACGTCGAATCGGCGGCTTTCGCGTCCTGCACCAACCTGTCGGAGGTGCTGTTCGGTCCCGCCGTGCGGACGATCGGCGACCAGGCTTTCGCGCACTGTTCGGCGCTGACGAACGCGGCGTTGCCCGACAGCCTGGAATCGATCAGCCGGGAGACTTTTTACGAATGCGGGAAGCTGGCGCAGGTGGCGTTCGGAACCAACGTGGCGGCGATCGGCTATCAGGCGTTCTACGGCTGCTCGCGATTGGCGGAAGTGGCGCTCCCCGACCGCGTCGCGACGCTGGAAGGATATGCGTTCGCCTATTGTTCCAGCTTGCGGTTCGCAGCGATCGGCGCGGGAACGACGAACATCGGGGGAAATTCGTTCGCTTATTGCACGAACCTGACGGAAGCGACGTTCGGCGCGGGCTTGCGCACGATCGAAGCCTACGCCTTCGCCTTTACCGCCCTGACCAACGTGGTCATTCCGGATGGCGTGGTCTGGATCGAGCCGACGGCGTTCGAAAGTTGCACGGCCCTGGCCAATCTGATCATCGGCAACGGGGTGACGAACGGCTTGTGGCTGCAGTTCAGCGGGTACGCCGCGCTGACGAATTTGGTCATCGGCGACGGAATCCCGGATGTTCCGGTCAATGCGTTTTCCGGTTGCGCGCAATTGGCGCAGGTCGTCGTGGGTTCCGGCGTGGCCGGCATCGGTTGGAGCGCGTTCAACAATTGCGCCGCTTTGCAGGGCATCTACTTCCGGGGAGATGCGCCGACCTACGAAGACGAATTTTTCGGCGACGGCAGCCAGGCCACCGTTTATTACCTGGCGGGAACGACGGGCTGGGGGGAAACCTATGCCGGTCGGCCGACGGCGCCGTGGCTGCCGGAAACCGGGGCCGCCAGCATCAGCGCGCTGGCAGATGAAATCGCCTTCGACATCGTTTGGGCGGACGGTCAAAGCGTCGTCATCGAGGCCTGCGACAGCATCACCAATCAGGTGTGGGTGCCCGTGGCAACGAACGTGATCGCCGGCGGCACGTCCCGCTTCAGCGAATCGGGCTTGGCGCCCGAGCGCTATTACCGCCTGCGGGAACCGTAATCGGCCATCAACCCAGCAGGGTGCGGACCACGTCGGCGGCGGTGAAATCGGTCTGGCCGGCGGGGCAGAAACGGGCCAGGCCGGCGACGTCGTCGCCCAAGGTGACGAGCGGGAGTTCCCGCGTGCCGTCGGGCAGGAGCTGCGGCATGCCGATGTTGGCGACCAAGGCGTTGCACAGGCATTTGCGGCCTACCAGATCGGCGGGATCCCCGCCTTTGGCGAGATAGGCTTTTTCGGGTTCGGCGGCGCAGCGATAGCCGACGGTGCCGTCGGGCTTGCGGTAGACTTCGCGCAGGAACCCGAGATCGCAGACGCGCCGGCGCTGCCGGTAAACGGATTCGTCCGAGAGCGTGCCTTCCAGTTCGGCGACCTTGAACGGGAAGCCGGTGGGCGAGGCCTGGGGATCGGTGAAGACCTTGGCCGTCCCGGCCAGGGCTTTCGCGATGAGCCGGTGCCGCAGGGCGGACTCCAGGCCGGATTCCGCGCAGAGGGCGAAGGGCGTGCCGACCTGCACGCCGGCGGCGCCTTGCGCGCGGGCCTCCGCCAGTTTTTCGGGGGAGCCGTAGCCGCCGGCCAGCCAGAAGGGCAGGCCCAATTCGCGGAAGGCGGCCAGGTCGATGGCGTCGCGCGGACCGTAGATGGGCTGGCCGTCGGATGTCAGTTGAAGCTGGCCGCGGGGCGGCGCGTTGTGGCCGCCGGCCACGGAGGTTTCGATGACGAATCCGGCCAAGGCGTCCTTGATCCGGCGGGCCAGCATCGTGGCGAGGGTGGCGGACGACACGATGGGCAGGAAGGCGGGGCGCTCCAGCGCGGGCAGGGACTGGCCGGGTTCAAGAAAAGCGGCGGGATCCAAGGTCAGGCGGACCGGTTCGGCGTCGCGGGGACCCGCGACGTACAGGGCGTAGGAGGCGGGCCGATGTTCGGCGAGCGCCTCGATGGCGGCGGGGAATTCCATGGGGATGCCCGCGCCGACGATGACCACGGCCGCGCCCGCCAGCATGGCGCCGTAGAGCGAGGGCAGATGCGGCATCTGGATTTTTTCGAGGAAGTTGATGCCGACGGGGCCGGCATGGCCTTCGCGGGCCAGGAACACTTCGACGAAATTGGCGGCCACGCACAGGGCTTGGGCCGGCAGGTTGGCGCCGGCGCCGTGCATGCGGGGCGTTTTGTAGGGGGTGCCCGCCGGCCGCCCGTCGGGCAGGAAATGGGCGTCGAGGATCTTCCGGGCGATTTTCGGAAAGGGGAAATGCTCCAGGGCGCGGCGCACGTGGCCTTCGCGATCGCCGTCCTGCAGGCGGCGCGACAGGATCTGGTCGAGACCCGTGCCGGCGACGACGCCCAGCTGGCCCAGTTTGGACACGGCGCGGGCCAGGCTCCAATTGGAAACCCCGGCGCCCATGCCTCCTTGGATGATCGTTGGCAGTGACTTCAGCATCGAAACAATCTACCGCGTTCCGGAAAAATAGCGAGAAGCGATTTCGGCGGCGGCGGCATCCAGGCGCATCTGCGATAAGGTGCAAATCCGCAGGGAATCGAACCGAAGGCATGGATGGCTGTCATCCCGAGCTTGTCGAGGGATCTCCGCGTGGTCCCGCAGGCCAGCCGTTGTCGCGAAGTGGAGATGTTTCGACTCCGGCGCGATGCTCCTCCGCTCAACATGACCGTCGCTTGCACCCCATCGCAGATGCGTCCGAGGAAAACCGTCAAACGGGCCGCAGGGCGTCGAGGGCGGCGATGAATTTGCGTTCGATGGCGGGCCAGGCGTATTCGCGGGCGACGAACGCGCGGCCGCGCGCGCCGAGCGCGGCGCGGGCGTCGGGGTTGTCCAGCAAATAGAGCAGTTGCGCTTCGAAATCGGGGTAGTGGCGGAACCACAGTCCGGCGCCGGCGGCGCGGCACTGGCTGACGAGCACGCGGCTCTTGGCGTGGACGAGGCCGGGGGTGCCGGCGAGGAAGGCTTCGAGCAGGACGATGCCGAAACTTTCGTTGACGGAGGGATGCAGGAACGCGACGGCGCCGGCCATGGCCTCGTGCTTTTCTTCTTCGCTGACGAAGCCGGCGTCGAGGACGTGCGGCCAGAGGCCGGCGGGGGCGTCGATGGCGCCGGAGCCGGTGAAGACGAGCTTCACGTCGCGTCCGGTGCGCTCGCGGAAAGCGTGCACGTAGTCGCAGATGAGCGGCGTGCCCTTGAGCGGCTCGCGCCGGCCGGAATAGAGGACGTAGGGCGCGGTCAGGCCGCGGCGCTTCGCGAAAGCCGCCGGATCGGCGGCGAACGGCTCGAGGCCCATGCCGACGATGCGGGACTTGGCGTCGGGATAGCCGAACAATTCGCCGGCGAGTTCGCGCTCGGCCTGGGCGTTGAACAGGCACCCGGCGGTCTCGGCGAAGAGGCGCTTCATGCACGCGAGCTTGGCGAACGGTTCGTCGTGCAGGCAGGGCACGAGGAGCGACCGCTCCGGGTGGGCCAGCGCGGTGAACCACGTCAGGCCGAAGAGATAGGGGCCGAGGAGAATGGCGCGGTAGTCGGCCGCGTGCCGGTCGAGATGCGCGAGGAGCGCGGCGGAATTGACGCCGTTGCGCAGCCAGAGCAGTTCATCCGCTTCCGATACGGGCCGGCCGCGGTCGATCGCTTGCTGGATGCGCAGGAAGGTGCCGACGTCGCGCGCGTCGACGGGGAAGAAATGGACGTCCATGCCGTCCATGCGCTTCACCCCGGCGGGCAGGGTGTTCTCCCAGGTGAAATGGCTCTGGGCGCAGGTGGTGAGGAAATCGACGGCCACGCCGCGGGCCGCGGCGTGGAGCGCGAGGTTCTTCAGCAACGTCTCGGCGCCGCCCACCGCGCCCTCGCCGGCGAGGCGCGGGCAGACGAAGGCGAGGCGGTCAGGCGCGGCCATGGCCGGCGGCCTTTTCCAGTTCGACGATGCGCTTTTCGAGCGCGGCGATGCGGGCGGCGGACTGCTCTTCCACGCCTTCGAGCGCGGTGATGACGAGGCCGTTGACCTGGTTCTGCTGGGACCAGAGCCGGTAGGTGTAGAACTTCAGCAGCTTCCAGAGCCCGGTCTTGAGACCGACGAGGACGGGGCCGAAGAACCGGCGGCGCTCGCGGATCTCGAAGTCGGAGATGTCCACGAAGACGGCGTCGCGCAGGCAGGTCAGATAGAAGGTGAGGAAATCGTCGGACCCGCGCAGGTGCACGAGGTTGGTTTTCTCGGCGCGGGCCACGCGGGCGTCGGCGTAGACGCCGTCGCGGACTTTGCGGTCGACCGTGGCCTGGAGGTCGGCGACGAGCCGCTCGACGTCGAGGCCGGGGGCGCCGAGGGAGAGAACGGGGGTTGCGCTCATGGCCGGAACGTAAGCCGAGGGGCGGGGGGACGTCAAGGCGGGAGGCGCCGCGCCGTTTGGGCGTTGCCAGCCGCGCGCGCGACGTGATAGGATTTTCATCCGCGAGTCGGGATTCGTACCGACCGAGTGGAACGGAACGGAGATTCCGGATGCGGAACGTCTCCGGCGCGGTTTTCCCGCGGGAAAACCCGCAATGGAATGGACATGAGCATGGACGACGAGGTCAGCCCGGCGGACGGCGCGCAAGAGAAACCGGAACTTGCGCTGGATTTGAATTTCGTGCCGACGTGGGCCCGCAAGCCTCCGGAGAATCCGTACGTGGGCCGCGAGGACGACCGCGGCGACGACCGCGGGCGGCCCGGCCGGCGGGAGATCGGAAGAGCACACGTCTGAACTCCAGTCACGG
>CALKWZ010000005.1 GCA_938003985.1 uncultured Verrucomicrobiota bacterium | reverse complement strand
CGGCGGAATTTTACGTACGACGTAAAAATCCGGGGCGACTTTTACGTAGAACGTAAAAACTTTCGCGCGGTTTTACGTAGAACGTAAAAACTTTGGGGAAGGCGCGGCGCGCAATTTGCTTTTCTTCGGGACGGCGGAGCGTAGACTGCGCCGTCCGATGACCCCTGCCGTTTCCAACCGTCCCGTCGCCGCCGCCATCGGCGCGATGCTGCTGGCCCTGTTTTTCTGGGCGGTGGTGCCGCTGATGCTGGTGCATTTCACGCGGTGGATGGATCCGTGGACGGCGAACGGGACGCGCTATTTCTTCGCGGCGTCGTTCTGGCTGCCGTTCGTGGTGCGCACGCTGCGGGGCCTGGCGCCGCAAGAGCGCGGCGCGGTCTGGCGGGCGGCGCTGGTGCCGGCGGCGGCCCATTGCGCCGCGCAGGTGTTCTTCGGCCTCGCGCCGTACCACAACAGCGCGACGATGCTGAACTTCGGCTGCCGGCTGTCCATCCCGTTCGCCACGGTCTTCGGCTTCTGGCTGCTGCCGGGCGAGCGGCCGCTGATGAAATCCGCCCTTTTCTGGGCCGGGTTGGCCTGCGCGCTGGGCGGCTTCGTGCTGATGTTCGAAAACGGCTTCGGCACGGACAGCACCTCGGCGACGGGCATGCTGCTGCTGGCGGGATTCGCGGCGGCATGGGGCCTCTACGCGGTGTTCGTGCGGCGCAATTTGTCGGTCTATCCGGCGCACCTGGCCTACGGCGTCGTCAGCCTGCTGACCGGCGCGCCGCTGGTGGCGCTGATGTTCCGCTTCGGCGATTGGCGCGCGCTGCAGGGCCTGGCGGCCGGCCAATGGTTCTGGCTGATCCTGTCCGCGCTGCTGGGCCTGACGCTGGGCCACCTGTTCTACTACCGCGCCATCCGCACCCTCGGCCCCATCGCGTCCGAAGGCAGCCTGCTGCTGATTCCGTTCCAGACGGCCGTGCTGGCGCACGTCTGGCTGGGCGATCGCCTGTCGCCCATGCAATGGGCGGCCGGCGTCGGGCTGGTGCTGGGCTGCACCTTGCTGCTGCGCGCGCGCATCCGCATGCGCGGCTGACGTTCCCCGGACGCGGCGCGCTAGTTGGTCGACGTTGCCGCCGCGCCGCCCAGCCGCGGCAGGCGCATCTTGGACGTGGACGGCGGCCGTTCGGACATGGTGTAGGCGACCAGCGCCAGCACCGTCAGGATGATCGCGACGATGCCGAGCGACGAAAACCAGTCGACCGGCCGGCGCAGCCGCCCGCCGCACCAGGCGCATTGCCCGGAAAGCGGATGGTTCCGGTTCCCGCAGGTCCGGCAGATCTTGTATTTCGGCGGCGGTTCCGCCGCTTTCCGCTTGAACAACATGCAGTCTATCCCTTGACCAGAAGCCAGATGCGGCTTCTATGGCTTCGTTCGGACAGGAAAGACTAGCGAAATCGCGCGGGCGGCACAATCCCCAACCGCACCCGTAACGGGAATTTAACGCTCGCCGTGGCAGTAGCGGATGATCTGCACGTTTTCCAGCGTGACCAGTCCGCCGCTCCGGCTTTCCGCGAAGAGCCGATCCAGCACGGGCAGGAACGCGGCGATCTTGGATTCCTCGTCGGTGATTTCCACGACGACGGGCAGGTCGGCGGACAAATCGAGGATCTTGGCGGTGCGGATGCGGGTCGAGGGGCCGAATCCGATGAGGCCGCGCCAGGCGGTGGCGCCGGCCAGGCCGGACGCCTCGGCCTCGCGTACGATCGTTTCGTAGAGCGGCACGTGGCGGACTTTGTCCGACTCGCCGATGAACACCCGCAGCAGCTTGGCTTCGCTCAGCGCTTCCATGGGAGCCTCCCTATCCTTTCATCAGCAACCGGATGGCCAGCGTGCCGGTCCAGAACGCCAGCGCGCAGCCGACGAGCGTCGCCAGAAAATACCCGGACGCCACCCAATATTCCGCGTCCTGGCCGAAGCGGGACAGTTCGTACATGAAGGTGGACATCGTGGTGAAACCGCCGCACAGGCCCGTGGCCCAGAACAGGCGCGCGGAGGGCGAAAGGATTTCCGTTTCGGCCGCGACCGCCGTCACGGCGCCCAACAGCAGGCAGCCGAGCAGGTTGGCCCACAAGGTGCCGTGCGGGAACGAGATCGAAAGCCGTTGCCCCGCCAGGCTCAGGCCGTAGCGCAGGACGGAACCGACGAATCCGCCCGCGCCCACCGCCCACATGGATGCCGCCATCTTCATTCGCCGGCCAGTCTAGGCCGGGCCGAAAAGCCCGTCAAGCGCCGCGCCGGCGCTTGACTTGCCGGCGCGGGGTTTGGCATAGTCCGCGTCTCGTTGGCGCCAAAGTAGCTCAGCTGGCAGAGCACCGCATTCGTAATGCGACGGTCATCGGTTCGAATCCGATCTTTGGCTCCACTTTTTTTGCCTTAATACCAAGCGTTTTTAACGGCATTATGCATTATTTCCATGTTTCTGGCGCCCATCTCATAAAGGCCGATAATGGCCTGATGGTAACAGAAAACACCCCTATAAATCTACCCATAATCTACCCACGGAGAACGCCCATCTACCCGTGCGCGGTCAGATTTTACGCGCTGGACAGGCCTTGCGCCCATCAACATCAAAAGTATTTTTCCGCCACCAGGCCTTAACATACCTTCCAAGCATTCCAACTGCCGAATTGCTGAAGTTTGCAACCACATGCTCATAAGCATGTTATGTTTTTCAATATGTACATTGTCGCATAATATCTCTTATGTAATCTATTTAACGCATGTAAATTGCTCATTTTTTTCGGCTTGAAACGCCTTTCCCCTTTGGGGAAAGTAGCGGCATGAAAGCGAAACCCTCCAAGATAGCCCCCCAAACCCGCGCCGCCGTCGCCGCCATCCTAGACGCGGACAAGGGCCTTTCAACTGCCCACCGCCTTGCCATCCTCACGGCTTGCGATAACGCCCCCGGCGCGGTTCCTGGCCCTCTGGCGGGCGCTGAAATGCCAGCCAACGACGCGGCGCGGATTCTCGGCAAGTCCCTCCCCACCGTCTTGCGCTGGATAGACGCGGGCAAGCTGGACGGTCGGCAATTCGGCAATCGGCTTTGGTTGGTTTCATCCGCCAGCGTGGAAACCGTTCGGGCATCCCTCGCGGCCCCGTCCCGTCCGGTTGAACCGCTCCCGGATCGTCTCGCCCATCTCGCCGGGCGCACCCCCGCCAGTTCGCAGCGCGGTTAATTCTCTCTGGGTACGGATGCGGCTTGCCGCTTGGCGCGCCCCTTGCGTTCGCACACCGCCCCATGTCATGGCATAGGCGGAAAGAAGCCCCCCCCGCAAATCGCATCCTGCGGCCTAAGCCGTATCGGGCAATGCCAGGGCGATGTTATTTCCGCCGCCACCGCTCCACCGTCGCGCTTTCCTTTATCGCCTCTCCCCAGAAAATGCGTATGGCCCCACCGATCCTGTGCGCCGGGATCTCCCCGCACCGGACGCCGCGCGCAACGGCATCATATCCCACGTTCATCGCCTCCCCAAACTGCTTCATTGTCAAGACCGCATTTGGCGGAAGGTCAGCGACAGGAAAAGGGCCGATGTCAGGCGGTTTTTGTTCATCCGTCATACAGCCTCCTCGATGGCCGCTTCCTTTGTGACCTTTTCAATCGCGGCGACATTTGCCATATACGCCGCCCTCGCTTCCTTCAAAATGCCTGCGATTGCCCTAAAATGAGGGGCAAGCGCTTCTCGAATTTCATCCCCAGTTTGAGACCGCGCGAAATCTGCCAATTCTTGCAAGGCAAGAAGCCCGCAACGCAACGCCTTTACCGTTTTTAATGGATCTCGATAGTCGCCGGCCAGAAAGTTGATTTCTTCGAGGATTTCCGCCGGCGTGGCACGACGGTACCGCCCCGATGAAAGCCTGGCGTCACGTTCCTTTTGGTCGAAGCGAAATACCGGCCCGCCAGTTATAGAACAAATGGACTGCTCCCTTACCCGGGCAACCATTTCCCGCGCATCCTCCAAGGTGAGCCTCTTTGCTTTCATCATCTTACTCCACAAAAGGGCCGGACCGAATGCGGGTAGTTCTTGGGGCGCATAGCACCCCTCCGCAAACGATCCGGCCAATTTGATTCCTATGCATTGTCATCGGGGAACTACTCCCGAAAATCCCTTTGAGGATTTGCGGGAATGGTACCCAGGCGCAGCCATCCCCGCAAGTGATTTCACTACCACAACGACCCCCGATAATTGAAAATCTGGGCGCGGAGAGAATGCCAGAAATCCCCCCAATATCGGCGCTGGATTTTCCGGTCCTGTTTGAGCCCTGGCGCGTGCTTCTTCGGCTCTTTTCTTTGTCGGCATTATGCTCTCTATGCGCGCACAGGGCATCCTTGGCAGCGGCGCGACCATGTTTTCGATTGCTCGACATATTTTGATTTCGGTCGAATTTTGCGCGAGGTTGGTGGGTTTTCTTCGTCTTGCTGTCGCGAGATAATAACGGCGCCCTTGCGCGAACCTGTGTGGCAGGGCCCTGCAGGAAAGAACCTACCAGGGGGGGCGGGAGTGATAGAGCATCCTCCCCGCTTCCTGCCGCGCTGCGGCCCTGTGGCGCGTCCAGCCTCGCCGCCACCTTCCCCAATCCGGCCGGATGCGCCACGCGGCAAGCGCGGCCCCCATGTCCCCACCTTCCGGCGCGCCTGGCGGCTGTGGTGCCGGGTTGGAACATGGCCTTCCCGTCCGGTTTGCCATGCGGTGCGCCTTCCGCCTCGCTGCCCCTGTGGCGCGTCCAGCCTCGCCGCCCTGGTCCACCGCCTTTTCCGATCCGGACGGATGCGCCACACGGCAAGCGCGGCGCCCATGTCCCCGCCTTCCGGCGCGCCTGGCGGCTGGGGTGCCGGGTTGGAACACGGCCTTCCTGTCCGGCTTGCAATGCGGCGCATGAGACGATTTCCGGCCCAACCCGCAAAGTGTGCAATATCTGGACGATTTCCGGCGTTGTCGTGGGTCCTAAAAATGCGGAGGGTTTTACGATTTCCCCCCGCCCCTCTTTAGAGGGGCGGGGGGGAATCGTCCGGGGGGGTCTGGGGGGGTGGACGCTTTTGGACGATTTCCGGCGATTTCCCGTAAATCGCCGGAAATCGTGTTTCATGAGTAGATAATCCCCTTTAGACTCGCCAGCGTGGACAGGTGGCCGTCTATGCTGGCAAGTCTCGTGTCGAACCCGGACGGAATCGTTAAGGTGAGCTGGTCGCGGGACGGCGCGGCGATTTCGAGCTGGACAGTTCCGCCTTTAAGGGCGGTGAACAAATCCGCCAAATTTTGCAGCGGCGCCAGATCCAGCGGCGTATTGTTCAACGCCTGCACCAGGGCGGCGAGTGCGTTGCCAAACTGGCGGGCGTTCATGACGGATTCATTCGGGATCTTAAATCCCTTCAGAACTCCCAGCCCTTCGAGTTGCGGAAGCTGCAATCCGGTCATTGCATCGGCCATTTCCTTGAGGGCCCGGCCGAACTGCCGCGCCTCCATGACGGATGCATTCGGAATCGTGAAATTGCGGACGGCCGCGAGGCCTTCAAGACCCGAAAAATCTAGCCCCTTGATGGCGTCGTGGATCTTCTTCAGGGCCTTGGTGAACTCATCCAGCTCACCATCGGTCATTCCCTTAAGGAATTTCTGCATGGACTCCAGGGCCTTGACCTGCTCTTCCGTTATCCGCTTTGCGGCGTCGCCGTTTTCCCGCCGATCTTTGGCGAGGTCGTTGTCCGCGACATTGACGTCCCGCAGCCGCTTTTCAATCTCGCCGTTGACGCGCAGCAGTTCGATTTCGGCCAGGTAACGGGCTTCGCTTTCATCGGTAAGGCCCGCATAGTGTCCGTAGATTTCTTCCAGCAGGGCGTTGCGCTTGTCGTACAGCGCATTGAGCTGCTCTTCTGCGGTCATGCTGTTCCACCGCACCGCTTCAACTTCGGCGTAATATCTGGCCCGAGCCGATTCCATGGCTTGGCGGGCCCGATCGTTTTCGGCCTCGACCCGCTTCATATCTTCAATTTCGCCGTCGGCGGCAGCCTTGGAAATCGCTCCGGTGTTTTCCGCTTCTTGCTTTCTGGATGCCTCTACGGCTCGACGCCTGGATTCTTGGGCCGCGACGATTTCATCCATGGCGCGTTTCTGCGCCGCAATCATGGAAGCGGCTATGTCCTGCTCCCACTTGTCCCATGCTGCATTCATGGAATCAATCGGGCCTTCGCCGTTGAACATTCCATCCCAAAAGCCCTTCATCCCGGTCCATACCAGATTCAGCCCGAGTATGAATTTTGAAACGAACACACTCCACTTCTGCTCAATCACGGAGAGCTTGGTTTGCGTGGCGTTGTTGAAATCCGCGAACGTCTGGTCGATAATCCTGCCGGAATCCTTCATGCGCTCGGTCAACGTGCCGAAGCCTTCCTCGCCAACCTTTTTCAAGGTTGGAAGCATTTTTCCGCCAAGTTCTTTCTCGAAAATGGCGAACACGGCCCGGTTGGATTCAACCGTATCCGTGGAATTGGCGACGCGATCCGCTATCAGACCGAAGATTTCATCCGCCCGGAGTCCCGCCAACCGATCGACCGAAATCCCCAGGGCGTTGAACGCTTCGGCAACACGGACGTTTCCGGCCTGGGCCTCTATCATGGCGGAATTGACCTTGCCCAACGCGGCCCCCAGCTTGTCGGAAGAGAGCTCGCTGTCCGACATCGCATTTTTCAAGGCTTGGAAACCCTCGAACGTGGCGTTGGATTCGACGGCCGTACGGTTCAATTCCGCGGCCGTTTGGGACAAGTTCTTTATGAATGATGTCACCATTCCAACGGTGAAGGTGCCGGCGATGATGTATTTTAAATCGCTGAAAGTTTTTTTAAGGCCTTCGGTATTGCCCTTAACTGACGCAAGCCCCTGCTTGAAGGAATCACTATTGAGGCCGATTGCGGCTATGAGTTTTGCTGTGGCGCCCATGGTTATGCCCCCATCTTGGAAATGAAACCAATGGCAAATTCACCCGGCATATCGGCGCCGAAGATAAACGGCCCGCCCCAATCTAAACCGCTGGCCTCCCAGCGCAGCGCCAGGGCACAGGATAAAAGAACCACGTCGCCGGTAAGCCTCTTCCATGAAAATGACGGGACGGCGCCGGCGGGGTAGGTCTGCGGAGCAACGGCGGCCACCGTGCGCCATGTTTCGGCCCAGATGTCCGGCAATCCTGAAACCAAGCGCGGAACCGTCACGCCGCCGTACGGAAGCCGCTGGATGTGCCAGACGACAACCCCATACGGATGCATTTTCCAGACTGTTCGGCCGTTTAAATCTCCCGAGCGTTCGCAAGTAGCGAGTCCGGGAAGATACTCATGATGTTGCAAACCGGCCCGCAGCCAAGCCCGCACCGTTCGGCGCTTGACCTGAAAAAGATCGGCGGCCGTATCCGCATCCGTGAAGTACCTCCATGCGTTCCACCAGCGAATAACTTGTTGAATTTCTTTCATGATGATTTCCTTATTTTTTTGTTTATCGAACGTCGAATTTGTCCTGAATTTTCATCGGAACCCGATTTTCCCTTGCACCGTCTCCGCAAAATCCGCCTGCCGTCGTTTCATGGCAGACGGTGGCCCAACCCATACCGGAGCGTGTTGCATCGGCGGGCGCCACTCCACCCACACACCTGCAGCAACAAGCCGCTTGGTCAAATCGTCGGCTTCGTCTCGGGTCGCGCCCTTCTCCCGCAGCAGTTGCCGGACCTGTGGCGCCGTTTGCGTGGTATCGCCCATCGCGGCCGCGGCGTCGTCGTCGGAAAGCCGCGGCCCCTTGCGCGTCGCGGTCTTGCCCTGGGCCCGCTGCCCCACCTCGTTTTCCCACGCCTCAAAATCAAAACCCGGATCAAGGTTGTAGAGCATCGTTTCCGCATCCAACCGCAACGCTCGCGGACGTTCGCGGGGCGCGTCGTTGCTCTTGGCGTGGACGGCCACGATGGGCGGGTTTTCGGTTTCATCGCCGGGGGCCAGATTCCAAACGCACCGCGCCGCCGAATACAGGGCCTTGGACCCTTTGCCGAAGTTCGCGGCATCGTAGCCGATGGCCTGCCGGATGTTCGCGGCTCCGGTCCTGGAGTGGGCAAGAATCACGATGGCCGCTTCCGGCTTCACGCGCCGCAGCAATCGCCGCAGCGCGGCCAGGGTGCGCCTTGCATCTTCGTCGCTGTTCGACTCTCCATCCAGCAAATCGCCCCACGGGTCCGCCCAAAGAACGTCTGGCGGATAGGCTTCCAACGTGGCCTGCCACTTGGATACGTTTTCGGGGGATGCCACGGATATGAAAGCATCCTCCGGGCACTCCAACGTCGCCATGCGGATATGCTCATCCAGTCGGGCTATCCGTTCGGCGTCCAGTCCTGCCCCCATGCTCCGGGCGTCGTTTTGCAGACGGTGGATGCTGTTTTCGCTCCCCATCATCAAATGCCGCAAAGGTTCCGGCCCGGTGGGGAGTCCGGCGAACGGCAATCCCAAGACCTGATTCCGCGCCAAGTTCAACGCCACGCGGGATTTTCCAAGCCCGCCCTGCCCGAAAATCACGCCGAGACCGCCCAACACGATCCCGCCCCACACGGGGCGCAACGGCGGCAATTCCATCCCGACAAGTTCGGCCCATGTCCGGGTTGAATAAGGGCGCGGCGCGTGTTCGTCGGCTTCGGGCGTGTGGGCCTGGACGCCTTCCGCCTCGCTCAGCATTTCGTCAACGGGGTTCATCGGCGCGGAGATCCTTCCGGATTCAAGTACAAGAGACGTTGCCAGGCGTTTTTTTCGCGGCGAAAATGGCCGGGGAGTCGGCTCAATCGGCTTTCGTTACGGCAAGCCCTATCGCATCCCAACGGACACAGGACGCGGGCGAAAAGCTTGCTTTCGACTTCGCTCTCCCACCGTTCCCGGCTCGCCATATCCACGCGCAAAAGCGCATGGACGGATTTTCCGCCGGAATCAATCAGCGCGGCAATCGGGGCGGTCGAATAGCCCCACCAAAACGCCAATTGATCCGGCTTGGATAGCCCGTCAAACTCCGCCACGGCGAATCGGAACCCGCACACGGCGGCATCCCCACGGCGCGATTGCTTCCCGTCGCCGGTAGGATGTTCGGCGCCGGTCAACGGGTTGGGAATGAAGTGCGGCGGGCACGGCGCACCACGTGAAAAATCGTTGCGCCACTCCCGCGCCGTTCTCACTTCCGATCCGTAGCGTTCCCCGCAAAACAGAATTTCGCCGGGCTCATAGAGAGCATCCAGCAAATGCACCGCATCCAACGGCCCCGGCTCGCCCCAGCTTATGCGATATGGAGAAGCCTCCCACCAATCGGCTTCCGTCGCGCCGTCGCCCCTGCGGATGAACGCCGCGGCCGTCATCGGCATCGCCTTCGGCTTGGCGGGCGCTGCGGGCCGGGGCGTGTAGTGCGCCCCGACACCGCCAGGCACAAATTCAGCGTACGCCTTGCGGATTGCGCTCGCCACTTCGGACGCGGGCGACGGCGGGCGGCGCATGGCCTGAATGATTTCCGCCTCCGCTGCCATCGGAGCAACGCCCGCAATCGCCGCCAAGTTCGCAACCGTCATGAGCCAACTATGGACGCCAGATCCACCCGGCGGGCATCGGCCCAGTTCGGCGGCATACTTTTCCTTGATCGGATTCTGCATCATGCCGCTGGTCGCTACGGTCCGGGGGGCGTGGCGGGAACATCGGCGCGCACCTCCCCCATCCGTGCGAATTTTTTGAGAAGGGCATCCGCATTAGCGCACGCTTGTTCGGCGATTTCAGATGGAGGCGGCGGCCCTTCATACGGATCCGCATGAGCAAGCAGGCCACTCAACGCATGCGCAGCAAAATATTCGAGCTTCGTGAGTTTTTCTACGGCCGGGATCTCCACCCCAGGCTCTTTCGATTTTTCGGGAGTCATTGCGGCCCCCTTACACGCACAAGGCGTCAACGCGACACTTGGCAAGAAACGCCTCGATGTCGCGGGCATCAATGAGGATGGAACGGTGGCCCAGCTTGTACACGGGCAACCGCCGTTCGCTCCATGCGCGTTTCAATGCGCGACGGGATATGCCGTAGGTTTCCTCCGCCTGTTCCGGCGTAAGGCACAACCGCCGGGGCGGGAGTTTCTTCGTAGCTTCCATTTTCGGTTTCTCCACAAGGCTTACTGGGCCTCATGCATTTGCGACGGGTTATTCCCTCGCAAACCGAAAACGGGCGATAGTTGCTAAAATCCCCCGGTATTCCCCTTATTCCAATTATTCAAAAAGTTATTCCTCGGCCTCGGCTTCATCCGCATTATCGCGGGTTATTTCCCCGCGGGGTGTTCTGGCTGGAGGATTGACAGCTCCCCGCAAGCGTCGCTTTTCTTCCCGCGTTAATAACCATGTCGGCATCGTCAACTTTGCGCGAATAATCGCCGGGCGCAATACTTTGTTGATGCAATTCCATACCTCCGTTTGGCTCATGCGCGGATGCAACCTATTCCCCGCTTGCTCTTGCTTGCCGCCAGTCTCTTTCAAAGCATCATACAGTGCGCTTTGCCTGGGCGTAAGTTTGCCGCGAAACTGTTTGTAGATGTCCCCCGTTGCATCCATAGGATGATCTTGCAGGTCACGCGCCCATGCTTCTGCCTCTTCTTTTTTACGCAAGGCAATATCAACATTATCATTTGCCCGGCGCGTTTCATCCAGCACGGCCCCCAGCGCATCCGCAGAGAGTTGTGCCGCGTTCGCCATCCGTTCGTCGGCTGGCAAGTCGGCATCCGTTATTCCGCGCACTCTCAACCCGTCCGGCAAGACAAGCCAACTCCCCTTTTCAATTTTTGCACCGATGAAATAGTCCAATGGCGGATTCTCCACCGATCCCCACGGCGCGGAGATGAAACGGAAGTTCGCGAACATCACAACCAACTGAAAGACGAATGCAGGCTTACCTGTCTCACCGAAAAACACCTTGTTGATATTTTTCCGGGCCGCCAACCACTCGCGCAATTTTTTCGGCTTTCCCCGCACAATCATGCGCGGGCCTTCTGGCGTGTACTCAATGGTATGCTCTGCTTTCAGCAGTTCATGGAACGGATATTCCAGCTCGTCTATGTTATTGATTTTGCTGGATAAGATTTTTCGCTGCACGATGGGCAACCGCGCGCCGTTGTAAATCATGGTTTCTTTTATCATGGCCGGTTTCCTTTCCGCCGTTGGGCTTTCGCCGGAGTCGGCAGGATGCTCCAATATTTATCTACTTCCGCCGCTGATACGCGGGGATTGAGATAGTGTGCCGCGGCAACGGCCGGTGTGTTCCCTGCCTCAAAGCACAGCTTTCCAACATCCTGCAAAACGGCTTGGCGATACGTGCAAAACGAATGCCGCATGATGTCCGGCCCCCAGCGCAAAGGCTTCTCTTTCGGCTTGGCTTTGGTGACGGGTATCGGCTCCGGCAATTTGTGGCCCTGTATCGCGGCCCGCGCCATTTTCTTTGCTCGTGCCGCCTTCCGACGATCCTCCGGCCACGTACGGCCCAACACTTTGAACAAGGCACGGCGGGAAAAGTAGATTTTTCCATTCTGTTGCGATTTTGGAACGCTCCCCAACCATGCCCGCAAGTTCGACTGGATGTCCACGTGACGAACCCGATCCGTTTTGGACGTGCTCCGCGTCACGGTGATTTTGTTCGTCTCGAAATTGACGTCTGCCCATTCCAGCCGGGCCAATTCGTTTTGCGGACGCAACCCGGCGAAAAGTCCCACGGCCAGATAAGGCACAAGGCGCGGCTCCCGGTCCTGTGCGGCCCGTAGAACAGCCTCCGCCTCCGCCGGAGAGAAGATGTCCACCCGATCCGGGGGACGCTCCGGCGGCTTCTCAATGCCCGCCACGGGATTTTTTTGCAGTACCTCCCGCCGCACCCCGAAACGGAAAAGAGCATGGAGAGCGCGGCGACGGCTCGCCTGTTTGCTGACGCTCTTGGGTTCAAATATCCAGCGTTCCGCCTGTTGGCGCGTCACCGTTGCGGCCAGCTTGTCCCCGTAGGCATCTGCAAAGGAGGCGAGATATAGCCGCCGGTCCCGGATCGTCGGCGGGCGTTTCTTCAACTGTTCAAGATTCTTTAAGTGTTCATCCAAGAGCGCGGCAACGGTGACTTTCGCCCCGGTCAAATAGGCGTCGGCATAGACCGTTGCGGCCTTCTCAATGGCTTCCACCCGTCCACCCTGCTTGCGGAGAGTTTCCACGGCTCGCGCCAGGGCGGCGCGCTCTATCGGGGACAGCGCAGCCAGCGTCACCATGTTATCCCCCCGCCGTTCCGACTGACGAACGAGTTTGCTTTCGTTTTTCAGGCGCCGCGCTTCATCCGCCGCCCATTGTTCCAAATCCTTCCGCGATGGGTGCTGTTTCTTGCGATGGGTATATCCTCCACCGGCTTTTTTTTCCCACCAATCCGCCACCCACACCACGGATCCGGACGGCAATATCCGCTTGGAAATGCGGGGAGTCCACATTCCTGGCTTGGCTAGGTTTTCGGCTTTTGGCTTGTTATCCGGGTCCGGGGCGGTTATAGGTTTCATGGTTTTTTCCGGCCGTATCAAATCGAATTGTTACGCCAGAAACCATATACCCATAATCTACCCACGCAAACAGAAAACGCGCATAATAAGGCGTTTTCTTAAACCGTCTCCCGCATTCGTAATGCGACGGTCATCGGTTCGAATCCGATCTTTGGCTCCACTTTTTTTGCGCCCGCCCCCCGCTGCCGGTCCCGGAATCTCAGTATCCGCTGGGCCGGCCGTCGGAACTTTTGGCGATCATCTCTTTCAGGCGGGCCGGATTGCCGCTTTTCATCAAGGCTTCTTCCGGAGCCACGATCTTGCGTTTCACCAGATCGGCCAGCGCCTGGTTCATGGATTGCTTGCCCTCGGCCGCGCCCTGCTCGAGGTTGACGGCAATTTCGCCGAGCTTGCCCTCGCGGATGATCCGCCGGATGCCTTCGGTGGCCGGCATGATTTCAAAGGCGGCGACCCGGCCGCCGCCGAGGCGCGGCAGCAGCACCTGGGACAGCACGCCTTCGAGCACCTGGGAAAACTGCAGCCGGATCTGCTGCTGTTGCGCGGCCGGAAAGATGTCCAGAATGCGGTCGACCGACTGGGCGGCGTCGATGGTATGCATGGTGCCGATCACGAGATGGCCGGTCTCGGCCGCGGTGAGGGCGGTGCCGATCGTGGGCAGATCGCGCATTTCCCCGATGACGATCACGTCGGGGTCGTGCCGGAGGGCGTGGATCAGCGCCGAATAGAACGTCTTGGTGTCGTTGCCCAGCTCGCGCTGGCGGATGAAGCACTTGTCGTTGTGGAACAGGAATTCGATCGGATCCTCGATCGTGACGACGTTGCGCGCCTGGGTTTCGTTCAGGTAGCGGAGCATGGCCGCCAGCGTCGTGGACTTGCCGCTGCCGCAGGCGCCCGTGATCAGGAGCAGCCCCCGGGGCTTGACGACGAATTGCTTGCAGATTTGCGGAAGGCCCATGTCCTCGATCGACGGCACCACGAAGGGCACGCGGCGGAACGCCAGGCTCTTCGTGCCGCGCTGCTGCATGGCGCTGACGCGGAACCGGGCGATGCCGGACAGGCTGTAGGCGAAATCCAGCTCCAGTTCCCGGTCGAACGCCGCGCGTTGCTCGTCCGAGGCGACGTGCTGGAACATGGCCTGGACCACGTCGGGCCCGATCGGCGGCAGTTCGCCGAGCGCCGCGAGACGGCCTTCCAACCGCAACACCGGCGGACTGGGAACGGTGACGTGCAGATCCGACGCGCCGACGTGCGCCACGTACGAAAGCAATTCGTCCAGATACGCGCCGGGATCCCGGCCGGGGCGGATTTCGGCGACCGAACGGATATGCGGAATGGACATGCCAGGCCTCCTTGCCGCCGGGCGGCGCCGGTTTTCCGGCGCGCCCATGGGTTCATTCGTCCTGCGTGGACCCGGAATTCTCTTCCTCCGGATCGTTTTCGTGCCAGCGCTGCTCGATGGCGGCGATCCCCTCGCGCCCGGCCTGGTCGCGGACGGCGACGTAGTTCTGCCCGCGGGGACCGTAGCTCTCGTAGACGGCGGAATAGCCGCCGGCGGCCATGATGCGGCCCAGGGCGGGATTGGCCACGCTCCATTCGAGCGGCAGGAGGATGTGGGACGCCACGCTGTTGGTCTGGTCGACGTCCGAATCCAACGAGGCCTTGGCGCGCGCGGCGGCGTCGGCGCCATAGACGCTTTCGTCGGGATCGTAGACGGTCAGGAACACCGTGGCCCCGTCGGCATAGACGGTCGAAGAGGGCGGATACACGGCCAAGGCCGTATCCGTCTGGGCGTCCTCGCCGCAGCCGGCCGCGAAGCCCAGCACCGCGGCCATGATCCCGGCCGCCCCGATCGCTTGCATCCGTTTCGTTTTCATGCGCTCCTCCTTGTGTTGAAACTACCATTGGATCTGCGTGCCGCCGTACGGCGAGGAAAACCCTTCCAGGCGCAAGGCGAAATCGCGGAAAAACGTCTCGTTGGCCGCGTTCCGGTCGTAGAACACGTGGATGCCGACCTCGGGCGGCCGGAACGTGTCGAAGTTCGCGGAGGTGAGGCGGGTGTCGACGTTGGTGATCCGGTTGCCGGAGGCCGGGCTGTATGGATTTTGGTCCCACGTGATCGGCGCGGGATAATTGGTGGCGTTTTCCTGCCACACCGCGTTGGTGGTGCTGAAATTCGGCCAGGTCGGATTGGCGGCGGGGGGCGACATGTAGGCCACGATGCGGTTTTCCCGGTTGGTGTCCCCATGGACTTCGTCGAGTTGCAGCAGCAGCGAAGCATAGTTCGTGATCTCGAAGTAGTCCCCATACTGGTACAGGAGGTTGTCGGACAACGCGAGGCGGCGGGAATTGAGCAATTGGAGGGGCGCGTTGGAGGCGGCGCGGAACCACAGCACGGCGTAGTTGTTTGTCCCACGAAGCGCCTGGAAACGGGCGTCGAGGTTTGCATCCCGGGCCCAGACCGGACGGTCGGCATCGGCCACGGCCT
This sequence comes from uncultured Verrucomicrobiota bacterium, assembly GCA_938003985.1. Classification (GTDB taxonomy): domain Bacteria; phylum Verrucomicrobiota; class Kiritimatiellia; order CAIQIC01; family Lenti-01; genus Lenti-01. Next base: position 74,012 of record CALKWZ010000005.1, on the reverse strand, counting down.
TCGAGCCGTCGTTCGTCATCGACCGGAAAAAGGACAGGCCGTAGCTGCCGCCGTTGGCGCGGAGGCGGAAGGAGATGCCGAGCATGTAGTGCAGGCTGGGAACGTTTTCGAACGTCTGCATCTTCAGCTGGGCGTCGTAGCTCAGGCGGCCACCGTGGTACGACCAGTAATTGGCCAGATTCAGCCCCGGCACGTTGCCCCAGTTCAACGCGAGGTAGCCCCAGAATTCGGGCCGATCGACGCCGAGGTTCACCGCCGGGCCGTCCGACGGACCGGTGTCCTTGATCATGACGTCCTGCCGGTCGATGCCCTGCAGGGTCCAGGCGCCGAAGGCAAAGGCGTTCTCGTTCGAGAACAGGCCCGGCGCGGGCGGCACGGTGCCTTTCTCGTGCATGTCGAAATAGACCCGCTGGACCGACTCGAACGTCTGGCCGGGATTGGCGATGCCGGTCGAGTGCCCGACGACGTGCCAGGCCTCGTAGACGGTGCCGGCCTCGTTCGTGTAGATGAAGGAGACGGGACCGGCGGTCACGACGAACAGGTCCCCGCCGGCGAGAACGTTGGTTTCAAATTGCGGGAAATAGAAGAGGTTGGTCGCGCGGCGCGACCGCACGTAGGCGGCGCCGGATTCCGCGAGATAGTAGGCCCGGTTGGTGATGCCGTACTGGACCCGCTCGTAGCGGGAACTGGTGGCCTTGGCCAGGATGGCGGTGCCCACCAACCCGACGGCGATCATCGAAAGCACCACCACCACCAGCGCCGCGCCCCTTTTGCGTTGCGGTTGCGTTTTCATGGTCACGGCCCCATGTTCCGAGGAGCGATGCCGGTGCTGAAGGCCTGCCCCCCCTCTTGGCTTTGCAGGAGGATGCCGATGACCGGAGGCGGCCCGGGCGCATAGGACAAACTGAAGTTCGCCACGTCGTCGGAAAGGGGCACGCCTTCCAACAGCAGCGGGGCGCCCGCCGACCCGCTCCAGGAAAGGGTGTGGCGCCGGACGGCGTACCAATTCCCGTTCGGCACGAGGAAGTCGTACGTGATGGCGCCGGACCCGCTCGACACGACGTTGGTGATGGTGGTGAATTCCCGCGTCAGGCGGGCCATGGCCAGGCGGGCCTTTTGCGCGGCGGCCGCGTTGTCGCGGACCTGCATCAGCCCCTGGGTCATCGGCAGCAGCGAGATCGCCATCGAAACCGCCAGGATCGCGACCAGCAGGAGGGTCGCGACCACTTCGATCAGCGTGAAGGCCGTTTTCATAGCGGCGGCACCGTGAAGAACCGGGTGGCGCGTTCGCCCAGCGAATTGCGCAGCGTCACCTTGAGGAGATTCGTGGTCGTGACGGCATACGGCGGTTTTTCCCGCCCGGGCCCGTTCGTCGCGACCGTGAATTCGGCGTAATGGGTATTCGTCATGACCACTCCGATGCCGGCGGGCAACTGGGCTTCCAAATTGTCTCTGAGCCAAGCCACGTCGTAGGCATGGGCTTCATGGAGTGCCACCAGTCCATCCATGGCGGTCTGCAGGTCCAACCCGTCCTGCAGCGTCGTCCGCGGCTCGTGGCTCAACTGGAACACCCGGTCCAGCAGCGGCAGGATGGCCGCCATGGCGATGGCGGAAAGAACGAGGGCGACGATGACTTCGATGAGCGTGAATCCAGCTGGACGGCGGATCTTCATGGCACCAATCCCGTGAACCCCGTGATCGTCACCGGCTGCTGCTGGGTCCCGTCGGAAAGCACGAGGGTGTGGGTGGCGGCCGGCGCGCCCCATTCGTCGAAGGCGACCACGCCGGCGCCCGACACGAGGGTCACGCCCGCCGGCAGCGCGTGGGTGGACGACGATTCGTTGGGCCAAGGGAGCGGGTGGACGGGAGACGGCGTGCAGACCAAGGTATAGGCATTGCCGCTGAACAGCACGCTCCAGTCGGCGGTGTTGTTGGCCATGGCCAGCGACTGGGCATAGCCCAGATGGGAGCGGAGGATGTCGGCCTCGACGGCCACGGAGGCATGGACGTCCAGGCCGGCCGCGAGGACGACGGCGAAGATGCCCAGCACCACCAGCACGGCGATCACCTCGATGCCGGTAAATCCCCGCTTCGAGACCGGCGTTCTGGACCGGGCGCGCATCTCGTTCCTCCGCGTTTCGCGTTCTCAATCAGGCGCCGGGAGGAGGAGTTGCCTCCCCCTCCCCCCGCGCTTCGGTTGCTCAGTTGGCCGGGCTGGCCCAGGTCGCGGACGCCGTGGCCGTGGCATCGTCCACGTCGACGACGGTGATATCCACGTCGTTTCCGTTGCCCGCGAAGGTATAGGTGTAATCCGTCTCGTCCATGGGGTTGGTCGTGCCGCACTCGGTGGCGAGTTCGGCTCCGGTGGGCTCCGCGTCGTTCTGCAGGCAGAGGCGTCCATAGGCCATGGACACGTGCGACAACGCGGCGGCGACGGCCCCCTGCAACGCCTGTTCCCGCGCTTCATCGATCAGACTGATGTAGCGCGGAATGGCCACGGCGGCCAAGACCGCCAAAATGACCAGTACGGCGATGATTTCAATCAGGGTAAACCCCGATTTCCGTTCTGTCCTGTCCTTCTTCATCGGCATCTCCTGTTTTGTTTTGTTCCCGTTATCAACATCCACCCTCGGCACGCCGGGCGCCGACTTCTTCCTGCACGAACCGTGCCAAACGCCGAATCGGCCCGTTCTGGGGCAATCCGATCCGTTCAATCGGTTTTCCGCGCAGGAAGTTCCGAACGCCGCTCCATTTTTTGATGCTCATGCCTCCGCCCCCTGTAGCTCGCGTTTGGGCGCCGGACGTTCGGAACGGATCGCGGCCACTTCGATGCGGTGCTTGGCGATGCGGTGCCAGAGGCTTCGTTCCTTGATACCCAGCAACGCGGCGGCGCGCACCTGGACGCCCCCGGCCCGCGTCAAGGCCTCCATGATCAACGCTTTTTCCAGCGCGGCGACGCGATCGTCGAGGTTCCAGCTGCCTTCCGCCGGCCGCGCGGAGTCGGGCAACAGGCATTCGGTGGGCAACCGGATGCCGGCATTGAGGTGTTCCGGTCCGATGACGTCGTCGGCCAAGGCGGCGGCGGCTTCGATGGCATTGATCAATTCGCGCACGTTGCCGGGCCAGCGGTGGGCGGTCAAGGCCGCCAAGGCCTGCGGCGAGAACGAGGCCGCCGGCTTGATCCGCCGCAACAGGCAGGTCGCCATCAGGGGAATGTCCTGGCTGCGCTCCCGCAGCGGAGGCAGCCGGAAGGAGAACACGTTGACGCGGAAGAACAGGTCTTCGCGGAAGCTCCCCTCCTTGACCATCTTGGCCAGATCCCGGTTGGTGGCGGCCACGATGCGGACGTCGATCGGGATGGGCGGACCGCCCCCCACCCGTTCGATCTCCCGCTCCTGCAGGGCGCGGAGGATCTTGGCCTGGGTCAGCATCGGCATGTCGGCGATTTCATCCAGGAAAACGGTGCCGCCGTCGGCGGCTTCGAGCTTGCCGATCTTGCGGACGTAGGCGCCGGTGAACGCGCCCTTTTCGTGCCCGAACAGTTCGCTTTCGAGCAGGCCTTCGGGAATGCCGGCGCAATTGATGGCGACGAACGGCTTGTCCGCGCGCCGGCTGTGGGAATGAACGTTGCGGGCGATCAGTTCCTTGCCGGTGCCGCTTTCGCCGAGAATCAGCACCGTCGAGTCGGTCGGGGCGATCTTCAGGACCAGGCCCAGCACGGAGCGCATCGCGGACGAGGGCGCGATGACGTCGGGAAACAGCGCCTGGGCTTCCATGTTGCCGAGCGCTTCGGTCACCCAGTTCAGGGTATGGGCGATGGGCGCGATGGCCTCGAAGTCCGCTGCGCGGCGGCCGCGGCCCGGGGGCGGCGCGGGGGCGGGCACGAACGCGCGGGTTTCCCGCAGGAAGGTCTCCACCGGGCGGAACACGAGCCAGAGGATGAACAGGCCGCACAGGAAGGCGGTGGCGACCAGCAGGCCGGCCGTCGCCAGCAGGGGCCACGTCCGGCCGGCGGCCACCGCGCCGGACCGCATCAGGTGGTAGGTCAGCTGCGCGGCCAAGGCGGTGAAGCCGGCGAAGATCAGCGGCACCAGCACGTAGAACTGGATTCGGATGGACCGGGGTTTCGTCATGTGCGCGTGGCGAGTTTCGCCAAATCCCACATCGGCATGTACACGGCCAAAGCGAAGAACCCGACCAGGACGGCCATCGCCACGATCAGGACGGGGCCCATCGCCGTGGTCAAGCGGCGCGTGGCGTATTCCACTTCGGAATCGTAGTGGAGGGACACTTCGCGCAGCATCTCGTCGAGGTTGCCCGCCTCCTCGCCCACCGCCACCATGTTGACGAGCATGGGGGTGAAGTACTTGGCCGCCATCAGCGGCCGGGCCACGCCGTGGCCCTGTTCCAGATGGACCTGCACCCCTTCCAGTTCCCGGCTGATGGCCGCGTTCCCGATGGTGCCCGACAGGATCTTCAGCGCGTCGAGAATGCCGACCCCGGAGGCTTGCAGGATGGAGAAGATGCTGGCGAACCGGGACAGCGCCGATTTGAGCAACAAGGGGCCGATCAGGGGAATCCGCAGCTTCAGGCGATCCCAGGCGTAGCGCCCCGAGGCCGTGCGGAGGATCAGGAAAACCGCCAGGGCGGCCGCGACCAGGCCCAGCAGCAGGGCCGGCCATTGCTCGTTGAACAGCTTGCTCAGGACCAGACAGGCCCGGGTCGGAAACGGCAGTTCGACCTTCACCTTGGCGTAGACCTTGGCGAACTGCGGAATGACGAACGTGATCAGTCCCACGAACGCCGTGATCAGGGAAACCAGCACGATGAGCGGATACTGCAGCACGGAGCGGATCTCCGTCTTGACCTGGTATTCATGGGTGATGATGTAGATGAGGCGCTGGAGGATCTGCGGCAGCGCGCCGCTGGCCTCGCCGGCCTGGACCATGCTGCAATAGAGCTCGGAAAAGACGTCCGGATGCCGGCGCAGGGACCGGGACAAGGCGGTGCCGCTGCGGATGTCCAGGCCGATCTGGCGGCTGATGTCCTTGAGGCGGAGGTTGTCCGACTGGTTTTCCAGGATGTCCACCACCCGCAGGATCGGAATGCCCGCCTTCAGCATGGTGCTCAGCTGCTTGGTGTACAGGATCAGCTCTTCGGGATGGACCGTGTTGAACAGCCGGGCGAGCTTGTCCCAGCGCGGCCGGCCGGCGGCCGCCGTTTCGTCGCGCAGCGAAAGCGGCGTGAGGCCGCGGGCGCCCAGCAAGTCGTTCGCATGGTCCATGGATTCGGCTTCGATCAAGCCCGCGACGGTTTTGCCTCCGTCGTTCACGGCCTCGTAGCGATAGGTGCTCATGGTGCCACCGGCCCTTCCTAGAGGTTCACGACGCTCATCGCCTCTTCGATGGTGGTGATGCCTTGGCGCAGCTTGTCCAGGGCATCTTCCTTCAGGGTGCGCAAGCGGCCCGCGGCGCGCGCCGCCTGGTTGATTTCCGCCGTGGTCGCCTTGCGGGCGATCAGTTCGCGGATCATGTCGTCGATCATCAGGACTTCGAAGATGCCGATGCGGCCCTGGTAGCCGGTGTGCTGGCACCGGGCGCAGCCCTTGGCCCGCATGGCGACGAACTCCTCGTGGTCCGGCACGCCCCAGAACGCGCGGGACTGGCGGCCGGGCGCGCAGCGTTCCGCGCAATGCGGACAGACCTTGCGCACGAGCCGCTGGGCGAACGACACGAGCAGGACCGACGCGACCAGGAACGGCTCGATGCCCATGTCGATCAGGCGGGTGATGGCGCCGGCCGCGTCGTTGGTGTGGACGGTGCTCAGCACCCGGTGCCCCGTCAGGGCGGCCTGCGTGGCGATGCGGGCGGTTTCGGCGTCGCGGATTTCGCCGACCATGATGACGTCCGGATCCTGCCGCAGGATGGACCGCAGGCCGGAAGCGAAGGTCATGCCGGCCTTGACGTTGAGCTGCACCTGCCGGATCTTGGCCACCCGGTATTCCACCGGATCCTCGACGGTGATGATGTGGACGTCGGGATGGTTGAGCTCCTTGAGCATGGCGTACAGGGTGGTCGTCTTGCCGCTGCCGGTGGGGCCGGTGCTGAGGATCATGCCGTAGGGCGCCTCGATCACCCGGGAGAGCTGCTCGCGGTCGCGCTCCGACATCCCCAGATCGAAGAGGGAATAGTTGAAGGCGCCCATGTCGAGCAGGCGCAACACCACGTTTTCCCCGTTGGTGGTCGGGATGGTCGAGACGCGGATGTTGATCTCCCGGTTGTCGAGCTTGACGGTGAACCGGCCGTCCTGGGGCACGCGCGACACGGCGATGTCCATCTGCGCGAGGATCTTGATGCGGGACACGATGGAAAGGTGGAGGCTCTTGGGCGGGGCGGGCACCTCGCGCAGCTTGCCGTCGATCCGGAACCGCAACTGCACGTAGTTCGTTTCGGGACTGATATGGATGTCGCTGGCCCCCTCCCGGGCCGCCTGGGAGATGATCCAGTTCACCATGCGGATCACGGGCGCGCCTTCGGCCATGTTCTTCAGCGAGCCGACCTCCACGTCTTCGGCCATGTTGGGCAGTCCCGCGGCATCGGCCGCGGCGCCGGCGCTCGCCGCCACGTCGCCGATGCCCGCGAAGCTGCCGTACAGGCTGTTGGTCAGCTGGTTGATCTCCCGGTCCGTGCAGATGACGGGCATCACCTCGCAGCGGGTCAGTTGCTCGACCGCGTCGAGGGCGCCGAGATCGGTGGGGTCGCTCATTCCCAGCTCGAGCATGCCGTTCCGCCGGGTCAGCGGAACGACCTTGAGCCGCTGGGCCAGATCGACGGGAATCAGGCCGGCCAAGGCCATGTCGATGGGATAGCGCTCGGGGTCGTAGCGCGTCACCCGCAACTGGCGGCCCAGCAGCTCGACCACTTGGTCCTCGCGGACGAACCCCTTGCTGCAGAGATACTCCCCCAGCCGCTCGCCGGCCGCCGCGCAGGTGGCCACCGCCTGGGCCAGCTGATCGGGTTTCAACAGCCCCGCATCCACCAGCATCTGTCCCAGCTTGGGCCGCGTCTTGATCATGCCCGATCTCCGGTCCCCGTCCCTAGCGGGCGTCGGCGATGATCTTCGGGGTGATGAAGATCAGCGTTTCGTCGAACTTCTTCGCCTGGGCCTTGTTCTTGAACAAGGCGCCGAGGCCGGGGAAATCCATCAGCCACGGGATGCCGGCATCGGACTTGCTGTCGGTGTCCACCGTCAGGCCGCCGATGACGACGGTTTCGCCGTTGCGCAACAGCACCGTCGTGCTGGCCTCTTTCTTGTTGATGGGAAATTCGCCGCTGGACTGCTGCTTGGTCTCGTCGAACGTTTCCTTCCGGGCGTTGATCTTGACGAGCAGGTATTCGTCGTCCACCACGTGGGGCATCACGTTCAGCTCCAGGACGGCTTCCTTCCATTCCACCGCCACGTCCAGGTCGTTGCCGGTGCCCGAGGTCTCGCGGTAGGCGCGCTCCTCGCCGCTTTTGATGATGGCGGCTTCGTTGTCCAGGGTGGTGATCGACGGACTCGACAGGATCTTGATGTTGCCTTTCCGCTGCAGCGCCGTGAGCTGCAGGGCGAGCAGCTCGCTGCCGCCGACGTTTTCCGAGATCAGGCCGAGCGTCATGCCCACGGGCGTGAGCGCGGCGCCGCCGTGGGCGAACTGGGCCGGGAAATCGGAATTGTAGCCGCCCGCGGTGGCGCCGCGGCCGCCGAGGGTCGTCAGCCGCCCGTCGTCCACCCGGGCCGAGTGGGCGCCCCATTGGACGCCCAGCTGCCGGGCGGTATCGCGCGTGGCCTCCACGATCCGGGCCTCGATATGCACCTGCGCCTTCGCCCGGTCGAGCTGCCCGACCAAGGTGAGCACCTTGTCCAGGTCGTCGCGGATGGCATGCACCACGATGGCGTTGTTCGCCTCGTCGACGGCGATGCTGGTCTGCTGGCTGGGCATTTCGCCGCCGGCCTCGACCTTGCCCGTCATGATGGACTTGATCGTGTTGCCGACGTTCTTGGCCGTCGAGTACTTGATGGGCACCACCTGGATCAGCATCGGCTCGACCTTGCGGCGCTCCGCCTTCACGTCGGCCCGCTGCTTCAGGACCGTCTCGATCTCCAGATCGCGCTTCATGTCCTCGAGGGTCATCACCCGGAGCACGTCCCCCTCCCAGGCATAGTTGAGCCCGGCGGAGATGATCACGCTGCGGAACGCCTGGTCCCAGGGGATGTTCTTGAAGGCGAAACTGACGGTTCCGGACACGTTGGGACTGACCAGGATGTTGACGTTGCCGGCCTTGGCCAGGGTGCGCAGCACCATGGCCACGTCGGCCTCGTCGGTCAGATCCAATTCGCCGATGAGGTCGGTCGGCAGCGGCCGATCCGCCGCGAAGCGGGGCACCTTCGGGGGCTCTTCGGGCGGCGCCATCGGCGTCACCGTCAGCGCGGGGGGCAGTTCGTTCCGGGCCGGCCGGGCGGCGGGCGCCTTGGGCGCCGCCGCCTCGCCCGGTTTTTTCCACTCGCTCAGGCCGGGCTCTTTGTGGACGACGGGGGTGGCGAGGGGCGCCGCGCAACCGGCCAAAACCGCGGCCAGCAGCAGGACGGGACCGAGCGACGGTCCGGAACAACGCCGGCAGGATGATGTTTTCATTTCAACTTCCTTTTTTCCTTGGACGTTTCCAAAGCGATCGTCAGGCGGCGGCCGCCCGTGCTGGAGACGAGCACCACCTGCTCCGGCCGGATGGATTCCACGCGGAAATCGGTCTGCGCCACCGGCTCGGAAACCTGGTATTCGCGGCCGTTGAGGATGGCGAACTGCTGCGCGCCGACCTGGACGTACCCCGTGTAGAAGAATTGCTGGACCGGCTCCGCGACCGCGGTGGCGACGGCCTCCCGATCGATGAAGGGCGAGGCCGCCCAGGCGGCGATCGCCTCGTTCAGCACCCGGCGCTCCTGTCCGCTCAGCCGCAGCGGCGCGGCCAACGCGCGGTGCTGCTCGGCAAAGCCGCGGATTTCGTCCCGCAGCAGCGCGGTTTTCACCGACGCGCGGTTTTTCTGGTAGTAGCCTGCGCCCAAGGTCGCCACGCCCCAGACGGCGGCCCCCGCCATCGCCACGATCAGCACACGTTCCCGGGTTGTCATGGCCGTGTCCTCCTCTGCCGGCGGGAATTCATGGTGAACCTCCTTCCAGCGCCAATCGCGTCAGGACGTCGAACTCCTCCTGGAGCGTCTCCCGTTTGACTTCGAGCCGCTCGATGCGCTCCAGCTCCGGCATCTGCGCCAACTCCATGAGGAAGGGCTTGAGTTGCCGATAGGAACCGGCCGCGCGCAGCTCGACCGCCAGATAGCGGTGACCCGCGGCATCGGTTTCGACGCGCGGACTCACCGCGCCCAACTGCAGGGAACTGCGGGTGGCGAGCGCCATGAAGCGCTCGGGGATGGCGACGACTTCGCGCTCGGACAGTTTCCGGGGGTCCGGCAAGGCCAAGCCCGGCCATTGCGCCGGCCGATCCAGCTGGCTCAATTCCACGTACAGCGGATAGAGGACTTTCAGCTCGTCCAGGCGCGTCTGGGCCGCGGAAATTTCCCGGTTCAACCGGAAATGGTCCCGCACGGGCCGGTACACGTGGATGGCGGCCAAGACCAGCAGGGCGACGATGGCCAGATAGCCGATGCCGCTGAGCACCCCGTTGCCGCGAAGGTAGGCGCGCGCTTTCATGGAGTCCCTCCTTTCCGATCCGCGGACGCCGTCTGCGCCGGCGGATTCCCGCCCAGATCGTCCATCCGCATGTCCAAGGCGAACAGCAAAACCTGTTGCTGGCCCTCGCGGCCCTCTTCCGAACGGCTCACCGAGACCCGCTCGAACATCTCGGCGTCCTCCAGCCGCAAGACGTAGGAAGCCAGCTTGGATTCCTGGGCGCCCGGAGGGCCCAGCACCATGCCGTTCAGCTGGACGCGGATCTTGGGACCGGCGGCCGCCGCGTCTTTGCCCTTCTTGCCGGCCTGGGTCTCCCCCGCCCGATCCAAAACGATGGAGGTGAGCCGGACGTCCGGCGGAGTGCCCAGCGCCAATTGGTTCAGCGCCGCGACCGGCAAGCTGCGGCCCGCCATGTTCTTCATTTGCCGGCTGTCGCTCGCCGCTTCCTTCAGCATGGTCTGGATCATCGCCCGGTCCGGGTAGGGCGCAAACTGCCGGATCTGGACCTGGACGGTTTCCAGCTCCGAACGCAACCGGCGATTGCGCTGTCCGATCCAGCCGCCGGCGGCCGCCAGCAAGACCAAGCCGACGATTCCGCCGACGAGGGCGACCAGCCGCCAGCGGGCGCGGCGCGCCTCCTGCGCGCGCCCCACGTAGGTATGCAGCAGATTGGGCGTGCGCGCGGGATCCGAAAACGCCGCTCCCAGCGCCAAGGTCAGCATGCCGGCTTCCTCCGGCCCCGCGGGCGGCGCCACGCCCGCCTCCATCAAGCCGGGCCGGAACAAATCCAGCGGCGAACTGGCCAGCCCGAGTTTGGTTCCCAGTTCCTTGACCAGCCCCGGCAACCCCGCCACGGAACCCGCCACGTAGATGTTCTGGATTTCCTCTTCGCTCTGGCCGGCCTGATAGGCGGCGAGCGACCGTTCCACCTGCTGGATCAAGCGCTCGAAAGCGACGTGGACGGTTTCGGCGATCCGCTCGTCGGCGGCGGAACCCGGTTCGGCCGGCGGCGCGACGAGCGCCGCGCGGATCGCCTGGTAGGTCTTGGCCAGCGACCAGTCCGGATGGCGGTCGCGCAAGACGTCGAGCATGACGTTCATGCCCGTTTTGAACACGCGGTGCGCGATCACCTGCTTGCCCTTGAAAAACAGCAGCGCCGACGAATCGCTCCCGACGTACAGGCCCAGCGCGGGCCCCGCATGGGCCAGCGGGCGGACTCCGAACAGATTGCGCAGCGCAAACGACGGAATCACGACGCCGTCCACCGGCAGTCCGGCCGCCTCGAACTGGTCCACCAGCGCGTCCACGTCGCCCCGGCCCACCGTATAGGCCGTCGCATCCGTCGTCTTCTTGGCCGCTCCCGCGGCGATGGCCTCCCCTTCCGTGTCGTAGTCGAAGATCGTCTGGGCCGGATCGAAGGGGATTTCCTTGCGGAACGTCCAATACACCAGATTCGACAACTGGCGCGGGCGCGTCTTGGGCAGCGAAAGAAACCGCACCTGCAGGCTCGGCAGCGGTCCGACCACCCACAGGGCGGCGCGGTGGAACGCGGAATGGAACTCGGCCAGGCTGGTCTTCAGGAAGGCCGGAAACCCCTTCGCTCCCGGCGCCAAGTCGGGGGGATACGGCACGCTGGCCCACCGCGCCACGCGGCCCCGGCTCACCTCCACCACCCGCAGGGAATCGATGTCCAGATGGACGCCGACGACGCAGCGACCGCTCTGTTCCTGAAGTTCCGCCGGTGTATCGATCTTGCTCATCGCGCCCTCCTGCTCGTTGGATCGCTTGCCGTGCGCCGCCTCACTTCGCCCACACGTCCATGGCCAATTCCTCGGCCCGATTTTCGAATTCCGCCGCCCGCGCCACGTCGCCCGTGGCCTGGCAATACCGGATCATGGTGCGCATCACGACCAGCGCATCGCCTTTCTTCAGGCCGCTTTTCCCGGCCAGCAGCGCCGCCCGTTCCAGCAGGGGTCCGGCCTCGTCCAGCCGGCCCTGCTCCATCAGGAGCAGAGCCAGGTTGTGCAGCGGCACCACGAGGTCGGCCGGGTGCTTGGCCTGGTGCCGTTCATAGACGTGGATGGCCATGCGGTAGAGCTCTTCCGCTTCTTGCGGACGCTGCTGGTCGCGGCGGACGCGGGCCAAACCGTTCAGCGCCGCCGCATGCCGGGGATGCACGTCGCCCAGCGCCGCGGAAAACCGCTGGGCCGCCTCTTCGTAATACGCCGCGGCGGCGGCCAAATCGTTCCGCGCCCAAGCCACTTCCGCCAGATGCTGGAGCAGCGTGCCGGCGGTCGCGCCGGACCGGCCACTGGTCCGTTCCAGAACCAGCAGCGCCCGCCGGAACATCCCCTCCGCCTCGTCCAGCTTGCCTTCCGCTTGCAGCACGAGGCCCACGTCGTTGAGCGATCCCACCAGCGCGGGGTTGTCCTCCGGTCCCAGCTGTTCGCGCAGCGCCTTGCCCTGGCGGACCCAATCTTCATCCTTCAACCGGTCGCGCAAGCGGCGTTGCTCCGCCGCCGCGTCCTTGAGCTGCGCGCGGACCCCGTCCAATTCCGCGGCGCGGGCATCCTGGTCCTTCTGGAGTTTCTGGTGCTTGACGATCAACTGCGCATGCTGCTGCTCTTTCGCCGCCAATTGCCGCGCCAGACCTTCTTTCTCCTTTTCCAGCGCCGCGGCCGCGGCGGACTGGCGTTCCGCCCGTTGCCGCAGCTCGAGCATCTCGTCCCGCTGCGTTTTCTGCGCCTTGGCGGCCGCTTCCTTTTCTGCCTGTTGGCGGTCGTTCAGGGCGGCCAGGTTCGCTTGCAGTTGCCGCGTTTGGACTCCGAGCCGGGCCCGCTCCTCGTCCTTCGCCGCCAGGCTTCCGCGGAGGGTCGCCAGCGTCTGTTCCAGCTCCTGGACGCGGGCCGCGGTTTTCGCGCGTTCCTGTTCGAGCGACTTCGCGCGGGCCGCCGCCGCCGATTGATCCCGGAGCTGCTCTTGCGCCTTCGCGAGATCGTCCTTCAGCCGGGCCGCCTGCTGAACGGCTTGCGCCAACGCCTGTTCCTGCTCCGCAAGATTTCCGCGCAGGGCCGCCAGATCCTTCTGGGTCCGGGCCTCTTGCGCCCGAACCGCCTGGGCGTGTTCCGCCTTTTGCTGTTCCAGGGCGCCGGCGGCGCGGATTTTCTCCGCCGCCAGCGCTTGTTCCAATTCTTGGACGCGCCCGGCGGCTTTCGCCACTTCCTGTTCCAGCGCTTTCACGCGGGCATCCGGCGCCGGCTTCGCCCGAAGCTGCTGGTGCGCCGCCGCGAGGTCGGCTTTCAACTGGGCCGCCTGTTGGACGGTTCGCGCCCGATCCCGCTCCGTCTCCGCGAGGTTCTCCGTCGCCGCCGCCAGCAGTTTTTGCAACGCGGCGAATTGCCGCTGCAGCCGGTCCTGGCTCTCCTGGGCCGCTTCGAGCTGGCGGCCGCGCTCCGTCCATTCGGCGGTCTTTTTCTCCAACAGCTTGCCCTGCTCGCGGCTCCGGGAGGCGGCCTTTTCGTTCTCTTCGAGTTTCCGGCGCAGTTGCGCGCTTTCATCGCGGGCGACGTTCAGCTGCTTCCAGACGCTGACCAGCTCGTCTTCCGCTTTGTTCCGGCGCTTCTTTTCCTGCGCCAGCGATTTCTCCAAGTCCAGCGTCTGGGCGCGCGCGGCCGCCAGATCCCGTGGCGGGGCCTGGACGGCGGACGGCGGCGGCGCGGTTTCCGCCGCGGCCCCGGGAGCCGGGGCGGGCGCGTCCCAAAGCACCGTTTCGGAAGCTTCGCCGCCGCGGCCCATGCCGCCGAACCCCAGCAGCCAGGCGAAAGCCACGAACGGCGGAATCAGCAAATGCCTGCGGCAACGATTCGTCGGTTTCATTCTGCGCCTCCTCGGGTCTTCCACGGGTTCGCGGGAGATTCGCCCTCCCCTTCCGCATAGCCGGCCTCCGGCCGGGACACCCCCAGCATGCGGGCCAGCTCCCGCGGGCGCGGCGACCGTTCCAACGCCACGTCCTGGTCGATCTTGCCCTCGGCCACGAGCCGCCGGAGCGATTCGTTCATCGTCATCATCCCTTCCGACTTGCCGGTCTGGATGACCGAATAGATCTGCTGGAGCTGCCGTTCGCGGATCAGGTTGCCGATGGCGTTGTTCACGTGCAGCACCTCGCAGGCCAGCACGCGGCGCGACTGGTCCGTCGTCAGCAGCAACGCCTGCGAAATGATGCCGGACAGCACCATGGACAGCTGGGTATAGACCTGCTGCTGGTGCGCCGGCGGAAAGATGTCCACGATGCGGTTGATGGCGTGGGTCGTGTCCTGCGTGTGCAGGGTGCCGAAGATCAGGTGGCCGGTCTCCGCCAGCGTCAGCGCCAGCTGCATCGTCTCGAGGTCGCGCATCTCGCCGACCATGATCACGTCCGGCGACTGGCGGAACACCGCCTGCAGCGCGACGGCGAACGACGGGGCATCGTCGTAGATTTCCCGCTGCTCGATGAGGCACTTGCCGTGCGCGTGCAGGTATTCGATCGGGTCTTCGAGGCAGACGACGTGCAGCGACCGGTTCCGGTTGATGTATTCGATCATCGCGGCCAGCGTGGTGGATTTGCCGCTGCCGGCCGGCCCCGTCACCAGCACCAGCCCGTGCGGACACAGCGCGAACTGCTGCACGATGGGGGGCAACCCCAGTTCGGCGAACGACGGTATCCGGTAGGGAATCAGCCGCGCCACCAGCGCGATGGTCCCGCGCTGGTAGAACACGTTGAAGCGAAACCGGTTCAATCCCGGAAATCCCTTCGACAGGTCCACGCTGCGCTTTTCTTCCAGGATGGCCCGCTGGGCTTCGTTGAGGACCGACAAGCCCAGCGTCCGCGTTTCGTCCTCGCCCAGGGGCTGGTCGCCCACGGAATGCATCACGCCCAGAATCTTGAGCTTGGGTGGAGCGCCGGAGGTGAGAATCAGATCGGAACCGCCGGAGGAAGAAACTTTTCCGAGCAACTCTTCGATTGTCCACATATGACGTTCTCCAACTTTTGGAGTACGCCCGGGCGGGAAGTGGAACAACCTAGTTCGAGTTAATTTACAATTAGCAGGGCGCCCTTTTTACCTTTGCTAAACGCGATTTTCACCGAAGGGGCCCTTATCGGACAAAGTCTTGGCGCGATACGGCGGTCCGGCTTTCGCGCCGGACGATTTGTTTTTTCTTGCGCGGGGCAGGCGCGACCCCATTTCCATTCTGGATGGCGCGGCCACGTATTACGTTGCTCGCGGCGACGATTCGCGATGCCGCCCGCGGGACGCCCGCGCCGCCGGCGACGCCCGGGACGGCAAAGACCTTTTGCCGCACCGCACCGTTTTCCACCAAGCGCTGCCGCTGTCCTTCGCGCCGATTCTGAAAATTCCTGCGTGTGCTTCGCGCGGGCCCGTGCTATGATCGTTGCCAGCAAAACCAGAAGGACGAACGATGGCCAAACCCAACTACGCTTTCGCCAAACGCCAGCGCGAACTCGCCAAGAAGCAGAAAAAAGAAGAAAAACAGCGGCTCAAAGATGCGGCCCGCCAGAGCGGGGCCGCCGCCCCCGCGGCGGAACCGCCCCCGCCTCCCGGCCCGCTCGTTCCCTAAGCGGTGGACAATCCTGCGAGCGGCAGTGATCGGACATGGCGGAAGAGTCTGAGCTTGGGGGCGTCTCTTCTTTCGCGGCCTGCTCCGCCGCGGAACGGGGCGAACTGGCGCCGTTGTGCCGCCGGGCGTCCTACCGGCCGGGCCAAATCATCTACGAAGAGCATGCGCCCGTCCGCAACGTCTATGCCGTGCTGGCCGGGGAGGTCCTGATCCACCGCTCCGCCGGCGGGAGCGCCGCCGCCCGCCTCGCCGTCGTGAAACCCGGCGAAACGTTCGGCATCGGCGAAGCCCTGCTGCCGACCACCTACACCTCCGCCAGCGCCCTCTCCGCCTGCACCGTGCTCGAAATCGGCCGCGACGTCTTCGTCCAACGCTTCCTCGCCGTCCCGTCCGTCCGCGAGGCCGTCGTGCGGGAGTTGTCCCACATCGCCCGCTTCCTCATCTGCAAGATCGCCGGCGGCGGCGGCCGGCACGATCTCGCCCTCTATCTCCGCTCCCAGGCCGAGGCCTGCGGCCAGCCCGCCGGCAGCCAGATCCGCCTGCGGAACAAGCAGCGCCAGCCGGAAATCGCTTCGCTCCTGAACCTCAGCCGCGAACACGTCACGCGCCTCTTCGCCAAGCTCAAGGCGGAAGGCGTCGCGGACTTCAACCGCGGGTTTCCGGTGATCGACCGCGCCTGGCTCGACCGCGAGGCGCCGGACCGCGACCTCGCCGCCAGCGTCCAGTACCGCCACCTGCCCGCCGAACGGTGACCTGCGTCACTGACGCCGCCCGGCGAAAGGCGCAGGATCGCGCCACCATGAAAAGCGACGTTCTCCTCCTGCCGCTGCTTCTGCTGGCCTGGCTCGCCCTGTCCGCCCGCGCCCAGAGCGCCACTTCCCTGACGATCGTCGTGCGCAACCTGCCGGACGGCGGCCTCACCGCCAACGGCCAGTCCGTCGCCTGCGTCGGCACGCTCAACGGCTGGAACAATTCCGCCACGACCGCCGTCGTGGCCGGCGGCCGGCTGGAGTTCGTCTTCGCCGACGTCGGCGCGCTGGCCGCGTTGGACTCGGCGTGGGGCGATTTGCCGCCCGGCGCCAACGCCGCGTTCCAGTTCGTCGCGCCGGGCACCTGGAATTCCGCCGTCTGCGCCGATTTCATCTCGAACCAGGGCAATTTCCGCGTCGCGCTCGCGGAAGGAACCGCCAACGTCGTGGAAATCGACGCCGGCCCCGCGCCGTGGCTGGTGGACCAGGCTTCGGCCGTGCGGGTGAACGGCGCCGCCGAACGCGAGTCGCCCGCCATCGACCTGTCCCGCTTCGCCTTCCCCGGCGGCAAATGGAAAGCACTGGTCATGAGCTACGACGACGGCCACGTGCAGGACCGCGGCCTGGTTTCCATCTTCAACGCCCACGGCATCAAGGGCTCGTTCCACCTCAATTCGAAGTCGCTCGATTCCGACACCTTCGTGACCAAGGCGGAACTCGCCGCGCTCTACGCCGGCCACGAAATTTCGTCCCACACCGTGGATCATCCCTATCTCGACACCTGCCCCGAAAGCAGCATCCGCTGGGAAATCGAAACGGACCGCGCCGCGCTCGAACCGCTCGCGGGCCACCAAATCCGCAGCCTGTCGTATCCGTTCGGCGCCTACAACGACCTCGTGCTGTCCACGCTGCGCCGCCTGGGCGTGAACAGCGCCCGCACGACCAAGCACGCCTGGAACCCGAATTATTTGCCGGCCGATCCGCTCAAGTGGCACCCGACGTGCCCCCACTCCGGCGCCATGACCTTCGCCCAGCCGTTCGCCGACCGGACGGAGGAGCGGATGGCGCTGCTCTACGTCTGGGGCCACAGCTACGAACTGGATTACGGCCATGCGGACAACAGCTGGGACTACATGTCGGCGCTGTGCGCGATCCTCGGCGACCGCGGCGACGTCTGGTACGCCGGCGTGACCGAAGTGGCCGACTACGTCGCCGCCATCCGCGGCCTGGAATGGCCGTTTCCCAACTGCGTCTACAATCCCTCGGGCCTCTCCATCTGGGCCAAGCTGGACGGCACGCTGTGCCGCATCCAGCCCGGCAAGCGCATGACCTGGCCCGCCGGCGCGGTGTCCGCCGCGCCCGAATGTCCGCCGGCCGGCGGCGTGGCGACGATCCGCTACGCCCCCGGCACCAACGCGTTCGCCGGTGCCGCCGCCGTGACGGCCCATCTCGGCCACGACGGCTGGCAGGACGTCGCCGACTTGGCGATGGCTCCGAACGGCGACGGCTCCTGGAGCGTCGCCGTGTCGGTTCCGGCCGGCGCGGAACGGATCGATTTCGCCTTCACCGACGGCGCCGGCCTCTGGGACGACAACGGCGGCCAGGATTGGTCGCTGGCGGTGCGGGCGGCGGAACCCGCCGTGCCGGCCGCCATCCAGGCCGCCCTCGCCTCGCCGACCGTCGCGACCAAACCCGATTCCAGCCAGAATTCGGCCGGCGACGCCTTCGATCTCCGCGTCGGCGGCGGCGCGCTGGCGACCACGTTCCAAGGCGGCTTCAGCGATTTCGGCCAGACGTACGTCGACGTCGACGACGACTGCCTCTATCTCGGCGCCACCAATTGCAGCTTGGGCGGCACCAACCACGCGCTGATCCTGTTCCTGTCGGTGGACACGATGCCCGGCGGCGTCGAAAACCTGTGGAACCTGCGCGGCGCGCCGTTCGGCCTCGACCGCCTCCACAACCTGGCGCTGGCCCCCGCCGCCCACGTCGCCGTCGTCGTCGGCGACGAATACGGCGATGGTTCTTTCCCGCATTTCAATCTCGAAAGCGGCAGCGACTTCGGCCAAGGCGTGTTCTATCTGTGCCGCTCGAACGCGTTCCAGCCCGTGCCCGGCGCGCGGCTTTCCCAGTTCGACGGCGCGGGCCCCGCGGCGACCGCCGGCGCCGACGACGACGGCAACCGCCAAACCGACCGGTGGGAAGCCGCGATCCCCTGGCGCAGCCTGAACGCCGCCGCCGGCTGGCGGTCCGTCCGCGCGCTCCACGTGTCCGGCGTCATCGCCAGCGACGGCGTCTCCGGCTCCGACCGCTACCTGTCGGGCAACGTCCTCGGCGCGATGGCCGCCGGCACGCTGGCCGGCGGCAACTACGGATTCAATTTCGTTTCCCTGGCCGGCTGGCGCGTCGGTTTGCCGTTCGAGGATTCGGATCTGGACGGCCATTCCGACCTGCAGGAAAGCTTGGCCGGCACGGACGCGGCCGACGCCGCCAGCCAACTGGAAATGACGGGCAGCGATGCCGCCGGCCTGCGTTTCGCGGCCGTTCCCGGCCGGCGCTACCGCCTCCAGTACAAGCTGGATCTGTCCACGAATGCGCCTTGGACCGATCTGCCGGCCACGTGGTGCCCGACGAACGCCTCGTGCGCCGCCACGGGATTGGTCGACGGCGCCGCTTCGGCGTTTTACCGCGTGCGGCTGGACAATCCCTGAACCGCCGCGGCCGGACTATTCCGCTTCGTCCGCCGGCAGGAACCGCCGGCGCAGCGCCGCGGAAGCGTCTTCCGCCAGGCTGAACATCATCGGCACCAGCACCAGCGTCAGGACCGTCGCCACCGTCAGGCCGAACAGCACCGCCACGGCCATCGGCGCCCACCACGCGCTCGATTCCGCGCCCGCGATGATCCGCGGCGGCCACTGGTGAATTTCCAGGCTCCAGCCCACGACCATCGGCAGCAATCCCAGCACCGTCGTCGTCGCCGTCAGCAGCACCGGCCGCAGGCGCAGCCGGCCCGCCTGCACGATGGCTTCGCGGGCATCCAGGCCCGCCGCCTTCCGCTGCAGCGCGCAGTCGATCAGCACGATCGCGTTGTTCACCACGATCCCCGCCAGGCTGATCACCCCCACCCCCGTCATGATCACCCCGAAGCGCATCTGGAACGCCAGCAGGCCCCACATCACGCCGATCATCGACAGGATCACGGAGAAGAAGATGATCGCCGGCAGCAGCACCGAATTGAACTGGACCACCAGGATCACCAGGATCAAGCCCGACGCGATGCCGAACGCCTTCATCAGGAATATCCCCGACTCGCGCATTTCCTGCGTGTCGCCCGTGTACTCGATGGCGTAGCCCCGCGGCAGCGGGATCTGCGCCACCCGCGGACGCACGTCGGCCAGGATCTTGTCCACGCCCCGGCCCTGGTTGTTGCCGGTGATCGTCACCACGCGCTTCTGCTGCTTGCGCTGGATCGATCCGCGCCCGCCCACGTATTCCAGCGCGCCCAGCGACGTCAGCGGCACCGCCGCGCCGGTCGCCGTCGGAATGAAGGTCCGTTCGAGCAGGTTCATCGTGTTGCGCTGCCCCTCCGGCAGGCGCAGGGTGATGTCGAACTCGTCCTCGTCGGCCCGGAACTGGCTGCTTTCCGTCCCGTAGATCGCCATGCGCAGGAATTGGCCGATCTCGGCCGTGTCCAGCCCCAGCAGCGCGGCGCGGTTGCGGTCCACGTGGAACTGGATTTCCGGCAGCGCCTTCTCCAGGTCGGTCTTCAGGTCCACCAGCCCCGGCACCGTCTCGATCTCGCGGACGATGTCCGCCGCGTACTGCTCCAGCGTCTCGAAATCGTCGCCCGAAATCTCGATGGACACCGGCGCGCCCGTCGGCGGGCCCTCCTCCTCGCGCTCGACCGTCGCTTCCGCGCCGGGCACCACGCCCACGTCGCGGCGCAGGGCGTCGATCAGCAGGAGGGAATTGGTCTGGCGTTCCGCGGCTTCCCGGAATTCGACGTAGATGCTGCCCTGGTGCGTCGCGCCCACCCCGCCGCCCATCGCCATCGCGCTCTGCGCGCCGACCGTCGTCAGGAAGAATTTGACGTCCGGATAGCCCGGGATCTTTTCCTCGATCGCGCGCAGCGTCGCGTCGGTCCGCTCGATGCTCGTGCCTTGCGGGAACTTCACGGAAATCGTCGCGTTGCGCGGCTCCACCTCGGGAAACAGCTCGACGCCCTGGCCGTAGCGGGCGTAGACCTGCACGCTCAGGATCAGGAACGCGAAGCCCAGCAGCAGGACCGGCACGCGGTGGCGCAGCGCCGCCCGCAGCAGCCGCTCGTAGCCCGCCACGAACCAATGCGCCTGCGCCTGCGCGTCCCGCGGGCGCGCCTGGATGAACACCGAGCAGAGCGCCGGGTTGATCACCATCGCCACGAACAGCGACGACGCCAGCACCAGGATCAGCGTCCGCGGCAGGAAGCCCATGAACTGGCCCATGACGTCCGGCCAGTACAGCAGGGGCCAAAACGCCACCAGCGTCGTCAGCGTCGAGGTGATCACCGGCCAGGCCACCTCGCTCGCGCCGCGCCGCGCCGCCTCCCGGCGCGACAGCCCTTCCGTCCGCAGGCGGTAGATGTTTTCCACGATCACGATGGCGTTGTCCACCAGCATGCCCACCGCCAGCACCAAGCTGAAGAGCACGATCATGTTCAAGGTCGTCCCCCGCACCGCCATCAGCGTGAAGCCGATCAGCAGCGACAGCGGAATCGCCAGCCCCACGAACAGCGCGTTGCGCACGCCCAGGAACACCAGCAGCACCGCCACCACCAGCAGGAAGCCGGTGACGATGTTGTTCTCCAGTTCCTCGATCATGGACTTGATGTAGTCCGACTGGTCCATGACTTCCGTCAGCTTCACGTCCGGCGGCAGCCGGTAGTCGGCCAGGATCTTCTTCACCTGCCGGATCAGCGCCACCGCGTTCACCCCGGGCCGCTTCTTGAGGTTCACCGACACGCACGACTCGCCGTTCAGCCGCGAGATCGAGGACAGATCCTTGTAGGTGTCCGCCACCGTCGCGACGTCGCTCAGGTAGATCGGCCGGCCGGCCCGCTCCGCCAGCAGCACGTCGCGCAGCTCCGCCGCCAGCTGGAATTCGCCCGGAATCCGCACCTGGAACTTGTCTCCGGCCGTCTCGATGTTGCCCGCCGACAGCGTCACGTTTTCCTGCGCGATGCGCCCCATGACCTGCCCCAGCGGAATCCGGTACGCGATCATCCGCGGCAAATCGATTTCCACCCGGATTTCGCGCTCGCGGATGCCCGCCAGATCCGCGCCGCGCACGCCCGGCAGCCGCTCGAGCTGGTCCTGGAGGTCCTCGGCCAGGTTCTTCAGGCGTTCCGGCTCCGTCGCGCCCGACAGCGCGAAGATGTAGACCGGATAGTCCGAGCTGAAGTTGAAGGCGTCCACCACCGGCTCGTCGAGGTCCGGCGGCAGGTCCGGCTTGGCCAGGTCCACCTTGTCCTTCACCCGCCGCTTGGCCTGCTCGATGTCCTCGCCGGCCATGAACTCGATGACGATGCTCGCCACGTTCTCCGCCGAGGTCGAGCGCACCTCCTTGATGCCGTCGACGTCGTTGAACTGCTTCTCGAGCTGGACGGTCACCAGCTTCTCCATTTCCTCCGGCGCCGTGCCCTCGTAGTACGCGGTCACGAACACGTAGGGGATGGTGATGTCGGGCGCGCCCTCGCGCGGCAGCGTCAGGTAGCTCGCCGTGCCGGCCAGCGCCAGCACGCCGACGAACACGAGCACCGCGACGCGGAACTTGATGGCGTAGTTGGACAGGATCATGGTTCGCGCTCCCCGCCGCCTACTCCGCGGCTTCCGGCGCCGCGGCTTCCGGGGCAACCGCGATCGGTTCCGCGCCGGCTTCCGCCACCTTCATGCCGTCCTGCAGTCCGCGGTGGCCTTCCACCACGATCCGGTCGCCCGGCTCCACGCCGGATTCCAGCACCGCTTCGTGGCCCGTCAGCGCGGCGATCCGCACGCGCTTGCGCACCGCGCGGCCGTCCACCGCCGCGTAGACGTAGTGTTCGCCCTTGCGCGGAATGACCGCCGCCAGGGGCACGACCACCGCGCCTTCCCGCTCCTGCCGCACCAGCGCCACCTGCGCGATCATGCCCGCCTTCAGCGCGCCGTCGGCGTTGTCCGCCTCCAGCTCCGCCGCGAACGAATTGCTCGCCCGGTCGGCCTGGCTCGACACGAACACGACCGTGCCCGCGAATTCCCGCCCCGGCAGCGCCGACAGCGTGAACGCCTTCTTCTGTCCCGGCTGCAAGCCCGACACGGCCTGCTCCGGCACGTCGAACGCCACCTTCACCCGGTCCAGCCGGATCACGCGGAGCACCGCCTGGCCTTCGTTGGCGTAGTCGCCCACGTCCACCAGCCGGTCCACGACCGTCCCGGCGAACGGCGCGCGAACTTCGCACTGGGCCTGCATCGTTTCGGTTTCGTCCAGCGCGATCTTCGCGGCGTCCCGGCGGCGCGCGACGGCCTCGTATTCGCTGGCCGAGACCGCGCCGGTCTTTTCCAGCTCTTTCCAGCGCTTCCAATCGCGCTCGGTGTCCCGCGCCTCGATTTCCGCGCGCCGCCGCGCCGCGTCCCACAGGCGGTCGTCCACCCGCAGCAACGGCTGGCCGGCTTCGACCGCCTGGCCCTTG
The DNA here is from genome assembly GCA_938003985.1 of uncultured Verrucomicrobiota bacterium. Classification (GTDB taxonomy): domain Bacteria; phylum Verrucomicrobiota; class Kiritimatiellia; order CAIQIC01; family Lenti-01; genus Lenti-01. The sequence goes on along the minus strand of CALKWZ010000005.1, from coordinate 51,223 downwards.
TCGGCCAAAATTTCAACCACGCGGCCGGCGCGCTCCGCGCCCAGATTCGCTTCCTGCAGCGGCTCGATCCGCGCCGGCAGGCTCAAAACGTCCTGCACCTTGCGCGGGTCGATCGCGATCGTCCGCACGGCCACCGCCTTCTCTTCCTCGGCGGCGGCCGGCTCGGGCCGCTTCTTCAGCGCCCCGAACACGACGATCAGCGCCACGACGAGCGTCAAGGCGCCCCAGACGAGGAAAGAGCCCAGCAGATAGGATTTGGATTTCGGCGCGTTCATTTCGATTCTCCGGTTGCGAAGGCTTCGCCGCTGGCCTGCCGTAGGCGGGCCAGCGCATTCATATGGTCGTGCAGCGCCTGCAGACGCGTCAGCCGCGCCACGCTCAGCGCCAAATTGGCGTCCGCGAAGTCCAAGGCCGTCGCCAGGCCGTTTTCGTAGCGCGCCCGCGCGATGTCCAGGCTCTTTTCGGCCAGTTCGACGGTCTCGCGGCTCGCCGCCACCGTCTCCGCGGCCTGTTGCAGTTCCAGATAGTGGCTGTGGATCTCCAGCGCGACCTGCCGCTCGGCGTCCGCCAGCGTTTCGCGCGCCTTGTCCAGGTCCAGCTGCTTTTCGCGCACGCGGTTCCGCCGCAGCAAGCCGTCGAACACGGCCCACTCCGCGGTGATCCCCGCGTTCCAGCCCCAGTCCCATTCGTCGCGCGCCGAGCCGCTCTCGGGATCGTTCCCGGCGTAGTTCGCGAAGGCCCGGATCTGCGGCAGGTAGCCGCCCTTCTCCGAACGGACGTCGGCTTCCCGCATGCCCAGGTATTTGCGCATCTCGACCAGCTCCGGCCGGTTTTCCGCGCCCTGCGCCTGCCAATCGGCCAGCGGCCGTTCGTCCGGCGCGAACGCCAGTTCGCCCCGCAGCGCGAACTCGTCCGCGTCCAGCTGCACGAGGTTCCGGAACGCCGCCCGCGCCAGCTCCGCCTGCTTGCGCGCCGCGATCACCGGCGGCCGGTGGTTCGCCACCCGCACCCGCGCCGAGAGCACGTCGAACTCCGCGACCGTCTGCTGGCGGAAGCGGCTCTCCGCCTGCTTCAGCAAATCCTCGAGCTGCGCCAGCGAAGCCTCCCGCACGCGCACCTGTTCGTCCGCGAGCAAAATGTCGTGGAATCCGACGCGGACGTCGCGCACCAGTTCGTTGTCCACGGCCTGCATCCGCGCCTGCGCGGCCGCGCGGTACAGCTGGGCGGCCTTCAGCGCCGCGCCGACCGAGCCGCCCGAATACAGCAGCTGGCTGGCTTCCAGGCTGGCCGCCCAGTTGTCCTCGCGGCCCATCTCGTAGCGCTGGCCGTCGAATTCGAACGCCGCGACTTCGTCCAGGCGCGTGTAGCTGCCCTTGGCCTTCAGTTCCGGCAGCACCTGCGCCCGCACCTGGCCGATGCGCGCGCCGGCGATTTGCTCGTCGCGCCGCGCGTTCAGCGCCGCCGCCGCCTGGCGGCGGGCCAAGTCGATGCATTCCTCCAGCGTGAACGCCGGCGGCGCTGCCGCGGGCTCCCCGCCCGCGACCGTTCCGGCCCAGCAACACCCCATCAGGCCGATCCCGGCCCACCAGATTTTCCGTTTCATGACGTCGAAACCGCGCCCGTTCCGGACGCGGCCCTTGGGTTTGTCCTTCCGGCCCAATGCCGGAGGGCGTAAAACAGCGGGCGATTTGCTCATAAATTCCTTCCCAAGTCGAGGTTCTTTGTCGGATTCCACGGCGCGCATCCTGCCCGAACCGCGCGGCGCGCGCTTGTCCGCCCTTGCGAATCGCGTTTCCGCCCTTGCGGCGGCTCAGGCTTCGAGATTGAGCAGCCGCACGCCGCCCGTCCGGCGGATCTGCTGGAAGCAGCCGCCCTCCTGGATCACGCGGACCACCGCGGGCACGTCCGTCACGCGCGCGCCGCAGACGGCGGCGAAGCCGAGAGCCAGGGTTTCGCGGCACAGCGGCGCCGACGGCCCCACCAGCAGCTTCCACGCGTCCGGCCGCGCCGCCGCGAGCAGGCCGTCCAGCGTGCGGTTCGCGAGCGCGGCGGCCGTCGCGCACAGGCCGTCGCACGCCGCCAGCCGCGCCGCGCGTTCCGGCGTCAGGGCATAGCCCGTTGCCGGATCCTTCTCGAAGATTTCCACCCGGGCGGCGACCTGCCGCAGCGCCGGAATGAACGGAAACCACCCCACCACGCCGACGGTCTTCCCCGCGCCGAGTTCCGCGGCCAGCTCCCCCGCGTTTCGTTCCGTCACGCCCCCGTGCGGTTCGGGCAGCAACGCGTTCAGCGCCGCCAGCCCCACGCTGCGCGCGAGCGGGAAATCGGACGAAACCCCGGCGGCCAGTTCGCGCGCGTCGCGGCCGACGCAACTCCCGGCCAGCCCGAAATGCTGCGCGTGTTCGCCGTGCGTAGGCCCCGCGGCCAGGCAGGTCGCGGCCAACCCCGCGCCGCGGTCGGTCTGCACCGCCGTCCAATAGGGGCCGATCCACAGGCCGCGCACGGGCGCGGATTCCGCCGGCAGGCGCGCCAGCAGCTGTTCCAGGAAATCCATCGGGACCGCCTCAGAATCCGTTCATCAGGATGGCGGACTCCAGGGGGGGCACTTCGATCTCGCCCTTCCAGCCGGCGGGCCAGGTCGGCGGCGTCTTGCCGGCGGGCCAGCCGCGCGGGGCCAGGCCCTTGCGGTCGATCTGCCGCCCGTTGCCGATCAGCTTCCAGGCCGAATCGCCGCCGAGTTCCAGCGCGAACGTGCGCGGCCGGTCGTCGGCGTTCAGCAGCACCGCGAAGCCGCGGCCCGCGTGCAGCTGCGGCACGTTGGCGACGTAGCCCATCAGCTTGGGATTGTCCGGCAGCAGCCAGCGGTAGTAGTTGCGCGGGGGACGCTGCGCCACGCGGAACGTGGCGCCTTCCGGACTCATGCGCAGCTGGATCAGCCCGGCGTAATAGTCCAGCGCCTGCTTCGCCAGCGGCCGGTCGCGGTCCGTCCAGCGCAGCGCGTTGACCGCGTCGCCCCGGTTGTAGGTGTTCTTGATCCCCCACTTGCTGCGCAGGAATTCCTGCCCCTCGTAGATCATCGCCTTGCCCAGCGAGGTGAACAGGATCGTCGCCGCCAACCGGTTCAGCGCCGCGTCGCGGTCCGTCGGCACGCGCCCGTCCTGGCCGGGATTTTCGGTGATCTCGTCGATGTAGGCCATGTCGTCGTGGCTCTCGAGGTAGTTCACCGGCTGCAGCGGATTCAGCGCCCACGTGTCCACCGAGCCGAACACGCCGCCCTTCAGCCAGTCGCGGTTGCCCGACCCGCGCACGAAATCCTTCGCCGCGTAGCGGAAATCGTTGTTCCACGCCGACCAGCCCGTGCCCCGCAGCAGCGCCTTGTTCTCCCCGCGCCCCGGGCTCCACGGCTCCGAAATCAGGATCGCCTTGGGATTGATCGACCGCGCCACGTCGCGGATCGCCAGCATCGTCGTCATGTCGATCAGCTCCGCCAGGTCGAGACGGAACCCGTCCACGTGGAATTCCTCCATGTAGTAGCGGATCGTGTCGAGGATCAGCCGGCGCATCATGGGCGACTCCGTCTTCACGTCGTTGCCGCAGGCGCTGTGGTTGGAGAAGCTCAGGTCCGGATTCAGGCGGAAATAGCACTTCTTGTCGATCGTCGCGTAGATGTTCGGCCCGCCGACGTGGTTGTAGACCATGTCCAGCACCACGGCGACCCCCTGCGCGTGCAGGTCGTCCACCAGCTGCTTGAACTCGTAGTAGCCCGAGCCCTTCTCCGGCTCCCGGGCGTAGCTCGATTCCGGCGCGAAATAGTAGACCGTCGCGTAGCCCCAGTTGTAGGGATCCGTGCTTTCCGAAAACTCGCTGGTCGGCAGCAGCTCGACCACGTTCGCGCCCAGGCGCTTCACGTGGTCCAGCCCGGTGCCCTTGCCCAGCGTGCCGGCCAACCCCGCGTATTTTCCGCGCTTGGCCGCGGGCGCGCCCGACGACGGATGCACCGTCATGCCGCGCACGTGGCATTCGTAGATCACCACGTTTTGCGGGTCCGGCGTTTCCCAGTCGTGGTCCGTCCACCCCTTGAACCACTGGTTCGTCGCGTCCGGATCGATCACGATCGACAGCCCGTCGGCGTTCGCCGCCGCGCGGCAATACGGATCGCCCACCACCGTGTCCGGGCTGAAGCTTTCCCCGTCGCCGGTCGGACCGTCCACCCGGAAGCCGTAGAAGCGGCCCACGTCCAGCCCGCGCGTCGTGATTTCCCAGACGCCGTCCGCGGAATCCTTCCACATCCGGTATTCCTCGACCGGCGGAAAACGCTTGAAGCTCGGCGTCCAGGTCACCGCCATCGGCCGGTCGAAGAAACACAGCCACGCGTTGCGCGCGCGCGGCGCGAAGATGCGGTAGGTCGTCGTGCCGCGTTCCTTGTCCAGGATCGCGCCCAGCGGCTTGTCGCTGGCGATCTTGTCGAACACGCCGTCCGGCGTGGTCATCACGCCCAGCGGCTTGTCCGCCACGCCGTCGAGCCGCAGCACGTAGGCTTCGGTCAAGTCCAGCGGCTCGGCCAGATGCACGCGGATTTCCGCGCCGCCGGTGCGCAGCAGGTCCAGCTTCAGGTTCACGCTGCCCTTGCCGTCCGCCAGCGCGTTCGGCGCGTCCTCCGGAGGCGTCAGCCATTCGTTGCCGTTGAGCACGAACTTGAAAACCAGATCCTTTTCCCCCGGCGGCAGGCGCATGCCGTCGAGCTGCGCCACGCCCTCCCAGGTGCCCGGCAGGCGCCCGCGCTTCAGGACCCACTTGCCGCCCCCGCCGTTGCCGTCCCAACCCGTGAAATTGCCGGCCACCGCCACCTGCGTGTCCCGCGGCAGTTCCCGGCTATAGGCGGCGGGATCGAACAGGAACGTCACCACGCCCTGCGAGAACAGATAGCCCGTCCGCCGCGCGTCTTCCATTTCCGTGACCACTTCCGTCCAAACCACCGGCACGGGCGGGTCCAGCGTCGCCGTCGGCGCGATCCCCGCCGGCAGGCTCTGGCGGAAAAACACGCGGATCATCTTGAAGTCGTCGATCGTCGCCCGCTGGATCATCGCCGGCGGCCGCTCGACTTCCCCGTCGAGGTTGATCGGCAGCACGCGGTTGTCGCCGCCTTCCCACTCCCCGTTGACGATGAACTTGAATTCCTGCCGGCCCAGCCGCGCCCTGAGCGTGCGCACGTCCAGTTCCCACAGGTTGTCTCCGGCCGGCGCCAACGGCACCGGCACCCGCCAGGCGTTCCAGGTGCCCGAGATCTGGACGTTCGTCACCGGCACCACCTGCTTCAGGGCGTTGGTGTAGGGATCGGACGAGTCGAAGCGCAGGAAGGGCGTGGCCGCATTCCCCAACATCGGCCGCGCGTGGAGCCGTTGCGGCTCCTGCGCGCGCGTGCCCGGCGCCGCGGCCCAGACCGCCAGCGCGCCGCACAAGATCGCCTTATGAAGGGAAACCGACATACGCTCCAAGTGAAGCGTTATCGCAAAATCCCCGCCCGCCGTCAAAAGATTAGAACGCCCCTGCGCACGACAACTTTCGCCGCCGCGCGAAGCGGGTCGCGCGCCGCCCCGCGTTGTCCAAACTTTTGATTGCCAAAAAATGCGGTCTTGGGCATTGTGTGCCCTCGTTTTTGCGACGCCCCCATCGTCTAGAGGCCTAGGACGCCAGGTTCTCATCCTGGTAACACCGGTTCGAATCCGGTTGGGGGTGCCAGTCTTTTCCCGACGCGCCCTGCGCCCCTCCCCCGCGCCCGTTTTTCAGGGCTCGAGCCCCACGCCGTAGATCAGCGTCGCCCCCGCCGGCGGATGGTCGGTGTACACGTTGTCGGGCGCGGAAGCGGCGATGCCCGTCTGGACCGCCGCGAAGCCGTTCAGCAGATTCGTCGAGCGCAACACCCGGTACCGCTTCCCCGCCACGCTGTCCCACCGGACCAGATAGGCCGCCTGCGCCGGCGCCAGCGGCTCTTGCATGAACAGGCCCGAGGCTCGGTTCGTCGGCTGGGTGCCCGCCTGGTATTCATGGGCATCCGGAAACCCGTCGCGGTCGTAGTCCGTGCCCGGCCCGGCCACGCTTGTCCCGCCGAACGTCGCCTGTTCCCATGCGTCCGGCATGGCGTCCTCGTCGCAGTCGGCGCAGGTGGACAGGATGAATTTCTTCATCACCGCCAGATGCTGCATGTCCGTCCCGGCGGAATCGTTCGTCTGGATGGGCGCCGGCGGCGGATTCCAGATCCGGCTGTCGAACACCAGGCCCTCCGGAAACGCGAGGCCCCCGACCGTCAGCGTCGCATGGCGGGCGTCCAGCAAGGGGTTCGGCAAGACGTAGTCGTACGGCGCTCCCCGCGTCAGGTTCGTGTCCTTGTCCCCGGCCTGGTCCGCCGGCTGGCGGGCGTCGCTCACCACGTTGGACAGCGTCAGCAGCGAGTCGTCGCTGCGGCTGGGCACGTTGAAATCGCCGGCGATGACGATGAAGTCGCTGGCGGGCCAGTTGGCCCGGCGGATCTGGTTGGTGAGGATGGCCGCCTCTTTCTTGCGGGTCGCCTCGTTGGCCGTGGTGGATCCGGACTGCAGGTGGACGCTGACCACGTGCAGGTCCTGCGTGCCCGGCAGGTCGATGGTGGCCCACGCGAAATCGCGATAGGACACCTGCGTGTCCGCCCACTCGCCCGAAGCGACGATCGGCCAGCGGCTGATGATGCCGTTGGGGATGTCGGCCCCGCTGTACGACTCGACGTAGAAATCGAAATTCGTGCCGAAGACCGCATCCACGTACGCCCGCCGGCTCGCGTTCGTGACGAGCCATTCCTGGATGGCCACCACGTCGGGCCGCAGCCCCTTGAAAATCCGCTCGGACGTGCCGATGTAGCGGAATTCGTCGGTCTCGCTCCGGTCGGTCAGGTTCGCGGCCATGACCGTGAAATAGGAATAGGGCGTGCGGACGACCGTCGCGCGCGCCGTCGCGGCGTCGCCGGCCGCGTTGGTGCCCCGCACGGAGATGCCGTTGGTTCCCACGGCCAGCCGGAGGTCCGGCACCGTCCAGTTCGTCCCGGCCGCGATGGAACCGTGGGCGCCCGTCAGGTCGTTGCTCCAAACCAATTGCCCCGCCGTATTCGTGCCGGCCGTGCCCGCCACGACGACGTTCGACGTCGCGAAGTCCACTTCCAGATTCGCAGCGGCCGGATCGGTGATGGCCACCGCGGGATAGTTTCCGCCGGCGGCGCGCGCCGTCACGGCCAGATTGTCCAGGCTCAGCTTCGGACGGTTGCCGGTCGTGCCCCCGATGCCGTTGTGGACGTAGAACCGCAGGCGCGCCGTGGCGCAATTGTGGAAACTCGCCGGCAAAGCCACGCCGGATACCGTTCCGCTGGCCACCACCCCGTTCTGGAAATTCAGGACTTGCGCGGCCGCCAGTTCCGCGAACGCGGTGCCGTCCACGCTCGCGTAGACCCGCAGCGAACTCTTCCGATCCCCCGTCGGATTGTCCACCGTCGCCCAGTCGAAACCCAGCGTCCCGGCATCCGCCCCCGAAAAATCCAGGAAGAAATCGACGGCCACCGACGTCGTATTGTCCGAAGACCCGGTGCAGAGCAACAGCAGCGCGCCGCTGCCCTTCTGCTTGCCGCCGGTGCTGCCGCTGGCCCAATTGGTGCTGGCCGTCGTCAGACGGGTCGCCGCGGGGATCGTTCCCGTGCCGCCGGCCGGCAACCCGGCAAAGCGGTTCGCGCCGGCCCCGGAACTGAAATCCGCGGCCCAGTTCGCGACGTCCGCGAACGACTCCGCATATGCCAGGCCGGGCTGGCTGGCCATGGGCACGGGCGTCGCCGCCGGCGCGACCGCCGCACCCAGCCAGAGACACCCCAGCATGGAAATCCGCCACTTCATCGATCGGGCAGTCTAGGCCCCGCCGCAGACCGGGTCAAGCGAGGCGGGCGGCCCAGGGTTCAACGGTTCACCGTTCACGGTTCAGGGTTCACGATTCAACGGTTATCAAACCGTCGCCTCACCCAAGCGCCTATTCCAGCATTTCACTTGCCCGCGAACCGCAGGTTGTGGCAAGCGCGGCAAAGGATCCGGATAAACGAGGGGCTTTCCCGGCAAAATAAGCGCCTGGATTTTCCGATGATGCCGCTTTGCGGGCGACCCGAGCAGTACTCGTGTACGCGAGAGGTCGCCCTCGAAGCGGCAGCGCGGAAAAGACGGGCCTTCGTTTTGCCGCCTCGTTTTTCCGGATCCTTTGCCGCAGGTTTTTCATTTCTCCACCGCCCACCGCCCGCCTTGCACCTCCGCCCGCCGCCCGCTATAGTCGCCCGCCATGAAGAAGCCCCTCCGCGAACAGGCCGTCGAGTATCTGCAGTACTTGAAGGAACAAGGCGTCACCCACGTTCCCTCCTCGGGCAAGAAGCTCGCCAAACGCCCCCCCGCTTCCCCGCCGCCCGCCCCCGCCCCGTCCGCCCCGGCCCAGCCGCCCGCCAAGCCCAAGGAACCCGAAGTCCGCTTTGCCGCCCGCGTCAGCCTCACACCCCCAAAAGGCGGCAAAGACACCCTGGAGTCCATCGCCGCCGAAATCGCCGCCTGCCAGCTCTGCGCCCTCGCCCCCACCCGCAAGCACGTCGTTCCCGGCCAGGGCGCGCTCAAGCCCGAAGTCATGTTCATCGGCGAAGGCCCCGGGGCCGACGAAGACGAGCAGGGCCTCGCGTTCGTCGGCCGCGCCGGCCAGCTTCTCACCAAGATGATCAACGCCATGGGCTACACGCGCGAGCAGGTGTTCATCGGCAACATCGTCAAGTGCCGCCCGCCGGGCAACCGCGTGCCCACGCCCGAAGAGATGGCGGGCTGCATCCCCTACCTCAAGCGCCAGATCGCCGTCATCCAGCCCAAGCTGATCGTCTGCCTCGGCGCGACGGCCGCCCGCGGCCTCGTCAACGAAACCCTGCCCATCGGCAAGGCCCGCGGCAGCTGGCGCGAATTCGAAGGCATCCCCGTGATGCTCACCTTCCACCCCGCCTACCTCCTGCGCGACCCACGCCAGAAGGCCCCCTGCTGGTCCGACCTCAAAGCCGTCCTCGCCCGCCTCGGCAAGACCCCGCCCGGCAAAGACGCTTAACTACGAAATACGCGAACGACGCGAAATTCGGACCGGAATCCGTCCGAAGACGGCAACTACGAATCACGCGAATTACACGAAATTCGAACCGGCCATGGCGGAGTTTGACAGGATTTACAGGATTAACAAAACCTGATGACCGGGAAGGGGGACGCGGCGCAATCTGCGCCGTGGGCGATAGGGATTCTGCCGCGAAACGCACGCGCCCCGTGCGCGTTTGCGACAGAGCCCGATCGCCTAAGCGATTCGGCCAAACCGAATCGCCCCCCCTTCTTCATTCGCGCTATTCGCGCCATTCGTAGTTGCTCCCCTCCGTGCCTCTGCGAAAGACGGACCCCGCTCCTTTTCGTGCTTTTCGCGATTTTCGTAGTTTATCACCAACCCGGCTTTACGGGTTGTCCTTGCCCGCGATCTTCGCCGTGTTTTCGGCGATGCGGAACAGGACGATCAGCGTCTCCAGCCAGATCCGCGCCAAGATCGTCCCGACCAGGAACGCGATCGGCGCCAGCACCAGTCCGGCCAAAATGCCGCCGAACGACCGCGTCGCGAAGCCGCCGAACAGGATCGTCAGGCCCCACACGCCCGCGCCCACCATCGCGCAGACGTAGAGCACCGTGATGATCTTGGTGGTGATGAATTCATTGAACGACAGATCGAACAGCCGCCCGAAAAAGCCCTTGGTTTCCATGACAAGACCTCCTGCGCGGAAAGATGGCACGTACCCTCCCCGGGCGCAAGCCGGACCCAATCTTCTCCGCGCCCGTTCGCTTGACATTTTCCGCTCAGCCCGTATGCTTCCCCCGCTTCATCGATGAAGGGCGTTTAGCTCAGTTGGTTAGAGCGCGTGCCTCACATGCACGAGGTCACTGGTTCGAGTCCAGTAACGCCCACCACCCTTCGTCCCGACGCGACAAGCGGTCGGGACTACGGGTGGCAAGCCACCCCTTCTCACCCCGCCTTGCCGGCGTACTTGCGCGTTTTCGTATCGACCAGCAACTTTTCGCCGGGGGCGACGAACAGCGGGACCTGGATCTCGAGGCCGCCTTCCAGGACCGCGGATTTCCAGGCGGAATCGCCGCCGCCGTGCTGGACGGGGGCGGTCTCGGAAACCGCCAGCACCACGGCGTCGGGCAGCTGGACGTCGAGCAACCGGCCTTCCAGGACCAAGGCGCGATACTCCTCGTTTTCTTTCAGGAAATAGCGGCGGTCGCCGATCTGCTCGGTCGTCAGCGTCAGTTCTTCGAAGGTTTCGGCGTCGAGAAAAACGAAGTCGCCGCCCTGGACGTAGCTGAAGGATACCCGGCGGTGCTCCAGTTCGGCGGTCGGCACCCGCTCGTTGTCCGGGAACGTCCGTTCGAACACGTGGCCGTTCTGGAGGTTCCGGAGCTGCACGTGCAGCTTGTGCTTCGTCTTGGCCGTCCCCGAGACGTGCAGTTCTTCGACGACGTGCGGCACGCCGTCGAGCAGCAGGACCAGTCCGCGCCTGAAATCGGCCGGCAAAGCGGTTTGCATGGCTTCGTCCTCCTCTTTCCTTCGCCGGCTCCAGCATGCCAAAGCCCCCGCCCGCCGCAAAGCGGAAATCGCCGCTTTCCGCACCCCCAAGTGCGTTCCGCGGCGCGGAAAAACGTTGGCCCGATACCGGCAAACGTGGGAGATTGGCGGCCATGCGCGTGACGTTTCTGGGAACCGGAACCTCCTACGGCGTGCCCATGCCGGGGTGCGACTGCGCGGTCTGCCGCTCGGCCGACCCGCGCGACCGGCGTTTCCGCACGGCCATCTACGTCGAAACCCCCGACGCCGCGCTGCTGATCGACACGCCCCCCGACCTGCGCAGCCAATGCCTCGCCTACGGCCTCCGGCGCATCGACGGCGTGCTGATGACCCACGCGCACGCGGACCACGTCTTCGGGTTCGACGACCTGCGGCCGTTCACCAACCGCATGCCGGAACCCATGCCGGTCTGGGCCTCGCCCGGCACCGCCGGCACGCTGCGCAAGATCTTCGACTATCTCGACCGGCCGCCGATTCCGGGCACCTCGCTGGCGCGCATCGACCTGCGCGTCGCGACGGGCGCGCCGTTCGAGTACCGCGGCGTGCGCCTGACGCCGCTGCCCGCCGAGCACGGCCACGCCGACATGGTCGGCTGGAAACTCGAATGCGGCGGGCGGTCCTTCGCCGCGATTCCCGACTGCAAGCGGCTGCCGCCGGAAACGCTGGACCTTTGCCGCGGCGCGGATCTGGCGGCGATCGACGCCTTGCGCATCCGGCCGCATCCCACGCACATGAACCTGGAGGAGGCCGCGGCGACGCTGGACCAGATCGGCGCGCGGCGTTCGCTGGTCCTGCATTTGTGCCACGAGGTGTCGCACGCGCAGGCCGAAGCGCTCCTGCCCGCCGGGATCGCCCCGGCCTACGACGGGCTGCAAATCGACCTGTAGCCGGCCGGCGCGCCGCCGGCGGCGGCCCCTCGCCCCTTGAAACCCGCGGCGGCGTGCGCTAGGATGGACAGCATGAAAGCCATCTGTCTGTCCGTGTCCGCCCTGCTCGCGTTGGCCGCCCTGTCCGTTTCGGCCCAGGAAACGCCGGCGACTTCCGACGCCCCGCTCAAGCCCCGCATCGTTTGCGACGCGCCGGTCTTCGATTTCGGCGAGCGCAACAACACGGAATTCGTGGAACACGACTACCCGATCCGCAACGCGGGCACGCTGTCGCTGGAAATCCGCAACGTGCGCGCCTCGTGCGGCTGCACGGCGGTCAAGCCGTCGCAGGACGTGATTCCCCCCGGCGGCGAGGCGTCCATCCGCGCGCGGCTCGACCTGCGCGGCCGCACCGGCGCCCAAATCAAGTCGATCACCGTCGAAAGCAACGATCCCGACACGCCCAGCCTGAACCTGCAGCTCAAGGGCACCGCGATCCAGCCGCTGCGCGCGCAGCCTTCCGCGCTCTTCTTCGGCCGGATCGGCCCCGCCGACGCGCGCAGCCGCGTCTGCGAAATCGTCTCCGCCCGCGGCCCGATCCAGATCACGAGCCTGCGCGCGGACCACCCCGGCCTGCTGCTCAAGCCGCTGGATCCGGAACCCGGCGCGGACGGCTCGACGCAGAAATTCGAACTGACGCTCGATCCGGAGCTGCCGGAAGGCAGCGTCAACGGCAGCGTGTTCGTCAAGACCGACCAAGCCGACCAGCCCGAGCTTTCGATTCCGGTGGCGGCCTACGTCGTGCCCGCGGCGGCCCCATGACCGGCGGCGCGTCGGCACTCCGGCGCGGCGACGCGCTCCGGTTGGCCGGCGCCGCGGCTGCCCTCTTGGCCGTTTCCGCCGCGCTGGGCCTCGCCGCGAACGTGCTGCGGCCGGCCGCGACGCGCCTGCCGTGGACCAGCGACTGGGCGCACCACGTCGAGAACCTCGCCTTCCGCGCCGGCGTGCCGGTGACGTTCCTGGAAGGCGCGCGGACGCGGGTGGGTTCGACGAACGGCATCACATTCGACGCGCGGATCCCGGAGCAGTACGCGGCGGGCCACCTGCCCGGCGCCCTCAACCTGCCGCTGGAAGACGTGGAGCGGCAACTGGTCGCGCACGCGGCCCGGCTCCACCTGGACACGCCCGTTCTGGTCTATTGCGGCGGCGCCGACTGCACCGACGCCCTCGAACTGGCGCTGAAGCTGCGCAGCCTGGGTTTCACCGACCTGACGCTCTATCCGGGCGGCTACGCGGAGTGGGTGCAGTACGGCGGCGCGACGCGCGCGGGAGACGCGCCATGAGCCGCGTCCGTCCCGCCTCCGTCTGGCTGGCGCGCCTCGGGGTCGCCGCGATTTTCCTCGGCGCGTGCGTCGCGAAGATCCGCGATCCGGCCGCCTTCGCGCTGGCCGTGAACCGCTACCGGATTTTGCCGGGCGAATTCGTCAATCTCGTGGCGCTCGTGCTGCCGTGGATCGAACTGACGACGGGCTTGGCGGTGCTGGCCGCGCCGGCGCGGCTGCGCGCCGCGGGCGCGGCGCTCATCGCGGCCATGCTGGCGGTCTTCACGATCGCCATTTCCCTGAATCTCGTGCGCGGCATCGAAGCTTCGTGCGGGTGCTTCTCCACGCGCGCGGACGCGGCGGTGTCCGACGGCTGGAACCTGGTGCGCAACGGCGCGCTGATCTGGCTGGCGCTGGCGACGTATCTCGACGCGGTCCGCCGCGCCTTCCCCCGCCGCGCCCCGGAGGCTCCATGAGCGGCCAGCTGCAATCGATTTTCGAGGTCTTCGCCATCGGCGCCGGCCCGTCGAGCACCCACAGCGTGGGGCCGCAGCGCGCCGCGCGGCGTTTCCTGCAGGCGCTGCCCGAGACGCCCGCGCGCGTCCGCGCCACGCTCTACGGCAGCCTGGCGGCCACCGGCCGCGGACACTGGACGGACCGCACCCTGGTCCGCACCCTGCAGCCCATTCCGGTCGAGGTGGTCTTCGATCCGCAGGCCGGCGACCTGCCGCATCCGAACACGCTGAAGTTCGAGGCGTTCGCCGCCGCCGGCCAGCTTTTGAAGGAATGGACGGTCTGCAGCATCGGCGGGGGCAACCTGCGCGAAGCCGACGGCACGCCGATTCCCGGCGCGCCGCCGGCGGCCTATCCCGTCGCGAACGTCGCGGAAGCGATGGCCTATTGCCGGGCCAACGACCTGGCCTTCTGGCAGCTGGCGGAGAACGTCGAGCCAGACTTGTGGCCGCGGTTGGGCGACGTGTGGGACGCGATGGCCGAAACCGTCCGCCGCGGACTCGCCAGCAAGCAGATCATCCTGCCCGGCACGCTGGAACTGGCGCGGCGCGCGGGCACGACGTGGCACCGCGCCCGGCGGCTCAAGGGCTGGGCGCGCGACCTGGGCCTCGTCGCCGCGTACGCGCTGGCCGTGGCGGAGGAAAACGCCGCGGGCATGCAGGTGGTGACGGCGCCGTCGTGCGGCGCCGCCGGCGTGCTGCCGGCCGTGCTCTACCACCTGAAAACCGCCAAGCGCGCCTCCCGCCGCCAGATTCTCGAAGCGCTCGCCACCGCCGGTCTCTTCGGCGCCTCGATCCGCGCCAACGCCACCGTCTCGGGCGCGGAAGCGGGTTGCCAAGCCGAGATCGGTTCGGCCTGCTCGATGGCCGCGGCCGCCGCCGCGCAGCTGGCCGGCGCCACCCTCAACCAGATCGAATACGCCGCCGAAATGGCCATGGAGCACAATCTCGGCCTGACCTGCGACCCCATCGAGGGCTACGTGCAGATTCCCTGCATCGAGCGCAACATGAACGCCGCGCTGCGCGCGCTCGAATGCGCCGCCTTCACGCAGATGACCGACGGCCGCCATCTCGTCAGCTTCGACGACGTGATCGAAGTCATGAACGCGACCGGCCGCGACCTGCAGGCGGCCTACCGCGAGACGGCCGCGGGCGGGCTGGCCCGGCTCTGGCGCCGCGACATCGAAAGCCGCCTCGGAAAGTCCGCCGCCCCATGAGCGCCCTGGCCAACGAGTTTTCCTGGTCGCACTCTCGCCACGAAACGTTCCAGACCTGCCTGAAGCGCTACTACTTCGCCTACTACGCTTCGTGGGGCGGCTGGGATCCGGCGGCGCCGGCGCGCGCGCGCGAACTCTATCTCCTCAAACGTCTCTCGACCCGCCAGCAGTGGGCCGGCCACCATGCGCACCAGGCCATCGAATTCCTCCTGAAGAACGCGCGCCGCGCGGATGCCGGCGACGTGGCCGCCACGGCCGAGGCCCGGCAGCTCGAACTCATGCGCCGGGAATTCCGCGAATCGCGCGCGGGCGCCCACCGCGCGGACCCCGTCCACGTCCCGGGCCTCTTCGAGCACGAGTACCAGCTCGACATCCCGCCCGAGGAATGGAAAGCCGTCGTGGACCGGACGGCCCAGGCCATCCGCCGGTTCCTGGCCTCCGACGTCTGGCGCGAACTCCAGGCGCTGCCCGACGACGATCTGCTGGCGGTGGAACGCCGCGCCCATTTCACGCTCGACGGCCTGAAGGTCTTCGCCGTGCCCGATCTGGTGGTCCGGCGCGGCGGCCAGCTGCTCGTCTACGACTGGAAGACGGGCGCCGCGGACCCCGCGGAGCACCGCGCGCAACTGGGCGTCTACGCCCTGCTGGCGCTGGACCGCTGGCCAACCCCGCCCGCCGCGATCGAGGCCATCGCCTACAACCCGGTCCACGACCGGCGCGCGAGCTTCGCCTTCACCGCCGACGATTTCGAAACCTTGCGCGACTTCATCCGCGATTCGGCGGACGAAATGTTGTTTCCCCTCGAGAATCCCGAAACCAACGACGCGGGCGACGGAACGAATTTCGACTGTGCCGCGGACGAAGCCCCGTGCAAGACCTGTCCGTTCCTCCGCGCCTGTCCGCGGTGGCGGAGCTAGGCCGGCTCAGGGCGCGGGCGGCGGCGCCGGCTCGCGGGCGAGCTTGCGTTCCAGCAGGCGGACGTTGAGTTGGCTGACTTCCTCGCCCACGCCGTCGGCGAGGTTTGCCCGGAACACGTCGAGCGCCTCGCGGTCGCGGCCCATCCGGCGCAACTGGATGCCGACCTGCTCGCGGTAGAACACGTAGCGGGGCCGGGCGGCGGCGGCGCGGCGGAATTCCGCGAGCGCCGCCTCGGGTTCGCCGCGGGCGTTGTAGACCCGGCCCAGCATGAGCGCCGCCGCCATGTCGAAGGGGTTCAGCTCCTGCGCGCGCAGGAGGTGTTCTTCCGCCTCGGCGGCCCACTCCGCCTTGGACGCGCGCTCCGCCTCCGGATCGGGATCGCGATGCCAAACGGCTTGCGCCGACCGCACCTGGCCCAGCCCCAGATGCGGTTGCCAATTGCCGCCGTCCCAGCGGATGGACTTTTCAAACCCGACGACGGCCTCGTCCCAATCCAGGCGCTCGCGGGCCTGTTCGCCTTGCAGATTCCAGTAGTACCCCAGGCCGCCGGCCAAGGCCAGCCAGGCACCCGCTGCGCAAATCGCGACGGCGGTGGCCGCGGCGGTCCGGCCCAGCCGCCGGCGCCAGGTCGGCGCGGGCTTCGCCGCCGGCGATTCCAACGCCCAGACGCCCCAGGCGACGCCGCCGATCCAAACCAGCACGTGCGGATTCGGAAAAACGTGGAAATTGAAATCGAACAGCGCATGGACCAGACCGGCCGCCGCCGCGCCGGCCGCGCCGGCCAACAAAGCCGCGCCGGCGCGGCTGCGCGACCGGACGACGGCGAGCGTCGCGCCGGCCCCGCCCCAGAGCAGGCCGAGCAGCAGCAGTCCGGAACCGACGGCGCCGTATTCCACCTGCATCTGCAAGAATTCGTTGTGCAGGAAATCGTAGGTGTGGTGGTGCCGGGGGCGCCGCTGATAGGCCGGATAAGTCCACACGAACGACCCGCCGCCGAAACCGGCGACCGGCCGGGCGCGGATCATCGCCGCCGAATCCAGCCACATCGGCACGCGGATGCCGCCCGATTCCGCCCGCGATTCCAACACGGCGCCGACGCGCATCCGCACGCCCGGCAGCGCCTGCCAAGCGAACCAACCCGCCGCCGCCGCCAGCAGCGGCATGGCGACCAGCGCCGCCAGGAACCAGGCCCGGCTCCGGCGCAACGCCAGCAGCAGCGCGGTCGCGGCCAGCCCCGCCAGCGCCCCGAGCCAGGCGCTGCGGCTGAGCGACCAATAGAGCGGCGCCGCGGCGACGGCCAGGAAATAGAGCGCCATCAACCGCAGGGGCAACCCGGCCTCGGGCAGGAAGAGCAAGACGGCCGCCACCGGCAGGAGCATCGCCAGGACGTTGGCGAAATGGTTGGGACACAGGTAGGTGCCGCTCGCGCGCAGGCCGTACTGTTCGGGGCGGAGCATCCACAGCACCCCGCGCGCGCCGTTCATTTCCTGCACCGTCGCGTAGAGGCATTGAAACGCGACCGAGAGGAGCAGGATGAAGAGCAGCCCCTGCCAACGGCGAGCAACCCGCGCCGTTTGCGTCCAGGACCACGCCGCCGCGGTCAGGCAAATCCAGCGCAACGCCTCCCAGCGGGCCGCATAGGGCACGGCCGCCGCAGGAACGCGCAGCGCCACGTAGGCGGCCAGCACGGCGAAAATCCAGAATCCGGCCGGCGCCGCCGCGCGCGGCGCATCGCGAAAAACCAGCGGCCGGGCCAGCACCAGCAGGGACCCCAGAAAAGAGATGAACAGCCCCGGCGCGAATCCCCAGGTGCGAGTGGAGCCCAGCAACCACATGCCCCCCGTTGCGGGCCACATCAGCAGCAGCAACGCCAAACCATCGTAGATTCGTTGGGACGCCGAAGGACCCTCCGCCCCCCATTCGTCCCGACGCGGCATGCGGACGCGTCTCCTGTTAGAACCAACTCCGCAGGACTTCGATGACGTCGTCCGGCTCCAGCAGAAGATCGTCTTCCGGCGAACGCTCCAACCGGCGGGCATTCCGGATTTCCTTGACGATCTTGCCCTGGCGCTTGACCAGCACCTTGCCGCTGGCGTATTCGGTGTAGCCCCCGGAGGCCGCGATGGCCTGGGAAACCCGCGTGGCGGACATGATCTGGAACCGGCCCGGCGCGCGGACTTCGCCCTGGATGAAATAATAGCGCGTGGGCACCACCACGTTCACGGTGATGTTGCGGTAGATGTCCTGGTCCAGATAGGTCTGCCGGACGTTGCGTTCCAGTTCGGACGCCGTCAGGCCGGCGGCCAAGATTTCGTTGATGAACGGCAAGGTGATCATGCCGGCCTCGTCGATGACGTCCTCGATGGCCTCGCCGCCGGGAATGCCCCGCAAGAAGATCTGGATGCCATCGCCCACCTTCAGCCGATAGCCGGCATCCGACAAGGCCGGAGCGGCAGCCGGGGCCGCAGCCGGAGCCGCGGCCGGAACGGAGGTCGGAGCGGAGACCGCGGCGGGGGCAGCGGCGGGCACCTGAACCGGCGCAGGAACAGGAGCCGGGGCGGGAGCCGCAACAGGAGCCGCAACGGGAGTCGGGGCATTATCCGCCGGCTTGGGAGGGGCAACGACCTGCACCGGAGGCGGGACGGAAGCCGAAGGCTTGGCGGCCGGCGCCGGCGTCGGGGCGGGGGCCGAGGGCTTCTGGACGGCCGCCGGAGCCGGTTCGGCTGGTTTGGCCGGCTTGGCCGCGGCGGGACGATCCGCCGCCGGAGCCGCGACGCCGGCCGGCTGGTTGCGCTGGGCAACCAGTTCCGCATAGCGGTCGTAGACTTTCTGGGAGGAAGACGACGAGGCGCAGCCCGCGGTCAGGACCAAACACAGGCCCGCCAGCCATCCGGCGGCGCGGCAACCAACGTTTCGGCGGGCATCATTCATGTCAGGCTTCCGGCGCCTCGTCCTCTTTTTCGTGCTTCGTGCTACCATAGTACTTTTTGGTCGTGTAGTGGTAGTAGTAATAATAGTCGTCGCGCATGATGTTGATGTTGTTGAGCACGGCGCCCATGAGATGGCCGCCGGCGTTTTCGATCATGCGCTTGGCGCGCAGGGAAATGATCTTGGGATATTTCCGGTATTGCACCACCAGCAGCACGCCGTCGGCTTCGCTGGCCAGGATCGCCGCGTCCGTCACGCCGAGAATCGGGGGCGAATCGAGCAGGACGAAGTCGTAGCGCTCTTTCAGGACGTCCAGCATGGCGCGCAGGCGCGCGTTGTTCATGATGCCCAAAGACCCGCGGCGCAGCCGGCCGCTGGGCATCAGCCACAGGTTCGGCACGCCGGTTTCCTGGACGACGTCTTCGATCTTCAGTTCATCGGTCAGCACGTTGACCATGCCGATCCGGTTGGCCAAGCCGACCATCTTGTGCTGCACGGGGCGGCGCAGATCGGAGTCGACGATCAGCACCTTGCTGCCCTGCTCCGCGCACACGTAGGCCAGGTTGAACAGCGTGGTGGACTTGCCTTCGCCGACGCCGCCGCTGATGACGGTGAAGATCTTCTGCTTGCCCTCGCGGGCGAGCAGCGCCAGGCTGGTCCGCAGCGCGCGGTAGGCTTCGCCCTGGCCGCTCGACTGGCCGGCTTCCGTCAGCGGCCGCGACTGCTGGGGAATCACCGCCAGCACCGGCAAGCCCAGGTACTTCTCGACTTCGTCCACCGTCTTGATGGACACGTCGAGGTATTCCACGAAAAACGCCAGGCCGGTGCCCGCCAGCAGGCCCAGCACCACGCTCAGGAAAATGTTCAGCACGACCAGCGGGCTGGACGGACGCTCCGGCGGCTCGGCTTCTTCGATGATTTCCACGGCCGTGCGGGGCACTTCCACTTCGATGCCCGTCTGCGTGATGCGCGCGCGCAGCGCCGTCAGGATGTCGCGCTGGATGTTGACGTTCCGTTCCGCCCGGTCGAACGGCAGGAAATTTTCGCCTTCGGAAACGATGTCCGAGGTCCGGATCTGGGCCAGTTCTTCGTCCAGCGCGATGTATTTCTGGCGGGCCACTTCGTAGTCGGCCTTGACGCCGGCCTTCAGCCCTTCCAGGGCGGACGAGAGCTGACGCGTCAATTCATCGACGGCGCCCTTGAGACGCATGACTTCCGGGTGGTTTTCGCCCATGACGCCGTTCTGGATCATGAGCTGCAGGCTGACTTGGCTGTCGATCAGCTGCTGGCGGATGCCCATCAGGGTGGGATCCTGCACGATGTAGGCGGCCGCATCCATCAGCTTCTCGCCTTCCAGCCCCTCGAGCTGGTCCAGGCGGGCCTTGCGCACCAGCATCTCGACGCGGGCGGCGCTGCGTTCGGTTTCCAGCATGTTCAGGCGCGTGGCTTCCACGCGGATGCCCATCTGGCCGCGGCCGATCAGGGCGATGCCGCGCTCCTGGCGGATGCGCTCCAGCTCGGCTTCGGCTTCTTCCACGCGTTCCTGCTGCTTGCGCACCTCGTTGCTCATCGCGTCGATGGCGTGCTGGATCTCGCGGCGCTTGGCGAACAGCCGGCGGTCCCGGTAGACGTTGGCGATTTCGTTGGCGATTTCCGCGGACAGCTTCTGGTCTTCGGTGGTGACGCTGATGTTCATCAGCGTCGTGTCGCGGTCCTGCTCCACGCGCAGGCTGCGCGCCAGGATCTGCAGGGCCAGTTCCGGGGCCACGGGCGACTTGTCCTCGTTGAGCTGCGCGCCCCAGACCTTCTGGAGGTTCAGGTTCCGGATGACCGCCGTCAGCACCGGCCGGGACCTCATGATTTTTTCCTGCGTCATCAGGAAGAAGGGATTGTAGCCCATGCGGTTGACCTGGCGCTCGTAGAAGGGATCCACGTCCATGGCGTCTTCGCGGACCTCGAGCTGGGTGGTCGCGGTGAACTTCTTCGGCATCATCAGCGTGTAGGCGGTGCCCGTCACGATGGTGAGCAGCGCGACCGCCAGGATGACCTCCTTGCGGTCGCGGATGACGCGCCAATAGTCGAGGAAGTGGAGGGCCGTGGTCTGGGATTCTTCTGCCATGGGGGTTATGTCCTACAAATGCCGGGCGGGGCGATGCCGCCCCGCGTGGCTGGTTTGTCCGGAACAGGGAAAAGGCGGCCGTCGCCGGTCGCCTCCCCCGTCCTGCCGGACTAGAACAGCTGGATCTTCCAGCCGATCACGTCCCAGCGGAGCCGGTCGTAGCTCTCGCGGTTCACGATGTCGCTGTCCAGTTCGACGTACTGCACGCCCGTTTCGATCCAGTTGATCCGGTTGATCCGGTAGGACAGCCGCGCGCTCACCAGGATGGTGGTTTCGTCGGCGTCTTCCGCGCCGTCCTCCAGCGAGTAGTCCGCTTCGTACTCGTTGATGGCGTAGGCGCCGCTGGCGTAGAAGCTCAGCTTGGCCGTGAAGTCGTGCGCGAAGCTCAGGGACAGATAGGTCCGGTTCTGGCTGAGGAAGGACGAGATGTCCGACTCGTAGATCGAGTAGGAGGCCGAGCCGGTGATGCGGGTGGCCGGCGACGGCAGGAAAGTCGCCGAGAGTTCGCCGTAGGGCTGGGAGTTGTCGTCGTAATCGTCGTTGTCGTACTGGCGCTGCTCGAAGCCCCCGCGCAGGGTGCCGATCAGCTTCGGATTGAAGGTCTGTTCCGCGCCGAGACCGGCAAAGACGGAGTTGGCGTCGCGGTTGTAGGCGTCTTCCGCCTCGTCGTAGACCAAGGTCTGGTAGCGCAGGTCGCCCAGCAGGGTGGTGCGGCTGGCCAGCTGCTGGCGCAGCGTGAAGCCGCCGACCACGCTGTAGTAGTTGTCGTTCTCGTGGTCGTCTTCGGTGTAGCGCAGCAGGATGTGGCGCCCCGACACGTCGATGCGGGTTTCCGGACGGATATTGTAGGACAGCGTCGCCAGCGCGGAATTGTAGTAGTTGTCGTCGTCCTGGCGCACGACGAAGTTGTCGTCCTGCAGCTCGGGCAACTGGCTGTAGCGCAGGGTGTCGTTGAAGGACAGGGACAGCGCCGGCGAGAACTTCTGGACGAAGTTCAGGTCCAGGTCGTGCCAGAAGTCCGTGTCGTCGCCTTCGCGGTCCGAGAACCACGCCAAGGTCGGGCGATAGCGCAGGCCCAGATAGGTCCGCGGCAGGTTCAGGTTCAGCAGCAGTTCGATCTCGTTGAGGATGCGGAAGCTGTCGGTTTCGTCGTGCTGGACCGTCGAGCCGTCCGGCAACGTGGCCTCGCCGGCCTGGTAGACGTTGTCGTCGTAGCCGATGCGCAGCCGGTTGCTCAGGTGGACGGGCGATTCCGCGAAAGCCGAGGCCGCCCACGCGGCCAGGCACGCCGCAACGGTGAAAATGCGAATTTGCTTCATTTCGGTGTTCCTCATGTGTGCTATCCTCAGATCGGGGGCCGGGCTCAGTAGGGGGTCGGGGAAATCGGGCGGAATTCGCCGCGGATCGCTTCCAGTTCGGTGAAGATCCGCGTCACCAGGGCCAGATCCACGGAATACTGCACCGTGCCGCCCGGCGTGAAGTTCACGTTGTAGACCAGCGGGTCGGTGGACTGCAGCCGCACGTCCTGGCCCATGCCGTCGGGCAGGGCTTCGACCGAACGGATGGCTTCGCTGAGGCGGTCCAGCGAAATGCCCGCGGCCTTCAGCGCGTCGATCCACGACTGCGGATCATTGGGGTTTTCCACTTGGTCCTGCATGTTGAGGGCCTGGACGAGCACGCGCGCAAGGTCCGCCTTCGTGACCACCGCGTCCAGCAGCCAGCCGCCTTGCGGGCTGATGCCGTTCTGCATGAGCAGATCGAACGTCTGCTGGGCGGAGGGGGCGACCGGCAGGTAGCGGACCAGCCCGAGCGCCTTGACGAGGAGTTCCGCCAGTTGGACGTGGGTCACGGGGCCGGAGGGCTGGGACTTGGCGACGGCTTTCTCCTTTGCCGGTTCGGCCTTGGCGGCCTTCTCCTTCGGGGCCGGAGCGGCCGTGGCGACCGCGGCGGCCAGCATCAACCCCACCATCGAAAACGCGAAGATCTTCTTCATCTTTTGTCTCCTTGCCCGCGGGCGGCAAATCCGTTTGACCACGCGGCCCGCCATGGGCCTTTGTTAACCGTGCGTAAATAATGCTTTACCGCCCCCCGTCCGTCAACTGAAAACCAGCGCTTTTCCGCAACATATTTGAGGTTGATTTTCCCTCCGCCCAAAGGCACGATGGATAGCCTTAAGACGGGTTGACTTCACAGCACGGAGACGATTCCATGGCCAAACTCAGCGGCATGTCCGGCGACTTCAAGGGACGCGAATATCCCATCGAACAGGGCGAGATCACGATCGGCCGCAAGGCCGACAACATGATCCTCCTGGACCACCCGACGATTTCCAGCCACCATTGCCGCATCCTGCGCAGCGGCGATTCCTGCGTCCTGCAGGATCTCGACTCCACCAACGGCACCCGCGTGAACTCCCGCGACGTCAAGGAATCGGCCTTGCACCACAAGGATTTGATCCAACTCGGCTCCATCGAATTCCTGTTCGACGCCCCCGAATTGGCCAGTTCCGGCGCCCGCTACACGGACGCCGATGCCGAAGTCGCCACCGGCACCATGTCCGCCCCGCAGGATTTCGCCAGCATTTCCCCCTTCGGCGCCCCCCCCAAGGAGCGGCGCGGCGTCTGGTATTTTGCGCTGTTCGCCGTCGGCATCGTCGCGCTGGTGGCGCTCGCGTTCTTCCTGCTCATGCTGGCGAAGGCCGGCTGATTCCGGCCCGAGGCGGCGCCATGAACCGGGGTTCTTCGCGCAACCGCTCGCCGGGTTTCACGTTCGTCGAATTGCTGCTGGCGCTGGCGCTGGGCGCCTTGGTCGCCGCCATTTTGGGCACCTTGGTCCACGGCTTGTTTGCCGCCGGCGAAGGCCAATCCGGACGGCTCCGGGGTCCTTTTGCCGCCCGCGCCGCGCTGCGCACCCTCTCCCGCGAACTCGCCTGCGCCTATGCGCCGCCGGTGGAAGACGTGCCGCCGCTGCAACTGTCCGTTTCCTCGGAAATCGGCCAGCCGGAAACGGTTTTGTCGTTCTACGTTCCCGTTCCCGGCCCCTTGGGCTACGACGTCGAACAGATCACCTACGAAATCGCGCCGACCCGCGGCGCGCAGCGCGAATGGCGGCGCATCTCCGTCCCCTGTTCCGGCCCGTTCGCCGACGCCCCCGTCACGAACGTCCTGTTCACCGGCCGGTTTGCCCTGACCGTCGAAATCCTGTCTGAGGAGGTCGCCCATTCGGTTTGGCCGCCGCCCAAGGGCGAAACCAAGCCCGGACTGCCCCCGTCCGCGCGGCTGACCTTGGCCTTGCCCGGCCAGGCACCGCAGCAAACCGAAGTGCTCATCCAGGCCGCCACCGGCATCCGTTGCCCCATCGAGCGCGGCGATGCGGACGCCGCCGCCGCGACCAACGCCCCCGCCGGCGAATAAAAGTCGCCGGCGGCGCCGAAAACGCTTGCGGGCGGAAATCCGAACACGTATCTTCTGCGCCCGATCGACCACGAGGTCTTTCCCTCTCCCGGTGCTCGGGTGGTGGAATGGCAGACACGCATGTTTGAGGGGCATGTGGGGCAACCCGTGGGGGTTCGAGTCCCCCCCCGAGCACCATTTTCCGTCCGGCCCGCCGGCCGGAACGGCTTGCTCCGCTCTCCGCCCCGCCGTAGACTGGCCTGCGTGAAGGAGCATCCATGAAAGCCATCGTCGTCTACGAATCGTTGTGGGGCAACACCGCCGCCGTCGCCCGCGCCATCGCCGCCGGACTCGGCCCGGACGCCCGCGCGCTATCCACCGCCGAAGCGACGCCGGACGCCGTGGCCGGCGCGGACCTGATCGTCGCCGGCGCGCCGCTGTTCGCCTTCCGGCTGCCGACCGACGACATCCGCGAAACCATCCGCAAGAAAGCGGGTTCGTTCGCCGCGCCGCCGGATCTGTCGCATCCCGCCCTGCGGAGATGGCTGGACGCCTTGCCGGCGGGCCGCGGCCGCGGCGCGGCGTTCGAAACGCGGATGTGGTTTTCGCCCGGCGGCGCCACGGGGTCCATCTTGCGGGGCCTGAAAAAGGCCGGTTACGCGCCGCTCGCGCGCGGCAAGCGCTTCGGGGTCGCCGGCATGACCGGCCCGCTCAAGCGGGGCGAACTGGAACGCGCCTGCGCGTGGGGCGCGCGCCTCGCGCGCGCCGCCGGCGCCTGAGTTCAGCGGCCCCGCATCCGTTCCAACAGGCCGCGCAATTCTTCGGCCGCGGGCCCCAGGCGCGCGAACGTCCGCGCGGCTTCCGCCAGCAGCGCTTCGGCGCGGGCGCCGGCGTTTTCGGGGCCGAACAGCGCATAGGCGGTGTATCGTCCGGCCTCGCGGTAGGCGCCGTCCTCTTCCGGGCCGTCGGCGACGTCGTCGAGCAACTGGTAGGCCTGGCCCAGGCGGATGCCGGCCGCGCGCAAGTCGCCGGCGGCGGCTTCGTCCGCGCCGCACAGCAAGGCGCCGCCGGCCAGCGCCGCCGCGAACAGCGCCCCGCTCTTCCGCGCGTAGCAGTCCAGCAATTCCGCCGCGGACGCTTTTTTGCGCGCGAGCGCCAAATCCGCTTCCTGGCCGGCGGCCAGTTCGCCGCCCAGTTCCCCCAGCAGCCGCAGCGCGCGGATCCGGCGTTCCGCCGGCGCCGCGTCCGCGTCCGCCACCGTCCGGTAGGCCCGATTGACCAAAAACGCCGGCAGCAGATCCACCGCCCAGTCCGGAAACACGAGATGGACGCAGGCCTTGCCGCGGCGCGTCGCGGCGTCGTCCATCGAAGGCAAATCGTCGAGCACGAGCGAAGCCGCGTGCATCATTTCCACCGCCGCCGCCAACGGCAGGGCGCAGGCGTCCGCCTCCGCGCGGAACGCCCGGCCGGCCAGCAAGGCCATGCGGCCCCGCCAGCGATGGCCCCCGCCCAGCGTCGCGTAGCGCGCCGCGCGGACCAGCTCTCCCTCCGGATGATCGGCCAGCGCGGCGGCCAAGGCCTGTTCGATCCGGTGGCCGTCGTCCACGCCGCGCGGCTCCTAGAAGCGGACCCGCCAGCCGACGGTCGCGCCGGCCACTTCGGTTTTCGCGCCGCCCGCGTCGGCCCCGAGGGGCGCGGCCACCGCCTGCAGGACGAGCGGCGATTCCTCGGCCGCCTGCGCTGCCCGCGCGATGGCTTTTTCCACGTCGGCCTGCGTGTAGCGGTCCACGTCGGCCCGCAGCGCCACCAGACCGTACACCACGAGCACCGTGGCCATCAGCCCGACGGTGACCGCGGCGCCCATCGAGTCGTCGCCCGATTCCGCGCGCGCCGGCGCCGCCGGCACCGTCGCGACCGCCAAGGCGGCGATCAGCAACGCCGCCGTCATGTTCCGTCCGCGTGTCTTCATGTCGTGCCTCCGCTTCCGCGCCGTCAAAACGCCCCGAAGAAAATGCTGGTGAAGGTGGTGACCGGCGAGGTCTCGCGCATGTCGTCCACCGTGGCGCGGCCTTCGCGCAGCAGGGACTGGAACTCGCGGTAGACCCCTTCGTCGGCCAGCAGCTTGCCGAGCGTGCCCTCGCCGCGGCCGACGGATTCCGCGAGCGCGCGCACCTGCGCGACGGTAGCGGCCAGATCCCGGTAGACCTGGTCGTCCTCGCTCAGCAGCCGGCCCATCGTGCCCTCGCCCTGGGCGAGCCGGTCGCTGAGGTCGCCGAGGTTTGCGGCGATCTGCCGCAACTGCCCGTAGACCTCGTCGTCCATCACCAGCTTGCCGATGGTGCCCTCGCCCTTCGCGATGGCGTCGCTGATCGTGCGGACGTTCGCGGCGATCTGCTGGACGTCGCCGTAGAGCTGGTCGTCGTTGAGCAGGCGGCTGAGGGTGCCGTTGCCTTCGCCGAGGCTTTCGGTGATCTTGCGGATCTGCGCCATGGCGGCCTTCAGGTCGGCCAGCACGCCGTCGTTGAGCGCGGCTTGGATGTCTTGGACCGTCTTCGTGGCCGTGTCCATCAGCTCGGCCGAAGCGCTGCCCTGCAAGGGCGCGTCCAGGGAGAGCTGCGGCGCGGCGGGATCGCCGAGGTCCACGCTCAGGTAGCGCCCGCCGAGCACCGAGCCGGTCGCCACTTCGATCCGGTAGCCCTCGTGCAGTTCCACGGGCACGTCCAGGCGCGCCTGCACGTGGACGCCGTCCGGCTCCAGCCAGAGGCCCTTCACCTTGCCGATTGTCACGCCCCGCGCGCTCACTTCGTCGCCCAACCGCAGCCCATTGACCGATTCGAACGTGGCCTCGAGATACTGGTATTCCCGGAACAGCATTTCCTCGCTGAGATACGTCGTCAGCGCGAAGAGCACCGCGATGATCAGGAAGGCGAACACGCCCACCGTCGCTTCGATGGCCACTTGTTTCTTGAACTTCATTTTCCAAACGCCTTTCGGACGTCTTCCAAGCCGGCGATGCCCTGGGCCCGCAAGAAGTCTCTCACGACCGGATGTTCCGATGCAACGAATTCCGCGGGCGGCGCGCAGACCACGAACCGGCCTTCATGGAGCATCGCCACGCGGGTGCCGATGCCCAGCGCGCTGTAGAGATCGTGCGTCACCACCACGCTCGTCACGCCCAGCCGCCTCCGCAGGTCGTCGATCAGCAGGTCGATCTGGCGCGAAATCAGCGGATCCAGCCCGGAGGTCGGTTCGTCGTAGAGGATGATTTCCGGCTGGGTGGCGATGGCCCGCGCCAGTCCCACGCGCTTGCGCATGCCGCCGGAGATGTCCGCCGGCAGCTTGTCGCCGGCGCCCTCCAGCCCGACCAGCGCGAGTTTTTCCGCCGCGATCCGCCGGATTTCCGCATCGGGCCGGTTCGTCGTCTGCCGCAGCGGCAGGCAAACGTTGTCCTCCACGTTCAGCCACTGCAGCAGCGCCGAACCCTGGAACAGCACGCCGAAGCGCCGCAGGATCTTTTCCAGCCGGGCGCCGTCCGCCTCGCTGACGCAGTCGTCGCCCACCCACACCCGGCCGGCTTCCGGCGTCAGCAGCCGGATCATGTGCCGGAGGCTGACGCTCTTGCCCGCGCCGGAGAGCCCCACGATCACGAAGGTCTCGCCCTTTTCGATCTCGTAGCTGGCGTCGTCCAGCACCGTCTTGCGCCCGAAGCGCTTGGTCACGTGTTCGAAGCGGATCATTTGTAGAACAGCCTCGTCACGAAATAGCCCAGCGTCAAAATCAGCAGGAACGACACGATCACGGTGCGGCGCGTCGCCCGCCCCACGCCGACCGCGCCCTCGCGGGTGGTGAAGCCCTGGTAGCACGCCACGCAGGTCACGATCAGCCCGAAAATGAACGCCTTGAGCAACCCCACCCACAGATCCTTGTTGTGCGTGTAGCGGAAGGCGATGTCGTAGTAGGCCTCGTAGGACACCCCCAGCATCGTCGCGCCCACCACCGACCCGCCGAACAACCCGATCAAATCCATGTAGGCCGTCAGCATCGGCGTCATCACCGCCAGCGCCACCAGGCGCGGCATCATCAGGTAGCGCCGCGGATCGATCCCCATCACGTCCAGCGCGGCGATTTCCTCGGACACCGTCATCGTGCCCAGCTGCGCCGCGATGGCCGAGCCCACGCTCGCCGCGATCACCAGCCCCGTCATGAACGGGCCCATTTCGCGCAGCATGGCGTTGCACACCAGCGTGCCGATCTGGCCTTCCTGGCTGAAGATCCGCAGCGCCAGCCCGAGCTGCAGCGCCAGGATCATGCCCGTGAACAGCCCCACCACCGACACCACGCCCAGGCTCTTGATGCCCACGACGTAGCACTGCTGCATCACGTCCGCCCGGTTTTTCCGGGAAAACGCGTACGGCACCTGCAGGATCGCCCCGCCCAGCAGCAGCAGCGCGCGGCCGCTGCCCTGGCACGCCAGGATCACGCGCCGTCCGAGCGCGACGAGCGCGTTCGGCGGCGGCTCGAAATACTGTTGTTCGCGCGTGATCATTCGTTGTCGGCGTCCGGTCCGGCCGGCGGCGCCAGCCGCACCCGGCCCAGCCACAGGAAGCGCACCTGACGATTTGTAGCCGTTCGGTCGTAGGCGATCAATCCTTTCAGCACCGACCAGCGGCGGGCCGCGTCGCCCCCGGCCCGCTCGTGCCGCCACAGCGGGAAGAGCGTCGTCGCCCGCGCGCCGTCCGCGCGCCGCGCGGTGCGGTAAACGCCCCACAGCGCATCGACGTCGCGGTTATCGCCGTGGGCCCGCACGTCCAGCAGCGTCCAGAGCGGCGCCCAGCTGCGCTCCACCGCCGGCGGGCGTCCCCCCGGCCACAGGTCCAGCAGCCGCGTGCGCGAGGTCTGCGCCTCCGCGTCCCATTGGCGGGAGTACAACGGCCACAGCTTCGTCCGGCGCGCCAGCACCGGCGGATCGTTCGTGGGCGGCGCGGCCACCGCAGGCGCCGATTTTCCTCCAAACGGAAACGCCTTGCCGCCCACCGCCGGCGGCAGGGCCGTTTCCGTCGCGCACGTCCACAGCGGCGTCAGCATCCAGCGCGTCCGCTTCCGGTGCGCGAATTCGTTGACCTCGCGGCTGGCGAGCGGCCACAGCCAGAACCGCCGCTCCAGCGGTCCGTCCTTGCGGAACCCGTAGAGCGGCCAGACGTACAGCTTCTCCCGCACGCCCGTCTCGCGCTGGAAGAACGGCCACGGACAATACGTCCGGTTCAGCTGCTCGCCGCGGACGAACTGGAAGAACGGCGGCAGGACCATCCAGCCCTTCTGGCTGGTCAGATCGATCCGCCCGGCCACCGGAAACAGCACCCACGCCGTGCCGCTGGCTTTCGGGTGCACGTAGCGCGCATGGTTCCAGAGCGGCCACAGGATGGCCGTCTTCTCGAACTGGCGAACGCTTTTCGTCCGGGCGTAAAGCGGAAAGAACCGCAATCGCTCCAGATGGCCGTCCGGCGTCGTGGAGCGCGAATAGATCGGCCAGAGCACGTTGACGGTGCGCATGTCGTTGACTTGCGTCTCGGCCCACAGCGGCCACAGCGCGAACCGGATGCGGTCCTTGAAGAGGAAATTCCGGATTTGCCCGCCCAGCGGGAACAGCGCCGCATAGCCCGCGCCGTCCGCCGCGCGCCCGTGGAACCAGAGCGGCAACAGCCAAAAACGGTAGCGCGAAGCCGGGTCGGCGCGGTCGTCGTCGAGGAACCACGCCAGTCCCACCCGCCAGGACCGTTCGCTTCCGAACGTCTTGCCCGACGCCAGCGGCCAGCAGAAATCCCACGAATCGCGGTCCGCTTCCGGATCGACCGCCCGCGCCCACAGCGGCCGCGGAAACGCCATCAGTTTTTTCCCGTCGGGGCTGGCCGCGTCTTCCCAGAACGGCCCCGCCGCGCGGAAGCGCTCGTTGCCGTCGCCATCCGTCAGCCACGACGCCAGCGGCCCCCAGTCGGCTTCCGCGATCCACGGCGCCGGTTCGGCGGCCCACGCCGGCGCGCAAACCGCCGCAAACAGAATCAGCGCACTTTTCCACCGTGTGGAAAAAAGTTTTCCACGGTGTGGAAAACTTTTCCGCCCCCCCACTTGGTTGCTGGATATTGGATATTGGATATTGGACATTTGCCCCCGTCCCCTCACGTCAGCAGCCGCCCTTTGCCCGCCGTCCCCACGAACTGCCCGCCGCGCACCATGATTTCGCCGCGCACGGTCACGACTTCCGGCGCGCCGACCACTTCGAAGCCTTCATAGGGATTGTAATCGATATCCAGGCTCTGGGTCTTTTGCGAAATCGTGCGCCGCGCGTTCGGGTCCCACACCACGAGGTCCGCGTCGAAGCCCGGCGCGACCGTGCCCTTGCGGCCCCACAGGCCGAAGATCTTCGCGGGGTTTTCCGCCGCCACTTCCACGAAGCGCTCCAAAGAAATCTTCCCGCCGACCACGCCCGCCGTGTAGGCGAGCGCCACGCGCTCCTCCACGCCCGCGAGGCCGTTGGGGATTTTCGTGAAATCGCCGCGGCCCAGCGTCTTCTGGCCGTTGAAATCGAACGGGCAGTGGTCCGTGCCCAGCGTGTCGATGCGGCCGTCCGCCAGCCCCGCCCACAGCGCGGCCTGGTCGGATTTTTCGCGCAGCGGCGGCGAGAGGATCCACTTCGCGCCCTCGAAGTCCGGCCGCTCGGCGTACGACTTGTCGAGCGTGAGGTACTGGATCATCGTTTCGATATATAGCTGCGGCAGCTTGCCGCGGAACCGGTCGGCCATCGTCAGCGCTTCCGCGCAGCTCAGGTGCACGACGTAGGCCTTGGCGCCCGCCGCCGCCGCGAAGGTCAGGAACTTGCAGACGCCTTCCGCCTCCACCATCGGCGGGCGGCTCGGTTCATGCCACTCGGGCCCCGTCTTGCCTTCCGCCAGCAGCTGCTGCTGCAAGGCCGGAATCAGCTCCGCGTTTTCGCAGTGCGCCATCACGACCAGGTCGTGCGCCGCCGCGAACCGCAGCACGCGGAACAGATCCTCGTCGCCGATCGCCAGCGCCGGCTTGTAGGCCAGGTAGATCTTCAGCGACTTCAGCCCGCGCGCGACGAGCCGCTCCAATTGCTTTTGCAGCTCGGCGTCGAACCGCCGCACCATCAGGTGCAACCCCACGTCGCACGAGGCCTTCCCGGCGATCTGCGCCTCCCACGCCGCCCACGCCTCGTCGAAATCCTTTTCCCGCCCCGCCCCCGCGAAATCCATGAGGCACGTCGTCCCGCCCAGCAGCGCCGCGCGCGTGCAGTTGGCGTAGTCCGACTTCGCCGTCACGTGCACCAGCGGCAGGTAGGCGTGCACGTGCGGATCGATGAACCCCGGAAACACCAGCTTGCCGGCCGCCTCGACCACCGTCGCCCCCGGCGGCGGCGCGAGCCCCCGCTCGACCTTCGAAATCTGCTCCCCCTCGCACCACACGTCCGCGGCGCAGCGGCCGCGTCCCGTCACCACCTCGCCGCCGCGGATCAACAGGCCCATGGATGCGTCCCCGCTATTTCTTCAGGACCTTGACGATCCGGTTTTTCGCGTCGACCTTCACGACGGTCGCCTTGAATTTCTTGGCTTCGGCGTCGTCCATCTCCGCATAGGCGATGACGATGATCGTGTCGCCCTTGTAGGCCAGGCGCGCCGCCGGCCCGTTGAGCATCATCTGCCCGGTGCCGCGCTTGCCGAGAATCGCGTAGGTGACCAGCCGCTCGCCGTTCTGGAGATTCAGGACGTGGACCTGCTCGCCCGGCAGGATGTCCGCCGCTTCCAACAGGATGGGATCGATGGCGATGCTCCCCTCGTAATCGAGTTCGAGCCCCGTCACCGTCGCGCGGTGGATTTTCGATTTCAGCATGGTCCGTTGCATGGGGATCCTCTCCAGTGAAAAACCGTACCTTATCCCAACTGCCCCCGCCACTTCAAGAACCGAGAAATCAGGACTATCCCCAGTTTTTCAGGCTTCCAGGAAGGGCCAAGCCAATTGCACCCCATCGGCGGGGCTTGGCGAGTGTCTGGACGGAGGCTTCCAGCGGCCCAGACGGGAGAACAGGATGGCGATGCCGGAAGCCAAGGCGTAGTAGTGGAAGTCCGGGGCGCCGAAGAACCGCTTGGCGGTCTGGATGACGCGGGTGGTCAGCACGGCCAGCTTCAGGGATTCGCCCAGCCACACGGCGGCGAAGTAGACGGCGGCCAGCACCAGCGCCATCAGATTGCGCAAGCGCTCGTAGCGCAGCACGCGCATGTCTTCCAGATGGTAGCTTTGCTTGATGAACCGGATGGTTTCCTCTACCAGCCAGCGGCACAGATAGCCGCGCACGATGGCCCACAGGCTTTTGCGGGAGAATGTGAGCGCCACGCTGGTCAGCAACAACATCGGTTCCTCTCCGAAGCCGCGCACGACGACCAGATATAGCTGTTCCGGCCGTTCCGGCAGCTTCACGGGAACGCAGCCGAACTCCAGCGGCAGCTTCTTTTCCGTGTCCAGCCCTGCCTTGATCACCGTTTCGGCGTAGCGCATCGCACAGGTCCGGCCCATTTCGCTTGCCCGTTGCGTGCCGCGGCGGCCGATCAGGTGGCGGTCGCCCACCAGCCGGACGATGAAGCGCAGCCGCCGGTCCAGCAGCGGATGCAGCAGTTCGGCGCGGTCGAAGCCGCGGTTCATCACGTAGATGCCGCGCCCCTTCGTGGGAGCGCGGACGGTGTCGATCACCTGCAGGATCTGGGCGTTCTCGCTCACGAAGTCCGGCGCTTCCGCACTCCAGAGGCATTGATGCAGCGGGACCACCCGCCGGCGCGTCGGCTCGCAGGCCACGGCCAGGCACCCCCAGTAGCCCGGTCCCAGTTCGCCCTTGCTGCCATCGCGGATGGTGGCCAGATAGGGCATCTTCTCGGCATGGGGCTTGCGCACGTCGGTCGGGTCTACGATGATCAGCGTGTCCTCCCGGATCCGCGCCGCCGCGTGCGCGGCGATCTGCTCGTTGACCGCCTGCGCCAGCCCGGGCGCATCCAGGTGCCGGCTCAGCCGCTCCTCGGTCTTCTTCGCCAAGATGTCCTCGTCGAGGGCGCGGGCGATGGAACTGAGCTTCACGTCCTGCCGCGCCTGCATCCCGAACACCATCTGCCCGATGAACTTGAGGCGCGGCCTGGAAAAGCGGGGAGAAAATATCCCCAGAAATCCCTCCAGTTGTTCTCGCACGCGATGCGCAATCAGGATACGGTTCATCTCGGCCTCCCGGTTCGGTGTTGCAACCTGCACGATGCCCGTCGCATCGTGGCCCGGCGAGGCCATTTTCACTTGTCTGGCGTGGCGTTTTCAATCCCCCCAACCACTTGCGCCAAATCACCCCTCAAAACTGGGGATTGTCCTGCCGAGAAATCCCGCCTTCGGGATTGAAACCGGTCGCCGCCTGCCGCTTAATCCCCGCCATGGCCGCTACCGCCGCAGCTTCCGCCCCCGCTCTCGTCGTCTTGCGCGACGCGGCCGCCGGCCGCTGGCTGCGCTTCCGGAACCCCGTCGCGACCGTCGTCGCCGACCGGATCGGGGATGTGCTGCCCGGCCTGCGCGAGGTCGAGCGGGCCGTCGCGGAGCGCGGCCTGCACGCCGCGGGCTGGGTGGCCTACGAAGCCGCGCCCGCGTTCGACGCCGCCCTCGCCGTCCGACCGCCCGGAGCGCTGCCCTTGCTCTGGTTTGGTCTCTTCGCGGATCCCGAACCGGTCGATCTGCCGCCGGCTTCCGCGGCCGCGCCCGGCGACTGGCAACCCGACGTCGCTCCGGCCGCCTACGCCGGCGCCTTCGCCGCAATCAAGCGCCGCATCCGCGCCGGCGACACCTACCAGGTCAATTACTCCTACCGCCTCCGGTGCGCCGCGTTCGCGGCCGATCCCTGGGAAACCTTCCTCGCGCTGGCCCACGCCCAGCGCGCGCCCTACGGCGCCTACGTCGCCGCCGGCCCGTTTCGCCTCTGCAGCGCCTCGCCCGAACTTTTTTTCCGCCTCGACGGCACGCGCCTCGAGTCGCGCCCCATGAAAGGCACCGCGGCGCGCGGGCGCTCCGCGGCCGAAGACCGCGCGCGGCGCGCCGCCCTCCTCGCCTCCGAAAAAGAACGCGCCGAGAACCTCATGATCCTCGACATGGCGCGCAACGATCTCGGCCGCGTCGCCCGGCCCGGCACCGTCGAGGTCCTGCGCCTGTGCGCGCCCGAAAAATATCCCACCGTCTGGCAGCTCGTGTCTGCCGTCGCCGCCGAGACCGACGCGTCCGTCGCCGAAATCTTCGCCGCGCTGTTCCCGCCCGCGTCCATCGTCGGCGCGCCCAAGGCGCGCACGATGGAGATCCTCGCCGGCCTCGAAACCTCCCCGCGCCAGGCCTACACCGGCGCCATCGGCTTCCTCGCCCCCGGCCGCCGCGCGCAGTTCAATGTCGCCATCCGCACGCTGCTGGCCGACGTCCGTTCCGGCCGCGCCGAATACGGCGTCGGCGGCGGCATCGTCTGGGATTCCGACCTGGACGCCGAACAGGCCGAGTGCCGCGCCAAGGCGCGCATCCTCGCCGCGCCGCCGCGCCCGCCGTTCGACCTGCTCGAGACCCTGCTGTGGACGCCCGCCGACGGCATCCGCCTGCTCGAACTCCATCTGGCGCGGCTGCGGGATTCGGCGGACTACTTCGATTACCCGTGCGACCTCGCCCGCATCCGCACGGCGCTCGAAACGCTCGTCCGCACCTTCTCTCCCGCCCCGCAACGCCTCCGCCTTCTGCTCGCCGAAGACGGCACGCCGACCCTGCAGTCCGCGCCCCTCGCCCCGCGCGCCTCCGGCCCCTTTTTCCGCGTCGCCCTCGCCCGCCGCCCCGTGGACCCCGACGACGTTTTTCTCTACCACAAGACGACGCAGCGCCGCGTCTACGAAGCGGCCAAGGCGGATTTTCCCGGGCACGACGACGTGATTCTCTGGAACGAAGCCGGCGAGGTCACCGAAAGCACGATCGCCAACCTCGCCGTTGAACTCGACGGTGCGCTGTGCACCCCGCCCGTGGAGTGCGGCCTGTTGCCGGGCGTCGCCCGCGCCGAACTCCTCGCCCGCGGCGTCCTGCGCGAGCGGCGCCTTTCCCTGGACGAACTCCGTGCCGCGCCGCGTCTTTTCCTGCTCAACTCCGTGCGCGGCCTCTTCCCCGCCATTTTCGACCCGACCGCGCCGTAAACGTCGCTCTTAATCCGTTTTGCCGCATCGAATTATGCCGCCGGACGGACGGTTTTGGCCCGGCTCGATTTTTCGCTCGTCGGAAGATTCGTTTTCGGCCCACAATAAATCCGCCCGCCCATCCGTTATCTGGCTCGAAAGGCAACGTGGAAACGAACTCCCCCAGGGAAAACGAAGATGCGCAGCTCCTGGCAGCTTATCGCCGCGGCGACGCCGAAGCCCTCGGCCAACTCGTCGAGAAGTACAAGCGGCCGCTCTTCGCCTTCCTGTCCCGGTTCGCCGCGAATCCCGGCGAGGCCGACGAATGGTTCCAGGAAACCTGGGTCCGCGCGATCGAACACATGAACGTTTTCCGTCAACGCCATCTGCTCGGCTGGTTGTTCCGCATCGCGCACAACCTCGTCATCGACCAGGCCCGGCGGAAGAAACCCGACTGCTCCCTCGATGCCCCCGTTGCCGACGGCGCGTTTCTCGCCGACCTGATTCCCGCCGCCGCGCTCTCCCCGGCCGACGAAGCCGCCGGGCGCGACCTCGGCCGGCACATCGCCGCCGCCGCCGCGCGCCTGCCCGTCGCGCAGCGCGAAGTCTTCTGGCTGCGCCTCGACGCCGGCCTGACTTTCAAGGAAATCGCCCGCATCCAGCGCACCTCCGTCAACACCGCCCTCGGCCGCATGCAGTACGCCCTCGCCAAGCTGCGCGCCGATCTCGCCCCCGCCTACCGCGAACTCCAGGAGTCCCGGCCATGAATCCGAAACAGCTCGAACAGCTCCTCCTCCTCGAATCGTCCGGCGAACTTTCCCCCGCCCAGCGCCGCGCGCTGGACGCCGAACTCGCCGCCAACCCCGCGGCCTGCCGGTTCCGCGACCAGCTCCGCGCCCTCGCCGACGCCGCCCCGGCTCCCGCCGCAGACCCCGCTCCCGATGCCGCCGCGCGCATCGCCGCGCGCCTGCGGCACGACGGGAAATCCCTCCTCGTTTTCCGCCCCGTTTGGAAGCCCGCGCTCGCCGCGGCCGCCGCCCTCGCCCTCTTCGTCGGCGTCCGTTCCTTCCAGCGCCCCGCGGTCGTCCCCGCCGCGGCCGAAACCGCCGCCGTCGCGACCGCCGCGGAGGAAGTGGATTGGACCGACCCCCTCGATGCCGAATTCACCGAACTCGAAAGCCTGCTGGCCGCCATGGCCACCGATGCCGCGTTCGAAATCACGGAACTTTGAAAAGCAACAACCCACCCGGAGAATACGATGAAAAAGACCCTGATGCTGATGACCGTGGCCGCGCTCGCGGCAGGCGTCGCCTGCGCCCAGAGCGCCGGCGACGACAACGCCGGGAGCCCTCCCGGCAAGGCCTGGGGCCGCGAAGGCGGCCGCGGCGGCTGGAACCAGGCGGACAAGCGCACCGACCGTCCCGCCGGTCCCGTGGATGCCGAAACCATGCAGAAGATGCGGGCCACGCACGAGGAGATCCGCGACCTCGCCGGCGCCGCGCGCATCGAGACCGACGAAGCCAAGAAGGCCGAACTCGTCGCCCGCCTCCGCGCCAAGCTCGGCGAAGTCGCCGACCTCATGCAGGCCAAGCAGGAACAGCGCCTCGCCCAAGCCGAGGAACGCCTCGCCGGCCTCAAGGAACGCATCGAATACGCCAAGACCCACCGCGAAGAAATGCTCGACGAGCAGGTCCAGCGCGTTCTGTCGGGTGAGCGTCCCCGCCGGCCGGATGCCTTCAAGCAGTTCCCGCACGCCAAGGGCGGCCAGCGCGGCCCGGGCTTCGGCCCCGGCGACGACCTGCCCCCGCCGCCGCCCGAGGGCATGCCCGAAGACATGCCGCCGCCCGAGGATCTGCTGGACGCGCCGCCTCCGCCACCCTTGGAATAGTCGCCGACATGCAAAGACCCCGCCGAACGGCGGGGTCTTTGCATTTTCCGAACGGTGGCCCTCCGGCGTCAGGGTTGCGCGGCTTCGAGCGCTTCCAGACGTCGTTTCAAATCCGCGTTTTCCTGGCGCAGGTCGGCGACCGCGGCGGCCAGTTCCTGCGCGGCCCGCACGAGGTACGGCTGCACGTCGTAGGTATCCACCATCAGCAGCCCTTCGCCGTCTTCCTGCACCGCGTCGGGAAAGACCTCGCGGTATTCCTGGGCGATGAAGTTGTTGTAGTCGCGGTCTTCGATGGACGGATGCTTCGCCCGGTGTTCCGCGGTGTAGCGGAACGCCACCGGCCGCAGCTTCGCCAGCGTGTCCAGCGCGTTTTCGAGCGGGCGCACGTCGGTCTTGATGCGCGCGTCGGAATTCGCCAGCCAGTTGCCGGCGACCGTCTTCGAGGCGTCGCCTTCCACTTCCAGCGGATTCGTCGTCGGCGTCCGGCCGACGCCGACGAGGCCCGAGTCGCGCGTCACGACCAGATGCGGGCCGATGGCACCGCCAAGGTTCTTGCCGAAAATCTGGAACTGGTTGAGACCACCGTCGTGTTTGAGGACCGTCCCATAGCCCCCCTGTTCGGTTTCGGTCAGGACGATTTCCGCATCCTGGTCGCCGCCGGAATTCAGCGGCGTAACCGTCAGCGAACCGAGGTTGGTGGTGCCGACGACACGCAGGCCGTTGGCGGCGCGCACGCTGAACTGATTCACCGCCGTGGAACCGAAGGGCTCGTTGGTGCTGGCGTCGGACCAGACGAACGAGCCGTCGTGGTCCGCGCTGGCCCGGAACCCGGCGGCCAGGCTGTAGAGACCATAGGTCGAATTGGAATAGCCGCCGGGAATCGCGCTGAAGGTGCCGCGGGCCCCATTGCTCATGCCGCCCGCCACGGCGGCCCCGCTGGCCACGTAATTGTCCCAGCCGCCGCCGATCGCGCCGTAAATGCCGTCGATGTAGTTGTCGCCGCCGCCGGCCACGGTCCCGTAGCTGCCTTGGCTGAAGTTATTGAACCCGCCGCCGATGGAACCGAACGGCGCAAACAGCACGTTGCTGGCCCCGCCGGCGATCGTGTTGCTGGACGCCGTGGCGTAGTTGCCCTTGCCGCCGCCGATCGTGTTGTGGGTTTGCGTGGCCTCGATGACGTTGTCCTCGCCGCCGGCGATCACGCCGCAGCGTGAGCCCACGTTCATCCGGTTGTCCTCGCCGCCGCCGACGAACCCGCTGGTCGTCGCGCGGTTGCCGGTGCCGCCCGCCACCGTGGCGTAGGTACCCGTCGCCCGATTGAAGTAGCCGCCGCCGACCGTGGCCCAGCCGTTGCCGCCGCCGGCGAAGTTGTTGGCGCCGCCGCCCACCGTGCTCAGCTGTTCCGTGACCTCGTTCTCCAGGCCGCCGCCGATGACGCCGTTGTGCCCGCTGGCCCGGTTCTGCGCGCCGCCGCCGATGAACGCCTGAGGATAGCCGCAAGCGTTCCACCCGCCGCCGCCGATGAACGCGCCGAGGGCGCCGTTGCTCACCACGTTGTTGTTGCCGCCCCCGATCGCCGCATCCGCCGCCAGGGCCTGGTTGCGGGATCCGCCGGACACGACGCTCCGGGCGCCCGCCACCTCGTTGCTGGCGCCGCCGCCGATGGTTCCGCGGCTCCCCCACGCGGCGTTCATCTCGCCGCCGGCAATCACCGCCATTTCGGCAGCCGTTCCGATCATGTTTCCGAGGCCGCCCGACAGGGTAGATTGGTAGGCGTGGGTGCCGATACTATTGCTATACCCGCCGGCCAACACGGAAGCCGACGCCTCGTCGTTGATGATGTTCAGCGTGCCGCCGCCCAGGACGACATTGTAGTTGTTGTCTCCGATCCGGTTCAGGAATCCACCGGCCAAGACCCCGCCGGGCGCGAATGCGACCGTGTTGGATTGTCCCATCCGGATGGTCGTGCCCGCCATCGTCAAGGGGGTATCGGCCCGGTACACCGCTTCGTCCCTGCAGCGGATCTCGAACGACGCGCCGTCGGTCGTGCCGATGAAACTGCCGCTGGCCACCGCCGTGTTGCCGTCCGTCTGCCAAAACGCGTTGGCTTCCACGTCGTCCGCCGTGACGCTGCCGTCCACGATCTTGCCCGAATTCACCGAATTGCCCCCGAGTTTTTCCAGCGAGACCGCACCCAGGCCGATCTTGGTGGCCGTCACGGCCCCCGCATCCAGCTTGTCTTCCGTCACCGCGCCGGCGGCGAGTTGGAGTTCGCCGATGGCGCCGTTGGTCACGCCGGCGGCCAGGCGGGCATAGGCGACCGCGCCGATCCGTTCGCGGGGCGCCAGGGGCGTGCCGTCGATTTCCGTTTCCAGATAGAGTTCCGCGTTGGTCAAGGCCGTCGCCCAGGTGGCCGGATCCAGGTCCAGTTCGGCCGCATAGAGTCCATCCACCACGGCCACGTCGCTAGTGGCGCCCGCCAAGGCGGAGCCGGCTTCGGCCACGTCGTACAGACGGTAGGCGATCGTTGCCGTCCCGTTGTAGAGGTTCGTGCCGTCCAGCAGCCGGCCCTGCTGCTGGATGGCCGTCGGAAACGCCCCTGCCGCCGTTGCCCACGTCGCCAACCCAAGCGCCGCCCAACCGATCCGCTTTTTCATGGTCCCGCCTCCTGCTTGTTCGAAATTCATTGCTTCTCGACGCCGTAGTGCCGCGCCGCCGATTCGTCCGGATCCCGCCACGTGCCTTCCGCCGCGTGCCAGACGCCAACGCCGGGATCGGCCACCACGACGACGTCCAGCTCGTCGGTCGGCGGCGCATAGGAGCCGTCGCGGCCGAGCAAGCGATAACCGGCGCCGTCGCCGCGGCCGGTCCAAGTGACGCGCGCGCCCGGTCCTTCCCGCCGGACGTCCGTGATGGCGAACAAGCTCTCGGCATCGTTCGGATCCGTGCCGGCCTGCAGTTCGTGGTCGTCGCCCGCGCCGTCGCCGTCGCTGTCCGGCGCGTTCAGATCCGTCGGCGCGGCCACGCCCCAGGCCGCGGCGAAATCGCGGCCGTCCAGTTCGGCGGCATCTTCCAGGCCGTCGCCGTCGTTGTCGTCGTCCCATTCATCCGGCAAGCCGTTGCCGTCGTGGTCCAGATCGGCCCGCCGCGCGAAGGTGCCGAGAAAGCCGGCGTAGTTCCGCAAGCTGCCGCCGGACGTCGCCGTCTGGATGCCGCCGGGCTGGGCCGTCGCCGCCACCAGTTGGTAATCCCCCCCCGCCGCCGCGCCGCCCGCCCCGGCGAGCACCATCGCTTCCAGTTGCTCCGTCTGCGCCCCGACCGGAACCGCCCCCCCGACCAGCGCCGCCATAATCCAACCCAACCCGTTCCGGATTCTCATGGGATGCCTCTCTCCCTCGTTCCGCCGACAATCTCCGGCAGGACAGCAGGAGAATAGGCCTCCGTCCGGAACCCGGTCAAGCCTCCACCGCGCCACGGCAAATATCCGAACATTTTCCTTATGTTTGCCGACTTCCTTGCCCATACTCCCCGCCCATGAGCTTTCTCGTCGTCGTCTCGCTCGTCTGGGCCTTTTCGTTCGGCCTCATCGGCAAATTCCTGCCTGGGCTGCCGTCCGCATGGGTAGGTTGGGTGCGCCTGGCGCTGTCCGCGCTGGTGTTCCTGCCGTTCGTCCGCCGCGTGCCGTGGAGGACCGGGCTGGGTCTGTTCGCCGCCGGCGCGGCCCAGTTCGGCTTGATGTATTGGGCGTATCTGGCCAGCTTCCGCTATCTCAAATCCCACGAAGTCGCGCTCTTCACCGTGATGACGCCGATCCTGGTCGCGCTGCTGAGCGATCTGGGCTCGCGGCGCTTCCGGCCGTTCAACTTCGCGGCGGCCTCGCTGGCCGTCGGCGGCGCGGCGGTCATCAAGTGGGCCGAACTCGAATCCGCCGCCCCCCTCGTGGGTTTCCTGCTCGTGCAGGTCTCCAATCTCTGTTTCGCCGCCGGCCAGCTCGCCTACCGCGCCCTCATGGCCCGCCTCGAACAGCCCCTGCCCGACCACCGCGTGTTTTTCTGGATGCACTTCGGCGGCTTCGCCGTCCTGACCCCCATGGCCCTGCCGCTCGCGCTGGCGGACGCGCCGCCCGCGCCGACGCCCCTGCAATGGGCCGTGCTCGCCTATCTCGGCGTGGTGGCCTCGGGCCTGTGCTTCTTCCTGTGGAACCGCGGCGCCCGGCTCGTCTCCGCCGGCCAGCTCGCCGTGCTGAACAACCTCAAGATCCCGCTCGGCGTCGCCGTCTCGCTCTTCGTCTTCCGCGAGCCCGCCAACGCCTGGACGCTGCTCGTCGGCGCGCTCCTGATCGGCGCCGCCCTCCTCCCCGTCCGCAAAACCTAGCGCGCGGGCCCGCGCGCCGGACAAACGAAAACGCGCGGGCCGGAGCCCGCGCGTCGCACCTCGGTTGACCCGGGGATTACTTCGCCGCCTTCTTGGCGAGGGTCGCCTTGCTCTTGGCGATCTTGGCGAGGGAGGCGAAGCCTTCCGCGTCGTGGATCGCGATTTCGGAAAGCATCTTGCGGTTCAGTTCGATGCCGGCCTTGCGGAGGCCTTCGATGAAGCGGCTGTAGGAAATCTCGTTGAGCTTGCAGGCCGCGGCGAGGCGGGTGATCCACAGGCCGCGGTAGTCGCGCTTCTTGTCCTTGCGGTGGGTATAGCTGAGGACCATCGAACGATCGACGGCCTCCGTGGCGATGCGGAACAGCTTGCTGCGGCTTCCGTAAAAGCCCTTGGCTTGGTTCAAACGGCGTTTGCGGCGCTTGCGGCTCGCGACGGCATTGGTGACTCTCGGCATGGTCTTCTCCTACTTGATCGGCGGGGTTAAACGCCCAGTTCCAGCGACAGGCTCTTGGCCATCTTGCCGCCGGCCTGGATGGTCTGGCGCAGGCGCCGCTTCTGCTTGCGGGTCTTGCTGGCGGCCAAATGCCGCCGCCCCGGCTTCTTGTGCAGCATCTTGCCGGTCGCCGATTTCTTGAAGCGCTTGGCCACCGCCTTGCGCGTTTTCTTTTTCACTTTCGTAGCCATGGTTCCGTTGTCCTTGCCGCCCCGGCGCCGCGCGCC
This sequence comes from uncultured Verrucomicrobiota bacterium, assembly GCA_938003985.1. Classification (GTDB taxonomy): domain Bacteria; phylum Verrucomicrobiota; class Kiritimatiellia; order CAIQIC01; family Lenti-01; genus Lenti-01. The sequence goes on along the minus strand of CALKWZ010000005.1, from coordinate 9,065 downwards.
CGGGCTTGATTCCCACTGATTCCAAAACAGGCGGCGACTTGTACGGGATTTGCCCCGGCCCGTCCAGCCAAATCCGCCGGAATTCCGCCGCCGCTCAGGCGGACGGCGTCGCTTTGGCCGCCTGGCGCGTCTTCGGGTTGGGCATGATCACCATCAGGATGTTGCGGCCCAGCAGCTTGGGGGCCTGCTCCACGACGCCGATCTCGCGGACGTCCGCCAGCACGCGGTTCATCAGTTCGAACCCGAGTTCCTTGTGGGCGTTTTCGCGGCCGCGGAAGAACAGCGCCACCTTCACGCGATGGCCTTCGCCGAGGAAATCTATCATGTGGCGCAGCTTGACGGCGTAGTCGTGGTCGCCGACGCTGGGATGCAGCTGGATTTCCTTCACGCGGGTGGCGGAAGCGTTCCGGCGGTTCTGCTTCTCTTTCTTGCTCTTGTCGTACTGGAACTTGCCGTAGTCCATGATCCGGCAAACCGGGGGCCGCGCCGTCGGCGAGATCTCCACCAGATCGAGCCCGGCCGCGCGGGCCTGGTTCTGGGCCTCGTAGGTCGCAACGACCCCGATCTGCTCGCCGCCGGGGCCGATCAGGAAGACTTCGGGGACTCGGATTCTCTGGTTGGTTCGCGTGGGGAATCCGCCGCGCGGATCCCGGGGATTTGTCGGTAGGGCCATTCGTTCCTTGGGGGTTGGGAGCTCTGCGCCGCTCCGCCTGGCGTTCTCAGTTCAGCGCCACGCGCCGTTCGGCGTCCATCTTCGCGATGAACGCGTCCAGCGGCATGGCGCCCAGGTCCCCGGCCACCCGGCCGCGGACCGAAACGGTTCCGTTTTCGATCTCCCGCCCGCCCAGCACGAGCATGTAGGGGACCTTCTGCATCTGCGCGTCGCGGATCTTGGCGCCCATCTTCTCGGCGCGTTCGTCCACGACCACCCGGAAATCCTGCGCGCGCAGCTTCGCGGCCACTTCCTTGGCGGCGGCGGTCTGCTTGTCCGTCACGGGAATCAGCACGGCCTGCACGGGCGCCAGCCACAGCGGGAACGCCCCGGCGTAGTGCTCGACCAGGATGCCGAAGAAGCGCTCGAGGCTCCCCAGCAGCGCGCGGTGCACCATGTAGGGCCGGTGTTCCTGCCCGTCCGCGCCCATGTAGACCATGTCGAAGCGCTCGGGCAGGTTGAAATCGAACTGCACGGTGCTCATCTGCCACTCGCGGCCGATGGCGTCGCGCGTCTTGAGGTCGATCTTGGGGCCGTAGAACGCGCCGCCGCCTTCGTCCATTTCGTAGGCGATGCCTTCGGCCTTCAGCGCCGCTTCCAGCGAGCGCTGGGCGACGTCCCAGCGGGCGGGATCGCCCACGGCTTTTTCGGGCCGGGTGGCGAGATAGGCGGTGATGTTCTCGAAACCGAACGCCTTCCACATGGCGATGGCGAAGCGGACGCAGTCGCGCACTTCGCTTTCGACCTGATCCTCGGTGCAATAGATGTGCGCATCGTCCTGGGTGAATCCGCGCACGCGCATCAACCCGTGCAGCACGCCCGCGCGCTCGTAGCGGTAGACCGTGCCCAGTTCCGCCCAGCGCAGCGGCAGCTCGCGGTACGAGCGCTTGTGCGTCTTGTAGATCTGGATGTGGAACGGGCAGTTCATCGGCTTGAGGTAGTAGCGCTGCTCGTCGATCTCCATCGGCGCGTACATGTTCTCGCTGTAGAAGCCGAGATGGCCCGAGGTTTCCCACAGGCCGGCGCGGCCGATGTGCGGGGTGTACAGCATTTCGTAGCCGGCGCGGTAGTGCTCGCGGCGCCAGAATTCCTCGATCGTCGCGCGGATGCGCGCGCCCTTCGGATGCCAATGCACCAGCCCGGGACCCACGCTTTCCTGGATGCTGAACAGGTCCAGATCGCGCCCCAGCGTGCGGTGGTCGCGCAGCTTGGCCTCTTCGAGCATCTTCAGGTGCGCGTCGAGGTCGGCCTGCGACAGGAACGCGGTGCCGTAGAGGCGCTGCATCATCTGGTTTTTCTCGTCGCCGCGGAAATACGCGCCGGCCACGGACGTCAGTTTGAAGGCCTTGATCGCGCCGGTGCTCGGCACGTGCGGTCCGCGGCACAGGTCGGTGAAGTCGCCGCTGTGGTACAGGCTGATCGTCTCGCCCTCGGGAATGTCCGCCAGGCGCTCCAGCTTGTACTTCTGGCCGCGCCGGGACATCATGTCCCAGACTTCCGCGCGGGTTTTTTCCTCGCGCACGAAGGGGGCGTTTTCGGCGACGATCTTGGCCATTTCGGCCTCGATCGCGGGAAAATCCTCCACGGTCAGGCGGTGTTTCAGGTCGAAATCGTAGTAGAAACCTTCGGCGGTGTCCGGGCCGATGTCGAAGAGGGCATCGGGCCACAGGCGGCGCACCGCGGCCGCCATGACGTGCGCCGCGCTGTGGCGCATCGTTTCCAAACCGTTGTGATCAGACTTCATGGAACTGGGCAGAATCCTTCCTACAAAGGCCAGAAACCTACCCTTGCGCCCCCGCAAAGTCAATGCCTGCACGCGTCTGGCTTTCCCCGGCGAAGGGCGCCACCGCCCCCTTCCGGGTCCCGGCAGAAACGGGTATTGTTTTATAAAACATTACCCGTTCAACATTCTCCCGCCGAAACCTTCGCCCTCCGGCGGACGCGAAATTGTTCCCGGGCGGGCTTGACAAAGCCGCTCCGCTGTGTTTCTATATGCAGAAACATCGCCGCAAAAGATTCGATGAACCCAGGAAAACACATGCTGCTCGAGACCTTCCCCGCCCGCGCGGAGTTCCGCGACCGGCTGGACTCCGCCACCGTCGTCCCCGTCGGCGCCCGCATCCTCGCGGACACCGAAACGCCCGTCTCCGTGCTGGCCCGCTTCGCCCCGCACCACCCCCACCTGTTCCTGCTGGAAAGCGCCGAGGGCGGCGAACGCTGGGGCCGCTATTCGTTCATGGGCGTCTCCGCCCGCGCCACCGTCGCCGTCTATCGCCACGACGTCGTCGTCCGCCAGGGCATCGAGGAAAAGCGCATCCCCCACCAGGGCGCCCCCCTCGCCGTCCTGCGCGACCTGATGAAGCCCTACAAGCTGGCGCACCTGCCCGGCCTGCCCCGTTTCTGCGGCGGCCTCGTCGGCTATTTCGCCTACGAAATGATCCATTTCTTCGAGCCGCGCGTGCCCAACAAGCTGCCGCCGGAGCGCGCTCTGGCCGAATTCGTCATTCCCGACACGCTGCTGATCTTCGACAACGTCAACCACACCCTCACCGCCGTCGCCCTCGCGTTCAAGGAAGACGGCGCGGCCGACGCCCTCTTCGACGCCGCCACCGCCCGCGTGCAGGACCTGCTCGCCGTCCTGGCCCAGCCGGTCCCCGCCGGCTCCCCCACCGGCAAGACGCCCATCCGCCTGCCGCAGGCCGTCCGCCCGCCGGAGCACTTCAAGGGCATGGTCGCGAAGGTCAAAAACCACGTCTACGAGGGCGACATCATCCAATGCGTCCTGTCGCAGTCGTTCGTCGGCCCCGCGCCGGACGACCTCGTCAGTCTCTACCGCGCCCAGCGGCACGTGAACCCTTCCCCCTACCTCTTCTTCCTCAAGGCGCAGGGCTGTACCCTCATCGGGTCGTCCCCCGAAACGATGATCCGCCTCGACCACCGCACCGCCACCCTCCGCCCCATCGCCGGCACCCGCCCCCGCGGCGCCACCGAGCAGGAGGACCGCAAGCTGGCCGACAGCCTCCTGCAGGATGAAAAAGAACGTGCGGAGCATCTCATGCTGGTCGATCTGGGCCGCAACGAACTCGGCCGCGTCGCCCTCCCGGGCACCGTCCAGGTCACGGACCTCATGATCGTCGAGCGCTACTCGCACGTCATGCACCTCGTCTCCAACGTCGTCGCCGATCTCGAGCCCGGCCACGACGCCTTCGACCTGTTCGCGTCGTCCTTCCCGGCCGGCACGCTCTCCGGCGCGCCCAAGATCCGCGCCATGGAGATCATCGCCGACCTCGAGGACGAACCGCGCGGCCCCTACGGCGGGGCCGTCGGCTACGTGTCCTTCGACGGCAACATGGACTTCTGCATCTGCATCCGCACCGCCGTCGCCGAACACGGCCGCCTCACCGTCCGCGCCGGCGCCGGCATCGTCGCCGATTCCGACCCCGATTCCGAGCTGCGCGAAACCCAGAACAAGGCCGCCGCCATGTCCCGCGCCCTCGAACTGCTCCAAACCGCCCAGAAAGCCGAACTGAAACCCTGAACCCCGAACCCTGGCCCCTCCCATGATCCTGATGATCGACAACTACGATTCCTTCACCTACAACCTCGTGCAGTACCTGCGCGAAATGGCCGCCGACGTGCAGGTGTTCCGCAACGACGCGATCACCGTCGCCGAGATCGAAAAACTCGCTCCCGCCGCCATCGTGATCTCCCCCGGCCCCGGCCGGCCCGAGGATGCCGGCGTCTCGTGCGACGCGATCCGCGCCTTCGCGGGAAAAATTCCGCTGCTCGGCGTCTGCCTCGGCCACCAGGCCATGGGCCTCGTCTTCGGCGGCCGGGTCGTCCACGCCAAGAAACTCATGCACGGCAAGGTGTCCGAGGTTTCCTGCGACGGCCAAGGCATCTTCAAGGGCCTCGACAGCCGGCCGTTCAAGGCCATGCGCTACCACTCCCTCGCCCTCGCGCCGGAATCCCTGCCCGATTGCCTCGAAGTCTCCGCCACCGCCGTCGACGACGGCGAAATCATGGGCATCCGCCACAAGCAGTACGCCGTCGAAGGCATCCAGTTCCACCCCGAATCCATCATGACCCCCGTCGGCAAGCGGATCTTGCGGAATTTCCTGCGAAATTCCGAGAATTCAGGAGTCAGAAGTCAGGATTCAGAAGGCTGATCCGGCTGTTCACTTGAACATTGGATATTGATGATTGGATATTGGATATTCTGTTCCATCCCTTGAAAGGCCCGCCATGAACGTTCCCGCCCTGCTGAAAAAACTCATCGCCCGCAAGGATCTCACCGAAGACGAGGCCTTCGAGGCCATCCACGGCATGCTCTCCGGGGAATTCACCGAGGGCCAGATCGGCGCCTTCCTCGGCACGCTGTCCGCCAAGGGCGAGACCATCGACGAAATCGCCGGGGCCGCCCGCGCCATGCGCGCCGCCGCCACCCGCCTGCAATCGCTCGCGCCCGACACCCTCGACACCGTCGGCACCGGCGGCGACGGCGGCATGACCTTCAATATTTCCACCACCGTCGCCTTCGTCGCGGCCGGCGCGGGCGCCGTCGTCGCCAAGCACGGCAACCGCGCCAGCTCCGGCAAGAGCGGCAGCGCGGACTGCCTCGAATGCCTCGGCTTCAACCTCGCCGCCGCGCCCGAACTCATGGAGCAGGCGCTCAACGAAATCGGCATCGCCTTCATGTTCGCCCCGTCGTTCCACAAGGCCATGCGCTTCGCCGGGCCCGTCCGCAAGCAGATGGGCGTGCGCACGCTGTTCAATCTGCTCGGCCCCCTGACCAATCCCGCCGGCGCCCCCTGCCAGCTCCTCGGCGTCTTCGCCCCGGAACTCACGGAAACCTTCGCCGAAGTGCTGAAAAAGCTCGGCTCCCGCCGCGTGCTGGTCGTCCACGGCCACGACGGCATGGACGAAATCACCCTCACGACCACCTCGCGCTGCTCGGAGCTCAAGGATGGCCGCATCAAGACCTACGACATCGACCCGGCCGTCTATTTCGAGAACTATTGCGCCAACGCAGACCTCGAAGGCGGCGCCCCCGCCGACAACGCCGCCATCACACGCGGCATCCTCGAAGGCCAAATCACCGGGCCCAAGCGCGACATCGTGCTGCTCAATTCCGCCGCCTCCCTGCTCTCCGCCAACCGCTGCGCGGACCTGGCCGAGGGCATCGCCCAGTCCGCCGCCGCCATCGATTCCGGCGCCGCGCTCGACAAGCTCGAAAAACTCATCGCCTTTTCCCGGTCCTAGGAGCATTAATCCTGTTCATCCTGAGAAATCCTGTTAATCCTGTCTAGGCTTCCATGTCTTTCCTCGATCAAATCCTGACCGCCAAGCGCGCCGAAATCGCCGCGGCGCGCAACCTCAAGCCGCAAGCCGAGGTGGAACGCCTCGCCGCCAAGCGCGAGGATTTCCGCGGCTTCGCGGAATCCCTCGCCCGCCCCGGCGTGCGCGTCATCGCCGAAATCAAGCGCGCCTCCCCTTCGCTGGGCGACATCCGTCCCGACCTGCATCCCGGCGACCTCGCCCTGGCCTACCAGACCGGCGGGGCCGCCGCCATTTCCGTGCTGACCGAGCCGGAATTCTTCAAGGGCTCCGCCAAGGACCTCAAGCGCGCCCGCGAAGTCGTCGAACTGCCCGTCCTGCGCAAGGATTTCATCCTCGATCCCTACCAGGTCTACGAAACCGCCGCGATGGGCGCCGACGCGATGCTCCTCATCGTGCGCATCCTCGACGACGACCAGTTGGCCTCCCTGCTGTCCCTCGCCCACGGCGTCGGCCTCGAAACGCTCGTCGAAATCCACGACGAAGCGGACGCCCGGCGCCTCGCCGGCTTCGACGTCCCCGTCGTCGGCATCAACAACCGCGACCTCGCCCATTTCCAGACCGACGTCGACCGCGCGACGCGCCTCGCCGCCACCTTGCCCCGCGGCGCCGCCGTCGTGGCCGCCAGCGGCATCCACGATGAAGCCGATATCCGGAAATCCCTCGCCGGCGGCATCCGCCGCTTCCTCGTCGGCGAAACGCTCGTCAAAGCCCCCGATCCGACGGCCCTCCTGAAGGCATGGACCGCCTTGCCGGTGCCCCTCATCCTGAACTCCGAACCCTGAACCCTTGATTCCATGTTCCTCCCCCACGTCAAAATCTGCGGCATCACCCGGAAGCCGGACGCCGTGCTCTGCGCGGAAGCCGGCGCCGGCGCGCTCGGCGCGGTTTTCTACGAGAAGAGCCCCCGCAACGTCGAACCCGCCGCCGTCCGCCAGTTGTTCGCCGGGCTCGATCCGCGGATCGCCCGCGTCGGCGTCTTCGTGAACGCCTCGGTCGACGTCATGCTGCGCACCGCGCGCATCGCCGCCGTCGACGTCATCCAGATGCACGGCGAGGAAACGATCGAAACGATCGAAGCCCTGGTGCGCGAAGGCTTCCGCGTCGTCCAGGCCATCAAGCGCACCGGTCCGGAACTGCTCGCCGCCGCCCGCGCCCTGCCGCCGCAAGTGGGCATCCTCGTCGAATGCGGCCGGGGCGCCTTGCCCGGCGGCAACGGCCTGGCCTGGAACTGGAGCAAGGCCGCGCCGCTCGCCCAGTTCCGCGCCTTCGCCATCGCCGGCGGCCTGAACCCCCAGAATCTCGCCCAGGTCGCCCGCGACAGCCTTGCCGCGGCCTTCGATGCCTCTTCCGGCGTCGAAACCGCCCCGGGCCTCAAGGACGAAGCCGCCGTCCGCGCCTTCTTGCGCGCCGCGGGAAATCTACCGCCGCGCCCCCAGCTTTTCTCCTGGAAAGGAACCCCGTCGTGAGCCATCCCCGCCTCGAAAACGTCAACATCGAGTCCGTCGTCCCGCTCGCCACCCCGCGCGAGATGAAGGCGGCCATCCCCCTCTCCGCCGCCGTCATCGCCACCGTCGCGAAAGGCCGCGAAACCATCGAGCGCATCCTCGACGGCGAAGACCCGCGCCTGTTCGCCGTCGTCGGCCCCTGCTCCATCCACAACCTCGACGCCGCCGAGGAATACGCCCTCAAGCTCAAGGCCCTCGCCGATGAAATCGCCGATTCGATCTTTCTGGTCATGCGGGTCTACTTCGAGAAGCCGCGCTCGGCCCTCGGCTGGAAGGGCCTCATCAACGACCCCTACATGAACGACACCTTCCACATCGAGGAAGGCATCCGCATGGCGCGGCATTTCCTGTTCCGCGTGGCCGAAATCGGCCTGCCCGCCGCCACCGAACTGCTCGACGTGCTCATGCCGCAGTACATCGGCGACCTCGTCTCGTGGAACGTCATCGGCGCGCGCACCGCCGAAGCCCAGACCCACCGCGAAATCGCCAGCGGCATTTCCACGCCCATCGGCTTCAAGAACGGCACCGACGGCTCCCTCGACGCCGCCATCAACGGCGTGCGCTCCGCCATGGGCCCGCACCATTTCCTCGGCGTCACCGAAGACGGCCTGCCCGCCGTTTTCTCCACCACCGGCAATTCCTATCCCCACGTCGTGCTCCGCGGCGGCAAAAAACCCAACTACGACGCCGAATCCGTCGCGGCCTGCGAAAAGGCCCTGCGCGACGCCCATTTGCCGCAGAACGTCGTCGTGGATTGTTCCCACGGCAATTCCGGCAAGAAACCCGAACGCCAGGGGCCCGTCCTGCAGGACGTCCTCGCGCAGATCGAGGCCGGCAACCGCTGCATCCGCGGCTTCATGCTCGAAAGCAACCTCGAGTGGGGCGCCCAACCCATGCAGGCCGATCCCAAGCAGCTCAATCCCCGCTGCTCCGTCACCGACGCCTGCATCGACTGGCCCACCACCGAGAATCTGCTCCGCGAAGCGCATGGCCGCCTGGGCAAGCTCATGCGACAGAATTCAGAATCCAGAATTCAGTAGCCAGAATGAACATCCTTCGATCCCATAAGCCTTCTTCACCACAGAGAACACAGAGATTCACAGAGACAATTTATCTTTCACCTCTGTGCGCCTCTGTGCGCCTCTGTGCCCTCTGCGGTGAACCTGTCTTCGGTTTTCTCTGAACCCCGAACCCTGAACCCTCTCCCCTTATGACCAAACTCATCGACCAATACCCCGACGCCTCCGGCCACTTCGGCCCCTACGGCGGCCGCTTCGTCGGCGAAACCCTCATGTCCGCCCTCCTCGACGTCGAGGCCGCCTGGAAATCGGCCAAGCACGATCCCGCGTTCATGGCCGAGTTCCGCGCCATGCTGCGCGACTACGCCGGCCGGCCCACGCCCCTCGACTGCGCCGAACGCCTCTCCGCCCGCGTCGGCGGCGCGCGGCTCTGGCTCAAGCGCGAGGACTGCACCCACACCGGCGCGCACAAGATCAACAACGTCGTCG
>CALKWZ010000004.1 GCA_938003985.1 uncultured Verrucomicrobiota bacterium | reverse complement strand
ATGCCCGGCGGAACTTGGAGGTTGCCGTTCTCGGCGACCGGCACTTCTACGTGGGGACGGCATCCGCAGGAATCGTGGAATTGCCGTTAGCCGGGGGATCCGGTCGCAGATTTTCCATCGCGGACGGATTGCCGTCGGACCACGTCCAGTCTTTGGCGGTGGCAGGCTCGCGTCTTTTCGCCGGCCTGGGCGAGCGGTGGCAAGCGACGTATTTCGTGGAGATTGACACGGCGAGCGGCGAGGTCGCTTTGCGCGGGTCGAGCCTGCGGCGGACAATCGAATCGCCCGTGGACAACGCGTCCCCGCAACCGTTTTTCGGGGACATGCACGTGGACCGGGAGAGAAACCGGCTGTATTTCCTGCTGCACGAAAGCCCCGTGGTGCTGCCGTGCGACTTCCGGGGGCTCTGGAGCCTGGATTTGGAAACGGGCGAATACGTGCAGCGGGCGCGCTTCACGCGAAATTTTCACGGCCTGTCCGCCCAACCGGACGGTTCCCTTTTCCTGACGGACGACTCGACGATCGTGCGCTACCGGCCCGCAGGGGATTCCGTCCAATTGGTTTACACCGTTCGCCAGGATCCACCGGTCGGTCCCGGATTGTCGCTGGGTTCGGCCGAAGTGCAGGAGCGGTATTGGATGATTGCTCCGTTCGCTTTCGAAAACGACGCGATCTGGTCGGGGCGTCCGTTCAGTCGTTTGCGGATCCAGGAGCGTCGGCATGAAGTATTGCCGCCGCCCGATCCGCGCTTGAATCGCCCGGTCGGCCGTTGGCACGGCATGGAGTATTTGCCGGACTCGCATGCGTTGCTTGCCTCCATGGACAATGGAGTCTGGCTGTTGAAACTCAAACCGAACGATGCGGCAGCGTGCAGGAACCAGGAGGCGACAAGCCCATGAATCGTCATATGCGGAAATGGGTGTTGGCATGGGCGTCGGTTTCGCTTTTGGCGTCCGCGCAGGCGGAGGTGCGCGTGGCGCTGGTGGGCGCCGATCTGTCCGCCGCCGGCCAGGCGGCGGTGGAACTGGCCGAAGCGGAACTGTCCGCGCGCGCCGGGTTGACGCTGCTGGATCGCGCCGCGATCGGCCAGGTCCTGCGCGAGCAGAATCTGGCGGCGGAAGGATTCGCGCGACCGGACGACGCCGTTCGGCTCGGGCAGCTGCTGGCGGTCGACGTGTTCATCCATGCGGAGGCGATTCCCGGCGAAGACGCGCTCGGAGTCGCGGCGTTCGAGACGGTCCAGGGCATCCGCCTGCTGGATCGGACGGTCGCCGGGACCGAGCCGGACGCGCTGGCCGGGGCGTTGGCGGCGGCGACGGACGCGGCGCTGGCGAAATGGCAGGCGCCGGCGGGGAAGGCCGCGGCCATCGCCCTGATGGGCGTGCGCAACGTGGACCTGCCGAAAAGCCGCAACGGCGAATGCGAAGCGCTCGGCGCCCTGCTGGAGCGGAGGTTGCTGGATTCGCCCGACGTCGTGGTGGTCGAGCGCAAGCGGCTCGAAAGCCTGAACCGCGACCATGAGCTTACGATGAGCCGGCCCGAAGAGCGGTTGCTTTCCGCGCCGGTCCTCCTGGAGCTGGACCTCAGCCAGGCCGGCTCGGGGAACGGGCTCCGGGCAGCCGCGTTCCTGTCGGATCCGAAAGGCGCGGAATTGGGAAGCGTACACGCGGAAGCGTCGGCGTTGCCGGCGCTGGCGGACCAGCTGGCCGCGGAAATCATGCGCGCATTGAAGAAAGGCGCGGCCGTTGCGCCGGCCAATCCCGTTCTTGAAGCCGCGCGTTTTTTCCGGATGGCGCGGTTTTGGAAGGCGCATGAACGTCCGGAACTGGCTTTGGCGGCCGCCGAGGCTGCCTTTGCGCTGGATTCCGGAAATCCGCTCATGAACGCGCTGCTGGTCAATTCCCTGTTCGCCGCGGCCACCTCCGATTTGGCTGAGGCCAGGGCCGCGGCGCTGGCCTATGCCGCGCGCGGAGTGGCGCTTGTTCCGCAACCGTCCGGCGCGCCGGCGTTTTCCGATTCGGAGCAGCAGAAACAATTCACCCAGTTGAATGCCGACAACGCCGGATTCTTTCGGGGATTCGGAAAAGCCGTCGCAAAATGCCGTGAAGAGATCCCCTTCGACGACGAAGAGTCCGCCACCTATGCCGAATTCTGCCGGGATTGGCTGGGCCAGTCTCCGTTTTCGCCGGCCGCGGCGGCGGCGCCTTCCGGATGGGATTTGCTGCTGTTCGTGAACAACTACTCCCCGTACTTTCCCGATCCGGAATCGGCCTGGCGGGTGCTTCTGCCGCAGGTGGAACGCTGGAGCCAAGGGCGCATGGCGAAAGATCCCGCGCATATTCCGCCCGCGCTGCTGACCTGGCTCGTCACCGCCGGGGATTCCGAGAACAACCCGCTGCCGTCCGGCGTTTATCGGCTTCGCGCCGACTTGTGGGCGCTTCTCGAGGGTCGCGACCATTCCCTGTTGCGCCTGTATGGCCGCTGTGGACGCATCGTGGATGCGGCCCGATCGAACGGGGCGGGCAACTGGACCGAGGATGCCGCCAGCCGGGAATTCCTGGGGGAACTTCACGCCAAGCTGCTCGCTCCGGTCACCGCGGACGGCGTGTCCCGGGACCAACTCTACGAGGTCGTGCAGCTCGTCATTCGCAGAAGCGGTCGGCAGCCCGGGGCTTGGTCGACCTTGCGTTACCACCGAAGCCAGCAGCAATTCGTGGAAACGCTGGCCCTGTTCCGGACCATGCTGAAGGCCGGCGACGTGCGAGACGACGTGATCGCGGCGCTGCGCAATCCGCTGCTCAATCCCAAATCGCTCGGTTCGCCGGAATTCGCGCAGCGGGGCTTGCGCGAGCTGGAGGCGGCCATGGCGGCGCCACCGGGCGAGTTCACGCCCGAAGAACTCCGGGAACTGGAGGACTTCCACGATTGGGTGCGCGAACGGCTGGCGCCCGGCAGCGCGGCGGTCGCCGCCGCGCCGGGGCAGCGACTTGAGCGGATCGAACTTCCGAAGCTGCCGGGGCGCTTCCGGGGCTATTCCGCCCTGGTGGCGGACGAAGACGGCGTCTACGTGCTGTCGGCTTACGCGGATCCGAGCCGCCTGACCCTGCAGAAATGGTTTGCGGATTCCCGATCCGGCGTCGAATTGGGAACGACGCCGCTGACAGGCCCGCATCGCGATTCGCCCGTCGCTCCCCGCGTCGCGGGGGTCGTGGATGCATGCCTGGCCGACCGCCACGTGGCGGTGGCGGTCAAAGACGAGGGGTTATTCCTGTTCGACCGGATCGCTCCGGGCGTCGTTCGCCTGCACGAAACCACGTCGTTGCCGGTGACCCGTCCGCTGGCGGTTGCCGCGCAGGGTCGGCGGCTGTACGTCGGCACCGACGATGGCCAGCTCGTGGCCTGCGATCTGGATTCCGGGACGGGCGAAATCCTCGTCGCGAGCTCCCGCAAGGAAAAGAAATCGCCGTTCGACGATGGTCCGCCGGCGCGCATTTCGGCCTTGTTTGCGGACCCGGTCCGCAACCGTCTGGTGTTCGAGGTGTCGGTGGTGGATCCGGAAAGCCGGCTTGGAATGGCCGTGTCCGAAGCGGGCGGGATCTGGGAATACCGGACGGATTCCGG
>CALKWZ010000003.1 GCA_938003985.1 uncultured Verrucomicrobiota bacterium | reverse complement strand
TGCAATACCACGTGCACCTGAAGCGGGGCGACGTCGGCCGCTACGTGCTGCTCCCGGGCGATCCGGGCCGCGTGCCGCTCATCGCGTCGTTCTTCGACAACGCGAAGGAAGTGGCCTTCAACCGCGAATACCGCACCTGGACCGGCACCGTGGCCGGCATCAAGGTCTCCTGCTGCTCCACCGGCATCGGCTGCCCCTCCACCGCCATCGCGGTCGAGGAACTGATCAAGTGCGGCGCGGACACCTTCATCCGCATCGGCACCTGCGGCGCGCTCCAGCGCGAGGTGAAGCTCGGCGACCTGTGCATCACCACCGGCGCCGTGCGCGAGGAAGGCACCACCCGCCAGTACGTGCCGCTTTCCTACCCCGCCGTGGCCGACCTCGACGTCACCCTGGCCCTGCGCCAGGCGGCGAAGAACCTGAAGATGCCTGCGCACACCGGCATCGGCCATTGCAAGGACGCCTTCTTCATCGAAGACAAGGACATCCCCATCCGCGAAGACATCGACGCCAAGTGGAACGCCTGGTACCGCTCGAACGTCATCTCGACGTCGATGGAATCCGCCGCGCTCTTCGTCGTGTCGAGCATCCGCCGCGTCCGCGCGGGCGAAGTGCTCGCCACCATCGGCCTGACCTACGACGACGCCCCCATCATCGCCAAGGTCGGCGTGGAAGAAGCCATCCGCACCGCCATCGAAGCCATCAAGATCCTCGACAAGCAGGATCGGAAATAACCGTTTCCGTCATGGTTTTCCGCGGCCTTCACGGGCTCGTCGCAGCCGTCCTGCTCCTGCAGGCCGGCTGCGCCGGTTTCCGCACCTGCAACGATGCCTGGCTCGGGCCGGACAAGGCCAAGCACTTCGCCGCCGGATTCGTCCTCGGCGCCGGCGGCGCGCTGGCCGCGCGCGATCTCGAACCGGAAGAAGCGGCGGCGGTCGGCTGGACGGCGGCCATGGCCGCGGGTTTTGGGAAAGAAACCTACGATCTGCGCGTCAAAGGCACGTGCTGGAGCTGGCAGGACGTCTTTTGGGATTTCCTGGGGGCTTCGGCCGGCGCCAGCGTGGCGCTGGCGGACGACTGAACGCCCGTCAGATCCAAGCCGCGGCCAACGCGCGCACGTCGGCCGTCGATTCGACGATCCGTTCCCCGCGAACCGCCGCGCGCCATTTTCCACCGGCGCGGATCCGCGCGCGATACAGCGTGGCATAGGCCATTTTCGGCGCGACGGCGCCCGCTCCGCCCACGAGTTCCGCGCCCCGCCGCACGTTGTCGCTCATCCAGGCCGGCAAGCGCGCCGCGTAATCGTTGCGCGCCACTTCGCCGACGTGGCAGGCCAGCGCCTTCCGCAATTTCGCCACGTGGGACTGCTGCGCCGCCACCATCAGGTTCGGCCGCTCCAGCGGATGCCAGTATTCGGTTTCCACGACGTGGAAACCGCCGCCGGCCGCATCCATGGCCGCCACGCCGATCCGGTGCGTCGCCCGGTGCGTCGGATGCCCGTCTTTCGCATGCGGCAGGAAAACCACGGCGGGGCGGATCGCCGCCAAGACCGCCGGCAATTCCGCGGCGGGCTCCTCCGTCGCCAAAAAGCGAACGTCGAACCCCAACGTGCGGCAAGCCGCGCGCAATTCCCGCGCGCGCGCGGCGCGCCGGTCCACGCGGCTGCCCAAGGTCGCCGGCACCACCCAGACCCGGAACCCGCATTCCGCCTTCAGGCGCAGCGGCAAGAGCCCCGTGATGCTTTCGTCGTCGGGATGGGGCGCCAAGATCAAAGCGGTCGCAGTCATATCCGCTTCATATCCCTTTTGTTGCGCGCGCGCCACTCCATTCGGCGTTGAAACGCTTGAATTCCAGCGGGCACGGAGTAGATTTAACAAGTTGCTAAGCGATGAGACTGATGCTGTACAACATGCGCTACGCGACGGGGGCGGGGTTCAAATTCCACCTCCCCGTTCCGTTTGGCGGCTTTTTCCGGAAGACCTCCAAAAATCTGGAGTCCTTGATCCGCTTTTTCCGCGAGCAGAAGGCCGACGTCCTCGGTCTGGTGGAAATCGATGCCGGCTCGTATCGCGCCGGGCATCGCAGCCAGGCCGACGTCATTGCCCGCCAGCTGGGCAAGCGGCCGTTTTGCCGCTCGAAATACAGCTATCTGTCCTGGTGGAGCCGCCTGCCCCTGATGCGCAAGCAGGCCAACGCCTGCATCTCCGAGCATTCCGTCATCCGCGAGCGCACCCATTTCCTGCGCAAAGGCGTCAAACGGCTCGTGATGGAACTGGAACTCGAAGACGTCGTCATTTTCATCGTGCATCTGGCCTTGGGCCGCCGGACCCGCGAAGCGCAACTGGCCGATCTGGCCCGGCTCGCCAAAAACGCGCGCAAGCCCTATCTGATCGCCGGCGATTTCAACGCTTTCGCCGGCAAGGTGGAATTGCGGGACTTCATGGCGGATCTGCGGCTGGCCAGCGCCAACCGCTCGGACCTGCCCACCTTCCCCAGCCGCGCCCCGCGCTGGCAGCTCGATTTCATCCTGCACAGCCCCGAGATCCGCGTCACCCACTTCGAGGTGGCCCGCGACGTCCGGCTCAGCGACCATTTGCCGCTGATCTGCGATTTCGACGTCCGGCCGCCCGCGCGTTCCGCCAGCGCCTGACGGTCCCCACGGGATGGTTGCTTCCCGCCCGGCCGCCTGCTAGGATCGCGGCCAAAGGAGTGACCTTTCCCATGAAACGGCTTGTTGCTTTTCTCCTCGGTACGTTCTGCGCGGTTTGGACGGCGCAGGCGGACATCCGGACGGATTGGGCCTATCACGCCGTCGGCAACGGCGGCCGCGTCGCCGAACAGGTTCCCGGCGAAAGTTTCGCGTTCCTGGCCAACGGCACCGATCAGATTCCGGACGGCGAAACGGTGACGCTCTACGTCCTGACCGCCAAGGACTTCGCCGGCGACATGGAAGAGCAGGTGTTCGTGCGCTGGTGGGACGGCTTCATGTCGCATTGGATCATGGGCCTCTGGGTGAAAAACGTCGCGCTGGACGCCGCGCAACCGGACACCCGGTTCCGCGGGCTGCCGGAAGAAGGCACCGTCGATCTGGATCTGTGGCGGATCGAAATTCCGGCGTCGATCACCCAGCCGGGCGACAATTTCTACGCCATCCAGCTCAAGGGCTACGCGCCGGACGACTCCGACGAGCGGTTCCTCCTCCGGCAACCCGGCGGCGATTTCTCCCATGCCAACAATTTCGGCCAGATCTGGTCCGCGTCGGAAGAGTTCGACGGCCAGGATTGGCGGGTGCAAATCCTGCCCTGAGCGGCGCATGGCGGCCGTTTTCCCGCATTTTCCCAGCTCCCGCCTTGACTTTGGCGAAGCAAACCCGGCACTCTAGCCCACAACCCGGAGAACGTATGCCCCCACTCCAACGCCGCAAAGTCGATCAGTCGCTCCAGTACCGCTGGGGTTTCGTTGGCGCGATCCTGGCCATCGCCGGCCTGTTCTGGTTCGCCAAAACGAGCGGTATCCTCAAGTACACCGCCGAGACCTACGAGAATCCCAACGTGAAAATCGTGTGTCCGCGGTGCGGCGGCGACGACGTGAAGAAAATGTCCTGCTCGTTCTGCAACGGCAAGGGGTTCATCTGGGTCGACAAGACCAAGTATCTGCCCGAAGAAGTCGTGCCGGCCAACTAGGGGAGTCCGGCGGGCGTTGCGTCCGCCGCGTTTGCCGTCGCCGATGAAGCTGGTCAGCCGCTATCTGCTCCGCCACCTGGGCCGGCCATGGGTCTACGTCATGGCCGGTTTTTCGCTGGTGGCGATCCTGGTGGATCTGTTCAACAATTTCGTCGATTTCATGGACGCCGCCACGCCGCTGAAAGACGTGGCCTATTACTACGGCCGGCTGCTGGCGACCTTTCTGCCCTACCTGCTGCCGATTTCCCTGCTGCTGGCGCTGCTCTATGCGCTGTGGCAGCTCGGGAAAAACGCCGAACTGACGGCCATGCGCGCGAGCGGCCTGAGCCTCGGCCAGCTGACGCTGCCGTATTTGACGCTCGGTCTGCTGGCGACGTTCGCCCTGCTGGGCATCAACGAACTGTACAACCCCGGCGCGATGTACCGGAACCGCCAGTTCCTCGATTCGCAAGGCGCCCGCCGCGGCGAACAAACCCATCTGGCGCCGAATCTCGCCTACAAGAATCCGACCGGCCGCCGCCTGTGGCGGATCAACGTCTTCGATCCCCGCCCGGCCAGCTCCTACGAAATGCTCGGCGTCAATCTGACCCAGCAGCGGCCGGACGGTTCCGACGAATACCGGCTCGACGCCGCGCGGGCCCGCTGGGTCGATGGCCATTGGTGGTTCGAAAACGTCGAAACGCGCTATTTCGACGTCCGCAACGATCCGACCGGCCCGATCGAGACCCGCCCCAGCGTCGAAATGACCATGCTCTCGGAAACGCCCAAGGATTTCATCAACGAAATCAAGGACGACAACGAACGCTCTTCCTTCGAAATCCTCCAGTTCATCGAATCCCACCCCGGCATTTCCCGCGAAACGCGCAACCGCCTGATGGTGGATTTCCACTATCGCCTCGCGGCGCCGTGGCTCTGCCTGCTCGTGATCCTGGTCGGCGTGCCCTTCGGCTTCCAGACCGGTCGCCGCGGCATGGGGCTGGGCATCCTGTTCGCGCTGCTGGCGTTCTTCGGCTACTACGTCCTCATGGGCCTGGGCCTCGCTTTCGGCAAGCAGCAATTGTTGCCGCCCGCCGTGGCCGGCTGGCTGCCCAACGCCGTTTTTTTCCTGCTCAGCCTGGTCCTCCTCCGGCGCATCCGCTGACCGGCGCGGCGGCGCTCCGGGCCGCGGAATCCCCCCCTTTCTTCTCCTTTTTGCGTTTGCAGGGATCGGGCGGTTTCCCTAGGATGGCGAGCGTGGGCATCGCATGAAAACCGTCGTCTTGCTGACCATCTCCAACCTGTTCATGACTTTGGCCTGGTACGGACATCTGCGGTACTTGCGCGGCGGGCATTGGCCGATGCTGGCCGTGATTTTCATCAGCTGGGGCATCGCCTTCTTCGAGTATTGCTTCCAGGTGCCGGCCAACCGCATCGGCTACGCCTCCTACTCCGCCACCCAGCTCAAGGTCATCCAGGAAGTCATTTCGCTGGCCGTGTTCTCCCTCTTCGCCATCGCCGTCCTCGGCGAGAAACTGCGCTGGAACCACGCCGTTTCCTTCCTCTTCCTGCTGGGCGCCGTCTTTTTCGCTTTCCTGAAAGCCAAGCCCGGAGGCGCCTGACATGACGGCGTTCCGGAACCGGTTTTTCCGCGCCTTGGCCGCCGGCCTGCTGTGGGCCGGCGCCGCCCACGCCGCCGCGGACCGCGAACCCCTGCTGCTGGGCGACGACGAACGCCTCCTCGTGCTGGCCGCCCACCCCGACGACGAAACCCTCGCCGCCGGCGGGCTGATCCAGGAAGCGCGCGCGCTCGATCTGCCCGTGCGCGCGTGCTTCTTCACCATGGGCGACAACAACGAGCTCGCCGCCCTCTTCACCCGCCGCCATCCCGCGCTGGCGCCGGGGCCGCTCCGCGCCTCGGGCCAGTTGCGCCAAAACGAAGCCCTGGCCGCCGCCACCCAGCTGGGCCTGACGGCCGACGACGTCGTCTTCCTCGGCTACCCCGATTCCGGCACGCTCGCCATCTGGACCCACCACTGGCAGACCGCCCCGCCGTATCGCTCGCCCCTGACCCGCGCCAACGCCGTGCCCTACGACTCGGCGCTGACGCCCGGTTCCGCCTATGCCGGCGAAGACGTCCTCGACGATCTGGTCGACGTGATCCGCGATTTCCGCCCCACCCACCTCGTGCTGCCGCATCCGGCCGACCACAACGCCGACCACCGCGCGCTCTATCTCTTTGCCCGCGTCGCCCTGTGGAACCTGGCGGACGACGGCGTGGCGCCTCAACTGCTCGCCGCGCCCGTCCACTTCACCCGCTGGCCCGAGCCGCGCCGCGCGCTGCCCGACCGCCCCGCCGCGCCGCCGGCGTTTCTCCCGGCCGACCCGCCGTGGCTCGAATACGCCCTCGCCCCGTTCCAGGTTTCCAACAAGCTGGCCGCGCTCCGCCGCCACCATTCCCAGTTCCGGTGGGCCCCGGCCATCTTGCAATCCCACGTCCGCAAAACCGAACTCTTCGCCGCGCCCGCCGATCTCGCCTTCCCCGGCGGCCGCGGGTCCGCTGAAAACGCGGAAACCGACGACACCGAGTTCCGGCCCGACGAAAACCTCCTCCAGGCGCTCGAACAGGAATCCGACGCCTGGCACGATCTGGCCGGCCAACATGCCGCCGAATCCGCCGCGCTGGCCGATTTCGACAACGACATCGTCCAGACCCGCTGGGAGGGCGATGGCCAGGCCCTGACCGCGGCCTTCCGCTTCCGCCGGCCCGTCGCCCCGCCGGCGCGGATGTCCATCCGCCTCTACGGCTATCGCGGCGACCGCCCCTTCGGGGATCTGCCGAAAATCGAAATCGAAGCCGGCCCGGACGAAATTCTTTCCGTCGCGGACCTCAACCGCCGGCAACCGGCGGATGCCGTCCAGCTCGTTTCCGGCGCGAACGACGAAATCGCCGTGCGCGTGCCCTACGCCCTGCTCGGCCGGCCCGAAAAAATCCTGGCCGGCGCCCTGCTTCTCAAAAAGCGGTTGCCGATCGACGGCATTCCGTGGCGCGTCCTCGATTTGGCCGGCGCCCCGTTGACGGAAACGGCCGACGTCCCCGCGCCCAAGACCGTCAGGCGCGAACCGCCGCCCGTTGCGCCGTCGCCGCCCGCCGATGTTCCTCCGGAACCCGCCGCGGCCGTCGCCGCCCCGCCGCCGCCCCCGCCGGCCGCACCGCCCGCGCTGGCGCCGCGCGTGAACCTCCCGCGGCGCGCCCTCCCGGAAAAGACCGAAGCCAACGAACCGGTCCTCTGGTGACCCCGGAGGCGGCCATGCCGGCAGCCGCAACCCCGCCCCGCGTCTTTCTCCACGTGGACATGGATGCGTTCTACGCCGCCGTCGAACAGCGCGACCATCCCGAATACCGCGGCCGGCCGGTCGTCGTCGGCTCCCCGCCCGACCAGCGCGGCGTCGTCGCCACCGCCTCCTACGAAGCGCGCACCTACGGCATCCATTCCGCCATGCCCTCGCGCGAGGCCGGCCAGCGCTGCCCCCACGCCGTCTTCCTCCCGCCCGACATGCCCCGCTACGAAATGGTCTCCGCCCAGGTCTTCGCCATCTTCGACCGCTACACGCCCTACGTCGAAGGCCTCTCCATCGACGAAGCCTTCCTCGACGTCACCGGCTCCCTGCGCCTCTACGGCCCCGGCGAGGAAATCGCCCGCCGCATCAAGGCCGACGTCCTTTCCGAACTCGCCCTGACCTGCTCCGTCGGCGTGGCGCCCAACAAGTTCCTCGCCAAGCTCGGCTCCGAATTCCAAAAGCCCGACGGCCTGACCGTCCTGCCGTTCGACCGGAAATCCATCGTCGCCTTCCTGCGCCCGCTGCCCGTCACGCGCCTCTGGGGCGTCGGCAAGGTCACCCGCCAGGCCTTCGACCGCGCCGGGCTCCACGTCATCGGCGACGTCCAGGACGCGCCGCTCGCCCTGCTGCAATCCGTCGTCGGCCCCCACAACGCCGCCCATCTGCGCTCCCTCGCGTTCGGCGACGATCCCCGCGAGATCGAACTCGACGTCCGCGAAAAGACCCTGTCCCGCGAGCACACCTTCCTCCACGACGAAAAGTCCCGCAACGCCCTCGACCAAATCCTCTTCGGCCTCGTCGAAGACGTCGCCCGGCGCCTGCGCGCCGACGGCCGGCTCGCCACCGGCGGCCGCCTGAAGATCCGCTGGAAGGATTTCGAGACCTTCACGCGCCAGCGGCCCTTCCCGCGCCCGACCCGCATCGAGGAAGACCTGCATGCGCTGGCCGAAGCCCTCTTCCGGGACGTCGCGCTCGCACAGCCCGTCCGGCTGATCGGCTTCGGCGTCACCGGCCTGACCGAGCGCGCCGGCGCGCGCCAGCTCGACCTGTTCGACCTGCCCGTCGAGACCCGCGCCAAGAAGGAAAACCTCGACCGCGCCGTCGACCGCATCCGCGCCGCCCACGGCGCCGACGCCATCCGCCGCGCCCGCAACCTGCCCCGCCGCCCGCCTCGCGGCTGACCCGGTTTTTACGTAGTACGTAAAATGCGGTCCGGACTTTTACGTAGTACGTAATTTTTCCGCAAAGTTTTTACGTTCTACGTAAAACCCGCTGAAAGTTTTTACGTTCTACGTAAAATCCGTCACGCGCCGAGGGCTTCGGCCACGAGCGCGCCGGCGGTCTGCAGCGGCCCGGCGCCTTCCAGCGCCCGCGCCACCTCCGCCAGGCCGTCGAGCTGCGCCTGCCGCGCCGGCGTGTCCGCCAGCAGCGGCTCCAGCGCGTCCGCCATCGCGGCGGGCGTCGCGGCGTCCTGGATGAATTCCGGACACAGCGTCCGGTTCGCGATCAAATTCACCATGCCCAACCACGGCACGCGGATGATCATCCGCCCAAACCAGTAGGTCGCTGCCGTCGTCCGGTAGACGACGATCAGCGGGCATTTCATCAGCGCGGTTTCCACCGTCGCCGTGCCCGAGCACACCATCGCCGCGCGCGCCTGCCGCGCCACCTCGCGCATCTGGCCCGTCACCACCCCGATGGCCGCGCGTTCGTCCGCCGGCAGCGCCGCCAGTTGCGCCTCGATCAGGCCGCGGATTTCGTCGCTGGCCGCGGGGATCAGGAAGGCCGTTTGCGGATCGCGCCGGCGCAGCTCCCGCGCCGCGGCCAGCATCGGCGGCAGCACGCGCTGGATTTCCTGCCGCCGGCTGCCGGGCAGGAGGCCCACCTGCCGGCTCCCCGCCGGCCAGGGCAGCTCCGGCGACGGCGCCGCCCAGGTCCGCTTCGTGGATTCCACCAGCGGATGCCCCACGAACACGGTCTTCAGGCCCGTGCCCTTGAACACGTCCACTTCGAACGGAAAAATCACCATCAGCAGGTCGATGATTTTCGCCATCTTCGGGATGCGGCTCCGGTGCCAGGCCCAGACCTGCGGGCTGACGTAGTAGTAGACCGGAATGCCCAGGCCGTGCGCGACTGCCGCCAGGCGCAGGTTGAAGCCCGGATAATCCACCAGCAGCAGCGCGTCGGGTTTCTCCGCCGCCAACAGATCCGTCATCCGCTTGAACGTCCGCCGGAAAAACGGATATCGCGCCAGCACCTCGAAAAAGCCCACCACGGCCATGTCGCGCGCATCCACGACCGTGCGCACGCCTTCGCGCCGCAGGGCATCGCCGCCGATTCCGAAGAAGTCGACGTCTTGCCGCGCCGCGCGCAGATCGCGCACCAGCCGCGCCGCGTGCTGGTCGCCGGAGACTTCCCCGGCCACGACCATGACCTTCTTCGGCATCAGGTCTGTCCCCGCCGGATGCTCTGGCAGATCGCCACCGCCAGTTTCAGGGCTTCGGCGGCGTGTTCGCCGCTGACCACCGGCTCGGAGCGGTTCCGCACGCAGTCCACGAACGCCCGCAGCTCCAGCGCCAGCGGCTCGCCCTTGTGGATCGGCACTTCGGTCTTTTCGATTCCCAGCAGTTTCTTGCGCAGGATCTTGCCGGTCTGCTCCTGGTAATCCAGCGAGACGTAGGAGTCCGGCAGGAACATGCGGATCTTGCGCTGCTTCTCCATGCTGATGCGGCTGGCCGTCACGTTCGCGATGCAGCCGTTCTCGAACCGCAGCCGCACGTTGGCGATGTCCTCGCTCTTGCTCAGGATCGGCACGCCCACCGCCCGGATGTCCACCACCTTCGATTGCACGAGGTGCAGGATGATTTCCAGGTCGTGGATCATCAGGTCGAGGATCACGCTGACTTCCGTCCCGCGCGGCAGCAGGCCGAACCGCGGCGGCGGATACGGCGCGATGCGCAGCGCTTCCACGTAAAGGGGTTTCTGCTGGGCCTTGTTGACCACTTCGAGCACCGGGTTGAACCGCTCGACGTGTCCGACCTGCAGGATGACGCCGCGCTGCTGGGCCAGTTCGACCAGTTCTTCGGCTTCCTGCGTGCTGGCCGCGATCGGCTTCTCCACCAGCACGTGCTTGCCCTTTTCGATCACCATCCCGGCCACGGCCCGGTGTTTGTCCGTCGGCACCACGACGTTCAGCGCTTCGGCCGCGTCGGCCAGCTCTTCCATCGTCTTGAACGCCGCCGTATGGTAGCGCTCGGCGATTTCCTGCGCGCGCTTCTTGTCGGCGTCGTACACGCCGACGAGTTCCACGTCGGGCATTTCGGAATAGATGCGCGCATGCCACTGGCCCAGGCTGCCCACGCCCACGACGCCCGTCCGGATCTTCTTCAGTTCGCCCATCGGTTGCTCCCGTTGCGGTTTCCGCGCGCTCAGATCGGTTCCGTCTTCGCGGCGTCGAACGCGACGAACGCGATGCCCAGCCGGTCGGCTTCCGCCGCCAGCTTGTCCCGCTCCAGCAGGATCGTCCGCTTGGCCTCGACGGCCAGGCACGAAATCTTGGCTTTCTTCAGCATCTTGAACGTCCGCAGCCCCACGATCGGGATGTCGAAGCGCATGTCGTGGCCCAGCTTGGCCACCTTGACCACCACGCCCCCCGGCCCGCCCAGCCGCCCGGCCCGCAGGATGGTTTCGTCCGTGCCTTCGAAGCCCTCCACGGCCAGCACGGTGCCTTCCTTGACGACCACCGTCTGGCCGATCTCCAGCCCGCTCGTGACCTTGGCGACCTTCGCGCCGAGCTGGATGTCCGCGGCTTCGCGCGCATCCGGCGCGCGCCGGCCCAGCGTCCCGGCCGCGGGCATCTCGGTTTCCATGAAGCAATAGGCCGGCAGCAGTTCCGCGCCGATGGCCCGCAGCTCGTCGCCGATGGCCCCGAAAATCGTGTGCGCGTTGCGGACCTTGAGCGTGCGCAGAACCGCCAGCGCCTTGGCGTCCAGCCGCAAGTTGAACAGCCGCGTCGGCTTGATCTGGCCGGCCATCACGAGCTTGGTGACGCCTTTCGCCTGCACCGCGTCCAGGAGCGCCTGCAGGCTGCCCAGATGCATCCAGACCACCTCGTCGGCGTATTTGGCGATGACGCGTTCCGTTTCGCCCTTGAACGCGAACGCCACCACGCGCTTCACGCCCTGCGCGTGCGCCGAACGCGCCAATTGCCAGGGATAGGAACCCAAGCCGGCGATGACGCCCAGGGTTTCGGGCATCGCGATGGAGTTCAAGTCGCTCATGGTCTTCATCCTAGCGCGGTTCTGATCCGCTTGGCAATCCCGCACCCCGCCGCAAACGCCAGCCCCGCCCCCAGTTCGATTCCCAGCGCGCGCAGATTGCTCCGGCTCGCCATGTCCGCCAGCGCCGTCTTGTCCCAGGCCGGCAACCACGCGATGGGCCCGCGCACGAATTCCTCCGAAAACGGCGCCCACAGTTGAATCCCGTACGGCGCCAACCGGTCCTCCGTGGCGAGATCGATCGCCAGATGGCTGCCGATCAGCACCAGCAAAAGCGCCAGCGTCCGCCGCCCGAACCAAGCCGGCTTGAGGGCCCGCCCCGCCAGCCAAATTCCGAACGCGGCCAGCAGCACCCACGCCAGGCTGTGCGTGGCCTGCTGGTGCGTCGTATTCAGGTAGCCCCGCAGCAACCCCGGCAGGTAATCCACGTCCGGCAGGCAGGCCAGAACGGCGGCGGCCGCCAGATAAGCTCCCGTCTTGCGCCAAGACGCGAAAAGCGGGAGGCCGGAGCCTCCCGCCATCGCGACCGCCAGCCCCGCTCCGGCCAATCCATGGAACACCGGAGAGGCCATGCGGAATCGCCGCCGGCCTATTTCCCCAAGGCGCGGCGCACCGCGAACGCCAGATCCTGGCCGCGCAGGTCGCGCGCGATCACCATGCCGTTCTGGTCGAGCAGATAGCTCGTCGTTTCGCCGAAGATGCCCAGCGGCTTCGTCAGCGCCGGCGCGCCGGCCACCACCGACCACGGCAGGCGGTGGGCTTCCAGACCCTGCGGATTCGGCTCGAGGCAGATGCTGACCACTTCGAAGCCCGCCGCGTGGTAGCGGTTCCAGACGTCGATCGTCTGCGGCAGGTTCTCTTCCCAGACCTTCCAACCGCGCGCGAAGAAATCCACCAGCACGACCTTGCCGCGCAGGGCGGAGAGCGCAACTTGCCGGCCGGCGATGTCCGTCAGCGTGGCGTCCGGGAACTGGATGCCCGGGGCGCTCTTGGCGCGGACCAGCGCCTTTTCCATCATCGTCAGGGAAATCGAATCGCCTTCGGTCGCGCCGGGCCGCGCCACCAGCAGCGGATCGCCGGGCTTCGTGCCGCCGGACCACGCGTAGGGCTTGGGATCGTAGTACTTGCTGGCCTTGTATTCCTGGATCAGGTCCGCGACGGCCTTGGCGTTGCCGGCTTCCGCCTGCACTTCCGCCTGCTTCACGAACAGCTTCGAGGCATCCACGCCGGACATCTTCGCGACCTTCTTGCGGGCCGCCAGCAGGACGTCGTTGGCCTCGGCGTGGCGCCGGCGCATGTCGCTGAGGACCATCGCCTTGATCACGACCGCCTTCACGTAGGCGGCGCCGTCGTTGCGCGCGGCCGCGTCGGTCACCAGATCCTGCACGGCCCGGTCGATGTCCGCCCATTCCTTCTCGGAGTAGTAGCCGTGGCCCATGCTCTGCAGCTTGCTCAGCACCGCGTTGTAGCGCGCATCGAACGCCGCGACGTCCTGGGCCCACGCCCCCGTCGCCGCCATCAGCACCGCCGCCGCCAATACCATCTGAATTTTGCGCATGTTCATTCCTCCCAAAACTTGCCCGCCATTGTGCCGCCTTCGGGGCAAAACACAATTCTTTTCCGCCTATTTCATCATCCGGCGGAAGCGGGCGAAGGCGGGGACGGCATCGCGGGGGCCGGGGGCGGCTTCGGGGTGGTATTGCAGGGAAAACGCGGGATATTTCTTCGCTTCCAGGCCTTCGACGGTGCCGTCGTTGAGGCTGACGTGGGTGATCTCCGCCACGGCCGGATCGAGGCTGTCGGCCGCGACCACGTAGTTGTGGTTCTGGGAGGTGATTTCGACGGTGCCCCGGCGCAGGTCCTTGACCGGGTGGTTGCAGCCGTGGTGGCCGAACTTGAGCCGGCAGGTCTGGCCGCCCAGCGCGAGGCCCAGCAACTGATGCCCGAGACAAATGCCCATGATGGGCACCTTCCCCAGCAGGCCGCGGATGGTTTCGGCCGCGTACGGCAGGGCCGCGGGATCGGCGGGACCGTTGGAGAGCATCACGCCCGCCGGCTTTAGCGCCAGCACGTCGGCCGCCGTGGCGTGGGCGTTGAGCACGCGCACGCGGAAGCCTTCGCGCTCCAGCAGGCGCAAGGTGTTGAACTTGATGCCGCAGTCGAGCACGGCCACGAGCGGCGCATTCGCCAGCAGTTCGCCCGTCCAGTCGTAGGCGACCGGCGTGGACACCTTGGAGGCGTAGTCCTGTCCGTCGAGCCCTTCCCAGGCGCGGGCCTGGGCAACGGCGTCCTCCGGCGAAACAGCGCCCGTCGCGCACAGATAGGCCTTCTGCGTGCCGCCTTCGCGCAACTTGAGCGTCAGGGCGCGGGTATCCACCCCCGCGATCGCGGGCACGCTCCAACGGTTCAGCGCCGCTTCGAGGGGTTCTTCCGACCGCCAGTTGGAGGGCGGATTCCATTCGCGCACGATCAGGCCGGACGCATGGATGGCCGCGGATTCGTGGTCTTCGCGGTTGAAGCCCGTGTTGCCGATTTCCGGCATGGTCAGGGTGACGAGCTGCCCGGCGTAGGACGGATCGGTCAGGATTTCCTCGTAGCCGGTCATGCCCGTGTTGAAGACGACCTCGCCGAGGCGGTCGACGGCCGCGCCGCACGACCAGCCCCGGATCACCGTGCCGTCCGCCAGCGCCAGGAAGGCTTTCTTCTCCCGCCGCGCGGCCCAGTTGCGCGAAAATCCGCTCATGATTTCCGGTTCCCCTTCCGGGCCGTGGCCCGGTTGTATTCCTGCAGCGACAGCACTTCGAATTCCTCGTGGCGGCGCAGGGTCTTCAAGCCGTCCAGCGCGGCGCGCAGGCCGCGGATGGTCGTCGTCATCGGCACGCCCCGGCGCACGGCCTCGGTGCGCATCTTGACTTCGTCGAGCTGCGGCTGGCAGCCGGAGGGCACGTTGACGATCCAGCCCACGGCGCCGTCGAGCATCAGGTCCAGCACGTGCGGCCGGCCTTCGGAAATCGCGAACGCGGCGCGGGCGGGCACGCCCGACTCGCGCAGCAAGGTGGCCGTGCCGCACGTCGCCCAGATGCCGTAGCCCAGCTCGACGAGTTCCTTGGCGCACTTCACCATTTCCACGCGGTCGGAGGGCCGTTCGCCGGACACGCTGATGAACACCCCGCCCCCGCCCGGCAGCGGATTGCCGGCGGCCTGCTGGCTCTTCACGAACGCCAGGCCCGGATCGGGGTCCATGCCCATGACTTCGCCGGTGGACTTCATTTCCGGCGTCAGGCGCACGTCGCAGCCCGGGAACCGCGCGAACGGCAGGACGGCTTCCTTGACCGCCACGTGGCGCAGGACGACTTCCTGCGTGAAGCCGATTTGCTTGAGCGATTCGCCGGCCATGACGCGCGCGGCGTAGCCCGCCAGCGGCACGCCGGTGGCCTTGCTGACGAACGGGACCGTCCGGGAGGCGCGCGGATTGACTTCGAGGATATAGACCTCGCCGTCCTGCACGGCGTACTGCACGTTCATCAGGCCGCGCACGTTCAACCCGCGCGCCAAGGCCCGCGTGTGTTCGCGGATGCGCTCGACGACGGCCGGATCGAGCCCCTGCGGCGGAATCGCGCAGGCGCTGTCGCCGCTGTGGATGCCCGCCTTCTCGATGTGTTCCATCACGGCGCCGATCACTTCGATGTCGCCGTCGGCGATGCAGTCGACGTCCACTTCGACGGCGTCTTCGAGGAACTTGTCGATCAGCACGGGGCGGCCTTCCGACGCCGCGAAGGCCTCGGCGCAGAACTTCTCGAAAAACGGTTCCGTGTAGACGATGGCCATGGCCCGCCCGCCCAGCACGAACGACGGCCGCACCAGCACCGGGAAGCCCACGCGCCGCGCGATGGCCAGCGCGCCCGCCAAATCCGTGGCCGTGCCGTTCGCGGGCTGCTTCACGCCGACCTGGTCGGCCAATTGCTTGAAAAACTCGCGGTCTTCGGCCTTTTCGATGTCGGCGGGACTGGTGCCGATGACGTTCACGCCGGCGGCTTGCAGATCCAGCGCGAGGTTCAGGGGCGTCTGCCCGCCGAA
Source organism: uncultured Verrucomicrobiota bacterium (assembly GCA_938003985.1). GTDB lineage: Bacteria > Verrucomicrobiota > Kiritimatiellia > CAIQIC01 > Lenti-01 > Lenti-01. Next base: position 60,550 of record CALKWZ010000003.1, on the reverse strand, counting down.
CTGCACGATGGCGCCGTCGCAGCGCTCGCGGCGGTAGACTTCCAGCACGTCTTCCAGCGTCACGGGCTCGAAGTAGAGCCGGTCGCTGGTGTCGTAGTCCGTCGAAACCGTCTCGGGATTGCTGTTGACCATGACGGTCTCGAAGCCGGCCGCGCGCAGGGCCTGGCAGGCATGCACGCAGCAGTAGTCGAATTCGATCCCCTGCCCGATCCGGTTGGGACCGCCGCCGAGGATCATGATCTTCTTCTGGGTCGCGGGCGGCAGCGGCGCCTCGGCCCCGTCGCCGTAGGCCGAATAGAAGTACGGCGTGGCGGCGGCGAATTCCGCCGCGCAGGTGTCCACGACGCCGTAGGCCGGATGCAGGCCGATCCGGTCCCGCGCCGCGCGGACGTCGCCCTCCGCCGCGCCCAGCAGCGCGGCGAGCTGCTTGTCCGAAAATCCGAACTCCTTGGCCTGCGCGAACAGCGCCCGGTCGGCTTCGAGGCCGGCCAGGGTCTTGGCCGAAGCGATTTCGGCCTCGTACGCGACGAGTTCGGCGATCTGCTGCAGGAACCAGGGGTCCACGCCCGAGAGTCGCGCGACGCGCTCGATTGCCCAGCCGCGCGCGAGGGCTTCGCGCAGATGGAAGAGTCGCAACGGGCTGGGCCGCGCCACGGCCTTTTCCAGTTCCGCGTCCGACAACTGGCCCTCGGCATCCGCGCGGCGCACGAGGCCCGCGCGGCCGATTTCCAGCGAGCGCAGGGCCTTTTGCAGCGCCTGCTTGAAATTGCGGCCGATGGCCATCGTCTCGCCCACCGACTTCATCTGCGTCGTCAGGGTGTCGTCGGAACCGGAAAACTTCTCGAAGGCGAAGCGCGGGGCCTTCACGACGATGTAATCCAGCGCCGGCTCGAAGCAGGCCGGCGTCGAGCGCGTGATGTCGTTGGGCAGCTCGTCGAGCGTGTAGCCGATCGCGAGCTTGGCGGCGATCTTCGCGATGGGAAAGCCCGTGGCTTTCGACGCCAGCGCGGAGCTGCGGCTGACGCGCGGGTTCATTTCGATGACGACGAGGCGGCCGTCGCGCGGGTTCACCGCGAACTGCACGTTGGCCCCGCCGGTCTCCACGCCGATGGCGCGCATGACGGCCAGGCTCGCGTCGCGCAACGCCTGGTATTCGCGGTCCGTCAGCGTCTGCGCCGGCGCGACGGTGATGCTGTCGCCCGTGTGCACGCCCATGGGGTCGAGGTTTTCGATGGAACAGACGATGCACGCGTTGTCCTTGCGGTCGCGCATGACCTCCATCTCGAATTCCTTCCAGCCCAGCACCGATTCCTCGATCAGCACTTCGCTGACCGGACTCAGCGCGAGGCCGTTGGAACAGATGGCTTCGAACTCCTCCGCGGTGCGCGCGATGCCGCCGCCGGCTCCGCCGAGCGTGAAGCCGGGGCGGATGATGACCGGCCACGCGCCGATTTCCGCCTGCACCTGCCGGGCTTCGTCCAGCGTGTGCGCCGAGCCCGAGCGCGGGACGGCCAGGCCGATTTCGGCCATGGCCTTCTTGAAGAGGCCGCGGTCTTCCGCGCGGCGGATCACGTCGGCCGTGGCGCCGATGAGTTCGACCTGATAGCGCTTCAGGACGCCGCTCTCCTCCAGCTTCACGGCCAGGTTCAGCGCCGTTTGGCCGCCCATGGTGGGCAGCAGCGCGTCGGGCCGTTCGCGGCGGATGATGGCGGTCAGGGCTTCTTCGGTGAGCGGTTCGACGTAGGTCCGGTCGGCGAAACCGGGATCGGTCATGATGGTGGCCGGGTTGCTGTTGACCAGCACGACCTCGTAGCCTTCCTCGCGCAGGGCCTTGCAGGCCTGGGCCCCGGAATAATCGAACTCGCAGGCCTGCCCGATGACGATGGGGCCGGCCCCGATCAGCAGAATCTTCGAAATGTCGTCGCGCCGCGGCATGTGGAGTCCTTGCTAAAGCGTTTTACCCACTTAACCACGTGAGGCCGGGCTTGGCCAGAACTTTTTGCTCCCCCCGCCCCGGAACGGTCAGAAGTCGTTGACCACGCGCACGATGAACTCGGTGGCCTCGACCAGCAAGGCCCGGTCCACGAGGTCGATGGTGTCGCGCGGCGTGTGGGTCAGCGTCATGACGGATTCCCGCAGCGTGGAAGACGTCAGCGCCAGGCACGGCACGCCGCGGAACACGAAAATGGAATGGTCGCTTTCCACCCATTCCGGGCCGCGTTCGATTTGCCGGAACCGGGCGATTTCCCCGTCCAGCCAGGCCAGCCGGTCGTCGTCGAGGTTGTAGGCGGACACGGCCGTCTTGGACCCCTTGGCGCCGGCGGCGTCGACGTTGATGCCCAGCCGGATCCGGCCCAGTTCCTTGCCGTATTCCGCCAGATAGGCCAGTTGGCCTTTGACCATCGGCGAATCTTCGCCGTTGAACGGAATGAATTCCAAGTCGTAGGGCCCGGCATAGTCCTTCAGCCGGCCCATCGCCGCCAGCAGCACCGCCGTGCCGGCCGCGTTGTCCAGCGCCCCGGGCGTGCCGTAGGCCGAATCCATGTGCGCGAAAATCGCGATCTTGCCCTTGGACGCGCCGACGGCTTTCTTGCGGATCACGACCTGCTCGCCCGTTTCCGGGAAGGTCTTCGAGTCGATCCGCAGCCGGATTTTGCCCTTCGCGGCGAGAATCTGCTCCATGGACGCTTCGTCGATGTAGGCGTTGGGAATCTTGAGCCCCGCGTCGTTGAACAGCGGAAACGGCGTCTGGCCGCTGATCGGATTCTTGCCGGTGACGGCGACGATGGCCGCCGGCTCGCGCTCGTCCAGCAGCGCGTAGATTTCGCGGTGCGCGTCCGGAAAATAGAACGGATACTCCAGCGGCATCAGCGGTTCCTTCGCGATCTCGCCGCGGAGGAACACGATCTTGTCCTTGCACTTCGTCCGCTTGAGCTGCTGGGTCGACGTAACCGCCACGGCGTCGCACCAGCGGTCGAACGCCGGCGAAAACGGTCCGGAGAACGCTTGGACCTGGGCTTCGCCCCGGTGAATCGCCGCCGCCCCCCCCTCCCAGCGGAGGCACTTGAACGGCAACCGCTCCACCTCGTAGCCCAGGCGCTGCCCCTCGGCCGCCAGAAAGGCGGACGCCTGCCGGTTCGCTTCCGTCCCCAGCGGCCGCTCCCCGAAATCGAAGATGCCGGCCAGGGCCATCCCGCTCAGAGAGAATGCCATGGCCGCCAACAGCGTCGCTTTCAAATGTCTTGGATTGAAGATCATGATCGGCTGCAGACAAAAGGCCGGAACTTTCGTTCCGGCCTGAAAATGGTAGCGGGGCTTGGATTTGAACCAAGGACCTTCAGGTTATGAGCCTGACGAGCTGCCGGGCTGCTCCACCCCGCAATCTGTTCAAGAATGCGTGCGAACTATACGTCCCCCGCGCCGGAAAGCAAGCCCAAACGTCGAAAAATCTTTTCCACCGGCGGCGGCCTCGGCTACGCTCCGCCGCATGAAGAATCGCCTGCCCCTCCTGCTGTTCGCGCTCTACCTCGTCGAATTCGCCGTTCTGGCCGTGAATCCGGTCTCGCGCGGCACGTGGATTTCCGAGAACGTCACGGTGCTGTGCATCGTCGTCCCGCTGGCCTGGATGTACCGGAAAGGCATCCGTTTTTCGAACGCGGCCTATCTGCTGATGTCCGTGCTGATTTTCCTGCACACGATCGGCGGCCACTACACGTTTTCGCTCGTGCCGTTCGGCTGGGTCACGGACTGGATCGGCGCGGAGCGCAACCACTTCGACCGGATCGCGCATTTTTCCGTGGGGTTCTACGCCTGGGCGCTGATGGAGTTCGTCGAAACCCGCCGCCTCAGCACGCGCCGCGCGTTCAGCTTCGTGTTCGCCGTGGCCGCGATCTTCGCCGTGGCGTCCCTCTTCGAGATCGTCGAATGGCTCTACGCCGTCTCCGCCGATCCCGTCGCCGGCGCGGAATTCCTCGGTTCGCAGGGCGACGTCTGGGACGCCCAGAAAGACATGCTCGCCGACGGCCTCGGCGCGCTGCTGGCGGCCGCCGCCTACGCCCTCGTCCACCGCCGCGGCTTCCCCGCCCCGGCCCCCGGCGCACGTTTACGTAGTACGTAAATATTGCGCAAAGTTTTTACGTTCTACGTAAATCTGCCTGAAAGTTTTTACGTTCTACGTAAAACTCGATCGCAGCGGCCGGCTCAGGCGCGCCAGGCGGCGGCGGCTTCGGGAAACGGCTCCAGCACGCGCGGGAGCACGCCCTTCAGATGCGAGATGGCGACGCCGTAGTTGGTCAGGGGCACGCCGCGCGCGCCGGCGGTCTGCAGGCGGTGGAGCATTTCCCGGCGGTTGATCATGCAGGCGCCGCAATGGATCGCCAGACGGTACTTCTCCAGGTCCGCCGGCCAGTCGCGGCCCGCCACGACGTCGATCCGCAGCGTCTTGCCGGTCTTTTCCCGCAGCCAGCGCGGAATCTTCTGCCGGCCGATGTCGTCCTCCAGCGCGTGGTGCGTGCAGGCCTCGCCGATCAGGATCCGGTCGCCGTCCCGGAGGTCGTCGATGACGCGCGCGGCCTTCACCATTTCCGGCAGATCGCCCTTGAGGCGCGCGAGCAGGATGGAGAACGTCGTGCAGCGGACGGCCGGCGGGGTCTCGGCCACCATGCGGTCCACCACTTGCGAGTCGCAGACGACGAGATCCGGCGGCCCGGACAGCTTGGCCAACGCGGCGAGATACTCGGTTTCGCGCGCGACGACGGCGACGGCGCCCAGATCGAGCGCGGCGCGCACGGCCTGGGCCTGCGGCAGGATCAGGCGGCCCTTCGGCGCTTCCTGGTCCACGGGGATGATCAGCACCACGGTGCCGCCCGGCGGCACCGCGCCGCCGAAGAGGTCGGCCACGTGCAGGACGCTCTCCGGCGCCGACTGCCCCAGCGCGGCCTTGAAGGCGTTCACCACGCGTTCGCGCTGGCCCGGCGCGGCGGCGGATTCGATCACGTGCGGCGCCGCGGCGCGCAGTTTTTCCAGGAACGCGGCCGCGGGCTTGCGCAGGTCCGTCTTGCCCACCACGACCAGATACGGGCGACGGGCGGCTTGAAACTCGGCCAGCAGCCGTTCCTCGTGCTCGGTCCAGACGTCCGGCTCGACCAGCAGCACGGCCACGTCCATGCGGCGCAACGCGGCGAACATCTTTTCGCGGCGCTGGTCGCCCAGCGCGGTCGCGTCGTCCACCCCGCCCGTGTCCGTGAAGACCACGGGGCCGATCGGCAGCAGTTCCATCGATTTCTCGACGGGATCCGTCGTCGTGCCGGCCTGCGGCGAGACGATGGCGACGTCCTGTCCCGCCAGGAGGTTCAGGAAGGTGGATTTGCCGACGTTGGTCCGGCCGAAGAGGCCGACGTGCAGGCGCATGGACTTGGGGGTCTGTTCTTTCATTCGCGGCCGAATTTGCGGTTGAGCTCGCGCATGCCGAGCAAAATGACGGTGGGTTTGCCGCGCGGCGAGGTATAGGGCATCTCCGTTTGCGACAGGTCGCGGACCAGCGCGTGCAGTTCGGCATCGGTCAACTCGCGCTGGAGGCCGACGGCCTGCCGGCCGGCGACGTCCGCGACGAGCGGCAACGCCCAGTCCCGGGCGGCGCCTTTGCCGCCCTGCAGCAGGCCATCGGCGACGTCCGACAGCAGCGGCCCGGGCGCGACGCCTGCGATCCACGTCGGCAAGGCATCGACCAGGAACGTGTCGGCGCCGAACTCGGCCACGCCGAAGCCCAGTTCCTTGAGCAACTCGAGGTGCTTGCGCAGCGCGGCGGCCTGGGTCGGCGAAACCGCCACGGTGGCCGGCGGCAGCAGCCCTTGCGCGGGCACGCGGCCTTTTTCCATCGCGCCCAGCAGGCGTTCGTAGAGCACGCGCTCGTGCGCCGAACGCGGATCCATCAGCACGAGGCCGTCGGCGGTCTCCAAAACGACGTACTGCCCCCCCACCCGGCCCAGCAGGCGGTATTCCGCCCACGGCGCGGCCGCAGCGGGCGCGGGGGCGGCGGCGGGCACCGGCGGCGGCGCCCAATCCAGCTTGGGCTGGGTCGCGGCGACCGGCGGCGGGACCGGCGCAGGAGCCGCGGCGGGCCGAGCCGGCGCGACGGACGGCGGCGCCGCGAACATGGTCGGCCGGGCAGGCTCGCGCGGAAAATCGTCGCGCTTGCCGCGCGGCAGGTCGCCGCCGGAAATCGCCAGCCGGATGGCTTCGACGACGACGTCGCGCACTTCCGTCGGCCGGCGGAAGCGCACTTCCTTCTTGGCCGGATGCACGTTCACGTCGACCAGATCGGCCGGCAGGTCGACGTGCAGGAACAGCGGCGCGTAGCGGCCGCCGACGAGCACGTCGCGGTAGGCGTTCTGGACGGCGAAATTGAGCACGGGCGAGCCGGCCGGCCGGCCGTTGATGAAGACGACCTGCCACTCGCGGTCCAGGCGGCTGAACGGCGGAAGCCCGGCATAGCCGCCGACGTCCACGACGCCGTTGCCGAACCGGATCGGCCGCAGGTGGCCGGCGACTTCCGCGCCGTAGAGGTCGCGCACGCGGTCGAGCAGGTTGGCCGCCGCCGGCAGGCGGTAGACGTCGGCGTCGTCCGCGCGCAGGACGAATTCGACCTCGACGTGCGCCAGCGCCTCCAGCAGGAACGCCTGGCGGACGTGCGTGAATTCGGTCGGGGCGGAGCGCAGGAACTTGCGGCGGGCGGGCACGTTGAAGAACAGGTTGCGCACGGCGACGTCCGTGCCGCGCGGGGCGCCGGCGTCGCGCACGTCCTGGATCTTGCCGCCGAAGATCAGGATTTCCGTGCCGGCGGCCGCCCCTTCCCGGTTGGTGACGAGCGAGAACTGCGAGACGGAGGCGATGGCCGCGAGGGCCTCGCCGCGGAAGCCCAGCGTGGCGATGGAATCGAGATCCTTCAGCTCGCGCAGCTTGCTGGTGGCGTGGCGTTCGATGGACAGCAGCGCGTTGTCGCGGTCCATGCCGGAACCGTCGTCGCGGACGCGCACGAGCCGGCGGCCGCCGTCCACCACGTCGATCTCGATGCGGCCGGCGCCGGCGTCGATGGCGTTCTCGACCAGTTCCTTGAGGACGGAGGCCGGGCGCTCGACGACCTCCCCCGCGGCGATCTGGTTGATCACCGCGTCGGGCAAGACGCGAATGGGGGCTGGCGCGGACATGGACGCCGGTTCTAGCACGTGGCCGGAGCGAACCCGAGCAAAAAAAGAAAGGCGCGCGCCGCGGCGGCGCGCGCCCGATCCGGCCCGCGACGGGCGTCAGAGGATCTCGATCGTGACGTCGTCGTCGGACTTCTGGTCGATCTTTTCGGCCTGGATGGGCTGGTAGGTCGGCAGGAAGCGGTAATAGACCTGGAGGGTCAAGGCCGCCATCGTGGTGGCGTAGACCGGATGCATGTCCTCGCGGCCGGTGGTGCCGGCCTTGAGACCGACGCCGGCGGAATTCCAGCTGCCGTCGGGATTCTGGTTGCGGATGAACTGGGGCGCGAACTGGTTGTTCCAGCTCGTCCAGTTGGCGCCGCCCTGGTGGAACTTGGTCTGGGCGATGTAGTACCAGGCGTACATCGGCCACTCCGGCGGATTCTCCCACTTGCAGTCGGCGCCGCCCAGATAGCTCAGGCCGGCGCGGGTTTCCTTGTCTTCCGCATGCCCGAGCAACTGCAGGCTGAGGACCGCGACGGCCGTGATGCTGTGGGTCGAATGGCTCCGGCCGACGTAGCTGTAGTAGAACGCGCCGTCGTCGGCCTTCTGGGCGGACTTCATGTCCGCGACGGCCTTCTCCATGGCTTCGTGGAGATTGGGGTTTTCGGCGCCGGCGATGTAGGCGGCCTTCATGGCCTGGCAGCACCAGCCGCCGAGCGAGGTGTCGCGGCGGTCGCCTTTGGCGAACTTGTAGTCGTAGCCGCCCTTGGGTTGCTGGCCGTCGATCAGGAGCTGGACGCCTTTTTCCATGACCGACTTGAGCGACGGGATGCGGGTCATGCCGTAGGCCTCGCTGATGGCATAGACGCAGATGGCCTGCGAATAGGTGCCGCCGGTGGTGTCGGTCTTGGCGAATTCGCCCTTCTCGTTCTGCCGCGCGACGAGATAGCGGATGGCGCGTTCGACGGTTTGGCCGTACTTTTCGGAAGCCGTGGTTTCGCCGTGGGCCAGATACGTCAGGATGCCGAGGGCGGTCATGGCTTCCTTGTCGTGGGTGCCCCACGAGCCGTCCTGGTTCTGGTTGATGCGCAGCCATTCGAGGGCGCGCAGCACGGCGGCCTCGGCGTATTGGCCCCAGTTGCCGCCGTAGCGGCCGATGGCGGCCGCGCGGCCGGCGCCGCTGCGGTTGGACATCTGGCCGGGGGCCAGGCCCTTCATGATGATCGGGCTGATGGCGTCGGTGGCGATCTCGAGCTCGACGGTGTCCTGGATGGGCGCGGCGGTGAAATCCGTCACGTCGGGCGGCGGGGTCATGTCGATGTCCACCTCGGGCGGCGTCATCTCGGTCAGGTCGGGCAGCTCTTCGGGCGGCTTGATTTCCTCGAGCAGGTCGTCGAGCTTCTGCTCGTCCACTTCGATCATCTGGACTTCGATTTCCTGGTCCTTTTCCTTGACGGAGAGGTCGACCAGGAACAGCAGGGCGAGAATCAGGGCGACGTGGATGATGATGGATCCGGTCGGTCCCGCCATCCACTCCATGACGTTTTTATGCAAGGCCTTGATTGATGCATCCATGGCGATCTCCGTGTCGCGAACCTAATCCAATTCAATTCGAGGCGCTGACGACCGAAAGGCTCTTCAGTCCGTTCTTCGCGCACAGGTCCAGGGCCTTGACCAGCATGCCGTGCTCCGAAAAAGCGGAGACGGTGATCATGATGGTCTGGCCGGCGTCGATGGACGCCACCTTGCCCAGGGCCTGGTCCAGCAGCTCCGGCGAGGCCGGGATGTCGTTGACGGTGTAGCCGTCCGGATAGACGCCGATGCGCACGAGGTTCGGCGGCTTTTGGTCCTGGGGCGTGTTCTTGTCCGGCGCGGGCCGGAAGACGTCGAGGTTGGTGATGACGTCGATCGGCTTGATGGTCACGATGAAGTAGACCAGCAGCTGGAAGACGACGTCGATCATCGGCGTCATTTCCAGTTCGGACGGGGCGCCTTCGGGGCGTTTGCGTTTTCTGGCCATGGGGTTCCCTTTCCGGCTAGGCCTTTTCCTTGAGGGCGGCGAAGCGCAGTTTCCAGAGGCCGGCCTTGCCGCAGACGTCCATCACCCGCTTGACGACTTCGTGCTTGGCGGCCAGGTCGCCGCGGATGACCACGGGCGTGCTCTGGCCGGACGTGTTGACCGCCTTCTTGAGGATCGCGAGCAGTTGCCCGTCGCTGAGCGGCGTGCGCATGATCGAGACCGTTCCGTCGGCGTCCACGTCCACGACGACGGTGCGGGGGTCCTTGACCTCCTCGACCGGGCCGTTGGGCGCCATGGCCATGCGCACGCTGGTTTCCAGCGCCTTGTTCTGCATGTCCACGGTGACGACGAAAAAGATGATCAGCTGGAACACGATGTCGATCATCGGCGTCATGTCCAGCTTGGCATCTGGATATTGTTTTCTCATGGGCGTCTCCCCGGCGGGGGCCGGAGGCTATTCTTCCACCACTTCCACGTTGCGCAGGGCCTTGATGAGGTCCATCGTCAGGCCTTCCATCTTCAGGATGATGCGGGACAGGCGGTTCTTGAAGACGGTGTAGAGGGACACGGCGGGAATGGCCACGCAGAGGCCCGCGGCGGTCGTCCAGAGGGCCTGGGCGATGTTCATGGCCAGCATGGATTGCTGCGCGGCGCCGGCCTGGCTCGAGGCCAGGTTGGCGAACGCGTAGATCATGCCTTGCACCGTGCCGAGCAGCCCCAGCATGGGGGCGATGCTGCCGCACATGCTCAGGTAGGCCACGCGCTGCATCAGCTTTTCGCTTTCGAGATCGGCGGCGGCGCCGACCTGTTCCTGGATGACTTCGAAGCCTTCCTTCACGTTGCGGAAGCCGGCCATCAGGATCGACGGCAGCGGGCCCTGGTCCTGCTCGCAGCGCTGGAGGGCCTTCATCACGTCGCCCTGCTCCATCGCCTCGCGCACGTCGTTGATGAGGTTTTCGGGAATGATCTTCTTGGGGTTGATGGTGACGAAGAAGTCGATCGCCAGCCACGCCGCCGCGATGGAGCAGCCCAGCAGCGCGCCCCACAGGATGAAGCCGAGCCAGCCGGAACTCGCGATGACCGCGAACAGGCCCATGCCGCCGGAGCTTTCTTCCGCGGAGGCCGCGGCGCCCTCTTCCATCACCATTTCCTGCGCGAAGCCCAGCGCGGGGAGCAGCACCAGCGCCGCCAACAGGACCAGCCACACCATCATCCGGGATTTCTTGGACATGATTCGTTCTCCTTCGCTTCTTTTTTAAAGGGTTGCCTAGATCTTGCCGCGGGCCTGCGCCGCGTAGGGCGAACTGCCGTAGTCCGTCACGACCTTCTTGTACATATCCTTCGCGCGCGGATCGCGCAGCTGCTCGAGGGCGGCGGCGGCCTTGAAGGTGGCCTCGCCCAGGATCGCCGCGTCCTTGACGTCGGCGAACAGGATGGCCGTGCGCAGGTAGTCCAGCGCGGCCAGTTCGACGTGGTTCTGCTCCAGCTCGATGTCGCCGCGCATGGTCTGGGCGCGGGCGGCGTCGGCGCGGTTGCCGGCGGCGGCCACGGCGTCGAGCTGGCGGATCAGCGCGGGGAACTGCTGGGCCTTGAGCATGGCGCGGCGCAGGCCCCAGAGGGAATCGGCGTTCTGCTTTTCGGCGGGGGCCAGCAGGAAGAGCTGCTCGTAGGCCTTGACGGCGCCTTCGGCGTCGCCGGACGCCATGCGCGCCTGCGCGAGCAGCTTGGAGGCTTCGACGTCCCAGCTCAGGTAGCGGAAGCGGGCGATGATGCCTTCCAGCAGCTTGATGGCCACGTCGTATTTCTGGGCCTTGATGGCGGCGGCGGCCTGGTCGTATTCCGCCGGCTTGTCGGCCACGGCCTTGACGTAGGTGCCCTTCGGGAACGTGCGCATGCCCATTTCCATCTGCAGGTTGACGTCGCCGTTGGCCAGCGCGCGGATGGCCGAGCCGGTCACGCGCGATCCGTTGGGAAGCTCCACGTAGGGCGCCGCCGCGGCCGCCGCGGCGACCAGCGCGAGGCTCAGGACGAGTCCGCCGATTTTCGTATTCTTCATGGCTTTTCTTCTCCTGTTTCCAAATCGTTTAGGGGCCGGCGGCCGGCGCGGCCGGGGGCGCGGCCGGCGCCGGGGCCGGCGCGGCGGCGGGCACCGCCGCGACCGCCGCGGCTTCCGCGTTGGCCTTGAACGAGGCCGCGGTGCGCTTCTGGCGCACGGCGGCGACCTGCGCGCCCGTCGGATAGAGCCGCAGGTACACGTCGCAGCTTTCGAGCACGTCGGCCTGCCGGTCCAGTTCCGCGGCCAGGTCGATCGCGGCGAGGATGGCCGTTTCGATCTGCTGGCGCTCCTTTTCGGTCTTCATGGCGCGGCTGTTGAAGAATTCCAGCCGCTTGTAGGAAGCCAGCGCGCCGGTCTTGTCGCCCTCCTGGAGCAGCACGGAGGCGTAGAGCAGGCTGGCGTCGTTGACGACCTCCGGCTCGCGGGCGTAGCGGAAGATGTCGTTGAGCGCGATCTTGGCGGCGGCCAGGTCGCCGCGCTTCAGGTTGGCGCTGGCGAGCTTGAACTTGGCCTGGTAGAAGAGACTGGAGTTGGGCCACTTTTCCATCAGCTCGTTGAGCGCGGCCACGGCGCCGTCGTGGTCGCCCAGCTCGTAGCGGGACGCGCCGATGCCGTAGAGCGCGCGCTCCAGATAGAGGCGGTCTTCCGATTTGCCCTGCACCTGCGCGAAGGCGCCGGCGGCGTCTTGCCATTGCGCCTTGTCGAACATGGCCTGGCCGACCCGCGTGAATTCGTCCACCGAGTAGCTGCCCGGGCTCGCCAGCATCGCGGCGAGGGCCTCGCGGGCCTGGTCGAACTGGCCGAGATCCAGCGCGCCGCTGATCCGGGCGTACTGCGCGTTCTTGCCTTCGTCGGTGTCCGGATATTCGGCCGCCAGCCGCGCGAAGGTCTCGTTCGCGCCCGCATCCTTCAGCGCCATCTGGAGGGAGCCCTTCAGGTTGAGCGCCTTGGGCGCGAGTTCGGCTTTCGGATAGAAGCCGAGGAATTCGTCGAGCTTGGCGATGGCGGCCTGGCGGGTGGCGTCGGTCGGCAGGCGGCTGAGGCTGTAGGCGAAATAGAAGCGGGCCTGCTCCAGCAGCGTGGCGTTGCGCTGGAGTTCGTCGGCCGAGCTGCCGTAGGGATTGCCGGCCGGCGCGAGCGCCTTGACGAGAGCGTCGAATTGGCGGACGGCGTCGGCCATCTTGCCCGTGCGGCGCAAGCAATCGCCGAGGGCGAACATCGCCTGGGCGCGGGTGGGACTGGGTTGCGACTGCTCGATGAACAGCTTCATGCCCTCGACGGCGCCGGCGTAGTCCTTGTCCAGATAGGCCTTCCAGGCGCGCTTGCTGAGCGCCTTGGGATAGTTCTGGTCGTTCTGGTAGTCGGTGATGATCTTGGCCAGATAGGCGTCGGCTTCCTCCTGCCGGCCTTCTCGTTCCGCCTTGGCGGCCAGATAGAAGAGGATCTGGCCCGCGCGCACGTCCGTCGGGCAATATTCGAGGTAGCGGTCGAACATGTACTTCGACATCTCGGCCTTGCCGGCCTTGTCGTAGAGCTGCGCGGCCGAAACGAGCCCCTTGGCGGGGATGTCGCTCTTGGCGGCGAAGCGCTCGCCCAGGTAGTTCGCCGCCATCTTGGCGTAGAGGTCGTCGTTGAGGTTCAGATAGCACTGGACCAGGTTGCCCATCGCGCCGATGGACAGCTCGCCCGCTTCCGGGAACTGCGCCAGCACGCGCACGTATTCCGCCGCGGCGTCGGCGTACTTCTGCTGGCGGAAGAGGTTGTCGGCCATCATGAATTCCGTGCCCGCCGCCTTGCTGGCCAGCGTCTCGGGCAGGTCGATCTTGACCGTCTTGCCGTACTGGGTTTCCAGGATGCCCTTGATGTCCCGCGCGGCCATGCCGGCGCTCGGACCCCAGTCGCTGTCGCCGTACTTCACGAAGACGTTGTAGTACTCGCTCAGCGCGCCGCTGTAGGCCTTGATGGCTTCGTCGGACTTCTTGTCGGCCGCCAGCTTGTCGGCCTCTTCCTTCATCAGGCGGCCGAGCAGCGAGCGCGCCCCGGCCATCGGGCTTTCCCGCATCGGCAGCCCCAGCTGCGCGAGGGTGTCGTCGATTGGCTTGATGATGTCCATGTAGTCCATCAGCACCTTCTTGGCGCCGGCGGGATTGCCCTTGGCCAGCTCGATGTTGGCCATGATCACGATGGAATCCACGAACTGCAGGTCCAGGCCGCCCCACTGGAGGGTCTCGCAGACCTTCTTGGCGTCGTCCAGCAGCTTGTTCTTTTCGTCGCCGCTCTTCTGCTCGGCGGCCTTCACGAGCGCCTGCGCGCGGGACACCTGCAGCGAACGCTTCTGCTCGTTGTTCTCGGCGACGCCCTCGACGCGCTCGAACCCGGCGGCGGCCCCCAGATAGTCGCCGGCCATCATCAGGATCTGCGCGTACTTGAACGCCGCCTCCCGGTAGCGCAGCAGCACGTCCGGATCCGTCGGCTTCTCCTTCTCGTACAATTTGAAGAAGGCGTCGTAGAGTTCCCGCGACTTGGCCTCGTTGCCGACCGCGAAATAGTTGTACGCCAGCACCAGGTTGATCGCCTGCGCCTTCGGGTTCGTCGGCCCCAGTTCGCCCGCGATCGTTTCCGCCTCCGCGAACTGCCGGCGCTGGATCAGGATTTCGGCCTGCACGACCTTGCTGCGGTCCTTCTGGGCGGGATCTTTCGCCAGCACCGCGTCGACCACCTTCTGCGCAAAGTCCGGAAACGACGGCGAATAGGAAACCAGCCCCGACGCGAACGCGAACTCCTCATCCACCCCCGCCCGGGCCGTCCCGCCCAGCAATAGGCAACCCGCCAACGCCATTCCGATCCAGTTGCTGCTCTTCATGGTCCGATCCGTCTCCCGCGAAAGAGGATGCCCAGCCGACGAACGCCGTTGCAGATTCATGGCTTGTTTATATTCCTACAACCACGCTATCGTCAATCCATAAGGAATTTTTTTCCATGCTCCACAAAGAATACGGACGGACCGGGAAAATCTTAGGCGCCATCGGTTGCGGGGGCATGCGCCTGCCCAACCCGCAAAATCCCGAGGAGGGCATCGCCGTCCTCCATGCCGCCCGGCGGGCCGGAATCACCTATTTCGACACCGCCCCCTACTATTGCGACGACAAGAGCGAGGACATCTTCGGCGCGGCCCTCCGCTCCATGCCCCCCTCCCCCCTGCCCCTCTACGTCTCGTCCAAGTGCTCCGCCCCCAAGGCCGCCGACTTCCGCCGCGGCCTCGAACGCTCCCTGAGCCGCCTTGGCCTGCCCCGGATCGACTTTTTCCATATCTGGTGCGTCATGGACCCCGCCGACTGGCAAAGCCGCGTCGCCGGCGGCGCCCTGGCCGAGGCCCTCAAGGCCAAGGCCGAAGGCCTGATCGGCCACGTTTGCGTGTCCACCCACATGACCGGCCCCGAGATCGAGCGGATGCTGGCCGACCACCCCGAAATCGAAGGCGTCACCCTCGGCTACTGCGCCATCAATTTCCCCTATCGCCGCCAAGGCGTCCAGGCCGCCGGTCGCCTCGGCCGGGGCGTCGTCGCCATGAATCCCCTCGGCGGCGGGCTCATCCCCCGGCACGCCGACGTCTTCGACTTCATCCGCGGCCCCGGCGATCCCGACGTCGTGGCCGCCGCCCTGCGGTTCCTGGTCTCCGAGCCCGCCGTCACCACGGCCCTCGTCGGCTTCGGGTCCGTCGCCGAAGTCGAAGCCGCCGTCCGCGCCGTGGAAGATTTCAAGCCCTATGCCCCCGAGCATCTCGAAACCCTCCGGAAGCGCATCGAAACGGACTTCAACGAAATGTGCACCGGCTGCGGCTACTGCCTGCCCTGCCCCCAGGGCATCCCGATCCCGCGCTTCATGGACGTCCACAACCTGATGCAGCTCAAGGCCGGCGACGCCGAAATCCGCGGCCGCCTGAAATATCACTGGGACCTGACGCCCGCCCAGGCCGCCGAATGCGTCGCCTGCGGCCTCTGCGAGACCCGCTGCACCCAGCACCTGCCCATCATCGAACGCCTCAAGCGCATCGCCGCGCTGGGCTGACCGGAGGGAGGGCCAGCCGGTGCGCAGCTTCGTCGCTTTCCTGCTCGAGCCGCTGCTGGCGGGGTTGTCCACGGGGCTGTTCTGTTGTTTTTCCTGCGTGCCCGTGCTCGCGCCCGTGTTCGCGGCCGAGGCGCGCACCGCCCGCGGCACCGTGCGGGTCTGGCTGGAATTCCTCGGCGGGCGCCTGCTGGGTTATCTGCTTCTCGGCGCCGCCAGCGGATTTCTCGGCGCGCGGTTCGGGGAAGGCGTCCTGCATCGGATATCCGCCGGGGCGATGGTCGTCTTGTCGCTCGTGCTGGTGGCCTATGCCCTCGGACTGCGCAAACCCGAAGCGGCCGCCTGCGCCGGCACCCCGCGCCGCGGCCGGAAAACGCCCTTTGTGCTGGGCCTGCTGCTGGCCACGAACGCCTGCCCGCCGCTGTGGCTTTCCGTGGCCTACGTCTTTACCTTGCATGATTGGCTGCGCGGCGCGGCCTACTTCCTCGTCTTCTTCGCGGCCACCGCCGTCTATCTCGTGCCGCTGCTGTTCGTCGGCGGCCTCGGCCGCTGGCCCGAGTTCCGCCGGGTCGCCCGTTTCGCCGCCTTGGCCGTTGGCGTTCTCTTCTTCGTCTATGGTATCCTGAAGTGGTGAAGAAGATCCTGGCCAGCCTGTTCGGGATCGCCGTCGTCGGCGCGGCCGCCTGGTGGCTGTTCGCCCGCGAACGGGCCGCGTGTCCCGCGCCCGGCGCCGGCGCGGACGCCGCCGCCGGCCTGCACGAAGCCCGCTGGTACGAAACGCTCCCCAACGGCCTCGTCCATTGCCGGCTCTGTCCCAACTCCTGCCGCCTGCCCGAGGGCCAGATCGGCCGGTGCAAGGTGCGGAAAAACGTCGGCGGCAAGCTCTACACCCTCGCCTACGGCCAGTTGGCCGCCGTCCACGTCGATCCCATCGAGAAAAAGCCGTTCTACCACGTCCTGCCCGGCGCGCAGGCCTTCTCCCTCGCCACTCCCGGCTGCAACATGCGCTGCCTGTTCTGCCAGAACTGGGAAATCTCCCAGTCCTTCCCCTGGCAAGTCGCCACCCAGGCCGCCACGCCCGAACAGGTCGTCGAGGCCGCCCTCCGCAGCGGCGCCCAGGCCATCGCCTTCACCTACAGCGAACCCACCATTTTCTACGAATACATGCTCGATATCGCCCGGCTCGCCAAGGCCAAAGGCCTCAAGACCCTCGTCGTCAGCAACGGCTACGTCGAACCCGGGCCGCTGCGCGAACTGCTGCCGTTCATCGATGCCTACAAGGTGGACTTCAAGGCCTTCAACCCGCAGTTCTACGTCGACCTCACCGGCGGCCGCCGCGAGCCCATCCTCGAAGCCATGAAGATCATCCACGCCAGCGGCACCTGGCTCGAGATCGTCAACCTCCTCGTGCCCGGCCAGAACGACGGCGACGACGAAATCCGCCAGCTCGCGCGCTGGGTCAAGGACAACCTCGGCCCCGACGTGCCGCTGCACTTCTCCCGGTTCCACCCGCAGCACAAACTGGCCAACCTGCCCCCCACGCCGGTCGAGACCGTGATCCGCGCCCGCGACATCGCCCTCGCCGAAGGCCTGCGCTACGTTTATACCGGCAACGTCCCCTATCCCGAAGGCGATTCCACCCGCTCGCCCGCCACCGGCGAAATCGTCGTCGAACGCCAAGGCTTCTTCCTCGTCCGCAACCGCCTCGTCGACGGCGTCGCCCCCGACGGCACCCCCATCCCGGGAATCTGGAAATAGCGCCGCGCGCTTTCCGCAAAGTTTTTACGTTCTACGTAAAACCCGCCGAAACTTTTTACGTTCTACGTAAAAGTGCCGTTGCGGCCGGCGGAAACCCGATTCCGGCCCTTTGCATCCGCCCCTGAATCTGCGATAGTGCTCCGCAAGCCGTGCCGCCCGGGTGGCGAAATGGCAGACGCAAGGGACTTAAAATCCCTTGACCGAAAGGTCATGTGGGTTCGACCCCCACCCCGGGCACGTTGGCGCGGCGCACAGGAGGAAACGTCGATGGATTCGATGGCGCCGGGCCGGAAACTCGTGTTGGGCATCCAGATGTTGTTCGTGGCGTTCGGCGCGCTGGTGCTCGTGCCGCTGCTGACGGGGCTCGACCCGTCCATCGCCCTCTTCACCGCCGGCGCCGGCACGCTGCTGTTCCACGCGCTCACCGGCGGCGCCGTGCCGATCTTCCTGGCCAGCTCGTTCGCGTTCATCGCGCCCATCCAGTTCGCGATGAAGCAATTCGGCCCCGGCGCCACCTTCGGCGCGCTCTTCTGCGCGGGCCTGGTCTATCTGGTCTTCAGCGCCATGGCGCGGCTCGGCGGGCGCGAACTGCTCAACCGCTACCTGCCGCCCATCGTCACCGGCCCCGTCATCATGGTCATCGGCCTCAAGCTCGCGCCCGTCGCCGTCGGCATGACGCGCAGTTTCGACGGCGGCACCCCCGACGGGCGGGCCGTTTTCATCGCCGCCTGCGCGCTGCTGACCGCCGTGGCCGCCGTGATGTACGGCCGGAAGCTCCTCAGCCTCATCCCCGTGCTCTGCGGCATCGTCGTGGGCTATCTCGTCGCGCTCGCCATGGGCGTCGTCGATTTCACCCCGGTCCGGGAAGCCGCCTGGTTCCAGATTCCGTGGAAGACCGCCCTGGCCAACGGCGCCTTCGCCAAACCCGTTTTCGACGTGGCCGCCATCCTCTACATGCTGCCCGTCGCCCTCGCCCCCGCCATCGAACACGTCGGCGACGTCCTCGCCATCTCGTCGGTGACCGGCAAGGACTACCTCAAGTCGCCCGGCCTGCACCGCACGCTGCTGGGCGACGGCCTGGCCACCTCGCTGGCCGGCCTGCTCGGCGGCCCGCCCAACACGACCTATTCCGAAGTCACCGGCGCCGTCGCGCTCACCAAGGCCACCGATCCGGGCCTGATGCGCATCGCCGCCGTGGCGGCCATGATCCTGGCCTTCGCCGGCAAGCTCGGCGCGGTCCTGCGCACGATCCCGGCGCCCGTCATGGGCGGCATCATGCTCCTGCTGTTCGGCATGATCGCGGCCATCGGCGTCAATTCGCTCGTCAAGGCCCGCGTGGACATGTCGCGCTCCCGCAACCTCGTCATCGCTTCGGTCATTCTCACCGCCGGCATCGGCGACATGACCGTCACGTGCGGCCGGTTCTGCCTCGGCGGCATCGGGCTCGCCGGCCTCGTCGGCGTGCTGCTGAACCTGGTCCTGCCGGGCCCCAGCGAGAACCACGCGGAAGAAAAATAGAAAGGGAGCGCCGCCATGTCGTCCGCCGTCTTTTTCGCCCTGGGCATCGCGTGCCTGTGGGGCGGCACCGAAACCGTCCTGCGCCGCATCCCGAAACTGGCGGCCTGGCTGCGCGTGTCGCCGCTGGTCGTCACGGTCATGCTCGTGGCCGTCATGACCTCCCTGCCCGAGTTCTGCGTGTCGCTGTTCGCCGCGCTGCGCGGCCAGCCGGCCGCGGCCGTGGGCAACGTCGTCGGCTCCAACTTCGTCACGCTGACGTTCGTGGCGGGCCTGTGCGCCCTCTGGCGGCCCATCGTCGTCGGCCCCACCCTGCGCGAACGCGAATCGAGCTGGATGATCCTCTCCGCCGCGCTGCTGCTCGTGCTGGCCATGGACGGCACGCTCAGCCGCACCGACGGCCTGCTCCTGATAGCCGCCTATTTCCCGTATTTCCGCGCCACGCTCGCCGAAGCCCGCCAGCAGCGCGCGGCCGCCGAAACCGTGGCCGCGCCCCATCCTTGGCTGGACATCCTGCTCTTCGCGGTCGGCGTCGGCCTGGTCGTGCTGGGGTCCAACTGGATCGTCGAGCACGGCTCCGCCATGGCGCGGCGGCTGGGCATGAGCGACCTGCTCGTCGGCGTCACCTTCTACGCCTTCGGCACCTCCCTGCCCGAATTGGCCATCGCCCTCGGCGCGGTGATCCGCCGCCAGGCCGACGTCACGCTCGGCGAAATCTACGCCTCCAACATCTTCACCGGCCTGGCCGTCGCCGGCGCCCTCTGCCTCATCCGCCCGCTGGCCGTCGAGCCCCTGATCGTCGGCCGCGACCTGCCGCTGCTGGTGTTCGCCGGCGTCCTGCTCCAGCTGTTCGTGACCTCGGGCGGCCGGTTCGTGCGCTCCGAAGCCGCCATCATGGTCGCCGTCTTCGTCCTGTTCCTGACCGCCCAGTTCATGGGCTTCAGCATTTCCCTGCCCTAAGCCCCCCCGGCTCTAGACCCCCACGGGCTTGTCCCGTGGGTGAATCAGGTCCGTCCATTCATACGGGCGGCCCATTCCACCATTCCAGCATTCCACATTCCCATATTCTTCCCTCGTCCTTTCAACCTTGGCCCCTAAACGCTTGCCACGGGCCCGCTCCCGGCCTATAAATGCCCGGCTAAATATGGAACCGATCCGCTATATCAGCACCCGCGGCGCCCAGGCGCCCCTCGCATTCAAGGATGCCGTCATGACGGGCCTCGCCCGCGACGGCGGCCTGCTCATCCCCGACCGCATTCCCGACGTCTCCGCCCAGCTGGACGAATGGCAGGACCTCGATTATCCCGAACTGGCCTTCGAAATCATCCGCCTGTTCACCGACGATCTCCCCGACGCCCGCCTGAAGGAGCTGATCGCCGCGGCCTACCGCACCTTCGCCCATCCCGACGTCTGTCCCGTGCGCAAGGTCGGCCACCTGCATATCCTCGAACTGTTCCACGGCCCGACCCTGGCCTTCAAGGACGTCGCCCTCCAGTTCCTCGGCCGCCTGTTCGAGGAAATCCTCGAAGAGCGCAACGGCCGCTTGAACATTCTGGCGGCCACCAGCGGCGACACCGGCTCCGCCGCCATCTGCGGCGTGCGCGGGCAGGAGCGCATCCACATCTTCGTCATGCACCCGCACGGCCGCGTCAGCGCCCTGCAGGAACGCCAGATGACGTCCGTCCTCGACGCCAACGTGTTCAACCTGGCGGTCAAGGGCAGCTTCGACGACTGCCAGCTCATCATGAAGACCCTCTTCAGCGACCTGCCGTTCAAGGACGCGCACGCGCTGGGCACCGTCAATTCCGTCAACTGGGCGCGCGTCCTCAGCCAGATCGTGTACTACTTCTTCGCCGCCTTCCGGGTGCGCGAGGAAACCGGCGCGGCGCAGGTGCAGTTCTCGGTTCCCACCGGCAACTTCGGCGACATCCTCGCCGGCTGGTACGCCAAGCGCATGGGCCTGCCCATCCGCCGCCTGATCCTGGCCACCAACGAGAACGACATCCTCGCCCGGTTCTTCAACACGGGCGTCTACGCCAAGGGCCAGGTCGTCCCCACCGTCAATCCCTCCATGGACATCCAGGTCGCCAGCAACTTCGAGCGCTGGCTCTACTACAAGGTCGGCCAGGATCCCAAGGAAGTCGCCCGCCTGATGACCCGGTTCGCGCTGGAAGGCCGCATGCAGATTCCGCGCGATCCGGCCGGCCAAGTCGATCTCGAAATCGTCGCCGGCGCGTCCGACACCCAGCGCACGCTGTCCGCCATCAAGCGCTACCACGAAAAGCACGGCTACCTGCTCGATCCGCACACCGCCGCGGGCGTCTACGTGGCCGAGCAGTACAACGAGCTCGACGAGCCGATGATCTGCCTGTCCACCGCGCACCCCGCCAAGTTCCCCGACGCCATTCGCGACGCCACGGGCCAGGACCTCGCGCGCCATCCGATGCTCGACGCCCTGAAAAAAGCCCCCACCCGCTGCGAAACCCTCGAAAACAACGCCGAGGCCGTCAAGGCCTACCTCGCCGCCCGCGCGCGCTGAGCGCGGCGCAAGCGCCGATTGGCGGGCTAAGCCTTTTCACTTTTCTGGGGCGTCTGACTGAGCGTCCGCGACAACATGACGTAACCCGTCGCCAAATACGCCAGCAGCAAGAGCTGGAAAGCAAAACGCCAGCGGTTCGCCGACAATTGGTTTCTGTGCATTTGAACGATGGCCTGTTCCTGATCGAAAGATACGTTCAGCAGGAGATGGGCAAGGCGCTTCAATTTATGGAGGTCTTCCAGCTCGTTGATCGTAATGCGATATTGGTCGCGCTCGTAATCGCTTCCATACCCGGCCCTGAATGACACGCGCCGCAACTGCACTTCCCCCCATATGAGCGGGGTAAGCGACAATAGCATCAGCAATAAACCAACAAAGATCGCCCGCTTGCTCATGGCCCCATTCCTCCCGTGCCTTGAAGAATCAATGTTGTTGGCCCGCATGCGTCATGGACTGCATTTTTTGCTTTATCCCTCAGATCATTTTGCAAATAGTCACGCTCTTTGTCGTCAGCATTCTGATATTCAGAAAGGGCATCATCTGTTGGATTATTCAGAAAATCGTCCAAACTATCACGCCTCGGCTTGCCTACTTCGAGAGCCCTTTCCATATCCTCGCCGTCTTCTTTTCTACTATTGCAATCCGATACACAACTTACGACCAAGGCACATATTGCAACAACACCAAGTGCCGTTGTGAGTTCAACTTCGCCCGTCGGATCAACAAATATTAGCGGATTGTTTCCGACATAAATATACATATTCGCTCCATCCACGAACCGTAGCGGATCTTCGGAGGTGAAGCGGCCTGTATTCGGATCCAAGACCCGGTTGCGGTAGTAGAAGAACCCGAGGCTGTCGCCGAGGGCTTCGCGGGCGGTGAAGGTGACGCGGTTCAAGTCGGTGCCGGTCCGGGCGCGGATGCCGCCAAAGGCGGCATAGGTGTAGGTCTGGACGGGTTCTCCGTTTGCGTCCGTAAGGGCCGCGATGGACCCGAGGCCGTCGGCATGGAAGACCTGCCGATTCCGCGGCGTGCCATTTATAAAGTCCAATCGCTCGATGGGCTGGTCCATTCCCGGCCCGTTGACGTACGCCCGCACAACCTCGTTGCTCGAATTCAACTCCATCACCACGTTGGGACCATCATAGACGAACCGCGTGACAAGGCAATCGTTCAGGCTCTGCCGCGTCCGATTCCCCTCTCCGGCTAAGGCCAGAAGATTAATTTATGAAACTGGACCCTTCTTAGATCAACGCCATCCTGGCCGCGGCGGCCTACTCCTTCAGGAAGTTGTTGAAAGACATCGCCCTTCTTTTGAGCCTATGGTTCAACGCCATGCGTTTCGTTCTTGCCCCCATGCCCCAAGCCGCCTGATCCGTTCTCTGGAAAATACTGGTTTTTTCAGCGGCGACTAATTCAGGCTAGGTATTTTCGCAAAACAGCATGCCCTATAATAAAAACGCCAACCAATACGCAGGAAGCAACTATGAAATTTGTCGTTACCGCAATCGCTACCCCAGAGCATGTCGATGGCTCAGCGGGCCCACTTGAATATCTCACTGGCCATCCGTGCTTGAAAACCTTAAGGCATTTATCGCCCTGATGCACAATGGCAAAATCATCAAGCAACCGCGGAATGACATGTTGAGCAACAACGGCTAGCGTTGCCCCGATTAATGCAAGAACTACTGCCTTCCTGAACATTAGTATGCTAAGTTTCATCGAATCAGAAAGTATATATCACTTTTTAGGGTGAGGATAATTTGGGAGATCTTTGGCCTTGTCGTGGGGCCAATAATCTCGCCAATTGTGGATTTGGATGTTTCCATCCTTATCCATGCAAATGTGCGCGTCGTTTGCTCCGATTTTGAATGCTCCGTCAGTTTTGCCATTTATAGGTTGGTCAGACGTTGGATATATAAAATCTATGTCTCCGTGTTCTTCCGTCGAACTACCACCGTACGGTCCTCCGGGTGGAATCGTTATTGGTTCAAGCTCGCCATGACGCCCCGTACTTCCCGATCCAGAGAAAGAACAAGAGGTGTCATTTCCTACGCTCCCGAGTCCAGAAGTGGATTCGGGAATCATTCCTGCGGAATCCAGGCCCTTCGGATCTGTCCAATTGATGGGATTGTTAATTACATACACATATCCATTGGGTCCGTCTACAAATCCCATAGGGTCTAAGGTAGTTAAACGCCCGGTGCCCGGATCGAGGACGCGGTTGCGGTAGTATAAGACCCCGAGGCTGTCGCCGAGGGCTTCGCGGGCGGTGAAGGTGACGCGGTTCAAGTCGGTGCCGGTCCGGGCGCGGATGCCGCCAAAGGCGGCATAGGTGTAGGTCTGGACGGGTTCTCCGTTTGCGTCCGTAAGGGCCGCGATGGACCCGAGGCCGTCGGCATGGAAGACCTGCCGATTCCGCGGCGTGCCATTTATAAAGTCCAATCGCTCGATGGGCTGGTCCATTCCCGGCCCGTTGACGTACGCCCGCACGACCTCGTTGCTCGAATTCAACTCCATCACCACGTTGGGGCCATCATAGACGAACCGCGTGACAAGGCAATCGTTCAGGCTCTGCCGCGTCCGGTTCCCCTCCCCGTCGAAGGCATAGCTGAAAACCGAACCGTTGGTATCGGTCAGCGCCGTCATCCTGGACAGGA
Source organism: uncultured Verrucomicrobiota bacterium (assembly GCA_938003985.1). Classification (GTDB taxonomy): domain Bacteria; phylum Verrucomicrobiota; class Kiritimatiellia; order CAIQIC01; family Lenti-01; genus Lenti-01. The sequence goes on along the minus strand of CALKWZ010000003.1, from coordinate 36,753 downwards.
AATCGTAGCCATAGGAGCGCGATTGTCCGTTCACGGTTTGCGCAACGAGACGGCCGGCGTCGTCAAACGCGTATTCATTGGTCTCCGTCGACGACGCGGAGGACAGCAGCCGATTGACCGGGCCGATGGAATATTCGGTGGTTGTGGCCGGTCCGCCCTCAACCGCCTGAACCAACGAAGTCCGGTTGCCGACGAGGTCGTAGGTGAAGGTCTCCGCCTTGCCGTCAGGATAAGCTGCCGCAGTCAGCCAGTTGCGGGCATCGTAGGCATAGGCATTGGTGCCTTCCAGGGTGATCATGTTGGTACGGTTGCCGGAAAGATCGTAGGCATAAACAAAGGAGGCAATCGGCGGGTGCGGCGAACCCACCTTGGCATGGACCAGCGACAGCAACTGGCCGGCATCGTCGTAGGCATAGTTGGCGAGGGTGCCGTTGGGCCAGACGGCGTTGGTGCGCTGGCCAACGGCATCATAGCCGAATTGCGTGGCCTTGCCGTTGGCGTCGATTTCCATCAGGCGATTGCGCAAGTCGTAGGCATAGGACACCTCCAGCACGTTGGAAATGGCCATCCGGCTTCTGTGGCCAACAGCATCGTACTCGTAGGCCAGCACGAAGTCGGAAGGATCGGTCTTGGCCAAAAGGCGGTCGTTGAGGTCGTAGGCATACGACGTGCTTTCCGCGATCACGCCATCTACCCGCGTGCACATGGAGGTACGGCGTCCGCCATGGTCGTAGGCGTATTCGTAGCGGAGGGTTCCGCTGCCGAGGGCGACGGGACGATTAACGGCGTCGTATTCCACGAAGGTTTCGATTCCCGCGCCATCCACGCGGTTGGTCAGGTTGCCGGCCGCGTCGTAAGCATAGGCCGTGACTTCGCCGGCGGCGTTGGATTCCGCCACCACCTGGCTAGAAGCGTCGTAGAACCAGGTGTGGAGGTTGCCGTTGGCATCGAGCTGGGTCTGTTTTCGGCCCACGGCATCGTAGGTCCATGCCGTGGTGGTCGCTTCCGCGGTGCCGGCGGCCAGCGTCTCGTTCGTCCGCTTGCCGCTGCGGTCGTAGGCGTATTCCGTCGTTTTCCCGGCCGGATCGGTAATCCGAGTGATGGTTTTGTCGAACACGCCGCAGCCGCCACAGCCGGGCACGCGGCCATATTCCAAAACGGTGACTCTCCCGAGCGGGTCTTGGACCGTGTGAACGCGGTTGTATTGGTCGTAGGTATAGGCGGTTTCCCGGCCCAGCTCGTCGACCGCGTTGGTGCGGTTGCCGAACATGTCGCAAGAGAAGTGTTGCGCAGTGTTGTCCGCGTTGGTGACGGCTTGGAGCTGCCCGCGCCAGTCGTAGACGAACGTCGTGACGTTGGTCCGGGCGTCGGTCACGCTGGCAGGCAAGCCGGCCGCCGTCCAGGCATAGGTCGTGACGTTGCTCAAGGGATCGGCAACGGTCTTGAGATCGCCGAAGCACCCGCCGGTTTCGTTGGTGCCGTAATAGTCGTAGACCACGATTCCCCCGTTGCGCAATTGGTGCGTCAAAGGCTGGCCGTTCTCGTTGCGGGTCCACTCCTCGAAACTGCCGTCCGGATAATCGACGCGGGACAGCCAATTGTTGGTGTCGCGGGTATAGGTCGTGGTGCGGCCCAATGGATCGGTTCGGGTCAGCAGTCCGCCCTGGTCGTTGTAGACATAGCTGTTTGTATTGCCCAGCGGATCGACCCGCTCCAAGACGCGCCCGGCATAATCGCGGACGAACGTCGTCGTATTGCTTTCGGCGTCGGATATGGAAGCGACAAAGCCCTCGCCCTCCTGATCTCGGACGTAAAAGGTGGGCCGCCCCTCCCCGTCGCGACGCTCAATGAGCAGGCCATTGTTATACTTATGGGTTACCTCGACGCCATCGCCAAGCAGAACCTGCGGGTATTGGCCAGAGCCCGTCGGCAGTTGCACGACCAATTCGTCCGTGTCCAGATTCCGCTCCTCCTTGGCCACTCCGGTCACCAAATAGGGTCCATTGCCGAAGTCCAAGACAAAGTCGTAGTTGTAGACCAGCCGGATCCGCGCGCCCGAGCCGGGGTGCATGGGATCGCTGGCCGTGGCCAACAACGGCCGGCCGTCCGCCAAACATTGCGACCCGGCATAGGTGTATGCCGCATGGGATCCATCGGGATAATCAACGCCGGTCAACAGATTGTTCGTTGTTATACTGGTTGTCGAAACCAGAACCCAATTGGTAACCCTAACCAATTCGACACTTACCTGCCCGCCCGATCCATATATATAATTCGTCGTATACGTGACAACCGGAACGGAAGACGTCGTAACGACCACGCCCACCCATAAATCATAATCATAAGAAACTTCGCGACCGTCGCTGCTTCGTACGCCCGTGACGCAGAGCCGATCGTTGACGTTGGTGCGCTCTACTTCGAGCCACCGCCCATAATTGTTTTCGATCCGTTGGACCCGTCCGTTGGCGTCGTAGGTCAGGTTCCACGCCGCTCCTTTCCCGTCGCGCACTTGTAGCAGTTGATATCTGGGTGAAGTCGTTCGCTTGAAATCAAATTCCCAGCCGTTGGCGGTGACCAGCGTGTGGCCAACATTGGTGCCGTCCCATTCGTACAGGCGATCCCCATTGTAGGCCACTGGCGAGCGGATGACGACGCCATTGGTCTCGGTGGCCTTGAAGTTGAACTCCGCACCGGTGGAATAGCGCAACTTGACGTCCTTCTTGCCCATCGTCGTCGACGTCAGATCGCGCATCTCGAAATTCCAGTTGTGCTGCCACGTCTGTTTCCAGCCGAATTCCATGTAGTTGGTGGTCCAATCCAGGGTGCGGCTGTTGTAGATGCGCGTGAACGGGATTGGCGCGGGGCCATAGACCGTCAGGTCCGTGACGCTCCGCTTCTTGTTGCCGCGCGAAGGCTTGATCGAGCTGCCCTCCGAGTCGCTGTCGGGACAAGGAGCCGGATCCGGGTCCTTGTCCGGACATGTTGGACACTCTTGGATAGGGGCATCCATCGGGCAATCAGGCGGCGGCTCATCATTCGAACAATCGTTGGTGTACGCATCCGCATGTCCGACGCAAAGCAGAATGCCAACCGTCAGCGCCATCCATTCGATTTTATTCATTTGCTTTCCTCTGCTTCCGCTACGGGTATTCCGGCTTGAAAGTCCTTGGCGGTCCGCTTTGGCCCGTGGAAGGCTCTCGCCCTGCATAGAACGACATCAGCTCCTGCCGGTCGCCTTGGCTGACGAACAGGGTGTATTTGCCCTTGTTGCCGCCAACGGCGTATTGAAACTCAATCGAGCCGTCGATGGTCGAAGGCTGAAGCACAATCGGCCCAAGGCGCCGATTCAGGCATCCCCCATGGTCGGCCTCCACCAGAATCGTTCGCCGAGGATCGACTTCGTTCAACGTGACCCGGATCGACAACACCTCGTTGGTTTCCACCATGAGGCGTTCGAATTCGCGGTCGATGGAGCGAACGTCCATCCGGCTTCCATCCCCGCGCACGATCTGCGCCGTGGCCGTCGCGACGGGTTCGAGAGCCGCCGGCGCCACTTCGTCGCCGATGCTCCCGGGGACCACCTCCTCGCCGGCCGACACAGGCGAATCAAACTTGTCCCCGGCGCCTTCGGCATCGCCCGCTTGGGGATTCGAGTTTTCACCGGTTCCCCCGCCTCCGCCTTGCCGACCGAGCCAATACGCCAGCCCCATGATCACCAAAAGGGCCAATGCAACTGCCGCAACGGGTTTTGTCTTCACAACGGTTCCCTCCTACCAGTACGTGGGCCGACACTCCGTCGGCACCGGATATGCCGGGTCGAACCCATATTGGACCTTCCAGCCGTCGCTCAAGCCGTCCCCCGCCGTGCAGGAATCTTCCGGATCGGTCATGTAGGTCGTTATCTCTTCGTAGTCGGTGAGCCCGTCGCCGTCGCAATCCAGCGTCTGGCTGGGCAGAACGGTCACTTGCTGTTCGCCCGTGATGTGGTTGCCCGCCGCATCGATCGCATGCCAAACCACGGAGGTCGTCCCGACAGTGAACACAGAGGGAATGCCGCTCGGATATACCGCAGAAATGGCGCAATTGTCCGAGACCGTAGGCCACCCCAAGTCGACGTTGGTGACACCCGCCAGACACGCCCCTGCATCGACCACGACATTCGAAGGACAGGAAATAATCGGAAATTCATCGTCGATAACGGAAACGGTCTGGGTGCAGGTGCCGGAATTCCCCGCATGATCCGTCGCCGTCCATACCACCAAGGTCTCGCCGGAAGGGAAGAGACCCGGAGCATCGTTCTCGATGCTGGCCACCCCGCAGTTGTCGCTGACGGTCGGTTGCCCAAGGTTCACGTTGCTGCTGGAGCATTGCCCGAGGTCGACATTCGTCGTCACGTTGGAAGGCGGCTGAATCTGTGGCCGCTCGATGTCGTCGTTGAGGTTCATGTAGCATTGGATCGTCTCGTTGGTCTTGCCGTTGCCGACCGCCGCCGGCGCCACCCCGTAGAGAATGATCACGTCGTCCACCTTTCCGACCAACAGATTGGCGGTTCCCCGGCTGATCGACGTGTTGCCGATCGTCAAAGGGTTCGTATTGGCCCCGACCGCCAAGCCTTGGAGGACGTTTCCATCGCCGCGCTGGATCCCGTCCACGTAAAAGTGAACGTTGCGCGTAAGCGTGTTCGTGGCCGGACGCGTTCCGTCGTAGACGACGGCAACATGGCGCCATTCGTCGCTGTTGGGGGCAATGCCGACCGCCGTGGTGCCGACCTCGTTGCCGTTCAACCGAAGAGAGAGCGTTCCCGACGAGCCGGCAAACCGAAACTCCACCCCCGCCGTCGTGTTGGTCAGCGTCAACGAGCTGACGTCGCTCAGAATCCGGGCGGACGTGTTGCTGCCGGAACCGAGGCTCTGCCGACGCACCCACGCCATGACCGTGAAGTTGCTGGCGCCTGCAAGAGAATCGTATTCGCTTGCCGTTTCGACGGCCGGCGTCGTGGAACCCGAGCCCGTTGCCGGCAGATTGACGCTCCAGCCACAACCGAGATTCGATGCGGGCACGTCGGCGCCGAAACCGGCCCCGTTGACCATGGCCGCATTGCCGCCATCCCCATCGATGCCCGTGTTTACAACCGCGCCACCCTGCTCCTCGACAAACAAATATTCCGCGACTGTCTCGCTGTCGCCGAAGCAAGCCGCCGAGGCAAGAGACGGCACAAGGGCCATGCCCAGCAGGAGAGTAAGAGTCCCGCGACATATTCCTCGTTTAATATATGCTCGTTCACTCTTCGCCGCATCAACCCAACGCCGATCTTTCATGCCCACATCCTTTCGGCTTCACTTGCCAAAGAGTCGCGCCTTCGATGATGGATAATATTTATGCTATCTATAATTAGCTGAACAGTTAATAATACGTTAATGCGCTTTTGCTAAGATATATGTAGGTAAAACGATCGTTCTCCACCAAGAGATTTCATGCGTCTTCAATTGAAACAACGCCGAGGCCGTCAAGGCCTACCTCGCCGCCCGCGCGCGCTGAGCGCGGCGCCTGTTCTCCGCGTGCGGATTTCTCTTGTTGTAGCTGGCCTCGTTGAGGCCGGCCATGGCTAAACGATTCCGGCCCCACCGGGGCCGGCTACGATCGAACCTTGAAGCCGTAAAGCAAAAGGCGCGGGCTTTGGCCCGCGCCTTTCGCTGCCCGGCCGGCCGGCTCAGTACTTGTACTGGCTGCCGCCGATGAACTCGCGCAGGAGCGACTTCTTCGGCACGGGGCTGTCGTCCTCGACGGGCGTCAGGTCCTTGAGGGTGTCGTACACGCGCTTGGCGCGGACGTAGGCGTCCTGGCGCTTGGCGTCGTTCTTGAACTTCTCCATCGCCTCGGGGAAATACTTGAACAGCCGCGCCTTGAGGATCGGCAGCTCGAAGGGCATCGCGCTGTTGACCAGGTAGTCCACCGTCCCGATGAACGGGATGATGTTGCGCAGCTCGCTGCGGCGCACGTAGTGCCAGTGGGTCAGCGTCTGCTCGGGCTGGAGGTTGCGGTGCCAGCTGTCGCGGATCATGCGGCGCAGCAGGCGGTTGTCCGCCCAGCGCATGAACAGGCCCTCGTGGTTGCGCACCTGGCCCAGCGTCTCGATGTAGAGCTTGAACTTCTTGTCGTTCGGGGTGCTCTGGGTCATCTCGCCGTACAGGCCGTGCAGGGAGTCGATCAGCAGGATCTGGTTCGGCGCCAGCTTCATGTCGTAGACGTCGAGCTGCCGCTTGCCGGTCTTGAAGTCGTAGTGCGGCGTCTTGATCGTCTTGCCTTCGAGCAGCGCGGCGACGTGCTGGTCGATCAGCTTCAGGTCCAGGGCGTGCGGCGTCTCGTAGTCGTAGTCGCCGAATTCGTCCCGGGGATGCTGCTCGAGGTTGAAGAAGTAGTGGTCGACGTTCAGCGCCAGGAACTCCTTGCCCGCCTCGGCCAGCTTTTCGCTGACCTTGATCGTGGTGGTGGTCTTGCTCGATGAGCTGGGCCCGGCGATGAAGAACACCCGCGCTTCCGGCAGGCGCTCGAGGAACTTCTCGGCGCCGGCGCGGACTTCGACGTCGTAGCGCTCTTCGCACGCGGCGATCAGCTCGGGGAACTTGCCGGAGGCGATGATCTCGTTGAGGCCTTCCACGGTTTCGCAGCCGTGGTCCATGTTCCAGCGCAGCACCTCGTAGATCTTCTTGTACGGGATGTTGTCGGTGGCCTCGAACTTGTAGGCCCGCTGCGCGCGCGCCATCTGCCGCTCGTGGCGGTAGAGGATGTAGGCCCGCGCCGTCTTGGCGTGGCCTTCCTTGATCAGGACTTCCTCGACGATGTCCTGGGTTTCCTCGACCGACGGGATGCCGCCGGAGCCGTAGGTTCCCTCCAGCTTCTTCTCGACCAGCAGGGCCAACCGGTCGGCTTCCGCGCGGTCGCTGCCGCCCACGGCCGCCGCCGCCTTGAAGATGGCCGTGCCGATGCGGTCCCGGTCGTAGGCCACCGTGGTGCCGTCGCGTTTCACGATCTGCTTGATGATGCTCATGCGTCCTCCTGCTGCGGGTCCGGTTGGTTTCTCAATCGTTCTCGAGGAAGCCTTCGAGCTTCCGGATGCGCGTGGGATGGCGCATCTTGCGCAGCGCCTTCGCCTCGATCTGGCGGATGCGCTCGCGCGTGACCTTGAACTTCTTGCCCACTTCCTCCAGCGTGCGCGAATAGCCGTCCGCCAGGCCGAAGCGCAGCGTCAGCACTTCCTGCTCGCGCTCCGTCAGCGTGCCCAGCACGTCCTGCAGGCGCTCCTTGAGCAGGCTGTAGGCCGTCATTTCGCTGGGGTTCTCGGCCGACTTGTCTTCGATGAAGTCGCCGAAATGGGTGTCTTCGCTGTCGCCCACCGGGCTCTGCAGCGAAATCGGCTGCTGGGCCATCTTGAGCACCGCGCGCACGCGGTCCACCGGCAGGTTCATTTCCTCGGCGATCTCTTCCGGCGTCGGCTCGCGCCCGTAGGTCTGCACGAGCTGCTTCTGGATGCGCATGAGCTTGTTGATCGTCTCGATCATGTGCACCGGGATGCGGATCGTGCGCGCCTGGTCGGCGATGGACCGCGTGATGGCCTGGCGGATCCACCACGTGGCGTAGGTGCTGAACTTGTAGCCGCGCTGGTACTCGAACTTCTCGACCGCCTTCATCAGGCCCATGTTGCCTTCCTGGATCAGGTCCAGGAACGACAGCCCGCGGTTCGTGTACTTCTTGGCGATCGAGATCACGAGACGCAGGTTGGCCTCGACCATTTCCGACTTCGCCTTCAGGCCCTTGCGCAGCCATTCCTTCAGCTCGACGTGCTGGGCCAGGAATTCCTCCGCGACCAGGCACTGCTCCTCTTCCGACTGGCGCAGGGCCTTCCGGATTTCCTTGGCCTGCGCCTGCTTGGCGGCGCTCTTGCTCTTCTCCAGCTCGCGCACCTGGCGCAGGCGCTCTTCGAGGCACTTCGCCACCGCGTCGGCGTGGACGGCGAAATCCTCGATGGCCTTCTGCTTGAAGAAGAAGCCCGTCAGCAGGTGCGCCAGGCGCTCGCGCGACTGCACGAAGGCCTTCTTGGCCTTTTCCTTCTGCGGCTTGGTCAGGCGCGGCGACTGCAGCGCGCGGAAGTGCTCGCGCATCTGCGCCAGCGCCTTCGGCACGCTCTTGTCCAGCTTGGGAATGATCTCCCCGAAATACTTGTCGCGGCCGATCTCGCGCTTCTCGGCTTCGGGCTTCTCGCCCTTCTCGCCTTCGTGCTTGTCGGTGATCACGCGGTCGAAGCGCTCGCGCGAGGTCTTCAGGCGCTCGACCATCTCGAAGTAGGCCTGCGGGGCGAACCCGAAGCGGTGCAGCAGCCGCTTGGCGTGCTCTTCCGCTTCCTCGATGCGCTTGGAGATTTCGACTTCCTGCTCGCGCGTCAGCAGCGGCACCTGGCCCATCTGCTTGAGGTACATGCGCACCGGGTCGTCGATGACCGAACTGTCGGCGCGCGCCGCCGGCGTCGCCTTCTCGGCCGGCGCCGCCACCTCGATTTCGGCCGCGTCGCGCACGATCTCGATGCCCAGCCCGCGCAGGCGCTCCTCGACGCGCTCGATCTCGTCCGGCTGGATGATCTCCGCCGGCATGAAGTCGTTCAGTTCGTCGCGCGCGATCTTCCCGCCCCGGTCCCGGGCGTGCGCGATGATCTGCAGCATGTAGTCCGCGTTCTTCTTGGCGTTCTCTTCCGGCGCCGGCTTGCCCTTCGCGGGGCACGGCGGAACCTTGGCGGACGCCTTCGCCTTGCCCTTGGCGGGCGCTTCCGGCTTGGCCGGGGCTTTGGCTTTCGCCGGCGCGGGGGCCGGAGCCTTGGCCGGAGCTTTGGCCTTGGCGGGCGCCGGCTTCTTCGCGGGCGCCGGCGGGGCTTTCTTCTTCGGGGCGGCGGCCGGAGCCGGCTTGACGGGTTTCTTGGTGGCGGGTTTCGCGGCGGTCTTGGTGGTCTTCGTTTTTTTAGCCATAAGTAATGGTGGTGTGCCCCGGTGCTGGTGTTTTCAGCGGACAATTTTACAATATGTGTAAAATCCCAACGCCTGTCAAGCCGGCAAGCGGCGTTTTTGCGCGATTTTTCAGGGCCGGAACCGCTTTCCCGTTGCCTCGGCGCCCCCCCCGCCGCTATTCTGCCGCCGTGATCCGCCTCCGCCCCATCCTCGCCGCGAGCCTCCTCGCCCTGGCCGCCCGCCCGGCCCCGGCTTGGGAACCCGGCGCCCTGCTCATTTGGATCAACGGCGACAAAGGCTACGAGGGCATCGCCGAAATCGGCCGCCTGTTCGAGCAGAACCTCGGCGTCCCCGTCGTCGTCGAACACCCCGAAGGCGCCACGGACAAATTCTTCCACGCCGCCAAGAGCGGCAAGGGCCCCGACATCATGATCTGGGCCCACGACCGCCTCGGCGAATGGGCCGACACGGGCCTGCTCCTGCCCATCGATCCCGACCCGGCCTTCACCAACCGCATCTTCCCCAAGGCCCTCGCGGCCTTCACCCACCGCGGCCGCCTCTGGGGCTATCCCCTCGCCATGGAATCCACCGGCCTGCTCTACAACAAGGCCCTCATCTCCGAAAACGAAATCCCCGCCAATCTCGCCGATTGCGCGCAACTTGCGCCGCTCCTGAAGCCCCGCGGCGCGGCCCCGATCCTCTGGGACTACAACAACGCCTATTTTACGTTCGGCCTCCTCGCCGCCGACGGCGGCTACATTTTCGGCCAGGGCCCCGACGGCGCCTACGACGTCGCCGACGTCGGCGTGGACCGCCCCGGCGCCGTCGCCGGACTCGAGGCCATCGTCGGCCTCATCCGCGCCGGCGTCCTGCCCTCCAGCCTCTCCTACTCCGTCGCCGAAGCCCACATGAACCAGGGCCAGCTCGCGATGTTCGTTTCCGGCCCCTTCGCCTGGGAAAACCTCAAGAAGAGCGGCATCGATTTCGGCGTCACGACGATCCCCGGCGTGAACGGCCAGCCCGCCCGCCCGTTCGTCGGCGTGGTCGGCGCCGTCTTCAACCGCTCCAGCCCCAACCTCGATCTCGCCCAGGAATTCCTCGAAAACTATCTCATCACCCCGCAAGGCCTCGACGCCATGGACCGGCACGTGCCCCTCGGCGTGCCGGCGCTCATCGACGCCTATCGGGCCAAAGCCGCCGATCCGCACGTCGCCGGCTCGATGAAGAACATCGAAGTCGGCCTGCTCATGCCCAACATCCCCCAGATGGGCGTCTTCTGGAGCGCGATGGAATCCGCGCTCGCCACCGCCACGTCCGGCCGCGCCGAACCGCGCGCGGCCCTCGAAAACGCCCGCCAGCGCATGTTGAGGAAGCCCTGAGATGGTCGCGCGGACGTTCAGCCGGATCCTGTGGGCGCTGCTGGTGGCCGGCGCGGCGCTGCTGGCCGCGCGCATGGCCTGGGCCGGCGCGCCGCTGCTCGGCGCGGCGCTGTGCGCCTGCGCGCTCTTCGCGGCCTGGGTCTACAACTCCGCCCGCGCCCACGCCGCGCGCTACCTCCTGCCCGGCCTCGCCGCCTTCGCCGTCTTCGTCCTCATGCCCCTGCTCTACACCGTCTACGTCGCCTTCACCAACTTCAGCGGCGAACACCTGCTCTCCCAGGACCGCGTCCGCGCCTGGTTCGCGCAGGATTTCTATGCCCCGCGCGACGAACGCCTGCCCTTCCGCCTCCATCCCGCCGCCGCGCCCGGCCAGTTCCAGATCGTCGTGCCGATGGGCAACGGCGACCTGGGCAAGAACCTGTTGATCTCCCGCCCGTTCACGCCCGCCGAAGCCGCCGCCGGCCAGCCCGTCACGCTCGCGCTCAACATCGTCGCGCCCACCGCCAAGGCGCTGCCCCTGCGCGACGTCGTCGCCGCCCGCGCCTGGCTCAACCAAGCGCGCTTCTCGTTCCCCGGATCGCCCGTCCCGTTGCGGCTCGTGAGTCTCCGCGCGCTGGGCTTCCGCCTGCCGCTCTGGAACGAAGACGGCGACAAACTCGTCAACGCCGTCACCGGCCAGGTCCTCGTGCCCGATCCTGCCCGCGGCAACTACGTCGACGAACAAACCGGCGAACCCGTCGGCCCCGGCTGGCGCGTGTGGGTCGGCACCGAGAACTTCCGCCTCATCTTCCGCGATCCGGCCATCCGCGCGCCGTTCCTGAAAATCTTCGGTTGGAACGTGGCCTTCGCGTTCCTGTCCGTCGCCACCACGTTCGCCATCGGCGTCGCGCTGGCGTGCCTGCTGCAATGGAAGGCGCTGCGCGGACGGGCCATCTACCGCACGCTGCTCATCCTGCCCTACGCCATCCCCGCCTTTATCCCCATCCTCGTCTTCAAAGGCCTCTTCAACGAAGGCTTCGGCGAGATCAACCAGATCCTGACGTCGCTTTTCGGCATCGCGCCCAAGTGGTTCACCGACCCGTGGCTGGCGCGCGCCATGATCCTGATCGTGAACGCCTGGCTGGGCTATCCCTACATGATGATCATCGCCTCCGGCATGCTCCAGGCCGTGCCCGACGAACTCTACGAAGCCACCGCCATCGACGGCGCCGGCCCCTGGACCAACTTCTGGCGCGTCACCCTGCCGCAGATCTTCCCGCCGCTGTTCCCGCTGCTGATTGCCAGCTTCGCGTTCAATTTCAACAATTTCTCGCTGATCTACCTGCTCACCGGCGGCAAGCCCGACATCGTCGGCTCCGCCACCGTCGCGGGCACCACCGACCTGCTCGTGTCCTACGTCTTCCGCATGGCCTTCAAGGATTCTTCGGCCCGCTTCGGCTTCGCCTCCGCCGTCGCCACGCTGCTGTTCTTCGTCGTGGCCCTGCTCGCCTGGCAGCAGTTGCGCTTCAGCCGCCCGGCCCCCGCCGCGAAAGGAGGCCGTCCATGATCGCCGGCCGCGCCGATCGCCTTCGCCTCGCCCTCGCGCACGCCGCGCTGATCGCCTTCATCGCCCTCGTCACGGTGCCCCTGTTCATGGTCGTGTCCATTTCCTTCCGCAAGGGCAACTTCGCCGTCGGCGGCGTCCTGCCCACGGCCGAGACCTTCAGCCTCGAACACTGGCGCATGGTCCTCGGCCTGCCCGTGCCGCAGGCCGACGGCACGTGGGAAGCGCCGTCCGTCTCCGTCCTGCGCTGGTTCTGGAATTCCGTCAAGGTGTCCGCCACGAGCGCCTTCCTGATCCTCGCGCTGTCCTCCACCTGCGCCTACGCCTTCGCCCGGATGCGCTTCCGGGGCCGCGAACGGATCCTCGGCGGCCTGCTCATCCTCCAGATGTTCCCGATGGTCCTCGCCCTCATCGCCATCTACTCCATCCTCGAAGCCCTCGGCCGCTGGGTGCCCGCGCTGGGACTCGACACCCATCCCGGCCTGATCCTCGCCTACCTCGGCGGCATCGCCACCCACGTCTGGATGATCAAGGGCTACTTCGATTCCCTGCCCGTCTCCCTCGAAGAATCCGCCATGATCGACGGCGCCACCCCCTGGCAGACCTTCCGGCTCATCATGCTGCCCACCTCCCTGCCCATCTTCGCCATCGTCTTCATCCTCGCCTTCATCGGCCTCGTCGGCGAATATCCCCTCGCCAGCGTCGTCCTCCAGCGCACCGACCAATGGACGCTCGCCGTCGGCGCCAACAGCTTCCTCTACGAACAGAACTACCTCTGGGGCGATTTCGCCGCCACCGCCGTCCTCTCCGGCGTCCCCATCACGCTCCTCTTCCTCGCCTGCCAGAAACTCCTCGTCACCGGTCTCACCTCCGGCGGAGTCAAGGAATGAGCGATCTCGGCGCCACGCTGATGCAGTGGATGTCCGACGCCGGCGTCTTCCTCGCGTGGACCGCCTGCGCGCTGCTGTGCCTCGGCGGTTTGATCCTCGCCGTGTTTTCCATTTCCGGCACCTGGCTCGTGCTCGGCGCGGCCATCGGCGCCGCGTTTTTGACCGGCCCCGGCGAATTCCCCGGCTGGCCCGCGCTGCTCGCGTTCGGCGCCGTTTGCGCGGCCGTGGACGTCGTCGAATGGTTCGCGGCGAGCTGGGGCGTGCGCCGCCGCGGCGGATCCGCCGCCGCGGGCTGGTTCGCGCTCCTCGGCAGCCTCGGCGGCGCCATTCTCGGCGGCATGGTCGTCCCGGTGCTTGGCAGCCTCGTCGGCATGCTGCTCGGCAGCTTCGCCCTGGTTTACATGGCCGAACGCCGCCGCCTCCAGCGCGCCGACCGCGCCGCCCACGTCGCCCGCGGCGCCGTCCTGGCCGGAATCTCCGTCCTCTTTCTCAAAGTCGCCGCCACCGCCGCCCTCGTCCTCTGGCTCGCCGCCGGACTCCTGCTCTAGATTCCCGCGCGTCCTCGCAGACCCCCACGGGCTTGCCCCGTGGGTGAATCAGGTCCGCCCATGAAATTAAGCAGGAAAACAGGAAACAACAGGAAAACACGATAAGGTCCCATTCCCTCCTGTTTTCCTGCCAAAATTCCCCGTGCCCTCCCCATGTGCGTCCATTCGCGTCCATTTGCGGTCGAAAATCGGGTTTGCATGCCCTCCAGAGCCCCCAACCCGCTCAAAATGACGATTTGGGGACCATTTCGGAGCCCTTTGCGGCCTTCCAGACCCCAAATCCGGGGATTTTTCACCACGGATCCCGACTCGAAGAGGTCGGGACGGATGGACACAAATTGTGGTTTTCCGGACCTCGGAACTCCGACATCGGATCTCGGGCAATCCCCTCTCGTTTTGGGCCATTTTCACCCCATTTTTCGTGTTTTTCGCGTATTTCGCAGTTTCTTCCTCGTTTTCGGCCGTCCCGGGCCCGTTGCGAACCATTTTCGGTCCCGAAAACGCCCTCCGCAGCCGTTTTCAACCCCCAAATGCCCCTCGCGCGGCCCATTTTGCGAGATCGGCATTGCGCGGCACCGCGAAACCGGCATAAAGCCGATCTCGCGCTCGTTTCTCGCCGGCCCGCCCGCTCCCTATTCCCCAATCCCGCAGCCCGTTGCGCCATTGACCCGCCTCCGCCTTTTCGCTATTCTTTTACCAGTCAGGAGAAAACGCCCCGCCACGTAAAGCCGATCTCGGGTCGGCCCAATAAAACTGTTGGCCGATAAGATATGAACAAAATATCCATAGCGATTATTACGCTCATCATGGCCCCCCTTGCTATGGCGCAAAACGAGCCACAGGCCCCCATGGTATTTTCTTCCGCCGCACTTACAGCCGATCAAGTGTCTGCCGCCAAAGATTTCAAGGAGAAACGGGGCGATGTACGAACGCAGGAATGGGCAACGCTACAACTGTTATTCCCGCGCTATCACACTACAGACGAAGCCCCATATCAGGTCCGCGTTGTTGAACATCCAAGCGCTATTATGACAACCGCCGATCTGATTTCCCTCCTTGGCGAACCAACTACCATAAAGAATGCTACATGGACATATAGCTTGGGCTGGATCGGCGACAACCATCACATGATTTCCTTTAATATCGACAATGACCAAGTCGGCCCCGCCGGCTACAGAATTTTAAATCCATGAAACAAAAAGCTGCCAACAAGGCGTTGCACCCCTACGGCGCACAAGGTGCGCCGAGGGTGAACGCTGACGTTGGAGCCAATAAAATAGAAATGGAATCCGTCCTATAATTTATAAATCCACCCCTTTCGGCCGCCCGGCCGCGCCCTGGATTCGATCCTGGCGGAACATCCTTCGCGCCCTTTGCGTCTTTGCGTGAGAACGGATTTCCGATCCCCGTCTGCATATCTGATTTTGTCTTTCTCTAGCTGGCCCCGCTGGGGCCGGCCAAAAAGGGGTCAGTCCTATAATTTATAAATCCGCCCCTTTCGGCTGCCCGGCCGCGCCCCGGATCCGATCCTGGCGGAACATCCTTCGCGCCCTTTGCGTCTTTGCGTGAGAACGGATTTCCGATCCCCGCCTGCACATCTGATTTTGTCTTTCTGTAGCTGGCCCCGCTGGGGCCGGCCATTAAGAGCAATCCCCGGCCTCAGCGAGGCCGGCTACAACCGATCCGAACCGCCCGGCGCCCTCGGCCCTCCTTCGCTAAAGCTTCTTATTGAGTCTTGCCGAAGTGGGTGACTTTTGATGGGTCATGTTGAGCGAAGGCGCGCAGCGCCGAAGTCGAAACATCTCGGCCAGTTCCCAACGGTCAGCCGGCGGGTTCAGGCCGAGATCCCTCGACAAGCTCGGGATGACAGCCATGGGAATGCCGGGAGGGCTCAACCGTTAACCCACTTTGGCAAGACTCAATAGGGCATGCGAGGCCGCCCGACCTGCGAACGCAACAGCCCTGCCGCGAACGGGGGGCATTGGTTCTTGCGGTTTTCCCGCGCTAAAACGCTTCGGCCCGGCGGGGGCGGCGGGGCGCTTTCGGGTTTGCGTCGGCTGGCCGGCTGCCTTATGATTTTCTGTTGCACATGCGCAGGAGCGAACGATGACGAAACGCACATCCAAATCCGTCCGGTGGGTCGGCCAGGGCATGCCCCGCGTGGACGCCGACGGCAAGGTCCGCGGCACCACCCGCTACGTGAACGACGTCGAGTACAAAGGCGTCCTGCACGGCGTGGTCGTGCGTGCGCCCGTCGCGCGCGGCATCCTCAAGGCCCTCGTGCCCGATCCGGCCTTCGATTGGTCGCCCATCGTCCTCGCCACCGCCCGGGACGTCCCCGGCGAAAACGTCGTGGTCATGCACGACCGCACGATGCCGCTGATCGCCGAAATCGGCGGCGAAATCCGCTACCGCGGCGAGCCGGTGGCCGTCGTGGCCGCCAAGACGCCCGAGCTGGCCGCGGAGGCCGCCCGGCGCATCCGCGTGGACGTCGAGGAGCTGCCCCCGCTGCTGACGCTGCCGGAGGCCATCGCGATTTTCAAGGCCACGCCCGAAAAACTGGACTCCATGAAGAACCAGGACGTCGTCAAGGGCGACGTCGCCGCGGGCTTCGCCGCCGCGGACGAGATCGTCGAGGCGGAATACTGGGCCGGGCACCAGGAGCAGCTCTATCTCGAAAACCAGGGCCTCGTGGTGTTTCCGCAGAAGGACGGCTCGATCCTGGCGGAAGGCTCGATCCAGTGCCCCTATTTCCCGGTGCACGAGCTGAACGACTGCCTCAAGCTGCCGCCGGAGAAGATCCGCGTGCGCCAGACGCCCATCGGCGGCGCGTTCGGCGGCAAGGAAGAGTATCCGACCATGCTGATCGGCTACGCGGCGCTGCCGGCGCTCAAGTCCGGCAAGCCGGTGAAGATCGCCTACGAGCGCAACGAGGACATCCTTTTCACCACCAAGCGGCATCCGGTCTGGGTGCGCTACAAGACCGGGTTCAAGAAGGACGGCACGCTGACGGCGATCGAGTGCGATTTCATCCTCGACGGCGGCGGCTACCTGACGATTTCGGACGTCGTGATGTTCCGCGGCATCCTGCACTGCGCGGTGGCCTACCGCTGCGACAACGTGACGATCCGCGGCAAGGTCGCGCGCACGAATTCGTTCCCGTGCGGGGCGTTCCGCGGCTTCGGCGCGCCGCAGGCCATCTGGGGCATCGAATCGCATATCGACGCCATCGCCGCGCGGCTCGGGCGCGCGCCGCACGAGTACCGCCGGCAGATCCACGCGCGCCCCGGCGACGTGACGCCCACCGGCCAGGTGCTGTCCAAGGAAAACGGCTCGACGGCCTGCCTCGAGCTGGCGCTGAAGCGCGCGGATTTCGCCAGGAAGCTCAAGCAGGTCTCCCGCGGCCGGCTCCGCAAGGGCCAGAAGAAGCTTTACGGCGTCGGCCTGGCGTTCTTCGCCCACGGGTCCGCGTTCACGGGCGACGGCGAGGCCAAGTTCAAGGCCAAGGGCCGCGTGGAACTCGCGCGCCTCGACGGCGGCAAGCCCGTCGTGGACATCCGCGTGTCGTCGACGGAAATGGGCCAGGGCGTGCACACCATCTTCACCCAGATCGCGGCGGACGCGCTGGCGCTCGATCCCGCGCACGTCCGCTTCCCGCTGGCGGACACGGGGCTGGTGCCGAACTCGGGCCCGACGGTCGCCTCGCGCACCACGATGGTCGTGGGCAACGTGGTGCACCGCGCGGCGCAGGACCTCAAGCGGCAGATCGAGGCCTTCGCCGCGCTGCGCTTCTTCAAGGGGGCGCCGGCGGAGCTGCGCGCCTCGCACCTGGTGGCCCAGGGCGCCCGGCCGGTGCCCTTCGCGAAGGTCGCGCAGGCGCTGCTGGCCGAGATCGGCCCGGCCAGCGGCTTCTTCCAGTTCGAGCTGCCGGCGGACATCCGCTGGGACCAGGCCACCTTCAAGGGCGATTCCTACCCGGGCTATTCGTGGTCGGCCAACGTGGCGGAAGTGGAGATCGATCCGCTCACGTGCGAGATCGAAGTCAAGCGCGTCACGGCAGTCGTGGACGTCGGCCGGGTCATCAATCCCGTGCTGGCGACGGGCCAGGTCGAAGGCGGCCTGACGCAGGCGCTGGGCTACGCCATCATGGAAAAGGTCGGCACCGGCAAGAACGGGCTCTACGACGCGGCGCGGCTCCAGACCTACATCATCCCCACCGCGCTCGACATCCCCGAATACGACGTGAAATTCGTCGAATATCCCTATTCCTTCGCGCCGCCCGGCGGCAAGGGCCTCGGCGAACTGCCGATGGACGGCCTGGCGCCGGCCATCGCCAACGCCGTGGAAGCCGCGACCGGCCGCCGGCTGCGCCAGATCCCCATCACGCCCGAATCCATTTTCGCGGCGCTGCACGCGCCCCAAGGAGGTACCCCGTGAGCACCGTCCGTCGCACCTGGAAAATCAACGGCAAGACCGTCGCCGTCCGCGCCCCCGCCGGCCGGCGCCTCTTGGATTACCTGCGCGAAGATCTCGGCCTGATCGGCTCCAAGGAAAGCTGCGGCGAGGGCGAATGCGGCGCCTGCACGGTCATCGTGGACGACGAGCCCGTCGTGTCCTGCATCCTGCCCGTCGGGCAACTGGCCGACGGCACGGAAATCCTGACGATCGAAGGCATCGAGAAGAAGCGCATCGGCCGGCTGGTGCAGGCCGCGTTCATCGAATGCGGCGCGGTCCAGTGCGGCTTCTGCATCCCGGGCATGGTCGTCAGTTCCTACGCCCTGCTGGCGAAGAACCCGAAGCCGTCCACCCGGGCGATCCGCGAAGGGCTGGCCGGCAACCTCTGCCGCTGCACCGGCTATGCCAAGATCATCGCCGCCGTGAAGCTCGCCGCCGCCCGGATCCCCGCCGCGAAACGGAAATGAGCGAGGCCCGTCCATGAAAACCACCGAGACCATCGACATCCGCTTCCCGAAGACCCTGGCCGAGGCCGTGCGCCTGCAGGCCGACGAAAAAACGCGCGGCAAGCTGCTGGCCGGCGGCACCGACCTCATGGTGCAGTGGGCCGCCGGCGTGCCGACGCCGGAACGCGCGACGTCCGTCTGGAACCTGCCGGAGCTGTGCGCCATCGAGGTTTTCCCCGACCGCATCGAAATCGGCGCGGGCGTGACGCACGCCTTTTTGGGCGACGCCGTGCAGATCCACCGCCACGTGCCGGCGCTGATCGCCGCGGCGGCCACCGTCGGCGCCAAGCAGATCCAGGCGCGCGGCACGCTCGGCGGCAACGCCGCCAACGCGTCGCCGGCCGGCGATACCGCCCCCGCCCTGCTCGTCACCGGCGGCTCCGTGCTGCTGGCCTCGCTGGCCGGCATGCGCGAAGTGCCGTTGAACCGGTTTTGGGTCGATTACCGCAAGATCGATGCCCACCCCGACGAAATCATCGTGGCCTTCCGCCTGCCCAAGAAGGGCAAGGCCCAGGAGCGCTTCCGCAAGATCGGCACCCGCCAGGCCCAGGCCATCAGCAAGGTCATGGCGGCCTCCCGCATCTGGGTCGAGAAGGGCACGATCCGTGCCGCCGCCATCGCCTTGGGCTCCGTCGCGCCCACGCCCGTGCGGCTGGCCGAGGTCGAGGCGTTCCTGGCCGGCAAGAAGCTCACGCCCAAGCTGATCGACGAAGCCGAAGCGCTGGCCCAGGCCACCGTGAAGCCCATCGCCGACATCCGCTCCACCGCGGAATACCGCCGCTGGGCGTCCGGCCGGCTCGTCCGCGACGCGCTGGAAAACCTGTAAGCGTTTTACGGTTTTTGCCACAAATCCATTGCGCCGGGCCGCCCGGTTGGGCTATGTTGCGCCCTGATTGCTAACGCAAGAAGGAGTCGAAATATGTCGCGCTGGATGATGGTTTCGCTGTGCTCGCTCGCCCTCGCGTTCCCCGCTTTGGCCCAGGACGATCTGGATGCGCTTTTGGCCGGTCTGGGCGACGAACCCGCCGTCTCGGAAGCGGCCGCGACCGCCGCGCCGGCGGAAGAAGCCGTCGAAGCCCTGCCGACGGAAGAAGCCCTCCCCGCCGCGGCCGAAGCAGCGCCGGCCGAAGACCCCTTCGCCGACCTGCTGGCCGCCGAACCCGCCGCGGTAGAAACCGCCGTCGAAGCCCCGGTCGCGGAAGCCGCGCCCGTCGCCGTTGAAGAGCCCGCGGCCGATCCGTTCGCCGATCTGCTCGCGGCCGAACCTGCCGCGGTAGAAACCGCCGTCGAAGCCCCGGTCGCCGAAGAAGCGCCCGTCGCCGCCGAGGAAGCCGTCGCCGATCCGTTCGCGGACCTGCTGGCCGCCGAACCCGTCGCCGAAGAAGTTGCCGTCGAAGCCCCGGTCGCCGAAGAAGCGCCCGTCGCCGCCGAGGAAGCCGTCGCCGATCCGTTCGCGGACCTGCTGGCCGCCGAACCCGTCGCCGAAGAAGTTGCCGTCGAAGCCCCGGTCGCCGAAGAAGCGCCCGTCGCCGCCGAGGAAGCCGTCGCCGATCCGTTCGCGGACCTGCTGGCTGCCGAACCCGTCGCGGAAGAAGCCGCCCCCGCAACGCCGGTCGCGGAAGAAGCCCCCGTCGCCGAAGTAGCGGCGGAAGAAGCTCCCGCGGCCGAAGAAGCCGTCGCCGAGGAAGTCGCCGTCGAAGCCCCGGTGGCCGAAGAAGCCCCGGTGGCCGAAGAAGCCCCCGTCGCCCTTGAAGAGCCGGCGACGGTCGACGAGGTCGAGGCCGCCCTCGACGTGCTCGAAGGCAAGACCGAATACGAAGCCCCGGCCGCCGAAGGCGCCGCCGTCGTCACGCCGGTCGTCGACGTGAAGGCCAAGGCCGACGCGCCCAAGGCCGAAGCCAAGAAGAAGAGCGAGCCGAAGGCCGACAAGAAGGCCGAGAAAAAGGTCGAGAAAAAGGCCGAGAAGCAGGACAAGGCCGAAGCCAAGCCGGACGACGCGCAGGACAAGGAAGACGAGTCCAAGGCCAAGATCAAGCCCCGCGTGGCCGGCAAGACGCCGGACTGGAACGAACCGGTCGAGTGGTAAGCGTCTCGGCGCGAAAAGCCGGCGGGTTTCCCGCCGGCTTTTTTCATGCCCTTACGGCCCGCGCGCGAGCGCGGCCCATTCCGCGGGCGTATTGACGTTGCGCAGGATCGCGGGATCGTCCACGGCCAGGGTCCGCGCCCGCGGCCGGACCCACTCGTCGATGCGCGCGTCCACCGGCAACCGCGACAGTTCCGCCGCGGCCGGCCGCGGCACCCACAGCAGATGGCCTTTATCGCCGCGGTACGTCGGCCGCCAGATCGCGGCGGGCTCTCCGGCCGCCGCCGCCAGCGTCGCCTGGACGGTCGCGGTCTTCACCCCGACCGCATCGACCGGCAGGAACAGATAGCCGTCCGCCTCGGGAAACGCGGCGATGCCCGCCTGCAGCGAGCCGGCCCGGCCCTGCGCCCAGCGGGGGTTTTCGGCCGTGGCCAGCTCCGGCGGCAGTTCGCGACGGATGCGTTCGATTTCCGACCCCAGCACCACCGCCACGGAAGCGCAGCCGCCCGCGCGCAGGATGTCCGCCTGGCGCGCGGCCAGCGGCACGCCGTCCGTGCAACGCAGCAGGGCCTTGGGACTTCCCATGCGGCGCGACTCCCCCGCCGCCAGCACGATGCCGACCGTTTTCATCGGCGGCTCAGGCTCCGCGTTTCGCCCGCGCGCGGCGATAGACGTCGAGATAGCGCCGCGCGGACGTTTCCCAGTCGAAGCGCACCCGCATGGCCTGTTCGCGCATCGCCGTGACGTGGCTCGGGCGGTCGTACCAGGTGCCCACCGCCCAGCCGATCGCGTCGTGGAACGCCGGCGCCGTGGGCGCGTAGAACTTGAAGCCGGTGCCCCGGCCTTCGCCTTCGTTGTATTGCTCGACGGTGTCTTCGAGGCCGCCCGTGGCGTGCACCACCGGCAACGTGCCGTAGCGCAGCGAATACAGCTGCGTCAGGCCGCACGGCTCGAACAGCGACGGCATCAGGAAGAAATCCGCGCCGGCCTGGATGCGATGGGCCAGTTCGTCGGAGTAGCCGATTTCCGCGGCGACCCGGCCGGGGAATTCCCGCGCCAGCCAGCGGAAGAAGTTCTCGTCGTCGCCGTCGCCCGCGCCCAGCACGGCGAGCTGGAGCGCCATGCCGCGCAGCGCGCGCGGCAGCGCCTCGCGCATGAGGGCGGTGCCCTTCTGCGAGGCCAGGCGCGTGACGATGCCGAACAAGGGCGCCGCCGGATCCGGCGCCAGGCCGAGCTGGGCCTGGAGCTCCTGCTTGCAAAGCCCTTTGCCGATCTGCGATTCCGCGCGGAACGTCGCCGGAATCTTCCGGTCGTTTTCGGGATTCCAGACGTCGTAGTCCGCGCCGTTGAGGATGCCGACGAAATCCCCGCTGCGCTTCTGCAGATAGCCCGAGAGCCCGTTGCCGCCGGGCTCGCCCAGGATTTCCTTGGCGTAGGTGGGCGACACCGTCGTGATCGCGTCCGCGAAATTGATTCCGCCCTTGAGGAGGTTGATCTTGCCCCAGGCTTCGAGGCCGTCGGGCGTGAAGTATTCGGGACCCAGCCCCAGATAGCCCAGCGCCGACGGATGGTAGTAGCCCTGGTAGCTCTGGTTGTGGATGGTGAGCACGCCGGCGGCCCGGCCGAAGGGCGTGCCGGCCTTGCGCCAGGCGTCCAGCAGCGCCGGGAAGACCGCGGTGGGCCAGTCGTGCACGTGGACGACGTCGGGCAGCCAGTCGCGGTCGCGGCAGATCTGCGCCGCGGCCAGGCACAGCAGGCCGAAGCGGAACGCGTTGTCGGGGAATTCCGCGCCGCGGTCGTCGTAGATGCCGCTGCGCGCGAAGAAGCGGTCGTGCTCGACGAACCAGACCGGCACGTCGCCGTCGGCCGTGCCGCGCCAGACGCCGCAGCCGTTGACTTCGCCGCCGCCGCAGGGGACCCGGCAGGCCGGTTCGGGGACCAGGCCGTATTTTTCGCGGGAAATGGAGTCGTAGAGCGGCAGCACGATGCGCGCATCCGCGCCGAGGCGCCGCAGGGCTTTGGGCAAACTGGCCACCACGTCGCCCAGGCCGCCGCACTTGGCGTACGGCGCGCACTCCGAGGCCACGAAGAGCACGTTCAGGCCGGCGGCGGACGCTGGATCGGGTTTTGCCATGCCCCGAGTATAGGGGAGCGGCCGCGGGCCGCACAACGTTTTTAGGGGGCGATCGGGGCGCCGGAAGCGCGCACCCAGATCCACACGCGGGTGGAGCCGTAGGACTTGTCGCGG
Source organism: uncultured Verrucomicrobiota bacterium (assembly GCA_938003985.1). Classification (GTDB taxonomy): domain Bacteria; phylum Verrucomicrobiota; class Kiritimatiellia; order CAIQIC01; family Lenti-01; genus Lenti-01. The sequence continues at coordinate 14,108 of CALKWZ010000003.1, read as the reverse complement.
GCCAGCCGCCAATCCGGCAGCGCCGGCGGCGGGGCCTTGCCTTCGGTTTCGAAGACGAACACGCCGCCGGGCCGCACCCACCCGTTGCGCGCCAGCGCCGCGGCCAGTTGCGGCAGCCAGTTTTTTTCCTGTGCCTCGGCGTAGGGCGGATCGGCCAGCGCGAGATCGAAGGGCAACCCGGCGCACGGCGCGGCCAGCAGCCGGAACGCGTCGGCCGCCAGCACGCGGCCGGCCTCCGCCGGCACGCCCAGCGCCGCCACGTTGCCGCGCAGGACGCGCAGGGCGTTCTTGCCGCTCTCGACCCAATCGACCCAGGCCGCGCCGCGGCTCCAGGCTTCCAGGCCCATGGCCCCCGTCCCCGCGAACAGATCCAGCACGCGCGCGCCGGGCACCGCCGCCGCCAGCGCGGAATAGATGGCGGCGCGCACCTTGTCCTGCGTGGGACGCGTGCCGTCCGCCGGGACCTTCAGGAGCCGCCCGCTGTGTTCTCCGCCGGTCAGCCGCACGGCGCGACCTCCCGCACCCAGCGGCACACGGCCTCCGCCAGCTCGGTTTCCAGGCCGTGGAACCCGTGGTCCGCGCCGGGAATCAGCCAGTCGTCGAAGCGGCGCGAACCGCTTTTCTTCCGCAGGATGGCCAGCATGTCCGCCGGCGGAATCGCCGCGAATTCCTCTTGATCGCCGAAAACGGCCAGCACGGGGCATTTCACGCGCCGGAAGTGGGTCAATGGGCCGGCATAGCGAAAAACGTTCGCCTCGGCGCGCCGCGGATCGGCCAGGCTGAGGAACCGCGCGGCCGTGAAGCGCTCGTAGCGTCCGGCCACCGGCGCGTCGGGCCGGCCCCGGGCCACCTGCCGGCGCGCCCAGGCGACTTTCATTTCGAACCGCGCGCCGAAATCGTTCCGCGTGACGGCATAGTCGTCCGCCGGCGCCAGCAGGACGAGCCCCGCCACGCCCGGATGCCGCCGCTGCGCCTGCCAGAACGCGATTTTCTGGCAACCGGTGCTGTGGCCGACGAACACGATTTTCCGGTGGCCCCGGCGGCGGGCGTAAGCGACCGCCGCGTCGAGATCGGCCAGGCAGGCGCTGAATTTTTCGTCTTCGGTGCCCCGCTCCGCGCCGCGGTTGTTGAACGACAGCACCGCGCAGCCGCGGACCGGCGCCGTTTCCAGGAAGGCCTTTTTCAGGCCCGAGCGGTAGAAATTGCTGCCCATGCCGTGGACGAACGCCACCAGCGGCGCGCGCGTGGCCGGCGCGGGCCGGTAGAAGCCATCGAGCATCCGCGGCTGGCGGCCGCCGGCCGCCGGGAACGCCACGAGTTCGCCCGTCACGGTCCAGTCCGCATCGATTTGTCGTTTTGCTTGCATGGCGCTGCGGTCTTTTATACGATGGGCGCGGAGTCAAAGCCATGAAAAACAGATTGAGCGCCGTCGGGATCCTCGTTCTTTCCGTTGCCGCGCTCGCCCCCGCCCGCCCCCCGACGTTGCCGGCGACCGGGACGCGACCGGGAACGGCGCCGGCGCCCGCGCCGCAGGAAATCGCCGGCAGCGCCGTCGAGCGCACGGGCTTGCAGGCCGCGGATCTGGCCTTGCTCGACGATCCCCGGTACCGCTGGCAGCACCTGCAAACCGAGCATTTCGTCCTGCACCACGACCAAAAGATGTTCGCGGCCAAGGTGGCGCGCCTGGGCGAACAGTTCTACGCCGCCATTTCCGCCGACTTGCCGAATCTGACCGACCGCGTTTCGCCCGCCCGCTCGCACGTGTTCATTTTCCGCGATCCGCGCGACTGGCAGCGGATCGTGGCGGGCACGCCGGGGATGGAGGCCTGGACGGCTTCGTTCGTCCGGGGCCAGGTCATGTATCTGCAGGAGACCGGCACGGCCGTGGCGGACAAGATGGAGACGCTGGCGCACGAGATGACGCATCTGGTCTTCAATCGTTTCCTGCCGGTCCGGCTGCCCCTGTGGCTCAACGAAGGCCTGGCGGAATACTACGGCGAATTCGCCTATCGCGCCGCGAAAGGCATGGGCCAGAGCAAAGGCAACGCGTTCCGGCCGCTGCGCCAGTGGACGCCGTTCGCCGACTTGCTGGCGGCCACCGCCTATCCGGCCGATCCGCAGGACGTGAGCCGCTTCTACGCCACGAGCAAATATCTCGTCGGCTATCTGCGGCTGAAGCAGCCGCGGGCCCGCTGGGACGCGTTCTTCGCCCGGCTGCTGGGCGGCGATCCGGCGTTGCCGGCGCTGCTGGAAACCTACGGCTGGGCCGACGTCGCCGCGACCGAAAAAGCCTTCGCGCAGTTCGCCCGCTGATCCGGCGCGGCGGGCCTTGCAACCCGTCCCGGGCTGCGGTACATTCGCCGGTCCCATGAAAAAAGTAAAACTGTCCGAACTGTCCGCCGTCGAGCGCCGCCTGGTCCAAAAAGCCATCGCCGTGCGCCAAAAGGCCTACGCGCCGTTTTCCCGTTACAAGTGCGGGGCCGCCCTGCTGGACGCGAAAAACAAGATCCACGTGGGCTGCAACATCGAGACGATCGATTTCACGCTGACGACGCACGCGGAAATGGACGCCATCAACGACATGATCAAGACGGGCGTCTTCAAGCTGAAGACCTTGGCGGTGGCCTTGCAGGCGGCCAACGGCTTCGCCCTGCCCTGCGGCCTGTGCCGCCAGAAGATCCGCGAATTCGCCGTCGGCGCGGACGCCAAGATCATCGCGATCAACCTGAATCCGCAAGGCAAGATCCGCCACGTGAGCGTGACGACCATCGGCGACATCTATCCGCTGTCGTTCACGCCCGATTGCCTCGTCTGAGCCGTGGCCGCGGCCGCCCACCCCGCTTTCCTGTTCGACCTCGACGGCGTCGTGGTCGATTCCAACGCGCTGCACGTGGCATCCTGGCAGGAAGTCGCGCGGCGGCACGGGTTCGCCTGCAGCGATCCGGAGCACATCGGCAAATGCGGCCTGCGCACGACGGCGGTCATCCGCGACCTGCTGCGCTGGCCGGTCTCCGCGGAGGACGCCGCGCGCATCGGCTTCGAAAAGGAAGACGTCTACCGCGAGTGGATCCGGCGCGACGGCATCCGGCCCATTCCGGGCGTGCAGGCGTTCCTGGCGGAAGCCGGCCGGCTGGGCATTCCCTGCGCCGTGGGCTCCTCCGCGCCGCGGGAGAACGTGGACGCGTGCCTGAAAGCGCTGGACCTCGAACGCGCGTTCCAGGCCACGGTGTCGGGCGCCGACGTGCAACGCGGCAAGCCGGCGCCGGATATTTTCCTGAAAGCGGCGGCGGCGCTCGGCGTACCGCCGGACCGCTGTCTGGTGTTCGAAGACGCGCCGGCCGGCATCGCGGCCGCGCACGCGGCCGGGATGCGCGCCTGGGGGCTGCTGACCAGCCACGCGCGCGAAGAACTCGCCGCGGCGGACGTCGTGGTTTCCGATTTCCTGGCGCTGTCGCCCGCGGCCGTGCAGGCCGCGTGGACCCCGCGTCCGGCCTGAGCTTCCGGATCAGCGCAGCCGGAGCAGGAGCTCCTTGACCCGTTTCTTCTGCGCGTCGTCCAATTGCGCGGGCTGCGCCGCCAGCGATTTGGCCACCGCCAAGGCGCGCGCGCGGTCGCCCAGCTTTTCGCTGGCTTCGGCCAGCAGAATCAGCCGTTTGACGTTCCGGCCCTGCCCGCGCAGGGATTCCGCCAGCGCGGTCCGGGCTTCGGCGGTGCGGCCCAGTTCCACCAAGACCTCGCCGCGCAATCCGAGCAACTCCGCGTCGCCCGGGCGCTTGAGCAGCGCCGCATCCAGCCGCGCCAAGGCTTCCCGCAACCGCGGCTCGGCCGCCGGCTTCGACGGCGGCGCGGCCGGGGCCGCCGACAACCGTTCCAGCAGCGTCTCCATGAGCTCTTTCTGCTTGTCGTCCATCTGTCCGGGCTGCGCCGCCAGCGCGCGGACCAAGGTCAGCGCGCGGGTCCGGTCGCCGAGGCCTTCGTAGGTCTGGGCCAGCAGCAGCAACAGGTTGGCGGTCCGCCCCTGCTTGCGCAGCGATTCCTGCAAATCCTTGCGGGCCTCCTCGTAGCGCTCCAGCTTCACGAGAATCGCGCCGCGGGTGCTGAGCATCTGCGCCTGGCCCGGTTGCCGCAGCAAGGCTTCGTCGATCAGTTTCAGCGCCTCCGCCAGATCGCCGTCGCGTTCCATGACCACGTGCGCGAGGTTGTTGAGCAACGTCGCGTCGCGCTGGCGCATCAACCCCTGGCGGAAGGACGTTTCGGCCTCGGCCAGATTGCCCTTGCGATAGGCATCGACGCCGGCGTTCTGGTACTGCATGAAGTGGTCGGCATTGCGTCCGATCAGCGCCCGCAGGCCGGCTTCGAGCAGCGGCTTGTTGCCGCGCGTCTGGGCCAGGATCACCATCATTTCCCAGGCCTGGACGTTGCGGGGATCTTGCTGGACCGCCAGATCCAGCTCGTTCTGGGCCGCCGCCCATTGTTGCCGGACCATGAGCACGTGCCCCAGGGCCAAGCGCACGCCGAGCGGGGCGCCGGCATAGCCGCGGAGGCGCTTCAGGGCTTCCTTGCCCAAGGGATCGGTTTCGTCGGCCAGCAGCACCAGCGCCATCCACACGCGCAGATCGCCGGGCGTCTGGACGCTCAGATCGGCCAAGCGCCGCAGGGCTTCTTCCGTCTCCCCGCGGACGTAGGCCAACATGGCGCGGTCGAAGAGCGCCCGCTTCTCATCCATGCCCATCGAAACCGCCTCGGCGATGAACGCCTCGGCGGCTTCCGGATCGTTGCGGCGCAGCGACAGCCGGGCCATGGCCATCAGCGCCTCGACGTCGCGGCTGTCTTTCACCAGCTGGCTGCGGTAATAGGTGTCGTCGCGCGCGGGCTGGCCCCAGATGAGATAGGCCTGGTCCAGGACCTGGGCGCGGTTGTCGTTGGCGGCGTCTTCCTCGTCGGAGATGGCCGGCTTGCGCCGGAACGCTTCGTCGATCGCCGGCACGCCCGACAAGGCCCAGACGTGGCCGCGCCGGACCCAGGCGCGCGCATGCCAGACGTAGCCGTAGCGAACGGCGAGCGCCCAGCGGTCGCCGCCCATTTCGTCCTCGCGCTCGGTCCATTCTTTTTCCCACTCCGGCAGTTCCGGACACGCCTGCGCCCGCCCGAGTTCGAGCAGGTTCATCCGCACGCTCCAGTTGTCCGGATAGATTTTCCGGGCGGTGCGCAACGTGTCGAGCCCGCCGGTCTCGTCGCCGCGCTCGAGCTGGAGCACGGCCAGGTTGTTCGCCACCTTCGAAGCCATCAGGCGGATGCGTTCCTGGTAGGGCCGCATCAGGTTTTTCTCGGGCACGGGGCGCTCGGCCATCTGGAGCAGCCAGGCCCAGAACGGCCGCTGCGCTTCGATCAGCGCCGGCAGGTCGATCCGGGCGGGATCGGTCTCCATGCGGTACAGGAAACCGTCGGGCAGGAGATAGCCGAATTCGCGGAACACGTCGGGCATGTCGATGATGCCGATGAGTCCCGGTCCATCGTCGGACATGAGCAGATGGTCGAGGAACTTGCCGAAATCCCCTTGGCGCAAGGGTTCCTGCCAGGGTTCGCCGGCAAACCGCTTGGCGAGGCGCTGCAGGTAGGGTCCGGAGCCGGTGCGCGGGGCGCTGACGACCCGCACCGGGCTGTTCTGGAGCGTCACGGCCAGATTCAGGGATTCGTCGAGCAGGCCGGTGGTGAACAGGATGTTCCGCCCGTCGAGCCGGCCCAGCACCTCCGCGACCGCTTCGTTCGCGAGGCGGCCATGGCGGCCGTCCACCGCGCGCCAGTGGAAGAGGCCGAGGCCGAGAATCGCGACCGGCAGCGCCGCCGCGAACAGGCTCGACGCGCGGCGGACCGTGCGCTTGAAGACGTCCGTGTCCAGCATGACCTGCGGTTCGCCCAGGATCCAGAATTCGCCGGCGACGTAGCCCATGCAGGTCGCCAGGATCGCATAGGGAATCACCATCAGGTAACCGAATCCCATCAAGCGCCACGGCGAAAACGGCAAATCGAACGAAACGGCCAGCATGCCCACGGCAAACAGGGCGCGGACGCTGATCTGCCCCCATTCGTAGAACCACGGCGACCGGCTCGACAGCGGGAACAGCGTCAGCCACGGCACGACGGGCACGGCGACGATGACCAGGAAACCCGTCGCGAAGCGGACCTGGGTCACCATCTGGAACTGGGCGGCCAGCGTCTGGCGGAGCGCTTCCAGCGGCGCGACGTAGCTGCCCGCCAACACCATTTGCTTGAAATAGACGTAGGCGATGAGCGGATAGAGCGCCAGGCCCAGGGCCAATCCGCCCAGCAGCGCCGCATGGGTCCGCCAGGAGCGCAGGCTTTGCCAGCGGAAGATTTCGCGCAGGAGGATGAACGCCGCCAGCGGGAAGAAGATCAGAAACGTCGGATACTCCGCGGCGCCGGCGCCGAACAGTGCCCCCGCGAGGAACAGATGGCGCCGCCGGCCGCGATGGCGGTACTGCGAGACGAACCAGGCGAACACGAGCAGCAACCACAGGTTGAACGTGTCGGCCATGGAACGGGTGGACGCCACCCAGACCGGCAGGCTGAAGGCCAGATAGGCGCCGGCCGCGATGCCCGAAATCCGCCGGGCCTGCGCTTCGCGGAGGAACGATTCGCGCCCCGGCTCGTTCCGGATCAAGTAGCCCGTGCGCATCATCAGCCGCCCCAGCAGCGCCGCGCTCCAGGCGCCGCAGAGCGCGCTGAAGAGGCCCGACCAGGCGGCGATCCGCTCCGGCGCCGGCGCCGCGAGGCCTTTCATCAGCCAGCCCCACGCGGCCTCCCGCGTGGTCGGCTCCGCCAGGGGATCCAATACGGCCAGCAGCGCCAAGGTCGGCGGCCCGGGGAACGCCTGCCAGCTCATCGTCGCCAGATAGAGCAGGAACGCGGCCAGGAACAGGAACCAGCCGGTTTGGCGGTCCGTGGGAAACTGCTGGGCCAAGGGGTCCTTGTCCAGCTGCACGCGCGGATCGCGGCCCTCGCCCGGCGAATGCTTCAGGTCGGGACGGAAAAACAGGAAATTGCCGGCGGCGTCTTTCTTGGGGTGGACCGCGAACGGAGCGGAGTTCATGGCGTCCTCCGCCGGACGGACCGGGCGCGGGCCGGCCAGCCCCGCCGAACGGCCAAGCCCGGGAACGAAGGACGGCGCACCGCGAGCCCCCCCTACCGCAGTTCTTTGGTCAGCGCCTGCAGCTGGGCCTGCATTTCCGCGGGCAGTTCGCTCTGCCGCTGCGCCAGCGTGGCCACGAGGTCCCGGGCCGCGGCGGTCTGGCCGCGGGCGGCGTACAGCTGCGCGGAGAGCAACAAGACCTGCGCGTGGTCGGGCATTTCCTGCAAGACCCGCTGCAGGTCCTGCTCGGCTTCGTCGTAGCGGCCTTCCCGCAAATTGAGTTCGCCGCGCGTGGACAGGAACAGCACGTTGCCGGGTTGCCGCGCCAAGGCTTCCTCGATCAGCGTCCGCGCCTCGCCCTGCGCCCCGCCCTTGCCGATCATGAGCAGATAGGCCAGATCGTTGAGCGCCACCGGATCGCGGCGGGCGGCCAAGGCCGAGCGGTAGGACGATTCCGCCAGCGACAGCTGGCCGCGGGCATACTGGAAAGACGCCAGCATCAGGTTGCCCGTGTAGTTCTCCGGATCCAGCGTCAGCAGGATCCGCACGTGGTCTTCCGCCAGCTCGCGTTTGCGCTCCTGGAAGTCGATGCCGACCAGCAGTTCCCAGGCGCGGACCAGGCGCGGATTCATGCGCGTGACCTGGTCGAGTTCGGCGCGGGCGGCGGCCCAATCCTTCCGGCCGACGTGCAGTTCGGCCAGCAGCAAGCGGACTTCGGGCGAACTCCCGAGCAGGTTCTTCAGGGCGCCGACCGCTTTGTCGTAGGACGCCGGATCGCGGCCATCGGCCGTCAGCATGGCCAGCAAGCCCCAGGCCTGGACGTTCTCCTTGTCCTTCTTCACCAGTTCTTTCAATTGGGCCAGGGCCAGATCGACCTGGCCCCGCAGATAGGTCAACGCCACCCGTTCGAAAGCCAGCGCCTCGGGCGGCAAGCCGGCGGCGACCGCCGCGTCGAACAGGCGTGCCGCTTCGTCGTAATCCTCGGCGGCCATGGACACGTCGGCCAGCATGCGCAGGGATTTGACGTCCCGGGGATTGTCCTGGATGGCTTCGCGGTAGAATTCCGCGCTGCGCTGCAGGTCGCCGCCGTGCAGATAGGCCCGGCCCAGGAACGCCTTGATCTCGGGACTCACGGCCTTGCCGGCGACGGCGCGGCGCAGTTCGGCCTCGGCGGCGCGGGGCTTGCCGGACACGGCCCACATCATGCCTTGGCGCACGAGCCAGCCCGTGTTGTGCACGTAGCCGTACAGTCCCCCCAGCGACCACATCACGCGGCTGTCCATCTGGCGGGATTTGAAATCCTCCCACTGCGCCTGGTACTCGGCGGCTTCCGGCAGGTTTTCGTCGGTGGCGATCGTCAGCAGGTTCAGCAAGGCGCTGACGTTGTCCGGATGGATCCGGCGCGCCTGCCGGAACGCTTCCAGCGCGCCCGGCACGTCGCGGCGCTCCACCAGCAGGAAGCCCACGTCGTTGGCGACCTTGGAGGCCAGGCGCAGCACGTAGAGCCGATAGCCGAACGCCGGATTCCGCGGATCGAGCTCCGCCGCCGCATAGGCTTCCATCTGCCGCCAGAAAGGTTTCTGGACCGCGAGCAAGGCCGCCGCGTCGATCCGCTCTTCCGCGGTTTCCGCCCGGAACGTCAGCCGATCCGGAACCAGATAGCCCGCTTCGCGCAGCGGATCGGCCAGATCCAGCGCGGCGATCCGCTCCAAGCCGTCGTCGGCGGCGAGGAAATCCTGCAGGAACGCGGAAAAACCGACCTGGAGCAGCGACTGCTGCCGCGGATCGTCGAAATATCGCGCCACGTGCTGGCGATAGATGGCCGAAGACGTCTGGGGCCAGGTGACGACTTCCAGGCGCTGCCCGCGCCGGTGCGCGTGCAGGCGGACGTTGTCGTCGAGCACGCCGTTGGACAGCAGCACGTCGCGGCCCTGCAGGTCGTCCACGATCCCGGCCGCCAGCCGGTCGATCTCCGTACCCGGCCGCCCGTCCGCCGCGGGCCGGTTCAGGACGCCGGCCGCCACGGCGGCGACGGGGATCAAGATCCCCAAGACGCCCGTCAGGGTACGCAAGGGCTGGCCGATGCCCGCGTTGCGGTGCTCGCGCCGCTGGCCCATCACCCAGAATTCGCCGGCGACCGCGCCCGCGCACGCCGCCAGGATCAGGTACGGCGTCACCATCAAATAGCCCATGCCGAAGAAATGCCAGGGCGAAACCGGCACGTCGAACAGCGTCGCGAGCGCCGCGGCCAGCACCACGAGGCGCAGGAACGTCTGCCAGGCCGAATAGCGCCAGGCGGGCTTCTTGTTCCGCAGCAGGTACATCACGCCCCACGGCACCACCGTCAGCGCCATGATCAGCAGGAAGCCCGACGTCTGGGGCGCGTTGACGATCAGATGCCACTGGTCGCGCCAGACGTACCAGATCACCGTCGCCGCCGAGCGGAAACCGCGCAACTGGACCGCGGGATCGCGCGCCAGCCGCAGGCCATGGACGACGTAGAGCAGCAGGCCCGGCACGAGGCACAGTCCCGTGCGCACCAGCACCCGCGCGTTGAATTCGGCGCGCTGCAGCATGGCCCGCACCACCAGCACCGCCGCCAAGGGCGCAAACACCCACATCGTCGCGAATTCGGTCACCCCCGCCCCGTACAGCAAGCCGAGCAGGTACAGCCGGCTCGTCTTGCCCGTGCGCTGGTATTCCGAAAACAGTCCCGCGGCGCCCAGCAGCAGCAGCATATGGAAAGCGCCCGGCAGCGACCGCGTGGACAATACCCAGTACGGAATGCTGGCCAGCGTGAACAGGCCGGCCGTCGTGCCGGCCAGGAGCCGGGCCTGCGCTTCGCGCCGCGCCTCGTCCGGATCGTGGGAATCGTGGATCGCGTAGCGCACGCGCATCATCAGCGCCGCCACCAGCCCGACGCCGGCCGCGCCGCAGACGGCGCTCAGCAGGCCCGCCCAGAACGCCGGATCGCTCCCCGGCAGCGCCCGCACGATGAAGCCCCACAGCGAATCGAGCAGCGTGGGACTGGCATCCAACCCCAAATGCCACGCCAGACTCTTGGCCGGCAGGCCCGGAAAAGCGCCGCGGCTCAAGGTGGCCCAAAAGACCCCGAACGCCGCCGCGGCCAAGGCCCAAGGCGCCCACCGGAAAAGCCGCGTCGAAACCGTCGCATTGTCGCTGTCGTTCATTCGTTGGGTCTCCATGAATCCTGCGCGTGGACCCTAGCGGAAGGGGCCCGGAAAATCACGCCTAAAATCAACCGTTTCGCGCGCGGAACTGGGCCACTCGGCCGCAGGTGATCTGCGCCGTTTCGCGCGCGTTGCGGCTGCGCGCCCCCCCGGCGCGGCACACCCAAACCAGATCGTTCCCGCAAACCGCCGCGGAGGGGTCGCAGCGGATGCCCGCCGGCCCCTCGCCGCCGGCGACCAACGGCGCCGCCAAGCGCCAATCCGCCAGGTTTTCCGAAGCCCACAGGCCGAGGCGATGCAAGCCCTCTTCGCGGGCCGCCGGCGCCCCCAGCGGCAGACCCGGCAGGCCCCGGCTGCCCGCCAGCCAATACGTCCGGCTGGACTCGTCGTGGAAGAGATCGAATTTTTCGTGGCCGCCCGGCACCGGCAGCCAGATCCACGGCGCGCCGTCCGGATCGGTTTGCGGCGCCAGCGTCAGCTCCGCCGTCGCCAGGCGCGCCACGGCCGCCCAGTGCTGCCGGCCGCTGCTCGTCGCCCCCAGCACGTGCAGCACGCCGGCGGCATGCCACGGATGCTTGGGATCGGCGATTTTCACCAGAACCGGATCGCGCCAGGCCGGCGCGATTCCGCCGAGCGGCAAACCGCAGCCCGTGCCGGACTGGACTGGCAAGAGCTGGGCCAGCGGCGGCGAGACGGGCCCTTGCGTCCAGGCCTTGCGGTTCATGAGACTGGCGCCGCGCGGCGCGCGGAACGTCGTCACGCCCATGCCGCCGCCGGACGGCAAGAGCGCGGGCACGAACCAGCTTTCGCCGTCCGCCAGCGCGGCGGTCGGCGCCAGCCACAGGTCCAGGTCGCCGGTCAATTCCAGGGGCGCGGACCAGCTGCCGCCGCCGTCGGGCGAGCGCATCAGGCACAGTCCGCCGGAGGCTTCGCCCAGCAGATACACGTCGCCGCCGTCGCGGAACAAACTCGCGCGGCGGAACGGAAACGTCGCCGCCAGCTGCCAGGTCGCGCCGCCGTCGGTGGAAGCCATCACGCGGCCCTGCATCCAGCGGTTGCGCTTGGCGTCGTGGCCCTTCTTGCCGTTCAGGCCCTTCACGTCGGGGCCGGTCTGGTCGAACGCCGCCAGCAGCTTGCCGTTGGGCAGCGCGATCAGGCTCGGCGCGCCCACGGAAATCCGCAGGTCGTCCGGCACCGCATAGACGACGGCTTCGGCCCCCGCGTTGGTTTCGCGCGCGTCAGTCATGCATCCACATGTCCATTTCCTGGCGCAGCCAATAGGCCCCGGCATATACCTTCGGGTCCACCAGATAGCCCTGCGCCTGCATTTTTTCCAGCCAGACGGACAGCCAGGAAATCGGCACCACGTGCGTCCGGATCCGTTCCGCGCCCCGCCCGCCGCCGTGCGCCGTGCGCACCATGCCGCGCGCGCGGTAGAACGTCACGATTTCGTTGGAGATGCCCGGGCTGGGCGGCCCGGTCAGGAGCGCCTTCATCGTCGCGGCCTCGAAGCCGGTTTCCTCGAACAATTCGCGCCGCGCGGCGTCCTCCAGCGCTTCGGTCTCGTGGCCGGGGACGTCGCCCGCGAGCCCCGCCGGCCATTCCACGACGGAAGCTCCGACCGGTTCGCGCCACTGCGTCACCAGCACGAGGCAGCCGTGGTTCGTCGTGCCGACGATCACGACGATGCCGGAAATCTTCGGCCGCACGACGTATTCCCACCCGTTGGCGACGACAAGGCGCAGGTGCGCGCCGGCCGCCAACGTGCGGGGCTCGGATGGGACTTGGGATGCCATGCGCGCCAGTATACCGAAGCGCCGTCCCGACGGAAGCACGAAAACGCGGCCCGGCGCGAAACGAAATCACCCGTTGCGGAAGACGATTTCGCGGAAGAAGCGGACCAAATCGCGGTGGCGCGCCCGGGCGCGGACCTGGTACGGCAGCAACCGGGCCGCGGGCCATTGCAGGATCTGCATTTCGTAGTCCAGCGCCGGCACGTAGGCGCCGTCCAGCATCCAGGCATAGGCCAGCCCGAACAGGATGCCGCACGGCAGGAAGCCCGTGCCGTTCGGCACCGGCCGGAAATAGCGCAGCGACTCGCCGCTCCGCGGCGCCATCTGCGCCAGGCGCAGGTAGGTCCGCAGGTCCGCGTCCGCCAAATGGCAGTCGCGTTCGGCCGGCGGCCGCAGTTCGATTTCATAGGCCCGCACGCCCGCGCCGGACGATCCTTCGTCCCACCATTTGCGCGCGACGTAGCGGCCCAGAAGGGATTCGCCCAGCGCCACCGCGAAATTGGACGCGAGCATGCCGGGCCGCGCCAGCGCCAGTTCGTGCAGCATGATCCGGCGCGTGGCCGGTTCGTAGTAGCCCAGCACGTTGTCCCACTCGCGGCTGCGCCGCCACTGCGCGTCCGGCACGATCCGGACGCCGTCGAAATAGGCCAATTGCGCCGGCGGCACGTCCGGATTCGCCCAGAAGAAATCGTCCAGCGTGCGGCGCAATCCCCCGCCGGGAATGGACTTGGCCGCCAGCGCGGCGGCGATGGCCTCCATGCGCGCGCAAGCGGACGGTCCCTGCCGCACGGCGGACCGAACCGCGCGCGGCGCGGCGACGCCGCGCGCCGCGCGGGGCTTGCGGCCGGCCAAGCCTTCGTAGACCGTGCGCACCGCCGCGGCGAACCGCGCCGGGTCGTGGTGGATCATCGAAGCGCGCTGCCAATGGTCGTTCGAAAACAGGCTGGCTTCCACCGGCATGACGCCCAGCGCGGCCACCCGCGCGCGGTCGAGGTGGATGGGATGCTTGTCCTCCAGCGCGTAGTTGCGGATGATGCTGCCGGGCACCGTGTCGAGGCTCGTCGCCAGCGCGACGTCGAACAGCCCCGCGATGCCGCCGGGCACGTTGCGCCCGTAGGCTTCGATCAGTTCCGAGACCCAGAAGCCGCGGCTTTCCTCGCGGAACGACATGTCCGTTTCGCCTTCCTGGATCCACAGGTTGGCGCCGAGGATTTTCACGGCGCGGCGGTTGGCGCGGATGGCTTCGACGACGCCCGGCGTCAGCAGCACCGGCAGCACGCTGCTGTAGAGGCTGCCCGGCGCGTAGACGATCAGATCGGCCTCCCGCAACCGCGCGAGCAGCGCGGGCGCGGCCTGCGGCGCGCCGGCGAACGCGATGGACACCCGTTTGACGGCGCAGCCGCGCCGCACGCGCGCCGCGCGCGCCTGCCCCGCCAGGTGGGCGCGCTCAGGGCCGTCCCCCGCGATGTGTAGCTCGACGGCTCTGCCGTTCTGTCCTGCTTCGACGGCGCGGGCCAGTCCGGCGCACGCCTCGACCAACAGGTCGATGCCCTTTTCCGGAGCGAGCCGCCCCAGATAACCGACGACGAACGCCTTCCGCGCCTCCCCATTGCGCTTGCTTGGCGGAAACGCGCGTGTGTCCACGCCGATCGCGGGCAGGATCTCCGCGATCTTCGCGTACCCTGCCCTGTGCAGCAGAGCAAGCGCCTCGCCATTCGCACAGAGCACCGCATCGCTCGCGCGCAGCGTCGTCTGCTGCACCCATTCAACGTAGCGTTGCTTCGCACGGTCTACGTTCTGCCAGGTGTAGAGCACAAGCCGCGATCTGGGCGCTGCCAGCCGGTGCGCCAGAGTGACCTGCAGTGCCGCCAGGCTGTCCGGCTCTTCTTCCACATGTACGATGTCGGGCCGGAACCGGTTCATCCCGAAAAACAACGTTTGGTAGAGGACACGATGGGGATCGCCAACGCGCCC
>CALKWZ010000002.1 GCA_938003985.1 uncultured Verrucomicrobiota bacterium | reverse complement strand
CCAGCGCGAACGCGAACACCACGTTCCCGAACGCCCCGGCCACGGAGACGACGATCTTTTTCCAAGGGGAAACAGGAGGAAGGATGCGGGGTTCGGGGTTCGGTGTTCGAGATTCAGAACCGGCAGAACCTGAACCCTGAACCCGGTCCCCGGTTCCCTCTCCCTCGAGGAACGAGTTCGGGTCCATCTGCGGCAGGGCGACGTAGCCGCCGAAGGGAATCCAGCCGATCTTGTAGGTCGTGGCGCCGACCTTGCGCTTCCAGAGGGCCGGGCCCATGCCGATGGAAAAGACGTCGGCGAGCATGCCGAACGCCCGCGCCGCGAGGAAATGCCCGAGTTCGTGCACGAAAATGCTCGCGCTGAAGAGCAGGAGCATGGCGAGGAGGTACAACAAGGAAATCATGGGGTCAGAGATCGGAGTTAAGAGGTCGGATGGGACGGGTCGGACGGATGTTCATTCTGAATTCTGAATTCTGAATCCTGGATTCTGAATTCTGTTTCTCAGGCGACCAGCCTGAGAAACAGATACACCGCCGGCGCGGTGAAGAGGATGCTGTCGAGGACGTCGAGGAGGCCGCCCATGCCGGGGATGACGCCGCCGGAATCCTTGACGCTGGCGGCGCGCTTGAAGAGGGATTCGGTCAGGTCGCCGACCACGCCGCAGACGGACAGGAGAATGCCGAGCGGGATGGCGCGGACCCACGTCAGGCCCAGCGGCGCGAAGGTCTCGCGCAGCGCCCAGACGAGAAGCGTGCCGACCGCGGTGCCGACGGCGACGCCGCCGAAGACGCCTTCCCACGACTTGGCCGGGGAGATGCGCGGGATGAGCTTGTGGCGGCCGCACGAGCAGCCGACCAGATAGGCGCCGATGTCCGTGAACTTGGCCGCGAACACGGCGTAGAGCAGCAGCCACCGGCCCGGCCAGTAGATGCCGCCGGCGAAGTCCAGCGGCCGGCCGAACAGCAGCAGCTTGGTCAGGAAATTCCACAGCAGGCCCACGTAGAGCACGCCGAAGAGCGTGCCGCCGATGGTCCGCAACGGGTGCGGATTGTCCTTCTGGGGAAACTGGCGGATGAAAATGCCGATGGTGATCAGGAACAGCATGACGGCATCCCACGAGCCTTCGGCCGGACCGCCGTTGCGGACGCCGGCGATCCAGGTGACGAACACGAGCGCGACGACGCCGATCGTGCCGTAGGCCCGGAAGTTCGCCACGCCGCCCGCGGACATCATCTGGTAGAACTCCAGCGCCATGATGGCCGCCAGCGCCGCCAGCACGAACGGGATGCCCGCGTCGGGCAGGAAGAAGAACGCGGCGAACAGCGCGCCGGCGATGGAGAATCCGCTGATGAGGCGATGCTTGATGGCGGGCAGGTTCATGAAGGGGCTCCGTAGCGGCGCTGGCGCCGGGCGTATTCATCCAGGGCCTTGGCGAAATCCGCCTCGCGGAAGTCGGGCCACAGGGTTTCGGTGAAATAGAATTCGGAATAGGACAGCTCCCAGAGCAGGAAGTTGCTCAGGCGCAGCTCGCCGCTGGTGCGGATCATCAGGTCGGGATCGGGCACGTCGGGCAGGTAGAGGCGCGCGGCGATGGCCTTTTCGTCGATCGCTTCGGGCGCGAGCGTGCCGGCCCGGACGTCGGCGGCGATGGCGCGCACGGCGTCCACGATCTCGGCGCGGCCGCCGTAGCTGAGGGCGAGGATCAGGTGCCCCTTTTCGTAGTTCCGCGTGGCGGCCATCACGCGCTCGAGCTCGTTGCGCACGGCCTTGGGCAGGTCCTGGAGGCGGCCGGTCACGCGCAGCCGCACCTGGTTTTCGTGCAGCTCGTGCTCGTCCTTCTTGAGGAAGGTCTTGAGCAGCGACATCAGGCCGGACACTTCGTCCTGCGGGCGCACCCAGTTTTCGGTGCTGAAGGCGTAGACGGTGAGAAATTCGACGCCGTGGTCGCGGCAGGCGCGCAGGATGGCGCGCAGGGAGTCCGCGCCGGCGCGGTGCCCGAAGAGCCGCGGCCGCCCGCGCTGCTTGGCCCAGCGGCCGTTGCCGTCCATGATGACGGCGACGTGGCGCGGCACGCAGGCGATTTCGGCCGAGGCGGTCATGCGTCCTTTTCCGCCAGGATCAGGGTGCTTTCGCGGCGCGGGCCCAGCGACAGGATGCCGACGGGCACGCCGGTGATCCGCTCGAGCCGGGCGACGTAGCGCTTGGCGTTCTCGGGCAGGTCGGCGAAGCGGGTCACCTCGCGCGTGGAGGCCCGCCAGCCGGGCACGTCTTCGTAGACGGGCCGGCAGCGGGCGACGGCGCGGACGTTGGCCGGGAAATGGTCGATGCGCTTGCCGTCCAGCTCGTAGGCCGTGCAGATGCGGATCGTTTCGAAGCCGTCGAGCACGTCGAGCTTCGTCAGCGCCCACTCGTCCACGCCGCAGGTCAGGACGGCGTGGCGGGCGACGACGGCGTCGAACCAGCCGCAGCGCCGCGGCCGGCCGGTGGTGGCGCCGAATTCGCGGCCGACGCGGCGCAGCTCTTCGCCGACGGCGTCGGTCAGTTCGGACGGGAACGGCCCCTCGCCCACCCGCGTCGTGTAGGCCTTGAGCACGCCGACGACGTGGTCGACGAGTCCCGGCGGGAAGCCCGAGCCGGTGCAGGCGCCGCCGGCGCCGGCGTTGGAACTGGTGACGTAGGGATAGGTGCCGAAATCGAGGTCGAGCATGATGCCCTGCGCGCCTTCGAACAGGAGGCTTTCGCCGCGCTCGGCCGCGCCGTGCAGCAGCGGAATCACGTCGCACGTCAGCGGCCCGAGGACTTCCATGGCCTTCTGGGTGGCGGCGAGGACGTCTTCGTACGCCACGACGGGCGCGCCCATGGCGGCCAGGATGCGGTTCTTGTCCTCGACGCGGGATTTGAGCAGCGCGGGGAATTCGGGATCGAGCAGGTCGCACATGCGCAGGCCGAAGCGGGCGGCCTTGTCGGCGTAGGTCGGGCCGATGCCGCGCTGGGTGGTGCCGATCTGGTCGCCCTTGGCGCGGCGCGCCTCGCCCTGGGCGTCGAGCATGCGGTGGTACGGGAACACGACGTGCGCGCGGTCGCTGATGAACAGCCGGCCGGCGACGGCGATGCCGCGGGCTTCCACGCCCTGGATTTCCTCGACGAGCGCGACGGGGTCGAGCACGACGCCGTTGCCGATGACGCAGCGCTTGCCGGGCGTGAGGATGCCCGAGGGCACCAGGTGCAGCACGAATTTTTCCGCGCCGATCTCGACCGTGTGGCCGGCGTTGTTGCCGCCCTGCGGGCGCACGACCCAGTCGGCGCGCTCGGTCAGCACGTCGATGATCTTGCCTTTGCCTTCATCGCCCCATTGGGCGCCGATCAGGATGGTGTTGGGCATGGGGGCTCCGGGGGTCGAGGGTTCGGCGGTTCAGGGTTCAAAGTTCACGGTTCCGGGTTCAAAGTTCACGGTTCAACGGTTGGGGATCCATTCCGGATGCTGAATTCCGACTCCTGGATTCTAGACCTTGTAATACTCCCGATACCACGCGATGAAGCGCGCGATGCCGGTTTCGATGGGGGTGGCGGGGGCGAAGCCGACGTCGCGCCGGAGGTCCTCGACGTCGGCGCTGGTGGCGGCGACGTCGCCCGGCTGCATGGGCAGGTAGTTGCGGACGGCCTGTTTGCCGAGCGCGGACTCGATGGCGCCGATGAAGTGGTCGAGCTCGACGGGGGTGTGGTTGCCGATGTTGTAGACGCGGTACGGCGCGGGGCTCGTGCCGGGATCGGGCGCGGCGGCGTCCCAGTCCGGATTCGGCGCGGCGACGCGGTCGGCCACGCGCACGACGCCCTGGACGATGTCGTCGATGAAGGTGAAGTCGCGGCGCATCTTGCCGTGGTTGAAGACGTCGATGGGTTTTCCGGCGAGGATGGCCCGGGTGAACAGGAACAGGGCCATGTCGGGGCGGCCCCAGGGGCCGTAGACGGTGAAGAACCGCAGGCCGGTGGTGGGCAAGCCGTAGAGGTGGGAATAGGTGTGGGCCATCAGCTCGTTGGCCTTCTTGGTGGCGGCGTAGAGCGAGACGGGATGGTCGACGACGTCGTGCACGGAGAACGGGAAATGGGCGTTGAGGCCGTAGACCGAACTGCTGGAGGCATAGGCCAGGTGCGGCGTTTGGGCGTGCCGGCAGGCCTCGAGGATATGCAGGAAGCCGACGAGGTTGCTCTGGACGTAGGCGCCGGGATTCGTGAGCGAATAGCGCACGCCCGCCTGCGCAGCCAGATGGATCACGCGGTCGAAGGGTTTCCCCGCGAACAGCGCGCGCACGGCGGCCTCGTCCTCGAGGGCGCCCTTGACGAAGGCGAAGCCCGGTTCCCGGCGCAGCCGCGCCAGGCGCGCTTCCTTGAGCGTCGGGTCGTAGTAGTCGTTGAGGTTGTCGAACCCGACGACGTCGTCGCCGCGCGCGAGCAGCGCGCGGGCCACGTGGAATCCGATGAAGCCGGCGGCGCCGGTGACGAGCACGTGCATGGTCAGATCAACTCCCCTTGTTCGCCCGCGCGGGGGGCGAGGCCGAGCAGGCGGTAGGCCGCGGCGGTCGCGACGCGGCCCTGCGGCGTCCGCGCCAGCAGGCCCTGCTGTATCAAATAGGGCTCGTAGACTTCTTCGAGCGTGTCGGGCTCTTCGCCCACCGAAACGGCGATGGTGGCCAGCCCGACGGGGCCGCCCCCGAACTTCTCGACGACGGTCGCCAGGATGCGCTTGTCCATCTCGTCGAGGCCGTGGCGGTCGACGTCGAGCATGGCCAGGGCCTCGTCGGCCACGGCGCGCGTGATGCGTCCGCCGGCGCGCACCTGGGCGAAATCGCGTACCCAGCGCAGGAGGTTGTTGGCGATGCGCGGGGTGCCGCGGGAGCGGGCGGCGATCTCCGCCGCGCCGGCGGCGTCGATTTCCGCGCCGAGGATCCGCGCCGCGCGCTCCACCACCTGGCCCAGCTCGCCGGGCGTGTAGTAGTCGAGGCGGTTGGTCAGGCCGAAGCGCGAGCGCATGGGGGCGCTCAGCAGGCCGCTGCGGGTCGTGGCGCCCACGAGCGTGAAGCGCGGCAGGTTCAGCCGCACGCTGCGGGCGTTGGCGCCCTGGTCGAGCACGATGTCGATGGCGAAATCCTCCATCGCCGAATAGAGGTACTCCTCGACGCTCTTCTGGATGCGGTGGATTTCGTCGATGAACAGCAGGTCGCCCGGCTCGAGGTTGGTCAGCATGCCGGCCAGGTCGGCCGGCTTGGCCAGGATCGGGCCGGAGGTGGCCTTGACGTTCGCGCCCATCGCGGCGCCGAGGATGTAGGCCAGGGTGGTTTTGCCGAGGCCGGGCGGGCCGCACAGCAGCACGTGGTCGAGGACGTCCCCCCGCCCCTTGGCCGCCGCCACGCTCAATTCCAGCCGTTCGCGCACCTTGCCCTGCCCGACGAAGTCGCCGAACCGCCCCGGACGCAGGGTCCGGTCGAATTCCGCGTCCGCGCGGTTGAGGGTATCGGATACGAATTTCTCGGTCATGCGCGCTTTCCGTGCCTGTCCCGCCGATTGAAGCAAAAAGGCCCGTGCGACACAAGCACGGGCCTAAAAAATGGTGCACCCGGAGGGACTCGAACCCACATGCTTTTTAAGGCATAAGAACCTGAATCTTACGTGTCTGCCAATTTCACCACGGGTGCGCCGGTTGTGAAATCGCGCAAACCATACCAGTCGCCCCCCGGCGAGTCAATGGGGCGACCGGCTTTTTTTCGGCGCCGATTTGGCGGCGCAATTTGCCCCGGCGGCGGGATTGCCGGACGGGGGCGGCGGGCGTATACTGGCCGCCAGACAGGAGAACCGTCGTCCATGAAAAAATCCACCTGGTTGTTCGCGCTGGCGCTGGCCGGCGCCGTGGCCGCCCAGGCCGCGCCCCCGGTTCCGGCGGCGCCCGCGGCCGCCGTCCCCGCCCCGCAGGATCGCCGGATCGCGGATCTGGCCGAAGACCTCCGCGAGGCCCAGGACCAGATCGCCGATCTCCGCAAGCGTCTGGACGAAGTCGAGCAGCGCCTGGGCGAGACCTATCGGCCCATCTCGCCGTTCGACACCGTCGAGCGCCGCCTCGAAGACATCGAGAAAGACGTCGAGGATTTGAAACGCCGCTGAGCCCCCGCCCCCGCCGATGAAATACCTGGACTACTACGCCGTGCTCGGCGTGCCGCGCGACGCGTCCGCGGACGCCATCAAGAAGGCCTACCGCAAGCTGGCCCGGCAATACCACCCCGACGTCAACAAAACCGCCGGCGCCGAAGCGCGCTTCAAGGAAATCAACGAAGCCAACGAGGTGCTCTCCGATCCCGAGAAGCGCAAGCGCTACGACGCGCTCGGCGCCAACTGGAAGACCGGCCAGGACTTCACCCCGCCGCCCGGCTGGGGCGGGTTCGAGGGCGCCAGCAGCGGGCCCGGCGGCATCCATTTCGAATTCGGCGGCGGCCCGGGCGGCGGCGATTTCAGCGATTTCTTCTCGTCGCTGTTCGGCGATCTCGGCGGGGCGGGCCGCGCCGGGCGCGGCCGGCGCGGCGGCGGCAGTCCGTTCGGCGGCTTCGGCGGATTCGCGGGCGCGGAGGATTCCTTCACGCCGCGCGGGCAGGATTTCGAGGCGAACCTGACGCTGAGCATCGAGGAATTGTACAGCCGCGAGCCCAAGGCGGTATCGCTCCAGGTGCCGGTCGTGCAGCCGGACGGCACGGTCGCCCACCGGCCCAAGACGTTCCAGGTGCGCATTCCGCTGGGGGCCACCGACGGCACGCGCATCCGCCTGTCCGGGCAAGGCGCCGGCGGCGGCAACCTCTATTTGAACCTGCGCGTGGCGCCGCATCCGGACTACCGGCTCCACGGCTACGACCTCGACGTCGAGCTGCCCCTGGCGCCGTGGGAAGCCGTGCTCGGCGCCAAGGTCCGCATCCCCACGCCCGACGGCGCCGCCAGCCTGAACATCCCGCCCGGCACGCAGGGCGGCACGCGCCTGCGCCTGGCCGGCAAGGGCCTGCCGGACAAGCACGGCGCGCGCGGCGACGTGTTCGCCAACCTCCGGATCGTGGTGCCCCATCCGCCCACGGCCAAGGAGAAAGCGCTGTTCGAGCAGCTGGCGCGGGAATCCAGCTTTCAGCCGCGCCCGCGTTGACGCGTCCTGCCGCGCATGATAGTTTTTCGGGGATGTTGAGGGTTCGGGAGAGAATGCGGCGCGCCGGGTGGCTCGGCGGCGCCTGGTTGGCGGCGGTCGTTTTCGCGCCGGCGCCGTCCGGCGCCGGTCCGGCCGGCTACGTCGCCCGGGCCCAGATCGTCGCCGTGGACCACGCGTTCATCCAGCAATCGTCCGTCGCCGTGCCCGGCGCCGGCGTCCGCGCGTTCCGGGATCCCGAAGCCGAAAGCGGCGGCCAGGAACGCTTCGACGTGCGCTGGTACGCCCATCCGCCGGGAATTCCGCCCGGCACGGTCCTGCTGCTGGAAACGGTCCAGGAACGCAGTCCCATCGTCAAAAACCACGTGCACCGCACCGCGGGCAAATCGGAAGGCCACGTCCGCACGGCCATCGAAATCCCGGCCGACGACGTCCGCCGGGCGGGCCGCGTCGTGAAATGGCGCCTGCGCGTGGTGTGGCGCGGCGCGGCGCTGGCCACGGCGGCCTCGCCCAACTGGGAGAGCTGACCCCCCCCGCATGAACGCCGCCGCGCCCAACCAGATCCTCGCCGCGACGGCGGACAACTGCACGCTGGTGGCCGTGAGCGGCGCGGCGACGTTCAAGCTGGCTCCGGCCTTCAAGCAGGCCGTGCAGGCCGCCCGGCTGGCCGGCAGCGCGCTGGTCGTGATCGATCTGGCCGAGTGCCGCTCCCTGGACAGCACCTTCATGGGCGCCATCGCCGGGATGACGCTCGCGCTGCGCAAAGACAGCGTCCAGCTGGCGCTGATCAACCCGACCGCGCACGTCGCCGGCTTGCTCCGGGGGCTGGGCCTCGACCGCGTCCTCAAGACCTACGCCGCGGCCGAACTGCCGCCGGGGCTGGGCGACCTCTCGCGCCTCGTGCAGAACCTGCGCCCGGTGGCGGCCGCGCCGGCCGGCGAGCACGAACTGGCCGTCCTGATGTACGACGCCCACGAAACGCTGGCGCGCGTGGACCCGCAGAATCTCCAGCGCTTCAAGGACGTGCTCGCCTTCCTGCGCGAAGACCTCAAGCGCTTTTAGGACTGGCCGCCCGCCGCCGTTTTGCTATCCTTTTCTCCCGCCTAAGCCATGTTGCGCCGCAGCTACAGATTCCAGTCCGAACTCGCCGCGTTTCTCGACGCCGTCCTGGTGTGCGCCGCCCTGCTGGCCGCCCTGGTCACGCACAAGCTGCTGGCCTGGCTGTTTCCCGGCACGTTCGCCACGTTCGACATGTTCTGGTCCAATTCCTGGCTCTACGTGCTGGTCGTGCCCGTCTGGGGCTTCGTGCTGGATTTCTCCGGGGTCTACCGCCAGTTCCTCGGGCTGGCGCCGGGCCGGATCTTCCGGCAAATCGCGCGCGCCGGCCTGCTGAGCCTCGCGGTGCTGCTGGGCCTGCTGTACGTGCTGAAGCTGCACATGGTGCCCCGCACCATCCTGGGCATCCATTGCCTCTACGCCATCGCCGCCGTGAGCCTGCGCGCGGTTTATCTCCAACCGTGGCTGCTGCGGCTGGAATCCCGCCGCC
Source organism: uncultured Verrucomicrobiota bacterium (assembly GCA_938003985.1). Taxonomy (GTDB): domain Bacteria; phylum Verrucomicrobiota; class Kiritimatiellia; order CAIQIC01; family Lenti-01; genus Lenti-01. Next base: position 28,066 of record CALKWZ010000002.1, on the reverse strand, counting down.
GCCTCCTGCTCGTGGGCGATCCGGCGCGCGTCGACGTCCTGCGCGACTGGCTGTGCCATCCCGACCGCGCGGGCTTCTTCGAAATCGTCGGCTTCCTGCCGCCCGCCGGCGTCCCGCCGCCCGCCGGCTTCGTCTCGCCCGGCACCCTCGACGATTTTTCCGCCATCCTGCACGCCACCGTCGTGGACGCCGTGCTGGTGCTTCCCGAAGGCATCTCCACCTCGCAGGTCGGCGAATGGATCCGGCAATGCGAAACCGAAGGCATCGAAGCCTGGCTGCTGCCCGAATTCCTCCGCACCCAGCTCGCCGAGGTCTCCCTCGACGAACTCGCCGGCGAGCCCATGCTCCTCTTCAGCACCACCGCCAAATCCTCCTGGGCGCTCATGTTCAAGCGCGCGCTGGACATCGTCCTCTCCGGCCTGGCCCTCGTGCTCCTGTCGCCCGTGCTGCTGGGCATCTGGATCGCCGTGCGCGCCACCTCCCCCGGCCCCGCTTTCTTCGTCCAGCGCCGCAGCACCCTGCGCGGACGCACGTTCGACATGGTCAAGTTCCGCACCATGGTCGCCAACGCCGAGCAGATCCGCCACGAACTGGCCGACCGCAACGAAGTCTCCGGCCCCGTCTTCAAGATCAAGGACGACCCGCGCATCACGCCCCTCGGCCGCTGGCTCCGCCGCTATTCCCTCGACGAACTGCCCCAGCTCTGGAACGTCTTCAAGGGCGACATGTCCCTCGTCGGCCCCCGCCCGCCGATTCCCGCCGAAGTCGAAAAATACGAGCCCTGGCAGCGCCGCCGCCTCTCCATGCGCTCCGGCTGCACCTGCCTCTGGCAGATCGGCGGCCGCAACGATCTCGGCTTCGACGAATGGATGCGCCTGGACCTGAAATACATCGACACCTGGTCGCTTGCGCTCGATTTCCAGATCCTCTTCAAGACCGTCGGCGCGGTGTTCCGCGGCACGGGGTACTGAGCCCATGAGCGCCGCCGCCCGCCGCCCCTGCGTCTTCTTCGACCGCGACGGCATCGCCAACCGCAGCCCCGGTCCCGGCTACGTCAACCACCTCGACGATTTCCATATCCTGCCGGGCTTCGCCGACTGCGTGCGCGCCGCCGCCGCCAAGGGCGTTCCCGCCGTCATCGTCACCAACCAGCGCGGCATCGAACGCGGCCTCACCCCGCCCGCGCAGCTCGAGGCCATGCACGCCAAGCTGCGCGCCGAACTCGCCGCGGAGGGCCTCGCGCTGCTCGACATCTTCATTTGCACCAGCGCCGACGACGCCCACCCCCACCGCAAGCCCAATCCCGGCATGTTGCGCGCCGCCGCCGAACGCCACCACCTGGACCTGTCCAAATCCTGGATGATCGGCGACCGCGAGAGCGACGTGAAGACCGGCCAGAACGCCGGCGTGGCCGTCACGGTGCTGGTGGACGACGGCTCCGCCCCCACCGCCGCCACGCACCGCGTGCCCGACATGCCCGCCTGCGCCGCCCTCCTGCGCGCCCAGCTCTGAGCCCGCCGCCCCGCGGCGGTTTTACGTAGAACGTAAAATGTTTCCCGAAGTTTTACGTAGCACGTAAAAACTTTGCGCGGGTTTTACGTAGAACGTAAAAACTTTCGCGCGGCTCATTCCACGGCGATCTGGACGCGGTCGCCCAGGCCCCGCGCCGTGCCGCAGGCGATCTGGTGGTCGCCGCGCGCCAGCGGCCAGAAGAGCTTTTCGCCCGGGCGCGTGCGGCCGACGGGCCGGTCGTCCACGAACCAATGGATCGTCTCGCCCGCGCGGTCGCTGGCCGCCTCCAGCGCCAGCCGCTGGGCATCCGCCTCCAGCCCCGGCAGCCAGCGGTAGGTGCTTCCGCGCGCCGGCGCGAGGATGCGCACGCTGGCGGCCGGTTCGTCCGGCGCGGGCGCCGCGCGCCGCGCCAGGAACGACGCCACCGCCGCCGGCCAGGCGTCCTCCGGCCCCGCGCGATGCACCGGGCAGATTTCGCGCCGCGTCGTGCGCGCGATGGCCCAGTCCTCGGTCCGGTGCGCGCAATGCGGGCCCGGCGCGCAGCCGCTGACGGCGCACAGCGCGCGCCGCTCCACTCCCGCCGGCCGCGCGAACCGCGGCCCCGCGTTGTCCGGATACAGCTGCCGGAACAGATCCCACGCGATGGGCACGGCGGCCTCGCGCCCCACCAGCCCTTCCGCCGGCGAGCCGTCGGGATTGCCCACCCACACGCCGATGGCGTACTCCGGGTTCCACGCCACCGTCCACGCGTCGCGCAGGCCGGCGGAGGTGCCCGTCTTCCACGCCAGCGGCGGCAGGCGCACGTCGGCCGCGTGCCCCGTCGTGTCCAGCGCGCGCTCGTCGCCGGAGAGCGCGTCGCCGACCAGCCAGCAGGCCTCGGGCGAAAAGATCGGTTTCGTCGCCGGCGCCTGGTCCGTTTCCACGAAGCGGACGGGCGCCCAGGCCCCGCCGCGCGCGAGGCAGGCGTAGGCGTTCGCCAGATCCAGCAGGCGCACCTCCGCGTTGCCCAGCACGAGGCCGAGGCCGTAGTGCGCCGCCGGGCGGTCGATCGTCGCCAGCCCCAGCGCGCGCAAGGTGCCCCAGAGCCGTTCCTGCCCGACGCGCCGCTCGATCTCGATCGCGGGCAGGTTCAGCGACGCCACGAGGGCGTCGCGCACGCTGACCAGTCCGCGGCAATCTTCGGAGAAATTGCGCGGATCGAGGTCGCGGAAGCGCAGCGGCACGTCGGGAATCACCGTCGCGGGCACGGCCAGGCCGCGGTCGAACGCCAGCGCGTAGGCGAAGGGCTTGAGGGTCGAACCCGCCGCGCGCCGCGCGACGGCGCCGTTGACCTGGCCGGCCTGCCGCTCGGCGAAATAGTCCGGCGAGCCCGCCAGCGCGCGCACCGCGCCGGTCTTCACCTCCAGCACCACCACCGCGCCGCCCGCGGCCGGGCCGTTCGCCAAATGCCGCCGCAAGACGTCTTCCGCCTGCCGCTGCAGGTCGCCGTCGAGCGTCGTGCGCACCGTCGCGTCCGGCGCGAGCCGCGCCGGCACGCCGACGAGATCGCAGAAGTGCGGCGCGCGGAACGGATAGTTCCCGGGCCGCGCGGCCAGCGGCTGGGCCCACGCTTCGGCGCGCTGCTGCGCCGTGATGAACCCGCAGGCCTCCATCCGCTCCAGGACGTAGGCCTGCCGCTTCTTGGCCGCGTCCGGATGCCGGTCGGGCCGCAGGCGCGACGGCGCCTGCGGCACGCCCGCGAGCAACGCGGCTTCCGCCAGGCTCAGGTCGGCGGCGCCCTTCCCGAAGTAGCGCCGGGCCGCGGCCTCGATGCCCACCAAGTTGCCGCCGAACGGCGCGCGATCCAGGTACTGCGCCAGGATCGCGCGCTTGTCCAGCCGCCGTTCGAGCTGCAGCGCGCGGAAGGCTTCGACGGCTTTCGTCGCCAGCGTCCGCCGCCGCGGCTCCGCCAGGCGGATCACCTGCGTGCTGATCGTCGAGGCGCCCGACACGCGCCGGCCACCGGCGACGTTCTGCGCGACGGCTCGCGCCAGCGCCCGCACGTCCACGCCCGGATGCTCCCAGAAACGGCGGTCTTCCGCCGCCACCAGCGCCCGCGCGATCCAATGCTCCGGCGCCGGCACGTAGCCGGGCCGGCAATCGAAGCCGCCCGCCGCCAGCTTCACGCGCAGCGGTTCGCCGTTCCGGTCCGCCAGCACCGCCGCCGAATCCCGCCGCGCCAGCTTGGCCTCCGGAAACGGCGCCCAGCGCACCGCCGCGGCGAACGCGGCGACGGCCAGCGCGGCCGCCAAGGCGGACCAGCGGATCCAGGCTGGAAACCGGTTCCTCACGGCACGACGCGCACCTGCCCGCCGACGCCCACGCCGCGGATTTCCGGTTCGTACATGCCCGACACCGTCGGCGGCGGCAACGCATAGGTGCCCGGCGTCGTCGCCCGCACCGCGTAGTGGAACGCCGCTTCGCCCTGGATCGGCCCGGTGAAAATCAGCATCCGGTCGTCGCGCGCCTCGCGGTGCCGGTCGCCTTCGTCCTTCTCGCGGAGCCAGCCGAACTGCTGCGAAGTCGCCAGATTCGGATTCTCGATCTCCCAGCCCGCCGGCAACAGGTCTTCGAGGACGAGCTGGTCGAGGCGCCGGCCCTGCGTGTCGATCTTCAGCCGCACGACGATCAGTTCGCCCTGCGGCAGTTCCCGGGCGTCGATGAAGTTGCCGGTCCGGTCCAGGAATTCGCGGCGGATGGCGATGCCGTCCGCGCGCTCCGGTTCCGGCTCGGCGGAGACGCCTTCGAACCGCGCGCCCAGATAGAGCTTGCCCGGGCCGTCGTTGCGCACCGTGGCCGCGCCGCCGGCGCCGGGATCGAGCGACCAGGCCACGTCGTTCGTGCCGGCGAACGCGCGGATTTCGCCGTTGGGCAATTCCAGTTTTCCGGCGAAGGGCTGTTCTTCGTCGGGCAAATGCTTGGCCAGCTTGCCGAACGCCAGCAGCGCGAAGGCGTCGTCCTGCGTGTTGCCCCAGTGGCCGTCTTGCTGCCGGTCGCGCAAATATTGCGCCAACCGCGGCACGGCGGGATTTTCCGGCTCCACGTCGAGCCAGGCGGACAGCAGCAGCGCGGCGTCGCGCACGTCGCCGTCCAGCAACCGCCCCGGCACGCGCGGCCGCGTCACGGGCACGTCCAGCGATTCGAGCAACGGCAGCGCCCGCCGCGGTTCGCCCGCCAGCAGCAGCGCCGAAGCCGCGTGCGCCCGCGCGGCGAAGTTCAGCCGGGCGGACTGCTCGCGCAGCCGCGCGTTCCAGCCGGCATCGGGACGCCCCGCCAGCGCCAGCACGTGGCACAGGTAGGCCCGCGCCTGCATGTCGAGGATCCATTCGCCATCCGTCGCATCCGGCGACATCGTCCGGTCGAGGCGCCCGCGCACCCAGCCCAGCGCGGCCTCGAGGCGATCGGCCGGCACGTCGAAGCCCGCCGCTTTCGCTTCCACGAGGAAATGGACGGCATAGATCGAAGCGTCGTCGGTCGTGCCGCGCTGGAACGGCCACAGGGCGAACCCGCCGTTTTCCTGCTGCATGGAAACCACGCGCCGGATCGCCGCCGGCACGAAGGCTTCCACGTCGCCGATGGCCCGGCGGCCCGGCAGCAGGCGCTGCGCCCATTCGCCCGCGTAGAGCAGCGGGAACGCGCCCGACACGGTCTGCTCGAGGCAGCCGTACGGATAGTGCACGACGTAGTCCAGCGCCTGGCCCAGTTGCGCCGACGGCAGCGCCGACAAGACGCCCGACAGCGCCAGCGATTCCGGCAGCCAGCCCGCCGGCGGCTCCAGCGTCGCGCTTTCGCCGGCCGCCAGCACGCGGGCCAGCGCCGCCACGCGGGTGCCCGCCGCGGGCCGGACCGCCAGCTCGATCGTGTCGCGGAAGGAATCCGCGCCGGCCACGATTTCGAGCGTGCAGAGCGCCTGGCCCGGCCCCGGCCCCGCCGTCAGCGGCAACGCCGCGGTCGCCGATCCGCCGGCCGGTATCTCGACGATCTGTTCCGCCGTTTCGGCCCGCAGCGGCCCGCCGCAGGTCGCGCGCACCTTGGCCGCGACCGGCGCCGCGCCTTCGTTGTAGAGCGCGACGGCCGCCTCGCAGCGATCGCCGATGGCCAGGAACCGCGGCAACGACGGCTGCACGACGAGATCGCGCTTCACCTTCACGGGCGTCGAGGTCGCGCCGGACTGCGCGGCGCCGTAGGCCACCGCCATCAGGCGCAATTCGCCGTTGAATTCGGGCAAATCCATTTTGACCCGGGCCTGCCCGTTCGAATCGAGCGGCACGGACGCGCGCCACAGCGCCACCGGCTTGAAGCGGTTGGCCTTGATCGGATTCAACCGCCGCCGCAGGGCGGCGTCGCCGTCGCCGCCGGCCGCCGGCACGGTCTCGGTCTGCTCGTTGGTCACCGGCATCAGTTCGGCGTAGAGATCGAACGGGAACACGCCCAGCGCGCGCTGCGCGGAAAAGACCCGGTCGGGATCGGGCGTCGCGAACGCCGTCAGCATGCAAATGGCTTCATCCACGGCCATCACCGTCACCGCGCCCCGCGCGGGCCGGCCCGCTTCGTCGCGCACGGTCACGACGGCGTCCAGCGCCGCCTGCGGGCGCGCAACGGCCGGCGCTTCCACCGCCACCGTGAACCGACTGCCGGGCCATTCCACGGGCAGCGCAAGCGCGCCGATGGCCCGGTGCGCGCTCCACACTTCCTCGGCTTCCGCCGGACGGATCAGGGTCAGCGAGCAGTACGCGTTGGGCGCACAGTCCGCCGTCACGGGCACTTCGAATTCCGCGGTGTTTTTCTCCAGCATCACCCGGCGCGCCTCGCGCACGCGATCGGTCTCCACCGTCAGCAGCGCGGGACCCGCGAACGGCGCGCGCACCTGCAGGCGCGCCGTCTCGCCGGGGAGATACATTTCCTTGTCCCAGGCCAACTCGACGCGCCCCGGCTTCTCGCGGCTCCACGCCAGCCATTCCGGATCCGCCGAACCCGCGTGGAACGCGATCCGCGTGGACGCGCCCGACGCGGGATCGGCCGCGACCAGCAGGTAGTCCCCCGCGCCGTCCACCGCGAAGGCCCAATCCTGCGCCGCGCCGCCGGCCGCCAGCGTGTCCTTGCGGACGTCCACGACCTGGCGCTCGGATTTCCACTCGTAGCGCCCGTTGGAATTGCGCCGCAACACGGAGTTCCACGTCACGCGCGAAAGCGTCAACACCAGCGGCTTGCCTTCCGCGACGGGCGCGCCGTCGGGCTGGACTTCGACCACCGCCACGCGCTGGGTTTCGCCCGCGCGCACCGCGCCGTCCCAGGCGGGTTTCAGGCCGACGTAGAACGGATACGGATCGAGCAGCGCCGATCCGTAGGCCGTCACCGACCGGCCGCCGACTTCCATCACGGTGGCCTGCTGCACCATTTGCAGGGCCGCCGGCGGCCGCCAGGCCGCGCGGCTCTCCGCCTCGAATTCGGCGTGGCCGTTTGCGTCCAGGATCCGCGCGCCAAGCGCCTGGTAGACGGGCGCAAACGCCTTCTCGTCGTCGCCGAAGCGCCAGTCCGGCCAATTGCTCGGCGCGAACGGCGCGGGCTTGAACGTCGCCGCGGCGGTCGCCTTCAGGCCGGCCGCGGGCCGGCCGAACAGATGCGCGGCATCCACGCCGAAGGCCAGCACGTCCCCCGCCCGGCCGCGTTCCGGCGACGGCTTCACGGCCACGCGGATCTGCGGCGGCACGAAATCTTCCAGCGCGACGGACGTCTCACCCAGCACCGTGAAGGTTCCCGGCAGCGCCAGTTCGAGACCGTAGCGCCCCGTCGGCAGGTAATCCGGCATCTCCACTTCCGCCGTCGCCGAACCGAATTCGTCCAGCGCGACCGGAACGTCCCGGAAAATCCGCCCGTCCGGCCGGCGCACCCGCAGGAGCGCGGGGAACGGTTCCGGCGCCTGCCGGCGGTCGTCGCGCACGAGCGCCTGCACGAAGATCTTCTCGCCGGGCCGGTACACGCCGCGCTCGCTGAAGACCGCCGCCTCGAGTTCGCCGGATTCCAGATACGGCCGGCCGCCGAGCCCTTCGCCCTGGTCCACGCCGGTGCGCGCCAGATCGATGTAGGACAAGTCGCCGTCCAGTTCCGCCACGACCACGAACGGCTCCGCGCCTTCGCCCGTTTCCCAGGCCAGGCGCACGAGGCCTTGTTCGTCGGCCGTGCCGCGCGCAAGCGTCTGGTTGTTGCGCGCGAGGACCGTCACCGCCGCGCCCGCCGCCGGCCGGGCCGTCCGCAGGGAATTCACCCAGGCGACCGCGCCGCCGGCGAAGGTCCGCGCGGCGATCCCCAGATCCGTCGCCACGATCAGCCGCCCGTCGCCGCCGCCCTTTTCGCCGTCGATTTCCAGCCAGTAGGCGCCGCGCGGTTTGCCGTCCAGCAGCGCGCGCAGATCCACCGCGCCGCGCGCGGGCCCGCCGTTCTTCGCCGGCGCCAGCCGGTTGGTGGCGACTTTCGTCGGTCCGTCCAGATCCGCCGTCAGGGAACCGTACCAGGACCATTGCGATTCGCGCCGGGCCAATTCCACGAGGTTGTTCGCATAGACCGGCCGCAGCCGCGCGACGTACTTCTCCAGATTCACCGCCGCCACCGGCACGGACAGCGTGCCGCCCGGCGACAGATACCGGCCCGGCGCGTCGAAGCGGATCGCCGGCTTCGGCAGCGGGAACTGCACCGTGCGGCGGACGTCCTGCGGCAGGCTCGACCCGTTCGCCGCCGGCAGGCCCTGCTTGAAGGTGACTTCGTAGATTTCGCCCGGCTGGAAGGCCCCGCGCAGCACCAGTCCGCTGCGCCGCCATTCGTCCACGGCTTCGACCGTGAAGTCCGTCGCCGGCGCCACCGCGATGAAATCCTTCAGGCCGTTCGCGTCCGGAAACGCCGTCAAATCCGCCCACAGCTCCGGGGCATCGAACGAGGGCGTCTCCGCTTCCACGCCGCGCAGCGCGAGGTTCATCGTCATCGCCAAGGTGCCGCGCCGGGGCTGGTCTTCGGGCTGCGAACCGGTGGCCGAGGGCAACCCCGGATCCAGCACGTATTCCAGGCTGTCCGCCAGCACCGGCTCCGTTTCGACCAAGACGGCGCCGCCCCCGGCCGCGCCCATCAACCAATACTTCACCTCGCCCTGCCCGGGCGCCGTCAGGCGAAAAAAGCGCGTGAGCTGGCTGCGGTCCGGCTCGTCGTTGAACGCGAGCCGCAGCGTCACTTCGCGGTCGGCCGAAACGTCCACCTGTTCCACGCTGCGCAGCCGCAGGACTCGTTCGAAGACCTTGGCCGGTTCCGCGGCCGCCGGAGCTTCCTCCGGCGCCGGTGCGGGCGGCGCTTCCGGCCGCGTCGTTTTCCACACGCCGTAGGCATTCACGATCAGGAACGCCACGCCCAGCCAGAACCAGCGCGTCGCGCCACCGCGCGCCAGCTTGGGCGCCACGACGGCGGCCGTTTCCGCGGCGATTTCGGCCGCGGCTTCGGCGAAGGTTTCCGGCGGATCCATCTCCGCCAGGACGCGCTCGACGATTTCGAGACCGATTTCGGTGCCTTCGAGCTCCAGGCGGTCCAGCGCTTCCGCGATCTGGTTGCGCAGCCCGCCCACGACGTCCTTGCGCACGGCCGCCGGCTTGTGCCCCAAATGTTTCTCCACCGCGCCGAGGTATTCCTCGACGCGCCGTTCCGCCGCCCCGCTCCACTTCATGACTCGGATTCCTTCCCCTTTTCGGACTTCAATTGCTCCAAAGCGTTCGTCAACATCGGCCAATAGGCGTTCATTTCCGCGAGGCGCACCTTGCCGCGCGGCGTCAGCGAGAAATAGCGGCGCGGGGGGCCCGCGGCCGAGGGCACGTCGCGCGACTTCAGGAAGCCCTCCTGGCGCAGCCGCGCGAGGATGGGATAGACCGTGCTTTCCGAGACGGCGAGGTCCTCGCTGCGCTGGAGCGCCTGGACGAGTTCGTAGCCGTAGCTTTCCCCCCGCCGCAGCGCCAGCAGCACGCAGTACTCCAGCACCCCTTTGCGCAATTGCGTGATCCAGCCGTCGATCATGGACTACTCCGCATCATGTATTACGCAATACAGAATACCGGACGGGCCGTCAAGCCCGGGAAAGGCGAACCCCCAACAAAAGCGCCGGCCGGCGCTACGACGCGATGAATTCGCCGGTCCGCAGGCCTTCGCGCTGGCGCGCGGCCCGGAACGCGGTCCGGATCTGCTCTTTCACTTCCATGGGACGGAGAACCCCGCGCAGTTCCAGCCGCGGCGCCGTGTCGTCGGTCGACAGCACCGTCACCGTCCCCACCCCCAGCAACCGGTCGAGCACGCCTTGGCTTAGCTCGACGTCCTTCACCCGGAACAGCTCGACTTCTTCCAGATGCTTCGCGATCAGGCCGGTTTGCGCGAACAGCCGCTGCGTCGTCAGACGGTAGCGCGTGGAGGCGACCAGATACCAGACCCGCAGCAGCAGGAAAATCCCGACCACGAACACGAAGAGCAGAACGCCCCAGACCACCAGCCCAAAATACGCCCGGCAGGCCGGTTTCAGCTCGAAAATCGTGGATTCATCCTGCGTCGTCGCGTTCATGGTTGGCCTTTCATCGGTCCGCCGTCTTGGCCGCTATTTCGCGCGCGAACGCGGGCAACCGCGGATCGCGCGCACCCATCGTGAGGATCACGTCGCCGGCGCGCGCCGCGCCCAGCAGCGCCGCGCCCAGCTCGTCGTAGTTCACCGCCAGTTCCGCGGCCACGCCGCGCGTCTGGAGTTTGGCCGCCAGCGCGTCGGATTGGATCGATCGATCCGTCGTGCCGCCCGCGTCGTACACCGGCAGCAGCCATAGCCGGTCCTGCGGGCGGCAGACGGACGCAAACGCATCGGCCAGCGGTTCCAGCATCGCCCGCAGCGGCCCGTAGCCGTGCGGCCGCCAGACGCCCAGCACGCGGTTGCCGGGCGCGGCCACGGCGGCCCACGCCGCCGCCAGCTTGGCGGGATTATGCCCGTAGTCGTCCACCACGCGCACCCCGCCGCCGGCGTCCACGCGCTCCAGGCGCCGCTGGATGCCCCCGAACCGCGCCAGTGCCGCCGCGATTTTTTCCGGCGCGTAGCCCAGCTGCGCGCAGAGTTCGGCCGCCGCCAGCGCGTTCAGCGCGTTGTGCGCGCCCGGCTGCGGCACCGCCAGCTTGAGCCCGCGCCACGCCACCGCGAAACCTTCCGCCGTGCGTTCCGGTTGCGCCGCCAACTCGACGATCCGCGCGTTCTGTTTTCCCAAAACCGCCGCGACGCCCGCGCCGCACACGATGCCCGTTTGCACCTGCGCCGCATAGGCGCGGAACAGCTCCTGCACTTCCGCCAGCGTGAAATGGTCCTGCGAGACGTTCGTCAGAATCGACCATTCCGGCCGGAAATTCAGCAGCGACCGGTCGCTTTCGTCCACTTCCAGCACCCACGGCGCGTGCGCGCCGCCGCGGCGCACGTTGCCGACGTGCCGCGCGTCGGCCCAGTCCACCAGCGCGCCGCCGTTGACGACCGTCGGATCGGCGCCGAGCTGTTCCAGCGTCCAGCCCAGCATCCCGGTCGTCGTGGTCTTGCCGGCCGTGCCGGCCACGGCCAGCAGCGTTTTTCCGCGCGCAAGCTCGGCCAGCATTTCCGCGCGGTGCCGCAACGGCACCCCGGCTTTTTTCGCGGCGACGAATTCCGGATTGTCCGCTTCGATCGCCGTGCTGTAGACCACCGCTTCCGTGCGGGCGTCCACGGCCGAACCGTCCTGCGGAACGATTTCCACTCCCGCCCCGCGCAGCGCGCCGAACACCGGCAACTCCTGCCCCTGGTCGAAAAAGCGATCGGACCCCGTCACGCGGGCGTGCGTCCAGCGCAAGGCCTGCGCCAGCGCGCTCATGCCGACCCCCGCCACCCCCGCCACGTGGACGTGACCGCCCATGGGCCGCTCAACCGTCCCCGGACACCGCCGGATTGCCCTGCGGCCAAATGAACGCGCGGGCGGACAGCCCGCCGCCCTCCTCCACCTGCAAATGCGCCCCGCGCACCGTCCCCTTCAGATGCCCGCCGGCGCGGATCGACACCAACCCCGTCGCCTCCACGTCCGCTTCCAGCGTGCCCAGCAGTTCCAGATGGTGCACCTGGAGCTTGTACTTGAAAACCATTTCCGCCCCGGCCGCCACGCGCAGGTTGCGCATCGCCAATTGCCGCGGATGCGGCTTCGCGGCAGCCCCCAGTTCCAGCCATTGCGTGCACTCGATGGACGAGTTCTCGTCCATTTCGCCCTCGAGGATCACGTTGCCGGCCCAGATGCGCACGTTTTCCAGGCGGCCGGTCGGCCGGACGATGACGCTGCCGCCGGTCTTGATTTCCTCCGACCACGGGCGGTCGACGACGTAGTCGCCCATGTCGATCTTCTCGCGGCATTTCGAGCAGTAGATGGTCTTCGTCGTGCCCGCGAGCTGGAATTCGTAGCCGCACTTGAAGCAGCGGATCGTCCGCTTGGTCGGCTGGATCGTCTTGACGATGTGCGGACTGTCCTTCGGCAGGGCGGGCGGCGGCGGATGCGACGACAGATCCTCCGCCGGTTTGCGGGAACCCGGCGCAGGCAAGGTACCGTCGTGCTTCGCCTGGGCAAGCCCGCGCACGACGGCAAAGCCGTCCATCACTTTGGTTTTCTTGTCCGCCACGTCCGGCCCCTTCCGTCCAAGGCCGCCGCGCCGCCCCGCGAATGCGGGACCGGTCCGGCGCCTGCGAAGGAAACGGGATCCTTACCGCTGCGGAACGCCCGGCTGCGGGGCCGGCACCGGCTGGCTGTTCGGATTGACTTCCGAGCGGCCCACGAAGGTGACGCCGTCTTCGACCGACAGCCGGCGCGCCTTGATGTCGCCGTTGACCGTCGCCGTGGCCTTCATCTCGATCTTGTCCTTCGCAAGCAGGTTGCCGTTGATCTTGCCTTCGATGGACACGGAGGTCGCCGTCACGTTGCCCTTCACCTGCGCGGTCTTGCCGAGGATGGCGTTGCCGCCGCAGATCAATTCACCATCCAGCTTGCCGTCCAGGCGGATCGTGCCGCTGCTTTTGATCGTGCCGACGATCTCGACGTCCGATCCGATTACCGATTCATGTGTTTCGTTGGCCATGGCCATGTCTCCCAGGTTGGTTCCTTTTTCTTTGGCGGCCGATTATGCCTGTCCCGCTCGGTTCGGACAAGCGCCACTTGCCCCCGCGGCCGGGATTCTTTAGGATTTCGCCATGAATCCGCGCCGCCTTCTCCTGGCAAGCGCCGGTCTGGCTCTGCTGGCCGCGGCCGCCTGGATGGTGCCCGTCCCGCGGCGGTTGCCGCGGCCCGATCTGCCGGAAATCGCGCCGTTCGCCGCCGGCGAGCGCATCGCCCTCGTGATGTCCGACCCCGAAAGCCGGCCCCCGGCCGAGGCGCTGGGCCTGGTCCAGCGCGCCCGCGCCGCCGGGGCGGACGTGCGGATCTGCGGTTCTCGAAATGATCTCGGCGATTTCGCGCCGAACCGGATCTACGCACCAGCCCCCGGCCCCGACCGCCCGCTCGGCTACCACCCCGACCAGTGGCCCGCGCCCCCGCCCGGCGAAGGTTGGCAAATGCTCGTGCTCGCGCCCGCCGAAACGGCCGTCCGGAACGCCGCCGTCCTCGCCGCCGCGCGCGCACTCCGCGCCTCCGGCGCCGACGACGCCCGCGGCACCCGCGAAGCCGCACTTCTCGCGCGCGCCAAACGGGCCGAAATTTTTCTGCCGATTCCGCCCTAACGCCTTCTCCCGGTTCTGCGGAGACGATAATCTAGCATTTTGCTTGATTTTCGGAAACGGCGTGCTATTCTTGACTAGCCGCGGGAGCGCGAAACTCCTCCCGCAGGAGAGTCGAATCGCCCATGACGTTGCGAGTGTCCATATGCTGAACTTCTCCGCCACTGCGGTTCCGGACTTGGCGGCGCCATTCCGGCTTCCATGGCCGGCCGAACGCTCCGTTCCGCAGGGGATTCGTTCCCCTTGGCGCCGCCCGGCCGTGAACGTCGCCTTGGAAGAAATCCTGCGCGCGCGGGTCGCGACGGCGGGCGGTCCCGGATTTTTCGTCTGCAGCCGCAACGCCCCGGCCGTGATCGTCGGACGCAACCAAGACGCGCAGGCCGAACGGACCCGCTGGGCCCGGAGCCGCGGCGTCCCGGTATTCCGCCGCACCAGCGGCGGCGGCGCCGTCTACCACGACGACGGCAACCTCAATTGGAGTTGGATCGTGCCCGGCGGCCTCGCCGACCGCGACCGGTTGCTCGGGCGCATCCTGGCCGTGCTGCGCCGGCTGGACGTCGCGGCGGAAGAAGGCCCCCGCGGCGGCGTCTACGTGGCCGGGCGGAAAATCGGCGGCACCGCCTGCGCCGCCGGCAAAGGCGTCCTTCTCTTCCACGGCACGCTGCTCGTTTCCACCGATCTCGACGAACTCCGGGCGACTCTGGCCGCCCACGCGCCCGCCTATCCCGAGCGCCCCCCCGGCTCCGCCGCGCGCGGCGGCGTCGCCTCCGTTCCGGCGGAGCTGGCGACGCTCGCGCGGCTGCGCCCCGGTCTCGACGTCGAAGCGCTGGAGACGGCGCTGTTCGCCGCCCTCGCCCGGCAGGGCCGCCCCGCGGCGCCGGCCGACGTCCTCGCCGACACCGAATGGAGCGCCTTGCGCCGCCTTTCCCGGGATTATGCCCGGGCGTCCTGGATCTTCCGCCGCCGCCCCCCGGCCAAACCCAAGAGAGGCCTGCCATGAAAGACCAAGATCCCCTGCGCGCGTTCCGCGCCCTGCTCGATTCGGTGCGGGTCGGCGTCCTCTGCACGCTGGGCGAGGACGGCTATCCCCATTGCCGCTGGATGACCGCCGCCACGTTGCCCCGCGTGGCGGACTGCCTCTTCGCCGTGTCCACCGCGGGCTCCCCCAAGGTGCGCGAAATCGAAGTCTGCGAAAAGGTGCAGTGGACCTTCCAGCCCGCGAGCCTCGACGAAATCGTCTCCGTCCGCGGCCGGGCCATCGTGCTGAACGCCCCCGGCCTCAAGGCCGAGGTCCTCGAGGCGCTCGGCCCCAACCTGACCAACTTCTGGCGCGTCAACCCCGACCCGGCCAAGCTGGTCGTCATCGAAACGCTCATCGAGCGCGTCCGCCTGTTCCGTCCCCTGGAACGCCTGAACGTCCAGACGGAGGTCCAGCCATGAACCCTTCCGACGCCGACCTGTTCTGGAAGCTCCGGGCCGACATGGTCCTCATGCGCGTGTTCGAGGAGAAGGCCGGCCAGATGTACGGCCTGCGGAAAATCGGCGGTTTCTGCCACCTCTACAACGGCCAGGAGGCCGTCGCCGCCGGCGTCGCCAGCGCCATGGATTATTCCAAGGACTACGTCTTGACCGGCTACCGCGACCACGGCCATGCCCTGGCCGCCGGCATGGAACCCAAGACCATCATGGCGGAACTCTACGGCAAAATCACGGGCTGCTCCCGCGGCAAGGGCGGCTCCATGCACCTGTTCGACGCCCAGCGCCATTTCCTCGGCGGCAACGGCATCGTCGGCGCCCAGATCCCCGTCGCCGCCGGCGTCGCCTTCGCCCAGAAATACCGCAAGACCGGCGGGGCCACCGTCGTTTTCTTCGGCGACGGCGCCATCCACCAGGGCGCGTTCCACGAGGCCATGAATCTCGCCAAGATCTGGAAACTCCCCCTCGTCTCCGTCTGCGAAAACAACCAGTGGGGCATGGGCACCTCCTGGAAGCGCGTGTCCTCCGTCGACGACTTCTCCGTCATGGCCACGTCCTACGGCATGCGCGGCGAACTGGTCGACGGCATGGACGTCCTCGAAGTCCGCGCGGCCGCGTTGCGCGCGCTGGCCGAGGCCCGCGAAGGCCGCCCCGTCCTCATCGAGGCCCGCACCTACCGCTACAAGGGCCATTCCATGAGCGATCCCCAGAAATACCGCACCCGCGACGAGGTCGAAGAATACAAGAAGCAGGACCCCATCTTGATCCTGGAACACCGCATGAAGGAGGCCGGCCGCTGGGACGACGCCAAGGCCGAAGCCCAGGACCGCGCCGCCGAAGAGGCCACCAAGGAGGCCGTGGACTTCGCCGAGAATTCCGCCGCGCCCGCCCTGCACACGCTCTACGAAGACGTCTACGCCGGCGAGCCGTTCTTCATGGCGCCCTCCGCCACCCCCTTGAACAAGGAGCCGTCGCCATGTCGCAGCTGAGCTACCGGGATGCCCTCAACCGGGCGCTGGACGAGGAAATGGCCCGCGACGACGCCGTCGTCCTCCTGGGCGAAGAAGTCGCCGAGTACGACGGCGCCTACAAGGTCACCCGCGGACTTCTCGGCAAGTACGGCGCCGAACGCGTGCTCGACACCCCCATCACCGAACTGGGCTTCACCGGCCTCGGCGTCGGCGCCGCCATGGTCGGCCTCAAGCCCGTCGTCGAATGGATGACGCACAACTTCGCCCTGCTGGCCCTCGACCAGGTCGTCAACGAGGCCGCCAAGACCCGCCACATGTCCGGCGGCCAATTCAACGTGCCCATCGTCTTCCGCGGGCCCAACGGTCCCGCCGAATATCTTTCCAGCCAGCACTCGCAGGCGCTCGCCAGCTACTGGGCCCACGTGCCCGGCATCAAGGTCGTCGCCCCGGCCTTCCCCGCCGATGCCTGCGGCCTCCTCAAGAGCGCCATCCGCGACCCCGACCCCGTCGTCGTCCTCGAAGCGGAAATGCTCTACGGCTTCAAGGGCGAAGTGCCCGACGAGGAATTCCTCGTCCCCATCGGCCAAGCCGCCGTGCTCAAGTCCGGCCGCGACGTCACCCTGGTCTCCTTCGGCAAGCCCGTCCACCTCCTGCTGCAGGCGGCCGCCGAACTCGCCCAGGAGGGCGTCGACGCCGACGTGATCGACCTGCGCAGCTTGCGGCCGCTGGACGAAACCACCCTGATGGCCAGCGTCGCCCGCACCGGGCGCGCCGTCGTCGTCGACGAATCCTGGCCCGCCGCCAGCGTCGGCGCCTACGTCGCCCACCGCATCGCCACCGAAGGCTTCGATCTCCTCGACGCCCCCGTCGAGTTCGTCTCGAGCGAAGACGTCCCCATGCCCTACAACCACGCGCTGGAACTCGCCGTCCAGCCCAGCGTGCGGAAAATCGTCGCCGCCGCCAAGAAAGCCCTGTACCTGGAGGTTCCCCATGGCTGAACCCGTTTTGATGATCGCCCTCTCCCCCACCATGACCGCGGGAACCATCGCCCAGTGGCTCGCCCGGGAAGGCCAGGCGCTGAAGTCCGGCGACGCTCTCTGCGAGGTCGAAACCGACAAGGCCACCATGACCTACGAATCGCCCGTCTCCGGCACGTTGCTGAAAGCGATTCTCCCGGCCGGTGCGGCCGCCGCCGTCGGCCAACTCATCGCCGTGATCGGCCAG
The DNA here is from genome assembly GCA_938003985.1 of uncultured Verrucomicrobiota bacterium. GTDB lineage: Bacteria > Verrucomicrobiota > Kiritimatiellia > CAIQIC01 > Lenti-01 > Lenti-01. Next base: position 11,077 of record CALKWZ010000002.1, on the reverse strand, counting down.
CCCGGCGAAAACTGGGAAGCGGTCGCCGCCCAGGCCAAGAGCATTGCGGCTCCGGCGGCGGCCGCCTCCGCGGAGAAACCGCCATCCGCCTCCGCTCCGGCTCCCGCGCCAGCCGCACCGGTATCGGCTCCGCCGCCGGCCCCGGCCCCCGTCCCGGTGGCCGCGCCGCAAACCGCGCCGCACCTGGCTCCCGGCGTTCCGCGCTCCTCCCCGCTGGCCCGCAAGCGCGCCCGGGAAATGGGCCTCGATCTCCGCGCCCTCCGCGGCACCGGCCCCGGCGGGCGCATCACCGTGCGCGACGTCGAAAACGCCCAGGCGGCGCCCGCTCCCGTCCCGGCGCCGGCCGTCCGCGTCGCCGCTCCGGCCGTCAAGGGCAAGCCGCCCGGCGCCGGCGGCGCCGCCAAGGGCTTGCGCGGCGACCGCGTCCCGCTTTCCAAGATGCGCGCCATCATCGCCGCCCGCCTCGGCGAAAGCTACGCCCAGGCCCCGCACTACTTCGTGCGCATCGCCATCGACATGGAGCGCCTTTTCACCTTGCGCAAGGACATGAACCAAGGCCGCGAGCCGCCGCTGTCCCTCAATGCCTTCATTCTCAAGCTGACCGCCGCGGCCCTGGAGCGCCATCCGATCGTCAACGCGAGCTGGCAAGGCGACGCCATCCAGTATCTGCCCGCCGCCGACGTCGGCCTGGCCGTCGCCCTCGAAGGCGGCCTCGTCACCCCCGTCGTCCGCGCCTGCGAAACCAAGGGCGTCGCCGCCATCGATGCCGAACTCGGCGCGCGGATCGCCAAGGCCCGTTCCGGCACCCTCGCCCCCGAGGAATACGCCGGCGCCAGCTTCACCGTCAGCAACCTCGGGGCCTACGGCGTCGAGGAGTTCACCGCCATCATCAATCCGCCCGGCTCCGCCATCCTCGCCCTCGGCGCCGTGGCCCCGGAACCCGTCGTGCGCGACGGCGCCGTCGTCCCGCGCCGCATCCTGCACGCCACGCTCTCCGCCGACCACCGCGTCATCGACGGCGCCGAAGCCGCCGCCTTCCTCGCGGAGCTCAAGGCCCTGTTCGAGGAACCCGCCCGGGCCTTGCTGTAAGGAAGGAAACGCCCATGCAGCCCGATTTCGATTTGGCGATCCTCGGCGCCGGCCCCGGCGGATACGTCGCCGCCATCCGCGCCGCCCAACTCGGCCTCAAGACCTGCCTCGTCGAAAAGGACAAACCCGGCGGCGTGTGCCTCAACTGGGGCTGCATCCCCAGCAAGGCGCTCATCCACCAGGCCGACCTTCTCCGCGGCATTCCCGACTTGCAAGCCCTCGGCGTCGCCGTCGACGCCGCCGGCCTCGATTACGCCCAGGCGCACAGGAAAAGCCGCCAAGCCGCCGAGCGCCTCTCCACGGGCGTCCAGTTCCTCCTCAAGAAAAACGCCGTCGAAGTCATCCAAGGCGAGGGCCGCCTGGCCTCGCCCGCGGAGCTCGTCGTCGACGGCGAACGGCGCATCCGGGCCCGCGCCATCCTTCTCGCCACCGGCAGCCGCCCCCGCGAACTTCCCGGGCTGCCTTTCGACGAAACCACCGTCCTCTCCAGCACCGGCGCCCTCGACCTGAAACGTCTGCCGAAAACCGTCGCCATCCTCGGCGCCGGCGCCATCGGCATGGAAATGGGCTACGTCTGGAACGCCTTCGGCGCCGACGTGACCCTCATCGAAGCCATGGACCGCATCCTGCCCCTCGAAGACGCCGAAGCCGCCGCCCTCGCGCGCAGGATCTTCGAAAAACGCGGCGTGAAATTCATCGCCGGGGCCTTCGCCGCCGCCGGCGCGCGCGGATCCAAAGGCCTCGGTCTCGATCTCCGACCCGCGCAGGAAGGCGCCGCCGGCATCCCCGCGCGGGTCGAGGCCGAGGCCGTGCTCGTCGCGATCGGTCGCGTTCCCAACACCGCCGGCCTCGGCCTCGAAGAAATCGGCGTCGCGCTCGAACGCGGATTCGTGCCCGTCGGCGACTTCTGCGAAACCGCCGCCCGGGGCGTCTACGCCATCGGCGATATCGTGGCCACCCCCCAGCTCGCCCACGTCGCCAGCAAGGAGGGCGAAATCGCCGTCGAACACGTCGCCGCGGTCCTCAAGGGCCACCCGCTCCCCCGCGAACGCCGCGCGGATCTCTCCTTGATCCCCGCCGCCGTGTACGGCGACCCCGAAATCGCCTCCTTCGGCCTGCAGGAGGAAAAAGCCAGGGCGCAGAACGTTCCCCACCGGGTCTTCCGCTTCCCCTACCGCGGCATCGGCAAGGCCGTCGCCGTCGAAAAGACCGAAGGATTCGTCAAGCTCGTCGCCGCTCCCGACGGCGGCGAAATCCTCGGCGCGGTCGTCGTCGGCGAACGCGCCACCGACCTGATCCACGAACCCCTCCTCGCCCGCGCCGCGGAACTGACCGCCGCGGACCTGGCCGGCCTCATCCACGCCCATCCCACCCTCGCCGAAGGCGTCCTGGAAGCCGCGCGCGGCCTCCTCGGCCGCGCCGTGCACGTCTAGGGCCTACAGCGCGTAGACCTTGTCCGCCTCCACGACGGAGACGCCGGCCTTTTGCAGCGCCGCGATGGCCGCGTCGATCTGCTCGAAGCGGAACACCACCATCGCCTTCTCCGTCGCGCGGCTGACGAACGCATACATGTATTCCACGTTCAGGTTCGCGGCCGACAGCACGTCCAGGATCCCCGCCAGCCCGCCCGGCCGGTCCGGCACTTCCACCGCCAGCACTTCCGTCAGCGACACCGTGTGGCCGGTGCCCTTCAGCGCCTGCACGCCCTTGTCCACGTCGTCCACGATCAGGCGCAGGATGCCGAAATCGCTCGTGTCCGCCAGCGACAGCGCCCGGATGTTGACGCCGGCGCGGCCGACTTCCTTCAGCACGCTCGCCAGCCGGCCCGACCGGTTTTCCAGGAAGATCGAGATTTGCCGCACTTTCATGGTTCCGCTCCTTTGTTCCTAGGTCAGTTTCCGCCGGTCCAGCACGCGCTTGGCCTTGCCCAGCGTGCGCTCGATCGTGTTGGGTTCCACCAGCGTGATCTTCGCGCTGACGTTGAGCATCGTCTTGATCTGGTGGTGGATCTTGTCGCGCAGCGCTTCGAGCTTCTTCACCTCGTCGCTGAAGAGCGCCTCGGTCACTTCCACCTTGATTTCCATCGTGTCGAGGTTGCCCTGCCGGTCCACGACGATCAGGTACTGCGGGTGCACGCCCTCGATCCGCACCAGCACGTCTTCGACCTGCGACGGGAAGACGTTGATGCCGCGGATGATCAGCATGTCGTCGGTCCGGCCCATCAGCCGCGCGATCTTCCGGCTCGTGCGGCCGCACGGGCACGGCCCTTCGTCGAGGATCATCGTGATGTCGCGCGTGCGGTAGCGGATGAGGGGCACGCCTTCCTTCGTCAGGCAGGTGAAGACCAGTTCGCCCTTCTGGCCGTCCGGCAGCGGGTCGCCCGTTTCGGGATCGATGATTTCCGGATAGAAATGGTCCTCGAACACGTGCAGGCCGCGCTGCTCGAGGCATTCGTTGGCGACGCCGGGGCCGGCCACTTCGGAGAGTCCGTAGATGTCCAGCGCCTTCAGCGGGAACAGCTCCTCGATGCGCTTGCGCATCGCTTCCGTCCACGGCTCGGCCCCGAAGTGCCCGCTCTTGAGCGGCAGCTTCATGAGGTCTTCGCCCATCTGCGCGGCCACTTCCGCGATCTGCAGCGCGTAGCTCGGGGTGCAGCACAGGACCGTCACGCCGAAATCCTTCATCAGCATGATCTGCTTTTCGGTGTTGCCCGACGACATCGGCAGCGCCGCCGCGCCCAGTTTCTCGGCGCCGTAGTGCATGCCCAGCCCGCCCGTGAACAGCCCGTAGCCGTAGGCGATCTGCACGACGTCGGCCGCCGACGCCCCGCCGCAGGCCAGCGACCGCGCCGCGCACTCGGCCCAGTTGTCGACGTCGTTCCTCGTGTAGCCGACCACCGTCGGCTTGCCGGTCGTGCCCGAGCTGGCGTGGATGCGCACGATGTCCCGCATGGGCGCGGCGAACATTCCGAACGGATATTGCTCGCGGAATTCCGGCTTGAGCGTGAACGGCAGCTTGGCGATGTCCTCGATGCCGCGGATATCGCCGGGCTTGACGCCCTGGGCGTCGAATTTCGCCCGGTAGAACGGCACGTGGGTGTAGGCCCGCGCCACCAAGGTCTTCAGGCGCTCGCCTTGCAGCTGGCGCAACTCCTTGACCGGCATCGCTTCGGCTTGTGGATTGAACATCGTCGGCTCTCCTTCTTTCACGCCTGCGAATGCTGGACTCCGCGGCCGCCGCCTGTCGAGGAAAAATCCGCGGCGCGGTTCATTTTTCGCGCAGCGCCGGCAGTTCGGCCACCATGCGCGCCGCCACGCGCCCGACGAGATCCAAGCTTTCGGCCGACAGCTTGTCGAGCGTGTCCGCCGGCGTGTGCCAGTAGTCGTTCAGGCCCGGCGCGCTGCCGAACGCGAAATCGATCAGGTCGATCGCCGGCACGCCGCGCTCGAAAAACGCCACGTGGTCGTCGCCGATGGCGTAGGGATAAAGCTGGAACCGGTCGCGCACGCCCTCGGCCCGCGCGGCCGCGAACGCCAAGGCAACCAGCCACGGCGTGCTGTTGCGCGGGATCGTGAGCGTCAGGTCGCGATCGCCCACCATGTCCAGCAGGATCATGGCGACGACGTTGGACAAGCTGCCGTCCGCGGCCATGGTCCGGGCCAGATGGCGGCTGCCGTGGAAGCCGTCCGCGGGCCCGTACTCGACTCGGCATTCCTCGCCGTCGAAGAACGCCAAGCGGATTTCCAGTTCCGGCGGCGGGCCGGCCGCGAACGCCCGCGCCAGTTCCAGCAAGAGCCCCGTGCTCGATCCCGAGTCGTTCGCGCCGACGAAATCCGGAATGCCCGCCTTGGTGTCGTAGTGCGAGGCCAGCAGGACGATCCGGCCGGTGCGTCCCGGAATCCGCCCCAGCACGTTGCGGAAGACGGTCTCCGGTCCCAGCGGCGACGGCTCGCGGAATTCCTGGATTTCGGCCGCCACGCCCAGCGCGCGCAGCCGTTCGGCCAGATACGTCGCGGCGCGTTCCGCGCCGGGCGTGCCCGCGTCGCGCGGACCGACTTCGAGAAACGCGCGGACTTCCTCGAGCGCCGCCGCGCCGGAGATCGCCACCGGCGGCGCGGGAATCGCGGACGGCGGCGCTTCTTCCGCCGGCGGCGGCCGGCCGCAGCCGAGCGCGAGCGCCAATCCCGCCCGCATCCAAACCGTGCGCAACACGTTCATGGTTCGATCCTACCCGCAACGACCGCGGAAGAAAACCCCTTCCTTGGGCGCGCCGGCGGCCCCGCCGCGGTCAAACGCTCAACCCGCTTCCGGCCGCAATTTTCGCTTTCCCGCCGCGCTGGGCCTCCCCTATACTGCCCGCGCTTGTTGATTCCCCATCCAAGGAGTTCTCTATGAAACTGTGCGAATTCATCCGCCCGGCCTCGCTGTCGGCCGCGCGCGACAATCTGCGCGAACTGGGCCCCAAAGGCATGATCCTGGCCGGCGGCACCGCCCTTCACTTCATGCAAGACCACACCCCCGTCACCGCGGTCGACATCACCCGGCTGGGACTGTCCTATATCAAACAAGAAGGCAATTTCTACGACATCGGCGCCACGACGCCGCTGGCCGACATCCAGCGCTACCGCGCCCCCCGCTGGGCCCTGCACGAAATCTGCCGGCGCATCTCCACCCACCAGATCCGCAACGTGTCTACCCTCGGCGGCAACATCTGCCGCGTGTTCCCGTGGGCCGACCTGCCCGTCGTGCTGCTGGCGATGGACGCCCGCATGGTGATCTACACCGGCCAGAACGAAGAACTCCCCGCCGACGAATATTTCAAGACCCAGCCCGCCAAGCGCTTCCTCGACGGCAACGTCCTCACCTCGGTGAAGGTGCCCGCGCTCATGGCCCACCACGGGTTCGGCTCGATCAAGGTCGTCCGCACCCAGGCCTCCTTCGCCCTCGTCACCGCGGCCGCGTTCCTCGAACTCGACGGCGCGACCATCAAGTCCGCGCGCATCGCCGCCGGCTCCGCCATCCCCTTCCCCCGCCGCCTGCCGTCCGTCGAGGCCGCCCTCGTCGGCCGCGAAGCCGTCGGCGCCGTGTTCCAGGAGGCCGCCGCGAAGGCCGGCCAGGACGCCCCCTGGCGCGGCCGCGAAGGCATGACCCCCGAATATTCCCGGCACCTGGCCGAAGTCACCCTGTTCGACGCATTGGAGCGGGCCGCCACCTTCGCCCGCGGGAGGACCGAATAATGATCAAGCATCCCCACACCGTCACGTTCACCCTCAACGGCGAACTCAAGACCTTCATCACCCGCCCCGACGAGAAGCTCCTCGATCTGCTCCGCCGCGAAGGCTACAAGGGCACCAAGTACGGTTGCGGCCAGGGCACCTGCGGCGCCTGCACCGTCCTGATGGACGGCCGGGCCGTCTACGCCTGCCTGCTCTTCGCCATGCAGGCCGAGAACCGCAACGTCCGCACCATCGAGAGCGTCGGCACGCACGAAAAGCCCTCCGAGTTCCAGCAGGAGCTCATCGACGGCGCGGCCGTCCAGTGCGGCTTCTGCATCCCCGGCATGATCATGAGCGCCGAAGCCCTCATGCAGGCCGAAGAAGTCTATCCCGACGACATCGTCCGCGAATACATGGACGGCAACCTCTGCCGCTGCACCGGCTACGAGAAGATCTGGGGCGCCCTCCGCCGCGTCCTCGACCGCCGCGAAGCCGCCGGCCCGAAGACGAAGTGATTTCATGTCCGCCATTCTGAATTCTGAATCCTGAATTCTGAATACTTGAAAGGATCGCCATGAGCCTCGAACAAACCAAGAACTTCAAGCAGGTCAACCACTCCGTCCGCAAGGTGGACGCCGTGCAGCTGGCCCTCGGCAAGCCGTCCTACGTGGCCGACTTCGCGCCCCGCGACGCCCTGATCGTCAAGATGCTCTGGAGCCCGCATCCGCACGCGAAGATCGTCTCCGTCGACGTTTCCGCGGCCGAGAAGATGCCCGGCGTCAAGGCGGTCCTCTGGCACGGCAACGTGCCGCGCATCGCCCACTGCACCGCCGGCCAGGGCTTCCCCGAGCCTTCGCCCTACGACACCTTCATGTTCGACGTCAAGGTGCGCTTCGTCGGCGACCGCGTCGCCGCCGTCGCCGCCGAAACCGAGGAGCAGGCCAAGGCCGCCCTCGCCAAGATCAAGGTCGTCTACGAAAAGCTCACGCCGGTCTTCTCCATCGACGAAGCCATGGCCGACGGCGCCCCGATCATCCACGACGAGCCCGAAGCCCACGTCCCGATTCCGATTCCCTACGAGCCCAAGAAGAACCTCGTCGCCCGCGTCGGCTGCGAAGCCGGCGATTTCGAGAAGGGCATGCAGGAAGCCGACTTCACCTTCGACGATACCTACGAAACGCCCTACGCCCAGCACTGCCCGATCGAGCCCTACGTCTCCCTCGCGCAGATCGACTCCGCCGGCCGCATCGTCATCACCACCTCCACGCAGGTGCCCTTCCACTGCCGGCGCATCGTCGCGCAGACCCTCGGCATCCCCGTGCAGAAGATCCGCGTCATCAAGCCCCGCATCGGCGGCGGCTTCGGCTCCAAGCAGGAAATCCTGCTCGAGGACGTCGTCGCGATGTTCGCCCTGCGCACCGGACGGCCCTGCTTCTGGCAGTTCACCCGCGAAGAGAACTTCCGCACCGGCCGCACGCGCCACCCCATCCGCGTCCGCATCCGCACCGGCATCAAGAAAGACGGCACGATCACGGCCATCGGCATGGACTGCTGGAACAACACCGGCGCCTACGGCGGCCACGGCCTGACCGTCGTCTCCTGTTGCGGCTCGAAGGTCCTGCCGCTCTACCGCTGCGAGAACATCCACTTCCTCGGCAAGGTCTACTACACCAACCTGCCCGTCGGTGGCGCCTACCGCGGCTTCGGCGCCACCCAGGCCTTCTTCGCCATGGAATCCACCATGGACAAGATGGCCGAGGCGATCGGCATGGACCCCCTCAAGCTCCGCCAGCTCAACCACATCAAGTCCGGCGAAGGCTCGCCCGTTTTCGCCGCCCTCGGCGAAGGCAAGGAAGGCGTGCCCATGACCGTCGGCTCCTGCGCCCTCGGCGAATGCATCACCAAGGGCGCCGCCGAAATCGGCTGGCAGAACCGCGCCGACTGGCGCACCAAGACCGGCCGCTACCGCCGCGGCCTCGGCATGGCCTGCCTCATGCAGGGCTCGTCCATCCCGCACATCGACATGGGCGGCGCGTCCATCAAGATGAACGAAGACGGCTCCTTCAACCTCCTCGTCGGCGCCACCGACCTCGGCACCGGCTCGGACACTGTTTTGGCGCAAATCGCGGCGGAAGAACTGGCCACCACGACCGACAAGATGATCGTGTATTCGTCCGACACCGACATGACCCCGTTCGACGTCGGCGCGTACGCCTCCTCGACCACCTACCTCTCCGGCGAGGCCGCCCGCAAGGCCGCCGCCGACGCCAAGCGCCAGATCCTGCACACCGGCGCCGAGATGCTCAACCTGCCTGAAGACCAGGTCGTCTGCAAGGACGCCCACGTCCAGAGCAAGGATGGCCAGCACAAGGTGTCCTACGGCGACATCTCCTGCTACTCGCTCTATTCCAAGAACCAGTACCAGATCATCGGCACCGCCTCGCACGTCACGCACAAGTCGCCGCCGCCCTTCGCCGCCCACTTCGCCGAAATCGAAGTGGATACCTGGACCGGCATCGTCAAGGTGCTCAAGTACGTCTCCACCATCGACTGCGGCACGGCCATCAATCCGGCCCTGTGCGAAGGCCAGACCGAAGGCGGCACCCTCAACGGCATCAGCTACGCCCTCACCGAGCAGTACCTGTTCAAGAACGGCCGCATGACCAACGCGTCCTTCACGGACTACCACATCTTCTCGATGCGCGACCGCGCGCCCATCAAGGCCATCCTGGTGCCGTCCTACGAAGACACCGGCCCGTTCGGCGCCAAGAGCGTTTCCGAAATCTGCATCAACGGGCCCGCGCCCGTCTTCGGCAACGCCATCTACAACGCCACCGGCGCCCGCCTCAACGAGTTCCCCTTCACCCCCGAAAAGGTGCTCGAAGCCATCCGCGCCGTGAAGCAGTAGGAACCGCTCACCACAGAGGCACAGAGGAAATAGCCGAGTGTAGATTCCCTGGAAAAGAGCGGGCCGGAGAAAATGATCCATTTTCTCCGGCCCTATTCTTTTTCCCTTTCCCGCCTCTGCGTCCTCCGTGCTCTCTGTGGTGAAATCGCCTTCTCCGAGCCTTTCCGGTTTTTTAGGCTCGCATCCCCGCCGCAGGATCGCAAAAATGCCTCCATGAACCGCGGGTATTGGAACCGGCTGGCGGACCGCTACGAAGACGAGATCTTCAGCGTGCTGGCGAACGACCGCGCGGCGCTCGTCGCGGACCGCGTGCGGCGCTGCGGCGGACCGCGCCGCACCGCCACCGACGTCGGCTGCGGCATCGGCCATTTCCTGCCCCTGCTGGCCGCGAACTTCGGCCGCGTCCAGGCGGTGGATCTGTCGCCCCGCAACGTCGCCCGGGCCCGCCGCCGGCACGCGCGCCTCGCCAACGTGACCTGCCGCGCCGCCGATCTGGCCGCGCCCCGCGCGCGCCTGCCCGCCGCCGACTTCGCCTTGTGCGTCAACGTGCTCATCGCCCCCGACCTCGCCCTCCGCCACCGGATCCTCGACGTCGTCGCGCGCCACCTCCGGCCCGGCGGGCATCTCGTCCTCGTCGTGCCCGCCCTCGAATCCGTCCTCCTGACCGACTTCCGCCTCATCCAGTGGAACCTGCGCGACGGCCAAACGCCGGGCCGGGCCGCCGGCGCCGGCTACCGCGCCTTCCGGTCCGTCCGCCGCCCGCGGCTCCACGAAGGCGTCGTGCCCATCGCCGGCGTCCCCACCAAGCACTACCTCCGCGACGAAATCGCCGCCCTGCTCGCCGCCCGCGGCCTGCGCCCGCTGGAATTCGAAAAAATCGAATACCCCTGGACCTCCGAATTCACCGACCCGCCGCGCTGGATGCAGGCCCCCTACCCCTGGGATTGGCTCTGCATCGCCCGCAAGGCGCCGATCCGCCCCAACCCGACAATGAAGAAACAACCCAAGGTGCCGCGCCCATGAAAACCAAACTCTGGCTGCCGCTGATCGTCCTGACCCTGGCCGGCTGCACCCTCGGCCGCCCCGCCGGGCCCGCCGCCGACCCGTCCGCCAACCGCACCCTCGTCCAGTTCAGCCGCGCCGAAGGCCTCGCCGGCTGGCACGTCGAGAACGACGACGTCATGGGCGGGCGTTCCCAATCCCGCCTGGCCGTCGACGACGCCGGCAACGCCGTCTTCGCCGGCACCATTTCCCTCGAAAACGACGGCGGCTTCGCCTCCATCCAGTGCGACTACCCCGCGCTCGACGTCTCCGCCTACCGCGCCATCCATCTCGGCCTCAAGGGCGACGGCCAGCGCTACCAGGTCCGACTCGACGCCGCGCGGCGCGACCGCCATTCCTACGCCGCCGATTTCCCCACCAGCGGCGACTGGCAGGAAATCGTCCTGCCCTTCGCGGATTTCTTCGCCATCCGCCACGGCGACCGCCTCGACCTGCCCAACTTCCCCGGCCAGACCCTCGCCCGCGTCCAGCTCCTCGCCGGCGACGGCCGCGCCGAATCCTTCCGCCTCGAAATCGACCGCATCTGGCTCGAAAAATAGCCCCCCGGCAAAGTTTTTACGTTCTACGTAAAACTCGCCCAAAGTTTTTACGTTCTACGTAATTTTGCGATCGGGGACGGCGGCCGGCGCTGGCCCGCGCCTCAGCCTGCGGCGAGGACCTGGAAAGCGACGTCGCGCGCGCGCGGATCGAGATCGGCGTGGTGTTCGAGCAGGCCGCCCGCCAAGGCGCGGACTTCGCGGAAAACGCGTTCGGGCAATGCCGCCGGCAACGTGGCGCCCTGCATGGCGCGGAGCGCCTCCAG
>CALKWZ010000001.1 GCA_938003985.1 uncultured Verrucomicrobiota bacterium | reverse complement strand
CTGGCGGATCAGGTCGTCGGCGCCGATGGGCTTGGTCAGCACCTTGCTGGCGCCGCGGGACGGGCGACGGGCGCGGCCACCGCGTGGCCGGCCGCGTCGAACAATTCCGCCTGCCGGCCGAGCACGAGCGGCGTGGCGTCGTCGCGCGCCGCGCCCGGTTCGCGGTCCCACCAGTTTTCCGCGTCGCGTTCGGCTTGCGCGTCCGGCCCGATGCCGAGGAAGAACGCGCCGAGGAAGCCTAGAAGCCGATGTACTGGGCCGCTTCCGCGAACTTCGATTGATCCAGCTGCGAACTCTGCTCGTTCCATGATTCCGGACTCCATAACTCGAACCGGCTGCCGGTGCCGACCAGCACCATTTGATTGAGAATTCCCGCAAACTCCAGAAGCTCGTCCTTCACGCGGATGCGCCCCTGCGCGTCCAGCGCCACGCGGTCCGCCCGGGAGAAAAAGTCGCGCATGAATTTCTGCGCCTGGACGTTCGCGACCGAAGCCGCGCGGGCTTTTTCGAGGCGTTGCGCCATTTCCGCGGCGGTCACCACGTACAGGCATTTGAAGCCCACGCCGGGCAACACGAACAAGACGGGATTGCCCGCCGCGTCGCGCCAATCCGAAGGGATCGTGACCCGCTTCTTGGCGTCGAGCGAGTGGACGTATTGGCCGACGAACGCCCCCGCGTTCAGCAGCTCCTCCATCTCGGTTGTGACACGACGCTCCATTTGGCCTACTCTTTGATGCACTTTATCCCACTTCGCCCCACCAAGCGTCAACAGAAAAAGGGACAAAATTTTTTGAATGTTTATCCCGTTGGGGATAAGCATGTTGCGACTTCCAGACGCCCCCGGGATCCCCCGCCTGTACACAACTTATCCACAGGCGGTTTTGACCCCCGGTTGAAAAGCCGCGAAATCCCTCGAAAACGCGCCGTTTTCCCGCCCCGGAAATCGCTGTGCACATCCCGCCGAAAGCCGCCGTTCCCGAAGAAAATCGCGCGCGGATGTCCGGAGATTTTCCGGTGGCGCCGCGCCGCCGGGCCGGTTATGGTACGAACTCGCGTTTATGCACGAACTGAGCCTCATGACGAATCTGCTGGCGGAGGCCGCGGCAGCCGCGGACGGCGCGCCGATCTGCGCGCTGCGCGTCCGCGTCGGCCCGCTGTCCGGCGTCGTCGTCGACGCCCTGCGGTTCGCGTTCGAGGCGCTGGCGCCCGGCACCCCCGCCGCCGGCGCGCGGTTCGACGTCGAAGAAACGGCGCTGGTTTTCCATTGTCCGCGTTGCGGCGCCGACTACGAAACGCCCGTCGGCGCCTACCAATGTCCCGGCTGCGGCGCCGCCGACGGCGAATTGCGCGGGGGCAACGAACTGGAACTGATCTCCATCGAGGTACCCGACCATGTGTGACACCTGCGGCTGCAACGATCCCCACAACCATCCCCACGACCACGCCCAGCCCCATGCGCATGGCCACGACCACGCGCACGGCCACGCCCACCCGCCGCCGGTCCGGACCGTCCCCGTCCAGAAATCCGCGCTGGAACTCAACCAGCGCCTCGCCGACCAGAACCGCGGCTGGTTCCGCGCCAAGGGGCTGAAAGTCTTCAACCTGCTCTCCTCCCCCGGCTCGGGCAAGACCGCGCTGCTCGAACGCACCCTGCGCGCGGTGCCCCGCGCCGCCGCCATCGTCGGCGACCTGCAGACCGAGAACGACGCCGACCGCCTGCGCGCCACGGGCGCCCAGGCCGTGCAGATCGTCACCGGCGCGACCTGCCACCTCGACGCGCACATGGTCGCCCACGCGCTCGAAAAGCTCGACGTGGCCGGCCTCGGCGCGCTGTTCATCGAAAACGTCGGCAATCTCGTGTGCCCCGCTTCCTACGACCTCGGCGAAGCGAAGCGCGTGGTGCTGCTGTCCGTCACCGAAGGCGAAGACAAGCCGCTGAAGTACCCCGTGATTTTCCGCAACGCCGATCTCGTGCTCGTCACCAAGATCGATCTGGCCGCCGCCGTCGGTTTCGACCGCGAAAAGGCCCTGGCCGCCATCCGGCAGACCGCCCCCCGCGCGCAGATCCTCGAAGTGTCCGCCAAGACCGGCGCGGGCCTCGACGCGTGGTACGCGTGGCTCGCGGGTTGATCAGCCCCGCGGCTCGAACCGCACGATCACCGGCGAGCCCCAGAGCCGCGTGAACCCCAGCGCGCGGCAAACCGCTTCCAGCGCGGCCGACGCCGCGCGGCTCTTCAGCATCCGGTGCAGCACCATCGGCAGGAAGAACTGCTTGCCGGTCGCCGCCGGCGCGTAGCCGTTCTTCGCGAATTCGCCGCGCACCTGCGCGTGGCGGAACAGCGCCCAGGTGCGCGTGTTCTTCTCGAACTTCTTCTTCGCCCCGAACAGCGCCGGCGCGATCGCGTTCAGGCTCTGCCCCGTGGGGTAATCCACGATCACCGCGCGCCGCGCCACGCGGCACAGCTCGCGCACCAGTTCCGGCCACCGCTCGCAATGCGTCAGCAGGCGGAAGCACAGCACCACGTCGAAGGACCGGTCCGGAAACGGCAGCGCGATCACGTTGCCGACGACGAACCGGCCCGCGCCGGAATCCACGAGTTCCCGCACGCGGTGCCGGCACGAGTCGGCGCTGCCCAGCACCGTCACGTTCCAGCCGTCGCGGCCCAGCGGCACCGCCAGCTGGCCGTGGCCGCCGCCGACGTCCAGCACCGCCGCGCCGGCGAAGCCGCGCAGCAGGCGCCGGGTGATTTTTTCCTGCGCCGCCAGCATCCATGCGCCGGCCGGGCCGGCAAACCGCGTGGCGTATTCGTCCGACGACGTGTGGATGTCGGCGGTTTCGGGAAACGGGCAATCGGGATCGGTCGCGCTCATGCGATGCTTGTATCCTTTCGGGCGCGCACGCGCAAGGCCACGCCAAAGAGCAGCGCCAGGCCCAGGAAGCCCAGCGCCGAAAATCCGAAGACCGCGCGCAGGCCGAGCAGCGAAACCGCCCCCGCCGCGATCGGCCCCGCCGCCCAGCCGATGGACCGCGTGGTGCTGGCCAGGCCGAACGCGACGCCCTGGCGCGACTCCGGCACGCGCTTGGCCAGCCAGGCGTTCAGCGCCGGCTCCAGCGCGCCCGCGAAAAACACCGCGCCGAAGCGCACCGGAAACAGCACCGCGAACGATTCCGCGAACATCTGCCCGCCGCTGAAGACCGCCGCGGCCAGCGCCGCCAGGATGACCAGCCGCAGCGGATTGAGCCGGTCCGACAGCCAACCCGTCGCCAACCCCGCCAGCAGCCCCGCCACGCTGCCGCAGGCGTTCAGCGCGCCGCTCCACAGCGCCGCGCGGTCCAGCGTGCCGTGGATGTCCTGCACCAGCAGCGGCAGAAAGGCCAAATCGGACTGCCGCACGAAGGCGATGGCGCCGATCAGCGCCAGCACGCCGTAGAACGCGGACGACAGGTCCCGCCAGTGCGGCCGCGCGCTTTCGGGAATGCCCTCCGGCACGCGGCTGCGCACGGTGGGCACCACGGTCTCGCGCGTGCAGCACAGCACCAGCAGCCCCGCCGCCAGCAACAGCGCGCCCGACACGGCGAACGCCAGGCGGTAGCCCAGCCATTCGGCCACGAAACCGCCCAGCGGCGCCCCGGCCATGCTGCCCGAAAACACCGCCGCGCTCAGGCCGCCGACCGCCAATCCCCGGCGTTCACGGGGCATTTCCCCCGCCAGAAACGCCTGCGCCGCCGTCATGGTGCCCGTCAGCGCCCCTTGCAGCAGCCGCAGCACGATCAGCATGCCCGCCGTGTGCGCCGCCCCCATCAGCGACATCACCAGCGCGCCCGCGAGATTCGCCCGGATCAACATGATGCGCTTGCCGTAGCGATCCGCCAGCAATCCCCACAACGGCGCCGCCACCGCCATCGTCACCGCCGTCGAGGCCGAGAACAACGCCACCCACATCCGCACTTCGGTCGGCCGCGTCACGCCCAGATCCTTTTGGAGGAAGAACGCGACGAACGGCAGCGCGAACGAAAACCCCATGATGGACAGGAACTGCGACGCCCACACCAGCACCATCTGTTGTTTCCACGAACCGGACATGACGAAGGCGCATTCTGCACGAAACCGGAACGCCATGCAGGAAAAATCGGCGCCGCAATCGGTTCTTGCTCCGGCATCCGATTTTTTACTAGGATATGTCGCCAAATGGCTCCTCCAAGCGCACAATCCGACGCGGAATCCCGGCCCCCGGCCGCCGGCGCGGAGCCCATCCCGCCGCGGGAACATTTCCGGCCGCGCCGCAGCGCGCTGATTCCGCCGCAACCTTCGGTGCGCACCCACGTGATCCGGCTGGTCATCGCCACGGCCTTGAGCTTCGCCTTGATGTCCGTGTTGCTGCTGCTGGCGGTCCAGTATCTGAAACGGGACTGGACGCGCAAACAGCAGCGCGCCTGGGCGGCCGGCGCGCAACGCCACGCGGCGGTGCCGGCGGCAGAGTCGTCCGCCGCCGTGGCCGGCCAGGCCTACGTGCCGCCGCCCGCCGCCGTCGACCGCTATCTGGCGCAATTGGCCAAGGATCCCGTGTCCCGGAAAAACGGCTGGCTCATCCTGTCTCGAGGCCTGTCGGACAAGACCGACGCGGAACTGGTCGTTTCCGCCCTCCGCATGGCCTTGGCGGTCGGCGGCGAAAACGCCGACGTCCGGAACGATTTTGGCGCCGCCTATCTCCAGCAACGGCGCATGCGGCAAGCCGCCGATCAGTTCGCCGCCGCCCAGCAGATCCGGCCGGGCTTTGCGCCGGCCCTCTACAACCTGGCGCTCTGCGCCATTTCCGACCGCCAGCCGGAGCAAGCCGTGTGCCTGCTCGGCCAGTATCTCGGCCGGCGTCCCGACGACGTCGGCGCGCTGCGCCTGCAAGCGACGCTGCTGGCCCAGCTGGGCCAATCCAACGAGGCCTTGTTGCTGCTGGAGCGGTTCCTGAAAACCCAGCCGCCCACCCAGCCCCTGTTTCTCGAAGCCGCCCAGTTGGCCGCGCGGCGCGGCCAGACCGGCAAGGCGCTGCGCTATCTCGAAACCGCCCTCAACGGCAATTCCATCCAAGCCGTCGTCCGCACCTACCAGTCCGCCGTCTTCCGCGAAATCCGCCTGTCCGGCGAAGGCGACCGCCTGGCCGCCCGCATGGCGGAACGGGCCCGCATGGCGTTTTCATCCCCGATTCCGGCGGAAGACATCCAGCCCCTGCGCGAAACGCAGCCGGAAGCCATCGTCCGCTGAAAGCCCGGTCACGGGAGCGCGGTCCGGATCCGATAGCCCGACCGCGGCCAGCGCGCGGGATCCCGCGCGAGATCCACGTGGATCGTGCCCTGCAAGTCCGTCCCCCACCGGCGTACGCCGTGGGCCGCCAGCCGCGCGCTCACGGCATCGTCCGGATGCCGCTCGAACGCCTGTCGGCCCGCGCTGACGATCGCGTCGCGCGGCCGCACGGCCGCAAGGAAAGCTTCGGAAGTCGCGGCGGCGTCGCCGTGCCGGCCAACCACCAGCACGGCCGCGGCCAACGAACGCCCCGCGGCCGCCAATCGTTCTTCCACCTCGCGGCCGGCATCGCCGGCCAGCAGGACCGCGGTGCCGCCGCGCGCGATCCGCATCGCCAAGGACCCATCGTCCGCGCAGGACAACTTGCCGTCCGGCGGCGGCCAGAAAACTTCCCAGACCACGTCGCCGGGCCAGTCGCCGGTTTCGCCGGCGCGCAATTCCCGGATCGGGATTCCGGCGGTTTCCGCCCGGCGCAAAACGTCCTTCACAAGGGGTGAAGGCCACCGCACCGCCGGCACCCAGAGTTCCCCGACCGGCACGGCCGCCAGCACGTCCGCCGCCGCGCCGACGTGCCGGGCATCCGCATGCGACAAAACCAGCGCGTCCAGCCGGTTGACGCCCTCGGCCCGCAACAGCCGCAGCGTGTCCGGCGCCGCGAACGCCGAACCCGCATCCACCAGAATCCGCGCCGACCGGGCTTGCACCAGCGTCGCGCTGCCGGCGCCCACGTCCAACACGGATACCCGGCAGCGACGCGCTTCCCGCGCGTTCCAAGCCAGCGCCAGCGCGGCGAGCAGGCCCAACCCGACGGGCAACGCGGCGCGCGCGCGCCGCGCCATCGTCGCCGCCGCGGCCAACACCGCGTACCAGACAATCACGCCCGCGGCCGGCGGCGTGCGGACGAACCAATGCCCGCCGGGAAAATCCGCCGCCCAGCCGATGCACCGCGCCAAGCCG
Source organism: uncultured Verrucomicrobiota bacterium (assembly GCA_938003985.1). Classification (GTDB taxonomy): domain Bacteria; phylum Verrucomicrobiota; class Kiritimatiellia; order CAIQIC01; family Lenti-01; genus Lenti-01. The sequence goes on along the minus strand of CALKWZ010000001.1, from coordinate 21,000 downwards.
GCCGCGAACAGCGCCGCCGCGTGGTTGAAGGTCTCCGCCAGCCAGCCGCAGAGCGGCGCGCCGAGCAGGCTCAGCACCCCGGACATCAGGATGCAGAACGCCGCGGGAATCACCAGCAGGTTCATGCCCAGCGCGATCGGCGAAAACAGATTGAAGAAAAAGGCGGTCAGCGGCGCCGTCGCGATCCAGGCCGAAACCGAGACCAGGCCGAACCGCGTCGCGGCGAGCCCGCCGGCCCGGATCCGGCGCCGGTCCGACCGCTCTGCGTCCGGCAACTGCCACTCGTCGCGCCGGAACAGCCGCACGGCCGCGGCATCGAACAGCGGCTGGAGCGCCAGCAGGCCGGCCACGGCCGTGAACGAGAGCAGGAATCCCAGATCCCCCAGTTGCGCGGGCGCGGCCAGCAGGATCGCGATGGCCGCCACCGCCAGCCCCGAGATCGCGTCCGGCCGGCGCCGGCAAAACGGCGCGGCCAGCATCAGGACGGCCATGATGCCGGCGCGAATCGCGCTGGTGGCCGCGCCGGTCGCGACCACGTAGACCGCCAGCAGCGGCGCCAGGAACAGGAACCAACGCGTCATGGGAATCCGCAGCGCCCGCAGCAGGCCGGAAATCATCAGCGCCAGCATGCCCACGTGCGCGCCGGAAATCGCGAAGATGTGCACGGTGCCGGTCGCCACGAAATCGCGCCGCAGGGCCCGCGGCAGATCTTCGCGGTAGCCCAGCAGCAACGCCTGCAGCACGCCCCGTTCTTCGGGCAATGTTTCCAGCCCGCGCCCGAGGACGTTCCGGCAAGTGCGCCGCCGGGCCAGACACCAATCCACGAAGGGATTGCCTTGCCCGGCATCCAGGAAAAACGCCCGGTCCCCGTCCACCATGGCCTGGTTTTCCGGCAGGGTGAACAGCCCTGTGCGCCGCGGCACCGCGGGACAGACCAGCCCGCGCAGGCGCCAGCGCTCGCCGTAGCGCGGCAAGCGGCCGTGGGGCACCGCGCCGCGCACCCCCACGCGGAGGCGATCCTCCACCCGTTGCCAGGAGCCGTCCCGGTTCAGGCCTTCGACCCGGGCCGCGAACGTCGCGCCGGGCGCCCGGCCGGGCTGCGCCGGCTGCGGCACGGCGTCTTCCAGCGCCTGCGCCACGACCTGGACGTATTCCATCGGGCGTGCCAGCGCCGCGGCCAGCGCGGTCGGCCCGCCGCCGCCCGTCGCCAGCCGCGCATGGGCGGCCACCAGGAAATACGCCGCCGCCATCAGGGGCCAGACCGACCAGCGCCGGCGCACCCACACGAACAGCGGCAACAGCAGCAACGCGCCGGCGCCCCAGAACCACGCCGGCGAAATCGTCGCGCAGATGCCCGTCGCCGTGCCCGCGACGACCGGCAAGGCCAAGCCCACCATCGCCCGCCGGCGCGGCAACCGCGGCGACTTACGCGGGTCTTGCCATTCTTCCTCGATCCAGTTTTCCACGCTTCGCGCCCCGGAGGTACTGCCAAATTTTTACTCTCCGGCCGGGCGCCGCACAAGCCGCAACCGGCCGACCGGAAAAATCGCTTCCCCTTTTCCCGCCGCAACCGCCATACTGCCCCCATGACCCGCCTCGTGGACATCCTGGCCGGCCGCGGCCCGCTCACCGGCGCCGAACTCGCCGCCGCCGGAGATTTCGCCGACGTCCTCGAACTGTGGCGCGCCTGCCACGCGCCCGGACTCGTCCTGCGCCGCACCGGGCGCCGCTACCTGCGGCTCGATTCCGCCGTCGAAGGTTATGCCCGCCTCTCCCCCTCCATCCGGCGCGAATTCCTCACCTACACCCTCGTCGGCCTCGAACGCCAGCAGGCCGCGCTCGAAGCCCGCGCCGCCGCGCTCGAGGCGAACGCCGCGGCCATTTCCCGCGAGAAGATCGATCTCGCCCGCGCGAGCGTCTGCATGGCCGTGGCCGAACTGCCCGACGAAGCGCGCCTGCTCCGCCGGGCCGCGTTCCTGATCGCCGGCGACGTCACCTACCAGATGGCCCACCGCGTGCCCCGCCCCGAAAAAAGCTCCGGCCGCATGGTCCGCGGCTCGGATCTCGACGTCATCGTCGTCGTCGCCGACGATCTTCCCGAAGCCGAGCGCCGCACGCTCGACGAAGCCATCTATCGCCAGAAACACTATCTCCTCACGCATCCGGACGTCCAGGAGGAGATCGACTACGTTCTCAAACCCCTCGAGAAAGTCCGCCGGCAGCTTGCCTGCGACCGCTTCGAGCACATGGTCGCCTGCAAGATCCTCTGCGAATGCCGGCTGCTCTACGGCTCCCCCTTCCTCTACGACGAGATCCTGAAGCTCGTGGACGCGTCCGGCGCCCGCGCCAAGCTCGACGCGCTGCGCGCCGCCGCCGAAACCGAACGCGCCGAGGCCGAGCGGATCCTGCTCGATCCCGCCGCCTGCGCGAAAAACCACCTCCATCTCTTCTACACGCGCGAAGAGAGCGAGGAAATCTACTGAACCGCGGCCTTGGCCGCGGCCGGTTTAGCCGATTTCCTTCTTCAGCGCCGCGGCGATCGACTCGCACAGGCGCGCCACGGTTTCGTCGGTCGGCCCCTCGACCATCACGCGGCACAGGTTCTGCGTGCCGGAATAGCGCACCAGCACCCGGCCGTCCTGCCCCAGTTCCTTTTCCGCCGCGGCGATCGCCGCCTGCACGCCCTTGAGCCCCTCCAGCGGCGGCCGGCTCGCCAGCTCCACGTTCACCAGCTTCTGCGGCGCCAGCTTCAGCACGGACGCCAGCGCCGACATTTCCTTGCCCGTGCGGCGCAGCGTCGCCAGCAGCTGCAGCGCCGCGACGATGCCGTCGCCCGTCGTCTGCTTGTCCAGGAAGATCATGTGGCCCGACGCTTCCGCGCCGATTACGCCGCCCTTGGCTTTCATCGTTTCCAGCACGTAGCGGTCGCCCACCGCGCTGCACGCCAGGTCGATCCCCAGTTTGCGCATCGCCGCGTGCAGGCCAAAGTTGCTCATCACCGTGCCCACGGCGACGTTGTTCTTCAGCTTCCCGCGCTCCTTGAGATCCTTCGCGCAAACGGCCAGCACGTGGTCGCCCGTCAGCTCCGTCCCGTTCTCGTCGACGACGATCAGGCGATCGCCGTCGCCGTCGAACGCCAGCCCCACGTCGGCGCGCTCGGCCAGCACCTGCTCGCGCAAGGCGTCCGTGTGCTGCGAGCCGCTGCGCGCATTGATGTTCAACCCGTTCGGCGTGCAGTGCAGGCTCGTCACGGCCGCGCCGAGCTGCTTGAACACCGCCGGCGCCGCCTTGTAGGTCGCCCCGTTGCCGCAATCCAGCACGATCCGCATGCCCTTGAGGTCCAGATCGGCCGGGAACGTCTTGACGCAAAACGCGATGTAGCGCTCCAAGGCGTCTTCCACCCGGAACGACTTGCCGATGGCGCCCGCTTTCGGCAACAGGCTCGTCAGCTTGCCGTCGGCCATCAGCTTTTCGATCTCGGCCTCTTCGTCGTCCGGCAGCTTGCAGCCGTCGCCGGAGAACAGCTTGATCCCGTTGTCCTGGAAAGGATTGTGCGACGCGGAAATCACGAAACCCGCGTCCGCCTTCTGGTCGATCGTCAGCACCGCGATGCCCGGCGTGGGCAGCGTGCCGACGAGCAGCGCATCGCCGCCCATCGAGCACAGGCCCGCCACCAGCGCGTTTTCGAGCATGTAGCCGCTCAGGCGGGTGTCCTTGCCGATGACCACGCGCGGACGCTTGCCGCCTTTGCGTTCCTTCAGCACGTACGCCACCGCGCGGCCGAGATTCACGGCCGTCTCCACCATCATCGGCTCGCGGTTCGCGACCCCGCGCACCCCGTCCGTCCCGAACAGCTTCTTGTCGCCCATTTTCGGCTCCTGATTAGGCCGGCGAACCGGCTCCGTCCACGATCTTCTGCAGCCAGGCCGTGCCCGCCGTCTTCGCGGCCGCCGGCAAGCCCTGCACCCGCGCCACGTAGGCGTCTTCCTTCGCCGCGGCCCACGCGGCGAGAAACGCCGCCTTTTCCGCGCAGGCCACGTCGCCGGCCGCCGCCAGGCGCGCCCGCGCCGCGGGCCACGCCGCGCAAATCCGTTCGTGTTCCGCGCGCAAATCTTCCCCGAGCGCCGCGCGGTTTTCCGCCGCGAGCTTCGCGACGACTTCGTCGAGGCGCTTCAGCCGTTCAGCGCGCGCGCCCGCCAGTTGCTTGAGCGCGCCGGCCAGGCACGCCCGGCCGTGCGGCGTTTTTTCCAGCAACGGCCGCCGCACCTGCGCATACCAAGTTTCCAGCGCCGCGAGATTCCCGACGTAGATCGCCCCGTTGCGCAGCACGCGCGCCACGGACCGATAGCCCGCTTCGTACGGGAACGTGCCCGCATGCGGCATCGCCGGCACCACCAGCTGCCCCGGCTTCTCCACGTCCTTGCGCAGCACGTGGCCCGCCGCCAGCACCGTGCCGTACTCCACCCGCACCGGGCCCGCGATGCCGCCCTGTCCGCCCAGGAAGATCGGCGCCTGGTCGAGCATGACGCCGCGCGGCACGTCGCCGAGCAGCGACGCCGTCGCCTTGTCGCCGTGCGGCGTGTAATTGAAATGGATGAACGACGACCCGATTTCGCTGTGCGCCTTGCGGCTCGTGCCGCCGGCCATCAGCGCGTCGCAGAAATTGATCAGGCTGCCGCCCACCACGAACGGGAAGAAGATCGTCTGCTTCAGGCCCACCGCATGCGCCATCTCGGCGCCTTCCTCGAGGATCGTGCCCGGCCGCACCTGCGCGCCGCTGCCCAGCGCCGCCCCGTCGAGGAATACCGCTCCGACGAACGACCCGCCCTTGAGCTCCACCTGCTCCCCGAGCTGGCAGTCGTCCACCGTCGCCGGCGCCTCGCGCCCCAGCACGCCGCCCGGACCGATGCTCGTTTCCGCGCCGAACACCTTGCACCCGGCGTGGACGACCACGCCCGGCGCGATCTTGGCCGGATCCACTTCGGCGCCGATTTCCACCGACGCCGGCGCGGCGATCTTCACGCCGCGCGCCAGAAGTTCTTCGACGCGATTCATTTGCGCAGCAGCGCCCCCGCCACCACCCCGACGCCCGCCGCCGCCAGCAAGGCGTACGACGTCTTCAGCGTCAGCGTCATCGAAAACAGGTTCACGGACGTCCGGCCGGGCGTCATGATCAGCACGATCACGAACGCCGCGAGGATCAGCAGTCCCAGAATCATGCCTTTGCTCATCGGACGCTCCTTTCGGTTCGGCGGACCAGCATGGCACAGACCCCGCCGCGAATCACGCCCTATTTCGCGGACGGCGCCGAGCGGGCGTGGCCGGACGGGGCTCTAGCTCTCCCGGATTTCGGCGGGCAGTTGCGCCTTGAGCGCCGCGTTGACCTTCGCCTGGAAGCCGTTGGCGACCTCGTCGGTCAACGTGCCGGTCTTGGAGCGGTAGGTGAACGCATAGGCCATGCTCTTGCGGCCCTCGCCCAGGTTCTTGCCCTGGTAGACGTCGAACAGCTCGATCTTTTCGAGTTCCGCCGGCGCCGCCGCGCGCGCGACGTCCACGACCCGTTCGTGCCGCACGTCCGTGCCCACGATCAGCGCCGCGTCGCGCCGGATGCTCGGATAGCTCGGCGGCGGGACCAGAGGTTGCGTCGCTTCCACGTCCTTGACCAGCGGCTTCGCTTCCGCTTCCAGCAAGCCCACCGGCTCGTGGAGGCGCCATTCCTTCGCGATCTCCGCCTTCAGCAGGCCGAGCCAGCCGGCGACCGCGCCGTCCACGACGATTTCCATGCCGCGACCCGGCTCGCTCCACGGCCGGTCCGCCGGCCGCAGCGCCGCGCCGCGCAGGTTCAGCGCGGCCGAGGCCTGTTCCCACAGGCCTTTGATCCACAGGAACATTTCCAGTTCCTCGACGGGCTTGAACTTGTCCAGCCCCGTGCGGCCGGCCGGCCCGAACAGGCCGACCGCGACGTGGTCGGTCTCCGTCGGCTTGCCGTCCGGCCCCAGCCGGAAAACGCGGCCGGTCTCGAAGAACGCCGTTTCCGCCACCTGCCGCGAGAAATTCAGGCCGATGGTCTCGGCCATTTGCGGCAGCAGCGCATCGCGCATGACCGTGTGGTCCGCCGTCAGCGGATTCGCCAGCTTCACGCGGCTCGGCGCGTTGCCCTGGTCGAAGAGGTCCAGCAACCCTTCGGCGAGAAAACTGTAGTGCATGATCTGCTGCAGGCCCAACCCCACGAGCACGTCGCGCAGCCGCGCCTGCGCCTGCGCCGGCTTGTCGTCCGCGTCGGGCACGATGGTCGCCATCGAGCGCACCGGCGGCAATTTCTTCAGCCCGTAGATGCGGGCGTATTCCTCGATCAGGTCCGCTTCGCGCGTCAGGTCCTCGCGGAACGTCGGCACTTCCACTTCGATCGCGTCCGGACCGCACTTCAGCACCTTCAGCTCCAGCGCCGCGAAGACCTGCGCGATTTCCGCCGGGGCCGCCGCGATGCCCAGCAGGGCTTCCAGCCGCGCCGGACGGCAGACCACTTTCCAGGGCTTCTTCGGTTCCGACCGCACGTCCACGACGCCCATCAGCAGCTTCGCGCCGGCCAGTTCGCACATCAGTTTCGCCGCGCGGCGGCTGCCGAATTCGGCCAGTTCCGCGTCCACGCCGCGCATGAAGCGGTACGAAGCGTCCGAGAGCATGCCCAGCTTCTTGCTCGTCGCGCGGACCGACGCCGGCCGGAAATTCGCGCTCTCCAGCAGCACGTCCGTCGTCGTCTCGTTGATGCCGCTGTGCTCGCCGCCCATCACGCCCGCCACCGCCATCGGCTTGACCGCGTCGGCGATCACCAGCATCTGCGGCTCCAGCGCGCGCTCCACGCCGTCGAGGGTCAGGATCTTCTCGCCCGGCTTCGGATGCCGCACCACGATGCGGCCTTCCGCCAGCAGTTTCTGGTCGAACGCGTGCAGCGGCTGCCCGCACTCGAGCATGACGTAGTTCGTGATGTCCACGACGTTGTTGATGGCCCGGATGCCGGCCGCCTCGAGGCGCCGCTTCATCCAGTCGGGGCTCGGGCCCACCTGCACGCCTTGCAAAACGCGCGCCGTGTAGCGCGGACAATCCACCAGATCTTCGACGACCACGCTCGTGGCCTTCTCCACCGCGGGATGCGATTCCCGCAGCGTCGCGTCCGGCACCTTGACCTGCGTGCCGTACAGCGCCGCCACTTCGCGCGCGATGCCCAGCAGGCTCAGGCAATCCGGCCGGTTCGGGGTGATTTCCACCTCGACCACCGTCTCCGGCGGCCCCAGCACCTCGGAGAGCGCCGTGCCCGGCGCCCATTTCGCGTCCAGCACCATCAGGCCGTCGTGGTTCTTGGAAATCCCGAGTTCGTCCTCGGCGCAGAGCATGCCCTCGCTGAAGACGCCGCGCACCTTGCGCTTTTCGATCGTGAAACCGGCCGGCAGCGTCGTGCCCAGCGGCGCGAACGGATACTTCCCGCCCACGGCCACGTTCGGCGCGCCGCAGACCACGGTCATTTCCGCCGGCCCGCCGAAGTTCACCTTGCACAGCGTCAGCTTGTCCGCGTTGGGGTGCTTCTCGATGGCCAGCACTTCGGCGACCACCACGCCCGGCACGCCGCCGCCCAGGCGCTCGATGCCTTCGACTTCCACGCCCGAGAACGTCAGCTTGTCCGCCAACCCCGCGACCGTGTCCTCGAAGTCCACGTACTCTTTCAACCAGCTCAACGGAATTTTCATGGTAAATCCTATTAGTATTCAGAATTCAGGAGTCAGAATTCAGAATGGAACGGGAATATGCCTCCAGCAACTTGCTGGTCTCCTCCAAAACGGCCTTCGCTTCGGAAACGTCTCCATACTCCAAATCGCGAGCCAAAATCAGATAGTAGCGCGACTCCTCCAAGGAGCCCTGCGCGATGTTCAGGAAACGCACCTTGTCGGCGCTGCCGCGCTTGCGGAATCCCTCCGCAATGTTCGCTGCGATCGAAACCGCCGCGCGCCGGAACTGGGAGGTCAGGCCGTAGACTTCCGAACGGGGAAACGCCCGCGTCAGGCGATAGACCGCCAGCGCGAATTGGTGGGCTTTCTGCCAAACCACCAAGTCCTCGAACGTTCGGGCGGCCGCCCGCATTCTGCCCCTCGTCTCCATTCTGAATCCTGAATTCTGACTCCTGAATACTCTCGCCCAATCAGAATTGGGCGAGATACCGCGCGTCGTTTTCGTACAGCCGCCGGATGTCGTCGATGCCGAACAGGATCATCGCCAGGCGCTCGATGCCCATGCCGAAGGCGTAGCCGGTGACTATTTCCGGATCGTAGCCGGCCAGTTTGAAGACGTTGGGATCCACCATGCCGGCGCCCATGATCTCGATCCAGCCGCTCTGCTTGCAGACCCGGCAGCCCTTGCCGCCGCACATGTGGCAGGAGAAATCCACTTCCACGCTCGGCTCGGTGAACGGGAAGAAATGGGTGCGGAAGCGCGACTTCACGCCCGGGCCCATCAGCTCACCGGCGAAGTGGTCGATGTCGCTCTTCAAATCGGCCAGGCTGACCTTTTCATCGACGTAGAGGCCTTCGATCTGGTGGAAGTTGGCCGAGTGCGTCGCGTCCGTCGTGTCGCGCCGGTAGCAGCGGCCCGGGCAGACGATCCGCACGGGCGGCTGGCGGCTTTCCATGTACCGCGCCTGCACCGCGCTGGTCTGCGTGCGCAGCAGCAGGCCGCCGGGCAGATAGAACGTGTCCTGCACGTCGCGCGAGACGTGGTCGGCCGGCGTGTTCAACGCGTCGAAGTTGTAGTACTCCGTCTCCACGTCCGGTCCGTCGGCCACCGTGAAGCCCATGCGGCGGAAGATCGCCGAGGTCTTGTCGATGAGCTGCTGGATCGGATGCAGCCGGCCGCGGCGCGCCCAGCGCCCGGGCAGGGAAAGATCGAACGCGCCGGCCTTGGCCACCTTCGCCGCCGCCTCCAGCGCCGCCTTGCGCTCGGCCACCGCCGCCGTCACGCCCGTCTTGAAGCGGTTGAGGGCTTGGCCCATCGCCGGTTTGTCCGCCGCGGGCACGTCCTTGAGCCCCTGCATCAGCGCCGGGAGCATTCCGTTGCGGCCGATGTACTTCACCCGCAGCGCCTCCAGCGCGGCCAAATCCGCCGCGCCCGCCAGCTCCGCCAGCGCCTGCGCCGTCAATCCATCTACTTCCTGGATGTCCATGAATTCTCCTCGAAATCGCGGTTTTCCCACACTGTGGAAAAATTCCGGGGCATTTTTCCACGTCGTGGAAAAATAGAAAGCACGAAAAACGGCTTTATCCGCGCGGCAAGGCCAATTTATCGCCGAAAAAGCGATCGAATTCCGGCGGATCGAACCGTTCGAAGGCGCCGCCGTGGTAGAAGGTGATTTCCCCGAAGTAGACCTGGCCGCGGCAATAAAACAGGTCGATGCGCGCATAGGGGAAATCGGCCGCGAGCGTTTCCGCCACGCGCACCATTTCCGCCAGCGCCGCCGGCCGCGCCACCGCCCGCCCATTGGGCCAGGACGGCTTGCTCCCCTCCCACTCCGTCCAGATGAAGGGCTGGAGCCGCCAGTCCAGATCGTAGAAATTCCGCCGGTGCGCCGTCTCGCGGTCCAGATCCACCTGGATCGCCGCGACCTTCCCGCCGAAGCAATGGAACTTGAAATCGCTGGGTACGTGCCCCGTTTCGTCCAGCAGCAGTTCTTCGACCACGACGGCCGGCTTCATGTCCTTGTACGGCCATTCGCGCGAGGCGGCGTAATGGCTCGTCGCCAGCCATTCGCGGAACTGGCGCACCACCGCGCGTTCGTCCTCGCGCGATTTGTCCCGCACGATCCAGTTCTGCCCGCTGCCGTGGTTCGTCTTCAAGACAAACGCCGCCGGCAGCTCCGCAAAGCGGATCTCCTCCGCCCGGTCGCACTTCCGGATCAGCGGAATCAGGTACTTCTCCCCCACCTTCGCCGCCACGTGCGCCCGCACGGCGTACTTGTCCGCCGCGATCTTCTGCAGCGGGTCGCGCACGTGCAGCTTCATCCAGTTCAGCTTTTCGTTCAGCGTACGCGGATTCGCCCAGTCCAGCGGGTAGCCGAACGTCTGGGCGAATTTCCGTTCGATGGCGCTCCGGTCCGACCGCCACCCGCCCCCTTGCAGCCAGTCCCGCGCCCGCACCAGCGGGAAAAACGCCCGCCGGCCCCAGTCCGTTTCGCGATAGATCCGCTTGAGCCACGCCCTCATGCGTCGCCATACTGCCCGCCGCGCCGCGCGAAATCAAGTCCTCCGCCCCGCCGCTTGTCATCCCCGCGCCGCCCCGGTATAGTGCCCGACCGTTGACGCCATGACCGACATCCAGCAACCATCCCTTTTCGGTTCCGACTCCGACGACGACGCCCCGCGCCCCGCCAAGGGCGCCAAAGGGGCCAAGTCGTCCGCCGCGCCCGCCGAACCCGTCCCGCACGTCGACGAGAAAGACCTCGGCGACGGTCCGCTGCACCGGCTGATGGACGGCAATTTCCTGCAGTACGCGTCCTACGTCATCCGCGACCGCGCCATTCCGGAGCTCGACGACGGCCTCAAGCCCGTCCAGCGCCGCATCCTCCACGCGCTCTACGAAAAGGACGACGGCCGGTTCATCAAGGTCGCCAACATCGTCGGCCACACCATGCAGTACCACCCGCACGGCGACGCCTCCATCGGCGACGCGCTGGTCACGCTGGTCAACCGCGGCTACCTCATCGAGGGCCAGGGCAACTTCGGCAACATCCACACCGGCGATCCCGCCGCCGCGCCGCGCTACATCGAATGCCGCCTGACGGATCTGGCCGCCACGCAGCTGTTCAATCCCGATTTGACCGACTACGTGCCCTCCTACGACGGCCGCAACAAAGAGCCCGTCGTGCTGCCGGCCAAGCTGCCGCTGCTGCTGATGCTCGGCACGGAAGGCATCGCCGTCGGCCTGTCCACCCGCGTCCTGCCGCACAATTTCGGCGAACTGCTCCAGGCGCAGATCGCGATCCTCCAGAAAAAGCCGTTCAAGCTGGCGCCCGACTTCCCGCAGGGCGGACTGATCGACACCCGCGAGTACGACGAAGGCCGCGGCAAGGTCCGCTGCCGGGCCGTCGTCGACCAAAAAGACGAAGCCACCCTCGTCATCCGCGAATTGCCCTACGGCGTCACCACCGAAACGCTCATCGCCTCCATCGAAGACGCCGCCAAGAAGGGCAAGCTCAAGACCAAGGCCATCCGCGACTACACGGCGGGCAAGGTCGAGATCGAAATCGCCCTCGCGGCCGACGCCGACGTCCAGCAGGCCATCCAGGCGCTCTACGTCTTCACCCAGTGCGAGGCGTCCATTTCCCTGCGCCCCATCGTCATCAAGGAACAGCGCCCCGTCGAGATGTCCGTCCACGACATCCTGCGCCACAACGTCAAGCGCCTCGTCGACCTGCTGCGCAAGGAACTCCAGATCGAGCGCAAGAAGATCGACGAAGCCCTCCAGGCGGCCTCGCTCGTGCGCTTGTTCATCGTGCACCGCATCTACAAGCGCATCGAGGAATGCAAGACGGCCGCCGAAGTCCGCCAGGCCATCCTCGACGGCCTCGCCCCCTTCCGCGACCAGCTGCGGCGCGACGTTACCGGCGCCGACCTCGACCTGCTGCTGGGCATTCCCATCCGGCGCATTTCGCTCTACGACATCAACAAGTCGCGCAAGGAGGAAGACGATCTCCTCGCCGACTTCGCCGCCGTCGAGCAGAACCTCACCGACGTGACCGCCTACGCGATCAAGTATCTCAAGGGGCTCTACCGCGACTACGCCGACCTCTTCCCCCGCAAGACCAAGGAAGCCAAGTTCGACGCCATCGAAGTGCGCGAACTGACCGCCGAGGAGCACGCCGTCGTCCTCGACAAGGAAAAGGGCTATCTCGGCTACGACGTGGGCGGCGGCGAGCCCCTCTTCCGCTGCTCGTCCTACGACAAGGTCATCCTCGTCTGGAACGACTGCCGCTACCGCGTCGTCCCGCCGCCCGAAAAACTGTTCGTGGACAAGAACCTCGTCTATGCCGCCATCTACGACCGCGACCGCGTGATGACCCTCGTCTACGAGGCCGACGGCATCACGCACCTCAAGCGGTTCGCGTTCGGGGGCGTCATCCAGAACAAGGACTACTTCTGCGTGCCCGAGGGCGAAACCGCCCGGGCGCTGTTCTTCTCCGACGCCCAGCCCGCGACGCTCTACGTCAAGTACGCGCCGCGCAAGGGCCAGCAGATCCACCAGCAGGAATTCGAGCCCAGGAAGGTCGCCGTCCGCACGCCCAAGACCCGCGGCATCCAGATGACCACCAAGGTCGTCGCCGCCATCGAAACCCAGAAGCCCCGCAACTGGGACGACAAGGCCGGCCCCAAGGGCGCGTTGCTGAATTAGGGATTCAGGCCAACGGCCGAGGACCGAAGGGGGACGGCCCCAGACTACGGCGCCACGGAACCGATCGCCTGGATCGTCGCCAGATCCAAGGGCCCCGGATACAGGGTGTAATACACCCGCGCGGGATTGCCTTGGCCCACCCCGGCCATCATCCATTGCCGCACGACTTCGGGCTGGCCGGGGCCCAGCGCCCCGCCCACGTTCAGCTGGTTCAGGATGGGGCCGGTGTCCGAAACCACGATGGCCCCGGCCGGCGGCACCTCGTCGACGGACCAGGGATGCCACTCGGCGTAATCCGCCCAGCCCGGCACCGGCCAGGTGCGGGCGCCCGTGTTCGCGCAGAGCTGGAAGCCGTCCAGGCGCTCGACGCACTTGCGCTCGACGTCCAAGCCGCTGGCATCGCCGGTTTCGCGGCACGGCACCACCACGACGTTGGCCGGGCCGTGCTTGCGCACCAGCTCGATGCCCCAATCGATCAACGCCACTTCGGCCGGATCGCCCAGCTTCCGGCCCTGCTCGCCGTACTTGCGGCTGCCGCTGTTCTGGTTGTGGATGTCGATCAAAGCGATCATCCCGCGCGAGCGGCATTCGTCGAGCAGCACCTTGTAGGCCGCTTCCGTCTGGTCCCGGATTTGCTGCTCGGACGCCCCCGGCATGGCCGTGCCCCACCAGCCGAGCAGCGACGCGGTGTAGATGTCGATCCCGGCCTCGTCGCAGGCGCGCAGTTCGGCCCGCAGCAGGCCGAGATCGGCCGCCCAATGCGAAACCCGGCCATAGCCCAGGAGCGTGTTGCCCGAACGCAGCGAACGGGAGCCCCCGCCCGGCGAACCGGAAGCATACGGATTGACCTTGTCCTCGCAGCCGCCCGCCAACAGCAGCGGCAGCAGCGCCGCCGCCCAAAATCCCTTGCGCAGCCAGGCGCCCAACCGCGCCGGCCGCCCGCAAACCGTAAATTTTTGATTGCTCGTCATGCGAATTCCTTTCGTTGCCTTTGGGTCTGATTGCCAGTTCCCGGGTCCGCACGCAAAACCGGAATGGATAAGTTTGCTTTATCTTCCGTTTCGCCGGGCCGGCGGCGCGCGGCGAGAGCCGGGCGGTTCCGGCCGGAGACGGATGGCCGGTCGGGAAAACAAGGCCGGTTATGGCGCGGCCGAACCGATCGCCTGGATCGTGGCCAGATCCACGGGTCCCGGATACAGGGTATAGAAGACCCGGGCGGGATTGCCCTGGGCCACCCCGGCCAGCATCCATTGCCGCGCCACTTCCGGCTGTCCGGGGCCGAAGACGCCGCCGGCGTTCAGTTGGCTCAGAATGGCGGCCGTGTCCGAAGCCACGATGGCTCCGGCCGGCGGCGCTTCGTTCACGTTCCAGGGATGCCACTCGGCGTAATCCGCCCAGCCCGGCGCCGGCCAGGTCCGGCTGCCCGCGTTCGCGCACAACTGGAATCCGTCCAAGCGTTCCACGCATTTGCGTTCGACCGCAAAACCGCTTTCCTCGCGGGCCTCGCGGCAAGGCACCACCACGACGTTGGCCGGGCCGTGCTTGCGCACCAGCTCGATGCCCCAGTCGATCAACGCCACTTCGGCGGGATCGTCCAGCGGCCGGCCCTGTTCGCCGTGCTTGCGGCTGCCGCTGTTCTGGTTGTGGACGTCGATCAAGGCGATCATCCCGCGCGAACGGCACTCTTCGATCAGCACCTTGTAGGCCGCTTCCGTCAGGTCGCGGATCTGCTGGTCCGGCGCGCCGGGCAGCGCATAGCGCCACCAGCCGAGCAGGGAAACGGTGTAGATGCCGAGCCCGGCCTCGTCGCAGGCGGCCAATTCGGCCTTGAGCATGCCGAGATCCAGCGCCCAATGCGCGATCCGGCCATAGCCCAGCACCGGGTGGCCCGGCCGCAAGGAACGGGACCGCCCGCCCGGCGACGAGGCGTACGGGTTCGTCTTTTCCTCGCACCCGCCGGCCAGCAGCAGCGGCACCAACGCCGCCGCCACAAATCCTCGGCGGATCCGGACCGTCCGCCGCCGAACCGCCGCCGCCAACCAACTCCATTCCGTGCCCATCGATGGTCTCGCTCCCAGCATGCGGACGACGTTCGCAATTCCGCGCCGCACGGGCAAATCCGAAAGGCTTAAGTTTGCTTTACCTTGCCGTTTCCCCTCGCTTTTGCCGCGCGAAAGCTTCAGATTGACGCCCGTATGGCGGAATCGACGGACAAACGCTCGAGCCGGTTGCTGCTGGTGGAGGACGACCCCCACGTGGCGTCCAGCCTCGTGCGCGGATTGCGGGAAGAGGGTTTCGCCGTCGTCGCGGCGACGTGCCTGGCCGAGGCCGACCGGCAGCTCGCGCAGGAAACGCCGGCGCTCGTGATCCTCGATCTGAACCTGCCCGACGGCGACGGCCGGACCTGGCTGCGCGCGATGCGCCAGAAAGGCTACCGGATGCCGGTCGTCATCGTGACGGCGCGCGCCACCCTGCTGGACCGCGTGGCGGGACTCGAAGAAGGCGCCGACGACTACGTGACCAAGCCCTTCGCGTTCGCCGAACTGCTGGCGCGGGTCCGCACCCGCCTGCGCACCGCGGTGCAGCAGCTCGAAACCGACGTCCTGCGCGTGGCCGACCTCGAAATCGACCGCGTGAACCGCTGGGTGCGGCGCGCCGGCGAGCTCGTGCCGTTGACCGCCTGCGAGTTCGACGTGCTGGTGCTGCTGGCCAAATGGCGCGGCCAGCCGGTTTCGCGCGACCTGCTGGCCGACGAGGTCTGGAAAATCAACCGCCGCTTGACGCCGCTGGACAAGGTGATCAACGTGCACATCTCCCATTTGCGCGAAAAAATCGAACGCCCCGGAACCCCGCATCTGATCCGCACCATCCGGGGCGTGGGCTTCATGCTGGCGGGAGACGCGCCGTGAACCTGAAATTCCGCTCCCGGGTGTTCCTCTACCTGCTCCTGCTGCTGGCGCTGCTGCTGGCGAGCCAGGCGGCGATCAACGTGTTCGTCGAGTGGCTGCTCAGCCGCGCCCATCCCGACGTGTCGCTGCGGATCGCGCTGGAACAAACGGCCCACGTGCTGGGATTGTCGCTGTGGGTCGTGCCGCTCCTCGTCGGACTGGCCTGGGCCATTTCCCGGCGGGTGGTGCATCCCTTGCGCGCCATGGCCGCCACCGCCGAGCGCGTCTGCGCCGGCCACTGGAACGAGCGGATCCCGACGACCGCCATGCCCGACGACGAAACCAAGCGGCTCGCGCAGGCGATGAACGCGGCGTTCGACGGCTACGCGGCCGTGCTCCAGCGGCTCGAGCGCTTCAGCGGCGACGCCGCGCACCAGTTGCGCACCCCCATCGCGGCCATGCGCAACCTCGGCGAAGTCGCGCTGGCCCGGCCCCGGTCCGAAGCGGAATACCGGCGCACGCTCGGCTCGATGCTGGGCGAACTGGACCGCATGACCCGGCTCGTCGAACAACTCTTGCAGCTGGCGCAGCTGGAAGCCGGCGCGCTGTCGCGCCGGTTCGTCCCCGTTTCGCTGCGCCAGGCGGTCGAACGGGTCCTGCGGGCCTACGAACCGCTCGCCGAAGCGCAGCGCCTGCGGATCCGCACCGCCTTCCCGGCCGCCGACCTGCAGGTCCTGGGCCTCGAGGAACTGGTGGTCGAACTGCTCGGCAACCTGCTCGACAACGCCGTGCGCCACACGCCCGGCGGCGGCACGATCCAGATCGACCTGGCGGAACTCCCCGGCGGCGACGCCTCCGTGGCCGTCGTCGACGGCGGCCCCGGCATCCCGCCGGATTACGCCCAAACCATTTTCGAGCGCTTCGTGCAAGTGCCCGGCTCGAAGACGGGCACGACGGGCCTGGGCCTGTCGCTGGCCGCCGAAATCGCCCACCTGCACGGCGGGAAGCTGGAACTGGCCAATCCCGGCCAGCCCGGCGCGCGCTTCGAGTGCCGCCTGCCCCGCGCCCGCCCCTGATCTGCCGCCGCGCTTTTTGCGCGAATCGGCGATGCTTCCTATTCGCGCTCGTTCGCGGTGTTTTCCGGCGCTCCCGATTTCTGCTATTTTCGCAATCCCGGTCAAGAACCCGCGCCGCGCCCGTGGTGGAATGGCGGCACAACAAAGGGAAAGACCCCGATGGACTCGGAACAGATCAACGCAGTGAAACGGATGCAGGCCTTCATCGAAGCGCACCGGACCGAACCCATCACCTTGGCCGGCCTCGCCCGCGCCGCCCGCTATTCCCCGTGGCATGCCGCCCGGCTCTTCAAGGAATACGTCGGCCGCGCGCCGTTCGAGTACGTCCGCCAGCGCCGCCTGTCCGCCGCCGCGGACGAGCTCTGCGCGGCGCCGCGCAAGGTGATCGACGTCGCGTTCGACTTCGTCTTCGATTCGCACGCCGGCTTCACGCGCGCGTTCACCCGGCAATTCGGACTTTCCCCGCGGCAGTTTCGCCGGAAAAAGCCGTCCGTCGTCCTGTTCATGCCGGACCGGATGCGCAGCTACTACCCGCCCGCAACCCCAGGAAACGCCCCCATGAAAGCCAAAACCGCCCCGCCCCAGTCCCAGGTCGTGTTCGTCCAGATCGTCGCCCGTCCCGCGCGCAAAATGATCCTCAAGCGCGGAAAAAAAGCCACGCATTACTTCGAGTACTGCGAGGAAACCGGCTGCGACGTCTACTCCCGGCTCGGCCAGATCCAGGCCGCCATCCACGAGCCCATGGGCCTGTGGCTGCCCAAGCGCCTCCAGCGCCGCGGCACCTCCGTCTACGCCCAGGGCGTCGAAGTGCCCGCCGACTACGCCGGCCCCGTCCCGGAAGGCTTCGAGATCATCGACCTGCCGCCCTGCACCATGATGGTCTTCCAAGGCCCGCCCTTCGACGACGAGAACTTCGAGCAGGCCATCTTCTCGCTCTGGGACGTCATGAAGACCTACCAGCCCGAACTCTACGGCTACGAATGGGCCGACGACGACGCCCCGCGCTTCCAGCTCGAGCCCGTCGGCTACCGCGGCTACATGGAAGGCCGCCCCGTCCGCCCCGTCAACAAAGCGGCCCGCAAACCCGCCCGCAAGCCGGTCGGCACCACGCCCCATCCCTCCCAGAAGAAAGCCCTGGCCAAAAAACGAACCCTCCAAGGATAGGCTCAACCGGATTGCTTGAAGCCCCCGACGCCCCCGTCGGGGGTTTCCCCTGTCTGGCCACGTCGAGCTCTGCCGAGACATCTCCGCCCCATCCCGCACGCTCGCTTGCGTGACCGCACTTGAGATCCCTCGACAAGCTCGGGATGACTCCCCATTTCGCCACCCGTTGCGACTCACATCCCATTTTGCGTTAATTGCGTCCATTTACGGTTCAAAACGCCGTTTTCAGGCCCAAAAAGCCTCCCGCGCGGCCATTTTTCGCGATTTTCGGTCATTTTTCGCGATTTTCAGCCCGTTTTGACCCGTTTTTCGCCGTTTTCGGGTCTCGGCCCTCTGATTTCCAATCTCGGACCTTAGGTTCCCCTCCGGGAACGTCGAGCATCCGCTCGGCTCTTTGAAAATCCAAAACGAAGCCGGAATACAGGAAGTTCGCAGGAAAACAGGAAATGGCATGTTTTCCCCTCCTGTTTTCCTGATTTTTCGTGTTTTCCTGCCAAAATTCCCGTTTTCAGGCCCCCCGAGCCTCCCGCATGGCCGTTTTCGCGATTTTGGGCCATTTTCGAGCCATTTTCACGATTTTCGCGCCCCGATTGTCTTTCGACAAAATTCTGGCACGTGGACCGCCTTCCGCCCTATGATTCGATTTCGGCCGGCCAGGAGGTTGACGGGCAGCCCCGTTGGATCGCATGGCATGGCCGCGGGCCCATGCAAACCAAGTACACGCCTTATCTCGCCATGGAAATCGCCTGGGCCGCCGCGGTGGTTTTCCTCGGGTTCCTATTGACCGCCATTCGGGATCATCCCTATTGGACCGTTCGGGGTGGCGTCATGTTTCTGGCGATCCTGTTCATGTGGTTTGCCATGCAGCGCGTCGTCGTAGCGGACGACGCGATCGTCCTGCACCGCCGATTCGGCTGGTTCAAGCGCCGCATTCCGCTGGCCCAGGTGGCCTACCTCGACGTGAAGATGATCCCGGGGCGTGACGGAACCTATCCGACCTTGTTCGTCCACACGACGGACAAACGGAAATACAAGGTCAGCCTCTTCTCCCATGAGCGCCACGTCCAAGTGGTCGTGGACGTCCGCGCGAGAATGAACCGCCTGAAAACCGCCCGGCAAGCGGCCGCGGCCGGCTCGCCTCAGCCTGCAAGCTGACGCTCGCCATTCGCCCCCTCTCGATCAATCCCGATATGGATCCTCGGTGTCCGCCATGGCGACGCCGAGGGGGCGCAACTGGTGCAATATCTTGATCGTGCCGGCGTGGGCGGCGAGGACGGTTTGGAGATCCTTGTAGCAGTGCGGGGATTCGTCGAGGCCGCCGCCGCGCAGTTCGGTGCCGAAGGACTCCACGCGCCCGCGCATCATCTCGGGCGTGACTTTCCCCGGCCGCAGGCAGCGGCCGGTCCGGCGGTCGAACTTGCCTTTGGCTTCCATCCGCCCCAGCGTGCGCCCCGCGCCGTGCACCGTGGAATAGAGCGACCAGCGGGCCTGGTCGTTTTCGATGCCTTCGACGATGGCGCTGATATCGCCCATCGAACCGCCGATGAAGCCCTTCTGCCCCGGAAACGCCGGCGTGGCGCCTTTGCGCACGACCCAGAGCGGTTCCCCGCCGTGGGTTTCGCGCCAGGCGAAGTTGTGGTGGTTGTGCACCTCTGCCAGGATCTTCCAGCCCAGCAGCCGCGCGGCCTCGGCGCAAACCCAGTCGCGCCCGGCGTAGGCGTAGCGCCCGGCGAGGTGCATGCAGGCGAGGTAATCCGCGCCCAGCGCCGAGTTCGCCGGAATCACCAGCGGCTCCACGTCCATGCCGTCCTGCGCCCCGCCTTTTTCGAGAAACCACGTGGCCGTCTTGAAGCCCAGCCCGCGCGAGCCGAAATGGACGCCGATCCAGACCCGGTCTTGCTCGTCCACGAGGACGTCCACGTAATGGTTCCCGCCGCCGATCGTCCCGAGCTGGTCCCGGGCCAGATCCTTCAAGGGGCGGACGGCGTCGAGCTTCCACGTTTCGTCGTCGAACAGCTCGTGATCCACCCGCGCGGAACTTTTCTTTCCGATGCCGAAAACGAAGTGCCCGAACACGTCGTCCATGATCCGGCCGATGTCCTTGCGCACGTCGGCCCCCTTGGCGTCGGTGAGGACGGCCTTGTTGCCGCAGGCGATGTCGTAGCCGACGCCGGAAGGGCTGATCTTGTCGGCGTAGGCCACGACGCCGCCGATGGGCACGGCGTAGCCCTTGTGGTGGTCGGCCATGAGCGCCGCGCGGTCGGCCGTGCGGGCGCAGCGCCGGATCTGCTTCAGCGCGTTTTCCTCGATCGGGTCGCCCCAGACCGGTATGCCGTCGACCAGTTGCATCGCGTTCGTCTGCCTTGCCCCCACTCTATCACAAACCGGGACGAGGTCGTCCCGGCTCCAAACGGCCCGGTCGCCCAAGGAACTGGGCCCTGCAGGACTTGAACCTGCGACCAAAAGATTATGAGTCTTCCGCTCTGACCAACTGAGCTAAGGGCCCGTCCATCCGCGCGCATCCTGCCGCCGCCCCCGGGCGATGACAAGCCTTTCCGCGCCGCCGGCCGATTCCGCCCTTGACGCCGCCCCGCAAATCCCTATGATGCCCGCTCGTTTGTAAGGAAGAAGGTATCCCCCATGAAAACTGCCCTTTTGGAAAAAGTCGAACAAAGCCAGCTCAAGGAAAAGGCCCCTGAATTTCAGATCGGCGATTCCGTGCGCGTCCACGTGAAGATCAAGGAAGGCGACAAGGAGCGCATCCAGGTCTACGCCGGGACGGTCATCGCCCGCAACGGCGGCGGCGCCAACGAGACGTTCACCGTCCGGCGCATCTCCTTCGGCGAAGGCGTCGAGCGCGTGTTTCCCCTGCACTCCCCCTACGTCGCGAAGGTCGAAGTCGAACGCAGCGGCGCGACCCGCCGGGCGAAGCTCTACTACATGCGCAAGCTGACGAGCAAGCAGAGCCGCCTGAAAGAAGTCCAGGAATAGTCCTTCCCCGCCCCGGGCCCCCGTGCTCCGCTTCGAACAGGAAGCTTGGACCGGGGGCCTGTTGCATGTCGCCGGCGTGGACGAAGCCGGCCGCGGCCCGCTCGCGGGCCCCGTCGTGGCCGCCGCGGTGGCCTTCGCCAAGGACTTCCTCGAAGCCGAAGCGGAGCGCTCCCTCGCGGGCCTCGACGACTCGAAAAAACTCCCGGCCGCCCGCCGGGAGTTTTTCCATGCCCTGCTCTCCGCCTGTCCGCACGCGCGCATCGGCGTGGCGTCCGCGTCCGTCGAAGAAATCGATTCGCTGAACATTTTGCGCGCGACGCATCTGGCCATGGCCCGGGCCGTGGCGCAACTGGCGCCGCTCCCGGACCTGGCGCTGGTGGACGGCCTGCCGGTCCGAGGCCTGCCGGTGCCGCACCGCGCGATCGTCGGCGGCGACGCCGCCAGCCTGTCCA